>NZ_WPAG02000002.1:1979480-2639307 GCF_013602415.1 Rhodococcus sp. B50 | reverse complement strand
TGCGGTCGTTGTCGCCGACGAGCGTGTGGGCCACGGCCGAACTGCTCCGCCGCGGTGCGGAGAGCACCCTCGAGGAGTGTTTCGCCCGCGAACTCGACGTGGCCGTGCGGGTCGCCGCGACCCCGGACTTCGCCGAAGGTGTGCGCGCAGTCCTCGTCGACAAGACCCGTGATCCGGGCTGGTCGCCCGCGACCCTCGTGGACGTGGACCCGGGGGCGATCGCCGCTCTGTTCGGCGACCGATAACCCGCGCCCGGTTGCTCTGTTCGCTCTAGCGGGCGTGGCGCTGCGGTACCTGCAGGTCGACGACGATGGGCTGCCCACCGAGGGTCGCGTGGATCTCCGGCTTCTCGAGACCACCGGCCAGCAGGTACTCGCCGAGCAGGGTGAGCAGTTCGTCGTCGTTCGCCATCGGGTCGCCGTGCGAGCCGGTGCTACGCGAGTCGCGCGAGGTCAGTTCGTTCTGTGCGAGTCGCGCGGCGATCCGCACGGACGCCACACCCATCGAGTTGCGTCGCGACGGGACCGGGCTCGCTGCGGTGATCGAGCCGAGGCTCTCGGTGGCCGTCGTCGTGGTGGTGGCGGGCCCGCTCGCGGAGCCGTTCGTGCCGGTGCTGCTCACCAGGGTCGTTCCTTCCTCGGAATTGCCGGCGCCCACCCCGCCGGCCGGGTCACCTGCGAGCGACGATGCGTCCCCCACGCTCGTGCGGTGTGTTCCGGGATCCGGCGTACTCGTCAGTGGGGTACTGCTCGGAAGCGGAGTGCTCGGCAGCGGGTAGACGAAGGTTCCCGAGCGCTTCGCGCGTCCGGATCGTCTGCTCGCATCCGCCGTCCTTCCGGACGACAGTTCCTCGCCGGCTGCGGCCGGTACGTCGTCGTTCATCGACACAACTCCTGATTCCACCCGAATACGTCGGATCGACGGAAGGGAAAGTATCAGTAAAATCCGCTGGACGCACTACCCGTCCGGCGCCGCCGGAACGCTCAGTCGGTTGCGGCGACCAACGGTTCGAGGGTCAGTTCCGGCATCTCCTTGAGGATGTACTGCAACCGCCACTTGTCGCTGACGAGAGCGAGGAGCACACCGTCGGAGCGGGTGAACACCTCGACGCCGCGCTGCCGGTTCAGCTCGTCGGCCGAGGCCGCGTCGGTGCGCCGCGCGAGCGTGTAACCGAGGTTCTCGATCCTCGGGTCGACGTTGTACTCGGCCTTCATCCGCGCGGCGACCACCTCGAACTGCATCGGACCCACGGCCGCCATCACCGGCGACGCGTCGCCGCGGATGTCGTTGCGGAGGATCTGCACGACACCCTCGGAGTCGAGTTGGTCGACGGCCTTGCGGAACTGCTTGTACTTCGAGGCGCTCTCGGCCCGCAGGATCGCGAAGTGCTCGGGGGCGAACGACGGGATCGGCGGGAACTCCACCTTCTTCTCGACGTAGAGGGTGTGGCCCGGCGCCAGCGCGGTGGCGTTGACCAGACCGACGACGTCGCCCGGATAGGCGTTCTCCACCGTGGAGCGTTCGCGGCCGAAGACCGTCAGCGCGTACTTGGTGGCGAAGGGCTTGCCGGTCTGCGCGTGCGTGACCACCATGCCGCGCTCGAAGACACCCGACACGACACGCATGAACGCGAGCCGGTCGCGGTGGGCGGTGTCCATACCTGCCTGCACCTTGAACACCACGGCGCTGAACGGGTCGTCGACCTCGCGGGGCGTCTCGTCGACAGCGGTGCGGGCCCGCGGCGGCGGTGCGAGCGTGACGAGGGTGTCGAGGATCTGCCGCACGCCGAAGTTGAGCATTGCCGACGCGAAGATCACCGGCGAGGTCTGACCCGCGAGGAACATCTCCTGATCGTGGTCCTGACCGTTGGCCGACAACAGTTCGGACTCCTCGGCGGCTTCGACCCAGGTGTCGCCCTCGAGTGCGAGCGCT
Source organism: Rhodococcus sp. B50 (assembly GCF_013602415.1). NCBI lineage: Bacteria > Bacillati > Actinomycetota > Actinomycetes > Mycobacteriales > Nocardiaceae > Rhodococcus > Rhodococcus sp. B50. The sequence continues at coordinate 2,637,375 of NZ_WPAG02000002.1, read as the reverse complement.
TCGTCGGCGGACAGATGTTCCTCGGGCGCGATCCTGGCACCGCCGGCCGTGCGGGTGAACTTGATGTACTCGGCCGGGGCGCCGTCCTCGCCGCGACGCAGCAGACCCCGGAAGTCGCCGGCGATGCCCACGGGCCAGAACAGCGGAGTCGGCGTCAGTCCGATGCGCTCGTCGATCTCGTCGAGCAGTTCCAGCGGCGTCCGGCCGGGACGGTCCCACTTGTTGATGACGGTGACGACGGGGATGCCGCGGTGGCGACACACCTGGAACAGCTTCAGGGTCTGCGGTTCGAGACCTTTCGCCGCGTCGATGAGCATGACGGCGGCGTCGACGGCGGTGAGAACCCGGTAGGTGTCCTCCGAGAAGTCGGAGTGGCCGGGGGTGTCGACGAGATTGACGACGTTGACGACCTCGTCGTCGGTGCCCGCGACGTCCGAGCGGGTGTAGTTGAACTGCAGGGCGGTGGAGCTGACGGAGATGCCGCGGGCCTTCTCCATCTCCATCCAGTCGGAGACCGTCGACTTGCGGCCGGCCTTGCCGTGGACCGCGCCGGCCTCGGAGATGACCTTCGCGTGCAGGGCGAGCGCTTCGGTGAGCGTCGACTTGCCGGCGTCGGGGTGCGAGATGACGGCGAAGGTGCGTCTGCGCTCGGCCTCGGCTCGGACCTCCTTTGCCGATGTGAGCTTCGAGGCGCCGGAAGACTGCGCAGGCTCCGTCGTGCCGGTGGATTGACTGTCGGCCGAAGCGTGCGGGGTGCTCAACGGGAAAACCTCTCGAAGGGGGCAGGGAGTAGGGGCGCTATCGCCGCCAACTCGTCCATGTTACTCGGCGATTCGGTGTCGATTTCCGCCAGATTCGATCACGTTTCCCGAAGGCGGCCCCACGTCCACCCCTCGGAGGCGCACGCTGATGTGCAACTACCGGATCTTGATCGAGGTCGTGCACCACCGGACGAGGAGCGGGTCGTGAGCAGGTTCACCGAGGAGATGTATGCGACGGCGGAGTCGGACTCCGGGGCTCTGGTCACCGGCGAACCGGATACGCCGCTGCGGCAGAACTGGGGAGAGATCCACCGGCAGGCCCGCCGTATGGCCGGTGCCCTGGCCGCCGTGGGCATCGGCCCCGGCGACTCGGTGGGCGTCCTCGCAGGACAGCCCGTGGACATCGCCCCGGTCTGCCAGGCGGTGTGGATGCGCGGCGGCAGCGTGACGATGCTGCACCAACCCACCCCGCGTACCGACCTGCAGATGTGGTCGCGCGACACCGAGGTGGTCCTGCGGATGATCGACGCCCGCGCCGTCGTCCTCGGCGCACCCTTCGAGATCGCGGAGTCGCTGTTGCGGGAACGGGGCATCTCCGTCGTCACCGTGGAGCGGATGCGGGAGGGGAAGCCTGTCGACCCCGTGGACACGGCGGAGTCGGACGTCGTGCTGCAGCAACTCACGTCCGGGTCCACCGGCTCGCCGAAGGCGGTGCGGATCACGCACGGCAACTTCTACGCCAACGCGACGGCGATGATGGACCGCGTCAAGTTCTCGCTCGACGACGACGTCATGGTCAGCTGGCTGCCGCTGTTCCACGACATGGGCATGGTGGCCTTCCTCAGCGTCCCCATGCAGGTGGGCGCCGAGGTCGTCTCGGTGACGCCGCTGGACTTTCTCCGCTCACCGATCCTGTGGGCGGAACTGATCAGCAAGTATCGCGGAACCCTGACGGCTGCACCGAATTTCGCGTACTCGCTGCTGGCCCGGAAATTGTCGCAGGCACCGGAGGGTTCACTCGACCTGTCGTCGATGCGCTGGATGTGGAACGGCGCCGAGCCGGTCGACCCCGACACGATGGAAGCGCTCGCGGAGGCCGGTGAGCGCTTCGGTCTCGACCCGTCCGCCCTCGCCCCGTCCTATGGGATGGCCGAGACCACGCTCGCGGTGTCGGTCCCCGATCCGGGGCGGGGGATGGTGCTCGACGTGGTGGATCCCGACCTGCTCGAAGCGGGCGGGATGGCCGTGCCGACCACTCGCCCCCATGCCCGCCGGATACCGACCCTCGGGCGTCTCGTGGCCGGTCTCGAGGGCCGCGCCGTCGACCACGAGGGGCAGCCGTTGCCGCCCCGCGGTGTGGGCATCATCCAGTTGCGCGGCGAGTCCGTCACGCACGGCTATCTCACCGTGGACGGACCGGTGCCCGCACAGGACGCCGAGGGCTGGCTCGACACCGGCGACGTCGGCTATTTCACCGAGGAAGGGCTCGTGGTGGTGTGCGGCCGGGTGAAGGACGTCATCATCATGGGCGGCCGCAACATCTATCCCACCGATATCGAGCGTGCGGCGGGGACCGTCGACGGGGTGCGTCCCGGCAACGCTGTGGCCATCCGGCTCGACGCGGGGGACAAGCGCGAATCGTTCGCGGTGGCGGTGGAGACCAAACTGTTCGACCGACCGGAGGAGGTGCGCCGCATCGAACACGACGTCGTGCATGCGGTGGTCGCCGAGGTGGGCGTGCGGCCCCGCACCGTCGCGGTGCTCGGGCCCGGCAGCATCCCGAAGACCTCCTCGGGCAAGCTGCGTCGCGGTACGTCGCTGGCGCTGCTGACGCGCGGCTGACGCCGCTCGTGCGCGTTTCCGGTAGCACCTGCTACCGGAAACGCGCACCGTCAGTGGATGCGGTTCTGGGCGCCCTCGAGACCGAGCTTCAGGAGCAGTTCGACGGCGTCGGCCCCTTCCTCGCACCACACGTCGAGTTCCTTGCGTTCCGTGGCCGAGAACGGCTTGAGCACGAAATCGGCGGGATCCTGCCGGCCGGGCGGACGACCGATGCCCATCCGCACCCGCAGGTAATCCTTGGTGCCGAGCGCCGACGAGGTCGACCGCAGGCCGTTGTGCCCGTTCTCGCCACCGCCGAGCTTGAGCCGGATCGTCCCGAAGTCCAGGTCGAGTTCGTCGTGCACGACGATCACGTTCGCGGGTTCGACCGAGAAGAACTTCGCCAGGGCGGCGACCGGCCCACCCGACAGATTCATGTAGGTGCGCGGTTCGGCGATGATCACCTGCCGGCCGTCGAGCCGGGCCTGCACGATGTCGGCGTTACTGCGCTTGTGAGCGGAGAACTTTCCGCCGACGCGTCCGGCCAGCACGTCAGCCACCATGAATCCGATGTTGTGCCGGGTGTTCTCGTACTTCGGCCCGGGGTTGCCGAGACCGACCACGAGCGCGGTGTCGTCGCCCACGTGCAGATCCTTCCGTGCATTCGAACGACGTGCGGCGCGCCACCCCGGAGGATGACGCGCCGCACGAGTGACTTACGGGGAGCCGGTGAAGGCTCAGGCCTCCTCGGAAGCCTCTTCGGCGGCCTCTCCGCCCTCGGTGCCTTCCATGGCACCGGCGGAGGGAGCCTCGACGATGTTCACGAGCAGCAGCTCGGGATCGTCCTGGAGGGTGGAGCCGGCGGGCAGCTCGACGCCACCGGCCAGGATCTGGGTTCCGGCCTCGGCGCCCGCGATCGAGACGGTGATCTCCTCGGGGATGCTCAGGGCGTCGGCCTCGAGCTTGATGGTGTTGACCTCGTTGACGACGAGGGTCGCCGAAGCGGGCTCGCCCTGGAGGACGACGGGCACCTCGACGGTGACCTTCTCACCCTTCTTCACGACCAGCAGGTCGGCGTGCTCGATGTAGCGGCGGATCGGGTGGACGACGACCGACTTGGTCAGCGCGAGCTGCTCGTCGCCGTCGATGTCGAGAGTGAGGACGGCGTTGGTGCCGTGGGCACGCAGCACGGCTGCGAACTCGAGGTCGGGGAGGCCGAGGTGCCGGGGCTCGGTGCCGTGGCCGTAGAGGACGGCGGGGACCTGGCCGGCGCGACGGGCGCGGCGTGCGGCACCCTTGCCGAACTCGGTGCGGACGCTGGCTACGAGACGATTCTCGTCGGACATGATGTGACGGCTCCTACGCTGGTGGCACTTCGTGGTCGGGTGTTCTCGAACGAACGGATCCGACACGTGCGACCGGGGAGCACATTGCTTCCGTCGCAGCCGCGTCGATCACGGTGATCCAGCGATATTGCGGTTCACCCTCGCCGAGACAACTCGAACCACTTTACCGGACGACGTCGGGCAGGGACAAACAGCCCTCGTGCGACCTCACGACCGGGTGAGATCGTGCACCGCGGCGAGGAACCTGTCGACGTCGGCCGGGGAGACGAAATAGTGCGGTGACGCCCGCACCACCGACGGCAGGTCGCGCGCGGTCATGTCCAGCAGGGTCGAACTGCGGCCGCTGACCGTGACCGTCACCGACCGCTCGGCCAGGGCGTCGCGGACCTCCCGCGGGTCGCGGCCGTCCACGGTGAACGAGACGATGCCGCTGTGCTGCTCGCCGAGGTCGGTGACGGTGACACCGTCGATGCCCGCGAGCCCGTCGCGCACGTGCCCGGCGCGGTACGCCACCGCCTCGGCCACGGCGTCCACACCCAGATCGAGGAGATAGTCCACTGCCGCGCCGAGCCCGAGCCGGGCCGCCACCCCGCTCTCCCACATCTCGAAGCGGGAGGCGTCAGGAGCGAGTTCGTAGCTGTCGGGCGCGGTCCACGAGGCGCTGTGCAGGTCGAGCACCGCCGGCTCGAGGTCGGTCACCAGCCGTGGCCGCACATAGAGGAAACCGGTGCCGCGGGGGCCGCGGAGCCACTTGCGCCCGGTGCCCGACAGGGCGTCGACGTCGAGTTCGGGCACGCTCACCGGCAGCTGCCCCACCGACTGGCACGCGTCGAGCAGTACGAGCGCACCGACCGCGTGTGCGGCGTCGGCGACCTCCCGTACGGGATTGACCAGCCCACCGTTGGTGGGGGCGTGGACGACGGACACGAGCCGCACGCGTTCGTCGAGCATCCCGTCGAGTGCCTCGACGTCGATGCGACCGGACGGATCGGACGGCACGACCTCGACGGTGGCACCGGTGGTCCGTGCGCGCTGCAGTGCGGCGATCGCGTTCGCGGCGTACTCGGCCTGCGAGATCAGGATGCGGTCACCCGGTCGCAGCGGCACGGCGTAGAAGAACGACGTCCACGCCCGCGAGGCGCCGTCGGACAGTGCGATCGAGGTCTCCGGTGCGTCGAACAGTCGGCCGAGCGAGGTCTTCACGGCGGTCAGGTCGTCGAGCCGCTCGTCGGCCGCCACGTACCCGCCGACCTCGGCCTCGCGGCGCAGGTGCGCGAGCATCGTGTCCAGCACCGGAGTCGGGGGCAGGGACGATCCCGCGCTGTCGAGGAAGACCCGGTCGAAGCATCCCGGTGTGTCGCGTCGAGCCGCCTGCACGTCCAGCACGGACCCCGCACCTCCTTCTGTCGACCGTATCGTCGGGGTCGAGCCTGCCCGCTGGTGTCCGTTCGCGCACGCACCGGTGCGTTATCCGCGCGTCGTGTCCCCGGGCGGGTTAGTCTCGACCGCATACCTGGCGCACCGGCCGAGGGGGTGGACGAATGGCGATGGCAGTCGATGCCGCAGCCTCCCGTGCCCGCAAGGTACTCGGCTCCCGCGCGGACGCCGAGGACTATGTCCGCAGCAGGGCGTTCCGGCTGGGAGTTCCCAGGCTGATCGGGGTCGAACTCGAGTGGCTCACCGCCCGGGCCGACGGCACCGAGTCGCGTCCCGAACTCGCGACGCTCGTCGAAGCGCTCGGACCGCACGCACCGCACGCGGTGGCGCCGTCGTCGTCCGCGCGGCCCCTGCCGTCGGGCAGTGCGGTCAGCGTCGAGCCGGGCGGCCAGGTGGAGTTGTCCAGCGTGCCGTGTTCCTCGGCGCGGCAGGTGTGCGACCGGCTCACGGCCGATCTCCGCATGCTCCGGGCGCTGCTCGCCCGCCGGTCGGTGATCATGCTCGACCGCGCCGCCGACGAGGTGCGGCCTCCACACCGTCTGCTGCGAACCCCGCGCTACGGCGCGATGGAACTCCGCTACGACCGCATCGGCCCGATGGGCCGGCTGATGATGAACAGCACTGCGTCGGTTCAGGTCTCCGTCGACGCGGGACGCGACGAGGCGGAGATAGTGCGGCGCTGGGAGCTGCTGCACGCCATCGGCCCGGCGATGATCGCGGCCTTCGCGTGCTCGCCCCGGCTGCGGGGTGCTCCGGAGGGCGACTGGGTGTCGCAGCGGATGCGGACGTGGCTCGAGCTCGATCCCGACCTCACCCACGTCCACCACCCCGGCGACTACCCCGCGTGGGTTCTCGACGCGCCGCTGACCTGTGTGCGTTCCGATCAGCCCGAGTGGCACGCACCGCCCGGCGCGACCTTCGCGGCGTGGCTCGCGGGCGACCTCGACGCCGACATCCGTCGCCGACCCACCGTCGACGATCTCGACTACCACATGACGACGTTGTTCCCGCCCGTTCGTCCGTGCGGGCATCTCGAGGTGCGCTACCTCGATGCCCAGCCGGCCGAGTCGTGGCAGGTGCCCGTCGCGGCCTTGGAGGCGTTGCTCTCCGCTCCGGAGGTCTCCGCGGAGGCGTGTGCGATCGTCGCCCCGGTGCGCGACCAGTGGGCCGAGTCGGCCCGGGTGGGTCTCCGCTCGTTCGAATTGCGTGCTGCCGCAGCGGGTCTGCTCTCACTCGCAGCGGAGTCCTCGCGCGACATGCGGTTCACCGCGGCGCTCGACGCGGCCGCGGCGCGATGCCTGCGCGGGCTGGCGCCGGGTGAGGAGGTGCGGTGACCCCTGCTCGTGTTGCGCTCAGGCGTCACCTCGAGCGGGCGCGTGCCCGCACCGAGGTACTCACCTCCGTGCCGGAACGCGATCTCACCGCACAACATTCACCGTTGATGAGCCCCCTCGTGTGGGATCTGGCGCACATCGCCAACCAGGAGGAGCGCTGGCTCGTGCGGGTCGCGGGCGGGCGGCCACCCGTGCGCGGCGACATCGACGATCTCTACGACGCGTTCCGGCACCCGCGCGCGACCCGCACGGAGCTGCCGTTGCTCGACCCCGACGGGGCCCGCCGCTATGCGCGTGCCGTCCGAGAGCTCGCCTGGGACGTGCTCGAGCACAGTGCCTTCGACGACGAGCTGTCCCGCGAGGGTTTCGTCTTCGCGATGGTCGCGCAACACGAACAGCAGCATGCCGAGACGATGCTTGCGACACATCAACTGCGGCAGGGGCCTCCGTTGCTCGACGCTCCGGAGGCGCCGCGCACCGGAAGCGTTCCCGACACCGCGCGGGTCCGGATTCCGGCCGGTGCGTTCGAGATGGGCACGTCCACCGATCCGTGGGCCCTCGACAACGAGCGGCCGGCCCACGTCGTCGACGTGCCGGAGTTCGAACTCGACGCGGCGCCCGTCACCAATGGGCGTTATCTCGAGTTCGTCGACGACGGCGGGTACGCGCGGCGCGAACTGTGGAGCGAGGTGGGCTGGCGGCACCGTCTCGATGCCGGGCTCGAGGCTCCGCAGTTCTGGAGTCGCGACGATACCGGTTGGAGCAGAACGATGTTCGGTCGAACGGTACCGCTGCATCCCGGCGAACCCGTCGTCCACGTGTGCTTCCACGAGGCCGAGGCATTCGCCCGCTGGGCCGGGGGACGTCTGCCGACCGAGGCCGAATGGGAGAAGGCGGCGCGCTGGGATCCGGTCACCGGTCGCAGTCGTCGATTCCCTTGGGGCGACGGGGATATCGGCCCCGAACACGCCAACCTCGGCCAGCGCCATCTCGGTCCCGCCGTGGCCGGAGCCTATCCGCAGGGGGCGTCACCGCTCGGAGTGCACCAGTTGATCGGCGACGTGTGGGAGTGGACGGCCTCACCGTTCACGGGTTACCCGGGCTTCCGCGCCTTCCCGTATCGCGAGTACTCGGAGGTCTTCTTCGGCGACGGCCACCGGGTTCTGCGCGGGGGATCGTTCGGAACCGACGAGGTCGCGTGCCGCGGCACCTTCCGCAACTGGGACCTGCCCATCCGCCGTCAGATCTTCGCCGGGCTGCGCGTCGCATACGGGACGGGCGATGTGTAGACATCTGGCGTACATCGGACCGGAGACGAATGTCGCCACACTGCTGTCGACCGGAACGAATTCGCTGCTCCGCCAGTCCTGGGCACCCACCGACATGCGTGGGGGCGGGACGATCAACGCCGACGGGTTCGGTGTCGGATGGTGGAGTGCGGAGGGCACCTTCGGGCGGTACCGGTCGGCCTCGCCGATCTGGTCCGATCCCTTCGTCCGTGAAGGGCTCGGCTCGGTGCGGTCGCGTACGGTCGTCGCCGCGACCCGCTCGGCCACCGAGGCGATGCCTGTCGAGCGGTCGGCGGCGGCGCCCTTCGCCGACGACCGCTGGGCCTTCAGCCTCAACGGTGTGGTCCGGGGGTGGCCGGGTTCGCTCGTGACCCTCGCCGGCGCGCTGCCCGTCGCCGAACTGTTGCGGCTCGAATCCCCGACCGACGCCGCCACGCTGTGGCTTCTGCTGCAGTCGCGGTTGCGTTCGGCCGACCCGGAGCCTGCGTTGATCTCGCTCACCCATGACGTGCTGGGGCTGGCCCCGGATTCGCGGTTGAACATGTTGTTGTGCAACGAGTCCGGTATCTGGGCCACGGCCTGGTACCACTCGCTGTGGACGTTCGTCGACGAGCAGATCGCGATCGTGGCGTCCGAACCGTTCGACGACGACAGTCGCTGGAAACCCGTACCGGACCGGCATCTCGTCGCCGCCATGCCGGGCAAACTCATCGTCTCACCACTGGAGGTCGGCTCACCGTGATCGTCGACGTACACCTGCGCCCCGAGGACCTCGACGCCAAACTGCGCGAGGACGCACGGCGTGGCCTCACGTCCGATCCCAAGTACCTCTCGCCCACCTGGCTGTACGACGCGCGGGGCAGCCGACTGTTCGAGGAGATCATGCGGCTGCCCGAGTACTACCCGACGCGCACCGAGTTCTCCCTGCTGCGACAGCACGCCGCCGATTTCGCCGAATCGGCCCGTCCCGAGATGCTCGTCGAACTCGGTTCCGGTTCGTCCGAGAAGACACACGTGCTGCTCGATGCCCTCGAACCGTACCTCCACACCTACGTGCCGCAGGACGTCTCCGAGCCGGCGCTGCGTTCGGCCGTCACCAGATTGACGGTGGAGTACCCGAACCTGACGGTGCACGGCGTCGTCGGCGACTTCACCGATTCGCTCGCGCATCTTCCTGCCGGCGGGAAGCGCGCGATCGCGTTCCTCGGCGGCACCATCGGCAACCTCGTCCCGAGCGAACGCGCGCAGTTCCTCACCGGCACGGCCGCGATCCTCCACCCGGGCGAATGGCTGCTCCTCGGCGCAGGACTCGTCATAGACCGCGACACCCTGCTCGCCGCCTACGACGACGCGGCCGGAGTGACGGCGGAGTTCGATCGGAACGTCCTGCGCGTACTCAACGACCGGCTGGGCGCCGACTTCGACCCGGAGAAGTTCGTGCACCGTGCCGTCTGGGACGCCGAGAACGAGTGGATCGAGATGCGGCTCGAGGCCACCGAGGCGATGGACGTCCGGATCCCGGGCCTCGACCTGGAAATCTCCTTCACGGCAGGCGAACAGATCCGGACCGAGATCTCCGCGAAGTTCCGGCTCGTCGGTCTCGCGCAGGAACTCGCCGATGCGGGATTCGTCGTCCGGCACGAATGGGTCGATCCCGACGGTCGGTTCGTCCTGATCGGCGCCTCCCGGCAGTAAACCCCCCAGAAAATCCGCGGTTCGGCCGCCGAGCGGATTCGACACCCGCTGCGCCGGCACGGGAGGCTGGAAGACATGACGTCCTCTCGTTCCGTGCTGACGACCCCGGTCCTGCTGCTCATGGCCGTGGCGACGGGTCTGTGCGTGGGCGGCAACTACTTCAACCAGCCGTTGCTCGACTCCATCGCCGAGGCGCTGGACACCTCCCGGTCGGCTGCGGCCTCCACCGTGACGGTCGCGCAGGTCGCCTACGCTCTCGGCCTGCTGTTCCTCGTCCCGCTCGGCGACATGTTCCCGCAGCGGCGACTGGCCGTGATGCTCATGCTGGCTGCCGCGGCGGGGCAGGGGCTGAGCGGATTCGCACCGAGCATCGGGGTGCTCGTCGTGGGCACCGCGATCGCCGGTCTGTTCTCGGTCGCCGCGCAGGTGCTGGTGCCGTTCGCGGCGACCCTCGCCACCCCCGAATCGCGTGGGCGGGCGGTCGGCACCGTGATGAGCGGCCTGCTCGTCGGGATCCTCGTGGCCCGGAGTGTCGCGGGCATCCTCGCCGAACTCGGCGACAGCTGGACGACGGTCTATCGGGTGAGCGCGGTCGCCATGGTGATCGTGGCCCTTGCGTTGTGGCGGGTACTTCCGGCAACACCACCGGTGGTCCGGCAGGGCTACGTCAGCACTGTGAAATCCCTCGGGACGTTGATCGTCCGGCACCCCCGCCTGCGGACCCGGTCGATTCTCGGGGGACTGAGCTTCGCATCGGTGGGCGCGCTGTTCTCGACGATGGCGTTCCTGCTGTCCGACCCTCCGTTCGGCCTCGACGACCTGCAGATCGGTCTCGTGGGTCTGGCCGGGGTGGCCGGTGCGGTCGCCGCGACCGTCGCGGGGCGGCTCGTCGACCGCGGGTACGGACCGCAGACGACCGCCGTGGGCGTGGTCACGCTGGTCGCGTCGTGGGCCGCGCTCGCCGCGGGCGGGAGCTCATTGGTGTGGTTCGTCGTGGGGATGCTCGTCGTCGACCTCGCATTGAATCTCGTGCACATCACCAATCAGAACATCGTGTACGCCCTCGATCCCGACGCCCGCTCTCGCGTGAACTCCGTCTACATGACGGGCTACTTCGTCGGTGCCGCATCGGGATCGGCGCTCGGCACGGTGGCGTGGACGGCCGGCGGGTGGCCTGCGGTGTGTGTGCTCGGCGTCGGTCTGGCGGTCCTCGCGGGCGTCGTATGGGCGCTCGACATGCGGCTCGCGGCCCGGATGCGGCCGACCTCGTCTACAACGACCGGCGGACCGGCAGCAGCCTGAGATCGCGCGCCCGGCCGATCGCCTCCACCCGGGTATGGACCCCGAGCTTGCGGTAGATGCTGCGCAACTGGGTCTTGATCGTGTTGTGCGAGACGAACAGCTTCTTCGCGATGTCGGCGTGGGTCGATCCGAGTGCCAGCAACTCGAGGACGTCCGTCTCGCGCCGGGACAATTCGACGTGGGTGACCGGTTCGGTGAAGACGGACGCGACCGGACCGCCCGGGATCGGGGGACCGCCGAGGTCGGCGAAACGCTGCGCGAGACCGTCGGCCGGCGTGGTGAAGGCGCGACGATTGCCGAGTGCCTCGGCGAGCGTGCAGGCCCGCTGCCAGCTGCGCAGCGCGGCGCCCTCGTCGTCGAGATCGAGGTGGGCACTCGCCTCGACGAGCAACGCCTCGAGATGTGCGCGCGGGAAACCGCACTCCGTCCACGGCACACGCTTGAGTTTCTTGAGCGCGACGTCGGGATGGCCGGTGAACCGTTCGACGCGCGCGTTCGTCACGACGAGCATCGGATGGCTCTGCGGCGCCTCCTCGGCGAGGGCGCGAGCGAGGTTGCCGTTGCCGAGCGCCAGATGCAGGTCGATCTCGGCGGCTCCGAGCAGGATGCGGGAGAACGCCCCGCGGTCGTGCAGATCGTGGTGCGACTCGATCAGCCGGTGGAGTTCGGTGAGTCCGTCGTAGGCGTTGCCCGTCGCCAGGTTGTAGTAGGCCCGGACGTAGGCGACGAATCCCCAGAGTTCCTCCGAGACGCGCGGGATGCCCAGTTCGTCGAGGTGCCGGGCAGCATGCTCGAGGTCGAGCGAGTCGAGCCGGACGAGTGTGGAAGCCACGCGGCCGCCCACCTTGACCATCTCGCCCCAGCGGCCCTCGGTGGGCTCGGCATGGCTCTCGGTGCGCAACCATTCCCGGGCGCGTGGGTTGTCGCCGGTCACCGCCCAGTTCAGGGCGGAGCTTCCCGCGGCGTTCTGGATGACGAACGCGATGTTCGCGGCGTAGGCACCCCGGTAGGCCCGCCGGAAGACGGTGGTGGATTCGGTCAGACATCCCGCGAGCTGCAGCGTGATCGCCCACTGCACGCGCAGCAGCGGAAGCTGCGGTCCGAGATCGTCGGGGCGGTGTTCGAGGATCGAATGGACGAGCGGACGCAGCAACAGGGTCAGCCGGGCGGCCTCGCCGAACTCGCCGGAGACCCGCAGGGTCAGGCTCTGCACCGTCGCGACGTAGACGGCCTGGGCGGCCTCGGGCCGCTTCCCGAGATCGGCGAGTTCGTCGGGATCCGTGGGCAGGGAGGCGTGCAGGATCGAATGTTCGTCGAGCATCTGCGTGAACAGCGCGCGACCGGCCTGCACCGACGGATGATCGGAGAGTTCCTCGTCGGGGATCTGCCGGAGCACCTTGACGAGAACGTCGAAGGAGCTGTCCACCATGCGCGCCCAGGATTCCTCGACGATCGTCACCGCGGTGTCCCAGTCACCGGCCTCGACGGCGTAGATCGACGCCTCGGCGGGCTTGCCGGCGTCGCGATGCTCCCGGGCGAGTTCGACGAGCAGGGCGTCGACACGTCCGGGTTGCTCCCGGCGGGAGATGTCGAGCACGCACGAGCGGACGGCGTCGGGCCACCGCCAGGTCCGGGGATCGTGGAAGGGCGAATCCATCACGAGGCCGGCGGCGGCGAGCGTCGCCAGTGCGGCGTCGGGGTCGGCCACGCCGGTCAGGTCGGCTGCCCGGTCGGCGGTGACGCTGTGAGCCGCGGCGACCGAGTACGCGAATTCGCGATGCTCGTCGTCGAGTTCGTCGATCCGGTTCTCGACGTACGTCCGTACGAGGCGGGCCAGTGCCGGGGTCGGCAGTCCTCGGGTGTCGATCAACCGCTGGGGCCGGCTCCGCGCGACGGCCGTGGCCGCCGAGACCAGGGCGGGCACACCACCGAGCACGCGGCACACGGTCTCACACTCGCTGTCGGAGCGCTCGGGTCCGGCCTTGCACAGCAGCGTCGTCGTCTCCTCGACGGTGAACGCGAGATCCGATGCCGGGACGTAGGTGGAGTCGATCCCGCGGATGACGACCTCGGCCAAGTCGGTGCTGTTGCCCGGGAGGCAGACGATCGCGTCGAGCCGCGGGCAGCGGTCGAGCAGCAGCAGGGTCGCCGCGAGAACCTGGGCCGAGTTCTGCGCGGACACGCAGGCGAGGACGAGCAGGCAGGGCGACCCCAGATCGCGGATGGTCCCGATCACCCGTTCGAACGGCGAATCGTCGGCGGCGACGTCGGCGGTCGGATGGTCGGTGAGGGCCTCGAGCACCCGCTCGGTCAAGTCGCCGTCGCCCGACGAGGGGAGCTCGGGAACCCACACGATCGTGTGGTCGGGTGCACCGCCCTGATGGAGCCATCCCGCGACCAGGGTCCGTTTCCCGAAGCCCGGGGGAGCGTCGATCACCGTCAGCGTGGAACCCCGGTCGAGGCATGCGAACAATCGGGGGCGCGCCAGGGCCGAGGACAGCGAACGCCACGCGGGTGCACCGACGCGAGGGGAGTCGGACACACTCACGCGCACTCCTTCGGAAGGCTTCGGCCCGGATCTGCGCAGGCGGGAAGGCCCGAGCAGTGCCCCCCGACAGGCCCTTGGTCGATCACAGACTACCTGGTCCGTTGTCGTGAGGTGCGGTAACGAGAGCAGTTGTGAGGTGCGCTAACGACGGCAGCCCCGGCACCGGACCGTCGAGCGAACTCGTCGGTGCGGGCGGGGCTGCGATCGTGGTCCGGCGACTAACGGCCGGATGCGCTCAGACGTGCCTTCTCGAGTGCGGCGAGGGTGCGGAGGATCGTCGCCTTCTGCTTCTCCAGATCGCTGCGTCGGGCGCGGGCCGCGAGGCCGCTCTGCTCGGCGACGAGTATGAGCTGCGCATCGATCGCGGAGAGCTGGTCGAGCAGCGCGAGGGCCCGGGTCTGGATCTCCTCGACGTCCACCGCGTCCGTGCGGACCGGAGCAGCGGACTTCGCCGGCTTCGAAGCCGACGAACTCCGGGTCACGGCAGCCGGACGCGCCGACGCCTGAGCGGAGGTACCGGCGTGATTCTCGGTGATCGCGGCGGCGCGTGGCCGCAGGGCCTTGCGCACGAGTGCCGGATCGGGCTGCTCGGCGAGGCGGATGTCGTTGAGGGCACGACGGGCTTCGCGGGCGGCGAGCCGGTGCTCGTACTCCTCCTCGTCGTCGGACTGCAGGGTGCCGCCGATGGGGCGCAGGCCGTACATGCCCATGAACTTGCGGGCCTCGTCGATGGCGGCCTCGTGCTTACGGCATGTGGCACAGCGAGGTTCGTTGCGGAACAGCTCGACCGAGTCGGTGTCGCCACACCAGACGCACGCACCCGGCGACCATCGTCGGACCGTTCGGATTGTCGCGTTTTCCGTAGGGGCTTCGAGAGTTTGCGCGTCGGTCACGAGGTGCCACTTTAGGTGAAAGCGGAGTTATGCAGGGCAGTGGGTCCCGCCCGACCTGCGACGATTTCACGCGGCGTGACGAAGATCATTCTCGTCCCGGCGCGTCCTCAAACCATTGCGCCACACAGCATTTCCATACCACTCGGTCTGCCGGATCACGTTGCGGTGGCGGCGGTGAGCCAGCGCACCAACGGCCGGAACTCCCGCCACGCCGAACGGACCTCCTCGAGAGTGCGCGGAGTGTCGATCCAAGGCGGTGAGATCTCGGTGCGACCCGCCCACAGCGACCGGTGCCGCATGAGTTCGATGCGGGGATGATCGGCGTCCACGCCACGCGGCCGGGACTTCAGCCGGTCACCCCCGATCTCGTATCCCGACCGTTCGAGCTTGCGCACGATCCTCCCGAGTTCCGGACCGCGACGTCCGTGATCGACCGCTGTGCGGTAGCCGGCGATCTGCTCGGACGACCCGTGGAACAGGCCGGCGGCCACCCTCAACCCGGCAGCGTTGATCTCGACGTAGTAGCCGACGCTCTGCGCAACGGAGACGAATCCGCCCTGATGGGTCTTGTACGGCAACTTGTCCTTGCTGAACCGCACGTCGCGATACGGGCGGAAGGCCTTGCCCTCCCCGAACTCCTCCTCGAGTTCCGAGAGCAGGGAAAGCATCGGGCCGCGCACGCAGTCGTCGTAGACGGCCTTGTGCGCGGCCCAGAATGCCTTGCTGTTGTCGGCCTCGAGATCGTCGTAGAAGTCGAGAGCCGCGACGGGAAATCCGGTGAACACCCGGACAGTCTGCCCCGTCGTCGAACCGAAGGTCAGGCGACCCCGTTGAACAGCGAGGTCACCGAGCCGTTCTCGAAGACCTCGCGGATCGTCTGCGCGAGCAGCGGGGCGATCGACAGCACGGTCAGGCTGTCGAACTGCTTCTCCTCCGGGATCGGCAGCGTGTTGGTGACGATGACCTCCTTGGCGCCGCACGCGGCGAGGCGCTCGGCGGCCGGGTCGGAGAGCACACCGTGGGTAGCGGCGATGATGACGTCGCCCGCGCCGGCCTCCTTGAGGATCTTCACGGCGCCGGCGATGGTGCCACCGGTGTCGATCATGTCGTCGATCAGGATGCAGGTGTGGCCCTCCACCTCACCGACCACGCGGTTCGACTTCACCTGGTTGGGTACCAGCGGGTCGCGGGTCTTGTGGATGAATGCCAGCGGCGCGCCACCGAGGGTGTCGGCCCACTTCTCGGCCACACGCACACGACCGGAATCGGGGGAGACCACGGCGATGTTCTCGACGCCGTACTTGCCGCGGATGTACTCGGCGAGCTGACCCTGTGCGTGCATGTGATCGACCGGGCCGTCGAAGAAGCCCTGGATCTGATCGGTGTGCAGGTCGACCGTGATGATGCGGTCGGCGCCGGCGGTCTTGAGCAGATCGGCGATCAGACGAGCGGAGATGGGCTCGCGACCGCGGTGCTTCTTGTCCTGACGGGCGTAGGGGTAGAACGGCAGGATCGCGGTGATGCGCTTGGCGGAACCACGCTTGAGGGCGTCGATCATGATGAGCTGCTCCATGACCCACTGGTTCAGCGGGAACGGGTGGCTCTGCAGCACGAAGGCGTCCGAACCGCGCACCGACTCCTCGAAACGCACGAACGTCTCGCCGTTCGCGAAGTCCCGTGCCGTCTGGGGGGTGAGGGGGACGCCCAGTTCCTTCGCGACCTGCTCCGCCAGCTCGGGATGGGCCCGGCCGGAGAAGAGCATCAAGTTCTTCTGGTTGTCGATCCAATTGGTCACTGGTTCTGGCCGTCCTTCTGGCGATCGTGGTCGTGCTGCTGCTGTGCTCTCGATGCTGCCTCGGCAGCCGGGGTATCGGCGCGATTGCGCTGGACCCACCCTTCAATATTGCGCTGTGGCGTACCCGACACCGCCAGCGCCCCCGGAGGAACGTCGCGACGGAGTACTGTTCCGGCGCCCGTGTAGGCGCCGTCGCCCACCGTGAGAGGGGCGACGAACATGGTGTCCGACCCGGTGCGGACGTGCGATCCGACGACCGTGCGGTACTTCTGCACCCCGTCGTAGTTGACGAACACGCTCGACGCTCCGATGTTGGAGTGCTCGCCGATCTCCGCGTCGCCCACATAGGTGAGGTGGGGGACCTTCGAATGCGCGCCGATCTGCGCATTCTTCGTCTCGACGAATGCGCCGAGCTTGCCGCACGCACCGAGTTCGGTGCCGGGACGCAGGTAGGTGAACGGCCCGACGGTGGCCTCCGCGCCGATCACCGCCTCGGAGCCGTGGGTGCGCACGACGCTGGCGCCGGCGCCGACCTGCACGTCGGTGAGGGTCGTGTCGGGGCCGATCTCCGCGTCGTCGGCGACGACCGTGCGGCCGCGCAACTGCACACCGGGATGGATGGTGACGTCGCTGCCGAGGACGACGCCGACGTCGATCCACGTCGACGCGGGGTCGATCACCGTGACACCCTCGCGCATCCAGTGCTCGAGCAGCCGCCGGTTGAGTTCGGCGGTCAGTGCGGCCAGCTGTACGCGGTCGTTGACGCCGGAGACCTGCACGGCGTCGTCGGTGTGCACACCGCGGACGGTCAGGCCCTCTCCGCGGGCGATCTTCACGACGTCGGTCAGGTACAGCTCGCCCTGTGAATTGTCGTCGCTCAACTTGCCCAGGGCCGACCGCAGCGCGGCAGCATCGAAGGCATACACGCCCGTGTTGATCTCCTGGATCGCGCGCTGCGTCGTGGACGCGTCCTTCTCCTCGACGATCCCGGCGACATCACCGTCGGTTGTGCGCACGATGCGGCCGTAACCGGTGGGCTCGGACACCGTCGTGGTGAGAACGGTGACCGCGGCCGGTTCGGTGTCGAGGTGCGCGGCGAGCAACTCGCGCAGGGTGTCGGGGTGGAGCAGCGGGACGTCGCCCGCGGTGACGACGACCGTGCCGTCGAAGTCCTCGGGCAGGGCACCCAGACCGCACTCCACGGCGTGGCCGGTGCCGAGCTGATCCTCCTGGACGGTCACCCGGATCTCGCGGTCGAGACTCTCGGCGACGGCGGTCACCTCGGCGGCGACCTCCTCGCGGCGGTGCCCGACGACGGTGACGAGGTGGGAGGGCTCGAGCGCGGCGGCGGCGTACAGGGAGTGGGCGAGCATCGTGCGGCCACCGAGGGTGTGCAACACCTTCGGTGTCTTCGACCGCATTCTTGTTCCTGCTCCGGCTGCCAGCACGACGATCGCGGTCTGCACCTGCATGTAGCTCCCTCGACACGTTTCTGCACGCCGGTCCGTGCGTGCACCGGGGAAGCGCTGAGGCTCCCCGGGACGGTTCCCGCTCCGCCGCCAGGACTCGAACCTGAACTATCTGAACCAAAATCAGAGGTGCTGCCGATTACACCACGGCGGACTGCCACACATCCGCGGCGGAACCGGCGGACGTGCGCCCCCGATCCTTGCACGAGACGGCGCCGACGTCGAACCTGGGGTGGCGCGATCGGGAATGGATAGGCTGTCGAACGTTCGAGTACGCCCCGCCGCCCAAGGAGGACATGTGTCGCAGGCGTCGCAGAAGCGAACCGAGCGCACTCCGCGGATCCGGATGACGGGCACGCAGCGTCGGGAACAGCTCATCGAGATCGGCCGCGCCCTCTTCGCCGAGCGCGGCTACGAGGGCACCTCCATCGAGGAGATCGCCCAGCGGGCACAGGTCTCCAAGCCGGTGGTCTACGAACACTTCGGAGGCAAGGAGGGTCTCTACGCGGTGGTCGTGGACCGCGAGATGACGGTCCTGATGTCGATGGTGACCGAGAGTCTCACGCGGAACCGCTCGCGGATCCGCGTCGAGCGCGCGGCACTCGCCCTGCTCACCTATATCGAGGAACGCACCGACGGTTTCCGGATCCTGGTGCGTGACTCTCCGATGTCGGCCGAGGAAGGCACCTATTCGAGTCTTCTCAACGAGGCGATGCGGCAGGTGGGGGAGCTGCTGTCCGGCGATTTCTCCCGCCGGGGCCTCAACCCCGACTTCGCTCCGCTCTACGCTCAGGCGCTCGTCGGTATGGTCGCCACCACCGCGACGTGGTGGCTCGATCGCCGCACCCCCTCCAAGGAAGATGTGGCAGCCCACCTGGTGAACCTGTGCTGGAACGGCCTGATCGGCCTGGAAGCGGACCCGAAGCTCGGGGAACCCCCGATTTCCGAATAGTCCTCTCGTTTTCGGGACCGTCTGCTCTCTACTTCCAGGTAAGTGGCGTTATCGTAGGGATACCCGTGAGAAGGCAGGCTGTGGTGGGACGACAAGTACGCGCAGAGGTGACGCGCGAATCTGTGCTGCAAGGCGCAGCGACCGTATTCGTCCGCGACGGATACGCAGACGCGAACCTCGGCGACATCATCGAGGAAGCCGGTGTCACCAAGGGGGCGCTGTACTTCCATTTCGGTTCGAAGGAAGAACTGGCGCGCGGAGTGATCGACTCCGGATATCTGCGCTTCGCGGCCGCCGCCGAATCCAAGGTGGACCGCCGCTCTCCGGCGCTCGAGACACTGATCGATCTGTCCGTCCTGCACGTCGACATGGCCGAGACCGATCCCGTGGTGCGGGCGATGTTCCGGTTGCTCGTCGAGATCGGCGATTACCAGGGCACCGAGCACCGGCCCTACGAGACCTGGCAGAGCACTCTGCAGGAGCTGGCCACCAGGGCGGCCGAGGAGGGCGACCTCGTCGAGGACGTCGACGTCCATGCCGTCTCCCTGCTGCTGCTCGAGCAGGCGATGGGCGCCAGGATCATGGCGAACGCCCTCAAGGCGACCGAACGGCTCGCCGAACAGACGGGCGCGATGTGGCGGATGATCCTGCCCGCGCTGGTGCCGGCGAACAAGCTCGAATACTTCCGGCAGTTCGTGGAGCGCCGCCTGCGGCTGCCGTCGTGAGTTTCGGGCCGTTCGCCGCCGGAGAGGCGCCCGCAGCACTCGCGAGCCTGCTCGACCAGTTCGGTCCCGACACTGCCGTGACCATCGGTGTTGTGCCGCCGCTGCTGACGATCGCGCAGGCCGCCGACGTCCTCGGCTGTTCCCGCCGCTACGTCGCCCGCCTGGTGGACACGGGCGCGCTCGCCGCCGACTTCCACGGCCTGCACCGCCGCGTATCGCGCTCCGACGTCCTCGAACTCGCGAAGCAGCAGGCGGAGGTGATCACGACGGTCCTCGACGGTCTCGCCGACCTCACGCGTCGCGACGGGCTGTACGACCCGTTCTGACAGCACTGTGCGACCCGTTACGGCAGCACGGACGGGCCCACGATTCGACGAAGGGTGACGATGCCGGTTCGAGTGGTGCTCGGTGCGACGGTGCTCTCCCGTCCCCGGCTACGTGATGTTGCCCTCGCCCTGGCCGAAGAGGGCCTGTACCAACCGTTCTGGAGCGACGGGATCATCGCGGAGGTGGACCGCCGGCTTCCGCAGGAGCTGTTGCGCCCCGCCCGCGACTTCCTCTTCGCCGAGCTCGATCGCGCCTTCCCCGACGCCCGCGTGGTCTGGCCCACCACCGTGCTGCGCGAGGTACCGCACGTGACGGGCCCTCGGGAAGCGCACGTGACGTCGGTGGCGCTGCTGTGCCACGCCGACGCCGTGATCACCGCCGACCCCGAGCTCACCGGGGCGCTGGAACGGTCGGGCATCGAAGCGTGGACTCCCGACGCGTTCGTCACCTTCGCGCTCGACGCGGATCCCGTCCGTACCCGCACAGCCCTGCTGAGGATGGTGCGACGCCGTTGGCTCACCGACGACATCCGATGCGAGGCGGGCGACGACGAACTGCTCACCAGGCTGGCCGACTGGGCGGCGCGCGAGCTCGGTGCGAACAGTGCCGACCTCCTCGCGCCCCGGCGCGGTGATCCTCCTCGCGCCCCGGCGCGGTGACGCGCGAGGGGACGGCGGAATAGACTCGACAAGGTTCTCGTCCCACACTCAGGAGCGCCTTCCTTGTCTGCTGTGCCCCCGGCCGCTGTCCCACTGTCCGGATTGGCGCGGATCGCGCTGGCCGACCACCGACTGAGCAGGATCGGCGAGCTCGCCGGTTCCGCCGAACAGGAGATCGTCGCACCGCCCGCCGCGCGGCCGTTCGTCGCGGCGGCGCTGGCCGAGAAGACGCCTCTGCTCGTGGTCACCGCCACCGGGCGCGAGGCCGACGATCTCACCGCCGAACTCACCGAGATGCTCGGCCGGACGGTCGCACAGTTCCCCTCGTGGGAGACCCTTCCGCACGAGCGTCTGTCGCCGAGCGCCGACACCGTGGGCCGCCGCCTGCACCTCCTGCGTCGCCTCGCCCGTCCCGACGACCGCGACCTCGGACCCGAACTGAGGGTCGTGGTCGCCACCGTGCGGTCGCTGGTGCAGCCGATGGCACCCGGACTCGGCGAGATCGATCCCGTCACGCTGCGCGTCGGCACCGAACACGACTTCGAGGAGCTCGTCGAGCGACTCGTCGAACTCGCCTACACCCGTGTCGACATGGTCGGCAAGCGCGGCGAGTTCGCGGTGCGCGGCGGCATTCTCGACATCTTCCCGCCGACCGCCGACCATCCGGTCCGCGTCGAATTCTGGGGCGACGAGGTCACCGAACTGCGATGCTTCTCCGTCGCCGACCAGCGGTCGATCACCGAGGTCGACGTGCCGGTGCTCATCGCGCCGCCGTGCCGCGAACTGCTGCTCACCGAGGAGGTCAAGGCCCGGGCCGCGCAGCTCGCCCAGGACAACCCCGCCGACGCGGCGCTCGTCGAGATGCTCGACAAGATGGCCGGTGGCATCCCGGTCGAGGGCATGGAGGCGTTGCTGCCGGTGCTGCAGTCCGGCGAGTTGCAGTTGCTCACCGACGTTCTGCCCGCGGGGGCACACGTGCTGATCTGCGATCCGGAGAAGGTCCGTACCCGGGCGAGCGATCTCGCCCGCACCGGGCAGGAGTTCCTCGAGGCGTCGTGGACGGCGGCCTCCCTCGGTGGTGCGGTGCCGCTCGACACTTCGAATCTCAACGGGGTCGACGGGAAGAAACTCGATCTCGGCGAGTCGGCCTACCGATCGCTGCGCCAGGTGCGCGAGGCCGCGCAGGCGGCGGGGACACCGTGGTGGACGCTGAGCCCGCTCGCTTCGGGTTCCGAGACCGAAGTCGTCCTCGACGTGCAGCCGGCCCCCGAGGTCCGCGGTTCCGAGGATCTGCTGTCGATGCTGTTCGTGAACCTGCGCGCGCACGTCACCGCCGGTGGGCGCGCGGTGATCGTCGTCGCAGGCACGGGCACCGGGCAGCGCGTCCTCGAGCGGCTGAAGGAGAACGAGGTCCCCGCCGAGAAACTCGAGCCGGGCTCCGAACCGGTGCGCGGGCAGGTCGGTGTCATGCGCGGTTGCCTGCACGAGGGCGTGGTCCTCCCCGGCAACGACGACAACGTGGTGCCGGGCCTGGTCGTCGTCACCGAAGCCGACCTCACCGGTAACCGCGTCGTCACCGAAGGACGCAAGACGCCCGTCAAGCGCCGCAATCAGGTCGACCCGCTCGCCCTGAACGCCGGCGACTTCGTCGTCCACGACCAGCACGGCATCGGCAAGTTCGTCGAAATGGTCGAGCGGACAGTCGGTGGCGCCCGCCGCGAGTATCTCGTCATCGAGTACGCACCCGGCAAGCGCGGTCAGCCCGGCGACAAGCTGTTCGTTCCGATGGAACAACTCGACCAGCTCTCCCGCTACGTCGGTGGCGAACTGCCGTCCGTCAGCAAGCTCGGCGGATCCGACTGGGCCAACACCAAACGCAAGGCACGCAAAGCGGTTCGGGAGATCGCCGGTGAACTCGTGCGGTTGTACGCGGCGCGGCAGGCCTCACCCGGCCACGCCTTCGCGCCCGACTCGCCGTGGCAGAAGGAGATGGAGGACGCCTTCCCCTTCACCGAGACGCAGGACCAGCTCACGGTGATCTCCGAGGTCAAGGCCGACATGGAGAAGCCGGTACCGATGGACCGCGTCGTGATCGGCGACGTCGGCTACGGCAAGACCGAGATCGCCGTGCGCGCGGCGTTCAAGGCCGTGCAGGACGGCAAGCAGGTCGCGGTGCTCGTCCCCACGACTCTGCTTGCGCAGCAGCATCTGCAGACCTTCACCGAGCGGATGGCGGCTTTCCCGGTGACGGTCAAGGGGCTGAGCCGGTTCACCGACGCGGCCGACTCGCGCGCAATCATCGAGGGTATGGCCGACGGCACCGTCGACATCGTCGTCGGCACCCACCGTCTGCTGCAGACCGGCGTCCGCTGGAAGGACCTCGGTCTCGTGATCGTCGACGAGGAACAGCGTTTCGGCGTCGAGCACAAGGAACACATCAAGGCACTGCGCACGCACGTCGACGTGCTCACGATGTCGGCCACACCGATCCCGCGCACCCTCGAGATGAGCATGGCCGGGATCCGCGAGATGTCGACCATCCTCACTCCGCCCGAGGAACGGCATCCGATCCTCACCTATGTGGGCGCGTACAACGACAAGCAGGTCGCCGCGGCCATCCGGCGGGAGTTGTTGCGCGACGGTCAGGTCTTCTACGTCCACAACCGGGTGAGTTCGATCGACAAGGCCGCCAAGCGACTTCGCGACCTCGTTCCCGAGGCGAGGGTCGCGGTGGCGCACGGGCAGATGAACGAGGACACGCTCGAGAAGACGGTGCAAGGCTTCTGGCAGCGCGAGTTCGACGTGCTGGTGTGCACCACGATCGTCGAGACCGGTCTCGACATCTCCAATGCCAACACGCTCATCGTCGAACGGGCGGATGCGCTCGGCCTGTCGCAGCTGCACCAGTTGCGCGGGCGCGTCGGGCGTTCGCGGGAGCGCGGCTACGCGTACTTCCTGTACCCGGCGGAGAAGCCGCTGACGGAGACCGCCTACGACCGGCTCGCCACGATCTCGCAGAACTCCGATCTCGGCGCGGGTATGGCCGTTGCCATGAAGGACCTCGAGATCCGCGGTGCCGGAAACGTTCTCGGCGGTGAGCAGTCCGGTCACGTCGCCGGGGTGGGCTTCGACCTGTATGTTCGGCTCGTCGGTGAGGCCGTCGAAGCGTATCGGGCAGCGGCCGACGGCCGGACCGTCACCACCGACGAAGCACCCAAGGAGGTGCGGATCGACCTTCCCGTCGACGCGCACATCCCCGCCGATTACGTCGCGTCCGATCGGCTGCGTCTCGAGGCGTACCGCAAGCTCGCTGCCGCGAACGACGATGCGGCGATCGCCACCGTCGTCCACGAACTCGTCGACCGGTACGGCCCGCTGCCCGAGGAGGTCCAGCGGCTCGTGTCCGTCGGCAGGCTCCGATTGCTGTGCCGCGAGTACGGCCTCGAGGAGGTCGCGGTCACCGGCACCCAGATCCGGATCTCGCCGATGGAACTGCCCGACTCGAAACAGATGCGACTCAAGCGGCTGTATCCCGGCGCCCAGTACCGCGCGACGAGCGGCCTCGTGCAGCTGCCGATCCCACGGACCGGGGGTGTCGGATCGGATCGGGTGCGGGACGTGGCGTTGCTGCAGTACATCGCCGACTTCCTGCTGGCGCTCGACGGCAAACCGCAGGGGACGGTGGACCTGGACAGCGCGGCCACGGTGAATGCATGACCGACTACACCGCTCTCGTCGAAGCGGCGGCCGTGATGGACAGACTGTGGTCGTTCGGGGGATGGGAGGTCACCCAGACCCACGAGAGTCTGCGCCGCTATCTGATAGAGGAGACCTACGAGGTGCTCGACGCCGTCGAGTCGGGCGACCCGGACGAGCTCCGTGAGGAACTCGGCGACCTGCTGCTGCAGGTGCTGTTCCACTCGCGGATCGCCGAGGCGAACGGGCACTTCACGGTCGACGACGTGGCCGCGACGCTCGTCGCCAAGCTGGCCGCGCGGAGCCCGCACCTGACCAACGGGCACACGGGTCCGCTCGACGTCGCCGAACAGGAAGCGGCGTGGGAGGTCGCGAAGAAGGCGGAGAAGGCACGGGCGTCGTGTCTCGACGGGATCGCGACGGCGCAGCCTGCACTCTCCCTGGCCGACAAGGTGATCGAGCGTGCGATGCGGGCGGGGTTCCCGGATGATCTGGTGCCCGACGAGCTGAGGGTCGTCCGGATCACCGGCACGGGCGACACGGAGTCGACGCTCCGGTCGGCGATCCTCGCGTTCGCCGCGTCGATCCGGGCGGCGGAGAAGGCAGCGCACGAGGACGGCGTTCCGCACGGCGGGCTCGACGAGCGCGCGTGGCGCCGTTATTGGGCCTCTGTGGACGAGCGTCGCGCCTGAGCGGCTCTCACCCGGCCTGCCGGACCCCGTGCCGGCTGTCGGGTGGGAGGTACCAGCGTCCGTCGAACTCGGGGAACTGCGCCCTGACCTCCGGGAGCAGGTCGGGCACGGTGAGCAGGATGCGGTCGGGGGACGCCTCGCGCAGGGCGATGAGGTCGACGATCGGAACGTCGGTGCCCGGCATGCGGCGTCCGGTCTTCGCGGGTGAACCGTCCGCGACGGCGTGCAGGAGGGAGCGGTCGATGCCGGCGCGCGCGAACAGCGCCACGGCCCGGGACGCCGCACCGTAGGCGAACACCCGGAGGTTCTCGGAGGCCGTCTTCCGCAGCCAGGTGACGAGCTCGTCCACCTGGCGGTCGGCCTGCCGTTGCAGGGTGCGTAGCGTCGCGGGGTTCGTGATGCCGGTGGCGCGCTCGGCGGCGAGCAGCCGGCGCGCGCTCAGTCCCGTATTCGTCCACGGATCTCGTTCGGCGGCGACCAGCACGGTGCCGCCGTAGAGGTCGAAGGTCCAGGCCTCGGCGATGTGGAGTCCGACGTCCTCGAGCAGTCGCCGCAGCGCGGTCAGCGAATAGTACGCGAAATGGCCGTGCCGCAATGCATTCCACTGCCCTTGGGAGACGATGGCCGAGAGGGTGTGGAACTGCAGCAGCAGGACACCGTCGGGGGCCAGCGACGCTGCGCGTGTGAGAAAGGCGGCGCGCTGGTCGGCTTCGTGCATGATGCCGAAGCTGTCGAGGACCAGGGACGCGGCGACCCCGGGGAATGCGGGCCGGAACCCACGTTCGAACAACAGGGGCAGCCAGGTCCCTCCGTGCGGGCTCCCGAACTCGATTACCGTACGACCCTTCAGCCGGCTCGCCTTCTCGACGGCCTCGACGGCCTGGCGCGCCTGCTCGCGCAGGGCTTCCGGTTCGATGCCGCGGGGTTCGTCCGGAACGGTGTCGTCCTCGGCCAGCTGCGCCAGTCCGCATCCGGTGCACAGATCCATCGCCAGTTCGTGGCCGCATTCCGAGGGCGACGGGAGCGTTTCCCCGGGAGGGAAGAAATCAGCGGGTGGGACCGCTCCGAGATCGAGGACGCGCTCGAGGCGATCGTGGCCACACGCACGGCATCTGTTCATTCGCGGGATACGCTCGCCGACCGTGGGCGCAGCGTCGGGTCGAGGCGTCCCGCATCGGACAGCCGCCGTAGGTGTGCCAGACGCGTGAAGCGCTGTGTGAAGTCTTCCTTCGTGAGGCCGTCGGCGACGAAGTGCCGGAACAGTTCGGCTGCGCCCGCGTCGACACTCCAGGACGGGACGAAGGCCGGCATGGCGCGGCGGATGGCCGAGAAGTCCACCCGGTACGACCGTGGATCGGGGCCTGTCTCACCGGTGATCGAGACGAAGGAGCCGGGGACCGCCCGAGTGACGGACTCTGCGACGTCGCGCACCCGGACGTTGTTCGATTCGGTGCCGACATTGAATGCGGCGCAGTGCACGTCGCTCTCCGGTGCGGTGAGCGCGCACGCGAATGCCAGGGCGATGTCCTTGGCGTGGACGAGGGGGCGCCACGGGGTACCGTCGGACAGCACACGCACCTCGCCGGTGAGCACCGCGGTGCCGACGAGATTGTTCACGACGATGTCCGCACGGAGCCGCGGCGAGTATCCGAACGCCGTGGCGTTGCGGAGGAAGACCGGGCAGAAGCCGGAGTCGGCCAGTGCCGCGACGTCGTCCTCCACGCGGACCTTGCTGACGGCGTAGGGCGTCAGCGGACGGAGCGGGGCGCTCTCGTCCACGAGATCGTCGCCGGCGCTCCCGTACACCGAGCAGGTCGAGGCGTACAGGAATCGGCGTACACCGGCCTCCTTGGCGCACCGTGCGAGGTGGACGGATCCGAGATGATTGATGTCGTAGGTGATCTCGGGTGCGAACGCGCCGAGCGGGTCGTTCGACAAGGCCGCCAGATGGATGACGGCGTCGAATCCCGCGAGATGCTCCACTCCCACGTCCCGGATGTCGACGGCCATCCCGGGCGGATCCTGCGGCGCCGTCCCGAGGGTGCACTCCGCGAACAGGCCCGTGTCGAGGCCGACGACCTCGTGACCGCGGGCGAGCAGTTCGGGCACCATGACGGATCCGAGATATCCTTGATGCCCTGTGACCAGTACGCGCATGTCATTCTCTCCCGGGCTCGCCGGCGGTCACGAGGTTCACGAGGTCACCGCCGTGGTCTCCCACACCGTCCACGGATGGATACCGCGTGCGAAGTTGTCGTCGAGTTCGGCGCGTTCCTTGAAGGTGTCGGCCGGCTTCCAGAACCCGAAGTGGCGGTACCCGAACAATTTTCCCTGTCCTGCGAGTGGTCCGCACACGTCGGCGACGAGGTCGCCCCCGGGCGGCAGCAGGTCGAAGATCGCCTGACTCAGGACGAAGTATCCGCCGTTCTCCCAAATCGGGAAATCGCTGACCGGGGTGATCTCCTTGATCTCCCCGTTCTCGGCGACGTCGACGCAGTGGAACGACGACTGCGGGGGCACGACGAGCATCGAGGCCGTGGCGCCGGAGGCGTGGAAGGCATCGACCATGGTGTCGAGTGGGGCGTCGGTCAGCA
Source organism: Rhodococcus sp. B50 (assembly GCF_013602415.1). Lineage (NCBI taxonomy): Bacteria > Bacillati > Actinomycetota > Actinomycetes > Mycobacteriales > Nocardiaceae > Rhodococcus > Rhodococcus sp. B50. The sequence continues at coordinate 2,610,040 of NZ_WPAG02000002.1, read as the reverse complement.
CGTCCGCGTAGTTCGCGAGGAAGTACTCGTCACCGTCGAGATACTTGCGGACGCGGCGGAGGCGTTCGCCGATCGCCGATTCGAGTCCGGTGTCGACGAAGGTGATCTTCCAGTCGCTGATGTCGGTGCTGAGGCAGTCGACCTGATTGCCGTGCAGGACGAAGTCGTTCGACTGTTCCTCGTGGTAGTCGAGGAAGAACTCCTTGATCTTGGATGCGCCGTAGCCGAGGCAGAGGATGAACTCCTTGTGGCCGAAGTGCGCGTAGTACCGCATGATGTGCCACAGGATCGGGCGTGGACCGACCATCTGCATCGGCTTGGGGATCTGGTCGTTGCGATCGTTGCGCATACGCATTCCGTAACCGCCGCAGAACAGTACAACCTTCATGATGTGGTCCTCCAGGACAATTCGGATTCGCCGATGGCCGTGTGGATGGTGGGCAGAGGAAAGACGAGGCGTCCGCCCCAGTCCGCGATGTAGGCGAGCTGGCGGGTCAGTTCGGGCTCGAGGTTCCAGGGCAACGCGAGGACGATGTCCGGCCGGTCCTGGGCGATCCGTTCGACGGGCTCGATGGGGATCCGCGTCCCCGGCGTGAAACGTCCGTGCTTGTACGGATTCCGATCGACGGTGTAGGACAGCAGATCCGGTCGTATGCCGCAGTAGTTGAGCAGCGTGTTGCCCTTGCCGGGTGCTCCGTAGCCGACGACGGAGAGGCCTTCGTCCCGGCACTGCAGGAGGAAGCGCAGCAGCTCGAGGCGGGAGGTGCGTGCGAGCGGCTCGAGCCGGAAGTAGCCTGTGGGATCGTGTAGTCCTGCGCGTCTTTCGATTTCGAGCACGTCGTTGACACGGGAGGTCGGGTTGTGTGCCACCTGTTCGGGTCGCGCCCACACGCGGATCGAACCACCGTGGGTGTCGAGCAGTTCCACGTCGGCGATCCGGAGGCCTCCGGACGCCAGTGCACGTGCGGCCGACAGTACCGTGTAGTACTGGAAGTGCTCGTGGTAGATCGTGTCGAACTGCCCGAGTGCCACCAGGTTCAGGGCGTGGTGGACCTCGATGCTGAGCCAGCCGTCGTCGGCCATGAGCAGGCGCAGTGCACGTGTGAATCCGACGAGGTCGGGTACGTGGGCGTAGACGTTGTTCGCGACGACGAGATCCGCCGGGCCGTGTTCTGCCCGAATGAGTTCGGCGAGTTCGACATCGAGGAACCCGGTGTGGGTCGGCACGCCGGCGGCCCTGGCCGCCTCCCCGACGTTGACCGACGGTTCGATGCCCAGGCACCTGATACCGGCGTCCACCGCGTGACGGAGGAGATAACCGTCGTTGCTCGCGACCTCGATGAGGGTCGAGTCGGGCCGGAGTCGTCCGCTTCCCAGTGCGTCGTGCACGAAGCTCCGGGCGTGATCGACCCACGACTGCGAGTACGAGGAGAAGTAGGCGTACTCGGTGAAGGTGTCCTCCGGCGTGATCAGCGCGGGTATCTGCAGCAGCAGACAGTCTTCGCACAGGCGCAGGTGGAGTGGGTAGGTGCATTCCGGGAGATCGAGCTGCTCGGCTGTGAGGAATCGTTCGCACGGAGGAGTGGCTCCGAGATCCAGGATGCTGGTCAGGCGGTCCGAATTGCACAGTCGGCACTTCATGCGGGTGCCCCCTCGCTGGAAGAGCGTGTCCGGGCCGGCGCCCGAACTCGGTGTCCCCAATAAACCATACTCAAAGAAGGGAAACAAGCCGAAAAAAGACTTTAGTTTGGTTTTCGGGTTTGCTGGAAACCGGCCGTTTCACCCTCTAATCTCATATCAGTCCTATTCGTCGTGCCGGTGTCGGGCAGTGCACGCGAAGCAGGGGGGAAGCTGGACGTGTTTGGAGGTACTGCCCGATGTCGTTCCAAATCGTGGACCGCCACGAAACCCTCGTTGCCGGTGTTCCGGTTCGCAGCCCGCGCCGAGCTCTCGGCCAACTCCGAGATCCGCACCTCGAAGAGGCATGGGCTGCGCTGCTGAACGGAGAGACGTACGGACCGTTCGCCGCCACCTACACCGATCATGCGGAAGACATAGATTCGTACTACACGCAGACCGTGGGGTTCTGCTGCTCGTCGGTCGACGACGTCCCCGAAGGCTATGTCGTATCCCGTGTTCCGGCCGGAACCTTTGCGAAGTTCTCCGCGGTGGGAAGTCGATTCACGGACGTCTTCGACGAGCTGTGGCGCCAGATCTGGGACGCCGAAGCGGGGGGTGAGATCACCCGCGCTTTCACGGGCGATTTCGAGACCTACCCGCACGCCTTCGGGATCGAACTCTACGTCGCGATCGTCGACCCGAGGCTGAGGGAGGACCGATGACGTTCACGGTCGTGAAGGCGGAACCCTGTCTCGTCGGTGGTCTGGTGGTCCCAGGGGCGGAGCCGGGAGTTTTCGGGGAATCGGGCGATCTGACCGATTTCACCCTGGAGCGGTTGCGGCTGAGGAAGATTCGCGACCTCATGGCCGTGTTCACCTGCCATCCGCGCGTGGGATGGTCCGCGGTCTTCGGATACCGGCTGGACGATCCGGACGAACTGGAGATCGGCGACTCGATGATCCGGGTCGGTGAGCGGTACGCAGCACGTTTCGTGCCCGACGGGCCGTCCCCCGACCTGTACAAGGATCTGTGGCGGCAAGTCGAGATGGCCGAGAAGGAAGGCGCGATCAACCGCGCCTACACCCAGGAGTTGGCGGTCATACCCGAGCGGGGCGAACCCGTGTTGTACATCTCCGTGGTCTGAGCATGCCCCGGTTCGTCGAGCGCACAACCTCGTCGGGGGGCGCTCGACGAACCGCGGGCGGAAAGGTTCGTCCGTGGATCCCCAACCGCTCTTCACGCGCCGCACGCTCGATTTCTGGGACGAGGACTCGGGATATCACTTCGTCGCCGCCACACCGGACGGTGAGCCGGAACTGTGGTCGCAGTTCCTCGACGGTGCCCGCGCCGCCTACCGTCGTTTCGATGCCGAGGCCGCTCTCGAATACGACTCGATCCGCGACGGTGCCTGCACGGCCTTGTTCTTCGCCGCCGTGACGACGGAGGGGGTCGTGCACGGGGGATCCCGAGCGCTCGGTCCGTACGGGAGCGGGAGCGAGTCCCACGCATTCTTGGAGTGGTCCGATCCCGAGGTCCGAGCGGAGATCGCCCGGATCCTCGATGCCTACGTCCCTCACGGTCTCCTCGAGGTGAAGAGCACATGGGTGGAACCCGATGTGCCGCACCGATCGCAATTGAGTGCCGGAGTGGCCCGCACGCTGACCTATTCGATGGAACTGCTCGGAACGAGGTATCTTGTCGCCACGTCGGCGAGCACCGCGGTGTCACGCTGGCAGCAGTCGGGCGCCGAGGTCGTGGACGAAATACCACCCTGTCCCTATCCGGACGACCGTTACCGGACGCATCTGATCGTGTGGGATGTCGAACGGTGCAGATCGGAACGGCGGAGCCGGGAGCTCGAGAAGCTCCTTGCATCCGAGGCGGCGCCCGGATTCACGTATATGCCCGCTCAGCTTCCCTTACGCTCGCTGGAAAGGGGTGACCTGAAGGATTCGGGTGGGGAGACGTGATGCCCTCGGAGGACATACCGCACGCGGCGCTGCTGCTCGCCGAAGACCGTGAAGCGGACATGGCAGTTCTCGATCGGCTGCGTCGCGACGGCGTGGACCTGAGGGATCGACTGGACGACCAACGGGCAGGTCTTGCCGCGCTCGATGGCGACCTCCGCGACGAAGCGCCACGATGGGCCTATTATCCGTGGCACGGCACGGCGGTCAGGATCCTCGGTCCTGCCGGATTCGACCGGCTCCGCCTGGACCGCAACCGCAACAAGATCACCGCGGACGAGCAGACCCGTCTGCGTTCCGCGACGGTGGGTGTGGTGGGACTGAGTGTCGGCTACGCCGTCGCCTACACCCTCGCCCTCGAGGGAGCTTGCGGCGCACTGCGTCTCGCCGATTTCGATGCGCTGGAACTGTCCAATATGAACAGATTGCCCGTGTCGGTGATGGATCTCGGCGTGAACAAGGCGGTGATCGCGGCGCGGCGTATCGCCGAACTCGACCCGTACCTGCCTGTCGAGGTGTGGACCGACGGTGTCGCGCCCGACTCGGTCGCGGCGTTCTGCCGGCAGCTCGACGTGGTGGTCGACGAGTGCGATTCGCTCGACGTGAAGCTGCAGATCCGGACGGAAGCCGCACGTCACCGGCTACCCGTGGTGATGCATACCAGCGATCGCGGGCTGCTCGACGTCGAGCGATTCGACCTCGAGGGCGACCGGCTGCCCTTCCACGGACTGCTCGGCGACATCGGCCCCGAGACGCTGCGGACCCTGTCCACCCGAGACAAGGTCCCGTACGTGTTGCGGTTGCTCGATGCCGAGGAGATCTCCGTGCGGATGGCGGCCTCGATGCTCGAGGTCGGTGAATCACTGGAGACGTGGCCGCAGCTCGGAGCGGACGTCGGTCTCGGTGGTGCGACCGTGTCCGCGACGGTGCGCGCGATCGTTCTCGGTCGTCCGGTCGCGTCCGGCCGATGCCGGGTCGACCTCGACCGCCACCTCGACGAGCTCGAAGCGCCGGATGCGACCGTCGACGAGCGGGAGGACGCCGCCTCACCGGACACGACCGCGTCGGACGGGAGCCTGCCGGACGACACTCCGCCGGAGGATCCGGTGGCTGCCGTGGTGGATGCCGCGATCCGGGCACCGTCCGGTGGCAACGCACAACCGTGGTCGATCGTCGTCGAACCCGACCGCCTGACGTTCGCCCTGGCACCCGAACCGGAGCCGGTCCTGATGGACCTGCACCGGCGGGGGAGTCTCGTCGCGCTCGGTGCGGCCCTGCACAACGCGCGGGTGGCCGCCGCGAATCACGGGATTCTGGGTCCGGACACGGTGATCGACCATCCCGGGGAACCGGACGCCGGCGTCCCGCTGGTCCATCTGGAGTGGGGGACCGACACCGATCCGGAGCTCGCGGCGTACCACGCGGGCATGCTCGCGCGCGCGACCAACCGATCGCCCGGTGAGCCCCACACGGTCACGGACGACGAACTCGAGGCGATGCACGCGGCCGCCCGTCTCGCAGGCGGACGTATCGGAGTGGTTACCGGGAGCGACGATATCGCCGTCCTCGCCGAGCTCCTCGCCGAGTCGGATCGTGTGCGGTACCTCGACAGACGGCTCCGCGCCGAGATGGTCGGCGAGTTGCGGTGGCCGGGCGATTCCGACCTCGACAGCGGGATCGAGATCGACTCGCTCGGGCTCGATACCGCGGAGGCGGCGATGCTCGACGTCGTGCTGCGTGACGACGCCCTCGACCGGCTCGGGGAATGGGGACTCGGGAGGGGACTCGGCAAGATGATGCGCGATCGCGTGCTCGGAAGCGCCGGACTCGTCGCGGTGTTCACGGAGGGCCGGTCGCCTGCGGACTACATCCGGGCCGGTGCGGTCGTCGAGAGTGTCTGGATCGCAGCGCAGGAGATCGGTCTGGCCGTTCAGCCCGTGTCACCGGTCTTCCTGTATGCCGACACCCGAAGCGATCTCGAGCGCCTGTGCCCCGATCATGCCGACGATCTCGACGCACTCCGACAGGACCTGGCCGCTGTCCTGAACCTTCCCGAGGACGGAGGAATCGCACTGCTGTTGCGCTTCGGCATGGTCTCGGGGGAGGCGGTACACAGCAGGCGCCGTACCGACCGCGTGCGCCACGTCAGCGACGCCGACGGACTCATCCCCGCTCGAGCCTGACGACGAGGGTGCAATGTCCGGTACGAGAGGAACACTCGAGAGTCTGGTCACCAGGGTCGCAGCACGCCTGATGCCTGCGGACGCGGCGTCGCATCAGGAGGTGGTTCGTCTCGTCCTCCAGGACCTCGTCGAGCAGCTCGGCGTCGACACCTGCTTCCTGAGGTACAACGACCATGAGATCGGGGCGACGGTCCTTGTCGCGGAGTGGCCGCCGCGGGCGAACGTCCCCGACCCCGATCCCCTCGGTGTCGTCTACTTCCGGGATGCGGATCCCGTTTTCGCGGCAGTCGAGAATCTGAAGGAACCGTTGCTGGCGGGTGCCGGCGACGCGTCCTATCCGGTGGTGGAGTCACCCGATTACACCGAGCGTGTGTTTGCTGCGTCGGGGTGGGCGGAAGTCTCCATGGTGGCTGTGCCGCTCGTGTCCGGGCATGTCACGACCGGTGTCCTGGGGTTCGTGAACGAGGGTGGCCGGCCGTGGAGCGAGGACGAGGTCAACGCACTGACCTTGATCGCGGTCCTGCTCGCGCAGGTGCAGGCACGCATCCGCGCCGAGGAGGACCTGCGACGGGCGGCCTACGAGGACTCCCTCACCGGCCTCGCAAGTCGCCGCGCCCTGTTCGAATATCTCGACAACCGACTCGAACCGGGCGCCGAGGGTCCGGTCGGAGTGCTGTTTCTCGACCTCGATCGCCTCAAGGCGTTGAACGACTTCCTCGGGCACGACGCTGCCGACACGTATCTCTGCCGCATCGCGGCTCGTCTCGCGAAGGGCAGCAGACCCGAGGATCTTGTCGCCCGGCTCGGCGGCGACGAGTTCGTCGTGGTGCTGGCCGGCCCGTCGTCGACGGAGGAGGCGATGGAGCGGGCCGAGGTGTACCACGAGGTGGTGGGAGCATCCGTCGTGCTCGGCAATCGGACCGTCGGACGCGGGGTCAGTGTGGGGGTGGCACTCGGGACGCCGGGTGAGGTGAGTTCGGCGACCCTGCTCAGTCGTGCCGATCAGGCGATGATGGTGGCCAAGCGGCAGGGTGGCAACGGTGTAGGTGTGTTCACCGAGGACATGAACGAGAAGGGAGAGCGGCGCACCATCATCGAGATGAACCTCCGTACGTCGATCGACGACGACCATCTGACATTGGAGTACCAACCCGAGATCGACCTCCGGACGGGAACGATCCTCGGTGTCGAAGCGCTCGTGAGGTGGAATCGTTCGCCGCTGGGGGTGCTCCAGCCCGGGGAATTCGTCGAGGTCGCCGAAGCCACCAATCTTGCCGGTGAACTCGGGGAGTGGGTCGTCACACGGGCCTGCGCGCAACTCGCGGAATGGAAACGGGAGATCCCCGATCTGCGGATCACGATGAGCGTCAACGTTTCTCCGGTTCAGTTGGTGTCGATGGATTTCGATGCCACGGTGAGGTCTGTGCTGCACCGCCACGGCCTGGTGGGGTCGGAACTGTGCCTCGAGATCACCGAGAATGTGGTCGTGGGCGACCTCCAGCGGACGAAGGACACCCTACGGCGGCTCGAACGAATCGGAGTGTGGGTCGCGATCGACGATTTCGGTACCGGTTACAGTTCGCTCGGCCATCTCAAGGCCCTTCCCGTCGACACGCTCAAGATCGACAAGGGTTTCGTGCAGAATCTCGAACACAGCGAAGAGGATCGCGTCATCGTCGATTCCATCGTGGGACTGGCCTCGTCGTTCGGCCTGCAGGTGGTCGCGGAGGGGGTCGAGACGGTCGGTGCGGTGAGGCAGCTTCTGGACCTGGGTTGCACACGGGCGCAAGGATTTTTGCTGAGCAGACCCACCACGCCCGATCGGCTCCGGTGGATGCTCCAGGCCGGGAGCGTGCGGTTGCCGTGGAACACGGACACGTGGGCGGCGACGAAGGACGTGAGAGGCTGGCGACCGCACGCAGGATTCTAGAAGTCTGTTATTGCGTGAAAAACAATCTCAAGGTACGGTTTGGGGGTCGGGGTAACCGTGACTCCGGACTGGGGTGACCTTGAATGTACAAGCGTGAGAACGACTTCGCGGCGGTTCTCGACATCGATTCCGATCGTGGCGCACCGACGACGAAGGCTGGGTCCGGACCGAACGGGGCACGGAAGGTCGGATCGGCCATCGTGCTTCCGGCGGGAGCTCACGTCGCTACCGTTCCTCCACCGATGCGCCGGCCGAGAACCGAACGGCGCTACAGATCGGCAGTGATCGGCTTCGACCTGTTCGCGCTCGTGGTGGCCCACGTGGTCGTCACGGTCGGATACCACTCCTTCGATCAGATCGACTCGTGGCGCACACCCGTCCTCATCGGAGCCGCGCTGACCGCAGCAATCGTCTCCCTCGGGGTCCAGAGAGCATGGGACGAGAGAATTCTCGGCACCGGTCCCGAGGAGTTCCGAAGAGTTGTCCGCGGATACGTCTTCGCCGTCGCCGCACTCGCGGTGGCCGGCTACGGGTGGGGCACCTCCGCGGGCCAGTCCTGGACGTTCGGTTCCCTCCTGATCGCTCTCGCGCTCACCCTGCTGGGACGGACGGTGCTCCGCCGCCACCTCTCGAAGGCGCGCGCCGACGGCCGATGTCTCCATTCGGTCCTCGTGGCCGGAGACGTGGAGGAGGTGCACGAACTGGTCTCCCGAGCAGACTGCCTCCGTCAGGCCGGATGGCGGGTCGACGGCATCTGCCTCGCCGTCGACCGCACCGCCGACTCCCTGCCGGTGGCCATCGACGACATCCCCGTTCTCGGCACCGACGACGTCGTCCTGACCGTCGCCGAGCAGCACAACTTCGAAGCCGTCGCGCTCCTGCCCTCCGGCCGATGGCCGCACGCGCGGACACGCAGACTGAGCTGGGACCTTGAAAAGATCGGCGCCGACCTCCTCATCGCCCCCGTGCTCATGGACGTCGTGGGCCCACGCCTGCACATCTCACCGCTCGCGGGACTGCCGCTGCTGCAGATGAGCGCCCCCAGCTACAGCGGCCCGGCCTGGATCGTGAAGAACGTCTTCGACAGGGTCCTCGCGGTGCTGATCCTGACGGTGATCGCGCCGGCACTGCTCGCCGTCGCGGTCGCGATCAAGATGGGCAGCAGAGGGCCGATCCTCTTCCGTCAGCAACGGGTGGGACGCGGCGGAACCTCGTTCACGATGTACAAGTTCCGCAGCATGGTCGTGGGCGCCGAGGAGCACAAGGACGACGTCGCCGACCGCGACGTCGGTGCCGGGGTGCTGTTCAAGGTCCGCGAGGATCCGCGGGTGACCCGGATCGGCCGGTTCATCCGGCGATACTCGCTCGACGAACTTCCTCAATTGTTCAACGTGGTCAAGGGCGATATGTCGCTGGTCGGCCCGCGCCCACCGCTGGAATGCGAAGTCGCCCGGTACGGGGACGACGGCGCAGCGCGGCGGCTCTTCGTGAAGCCGGGACTGACGGGACTGTGGCAGGTCAGCGGACGCAGCAATCTGTCCTGGGACGAGTCGGTGCGCGCCGACCTGCGGTACGTCGAGAACTGGACCTTCATGCTCGACCTGTCCATCCTGCGCCGCACCATCCGGGCGGTTCTCAGCGGCGACGGTGCGTACTGAGACGACGATGTCGAGACAACGGTGGAGTCCGACCCCTCGCGGATTCCACCCTCCGAGGCCGGCGCCGACGATCAGGCGGGATCGTCGGCGCCGGTGCGTCTACATGGGGTTTTCGTCCCGTATGGAAGATGGAGGGGTGCCGTCCGATCGAGAACCCCGACGCTGGCTGTGGCCGGTGGTCCTGCTCAGTGCGCTGGTCGCCGTCGTCTTCGTGGCGGTCGAATCCGCCCTGCACTCACCCCGGCGGGACACCGTCGAGATCCCCGACGGTGTCCCGCCGGCACCCGGCCTCCCCGTCCCGCCCATCGACGTGAACGGTCCGGGCCGCACGGCCGCGCAACTGGCCGACTGGGCCGAACCCCAATCGCGGGAGTTGGGCATCCCCGCCACCGCCCTCGAGGCGTACGGGCACGCGGCGGCCGTCCTGGCCGTCGGCACGCCGGGTTGCGGCCTGTCGTGGACGACCCTCGCCGGCATCGGCAACGTGGAGAGCAGCCACGGCCGGTTCGGCGGCGCGTCCCTCGCACCCGACGGCAGCGTCTCACCTCCCATCCGGGGTGTCCCGCTCGACGGCACCCGGGGCAACGCCGAGATCCGAGACACCGACGGCGGTCGGCTCGACGGCGATCCGGTCCTCGACCGGGCGGTCGGACCCATGCAGTTCATCCCCGAGACCTGGGAGAGGTGGGGAGTCGACGCGAACGGCGACGGCATCGCCGACCCCGACAACATCGATGACGCGGCCCTGGCCGCGGGCCGCTATCTGTGCGATCGCGGTGGCGACCTGACCACCGCGGAAGGGTGGACGAACGCCCTGATGGCCTACAACCGGTCCACCGAGTACCTCATGCTCGTCCGCGACCGCGCCGCCGCCTACGGGGTAGGAGTGCGGCCGTAGACGGCACCGCGCCGGGCCTCGAGCGCGCCTGTGCCTCACCCGCAGGTCGCGACCGTTAGGCTGTCCCCAGCGTGCAGACACCGCAGCGTGAAAGTCCATCGAAGGAGAATCAGCCAGTGGCCATCATTGAGCAGGTAGGAGCCCGCGAAATCCTCGACTCCCGTGGCAACCCCACGGTCGAGGTCGAGGTGCTGCTCGAGGACGGAAGTTTCGCCCGCGCTGCAGTCCCGTCGGGCGCCTCCACCGGCGAGCACGAGGCCGTGGAGCTGCGTGACGGCGGCGAGCGTTACCTCGGCAAGGGCGTCGAGAAGGCCGTCGAGGCCGTCCTCGCGGAGATCGCCCCGGCCATCATCGGCCTCGACGCCACCGAGCAGCGCACCGTCGACCAGGCGCTCCTCGATGCCGACGGCACCCCCGACAAGGGCCGCCTCGGCGCGAACGCCCTCCTCGGCGCGTCGCTCGCCGTCGCGAAGGCCGGCGCGGAGTCGTCCGGGCTCGAGCTGTTCCGCTACGTCGGCGGCCCGAACGCCCACATCCTCCCCGTTCCGATGATGAACATCCTCAACGGTGGTGCCCACGCCGACACCGGCGTCGACGTCCAGGAGTTCATGGTCGCGCCGATCGGTGCCCCGACCTTCAAGGAATCCCTCCGCTGGGGTGCCGAGGTCTACCACTCCCTCAAGTCCGTGCTCAAGAGCAAGGGGCTGGCCACCGGCCTCGGCGACGAGGGCGGTTTCGCCCCCGACGTCGCGGGCACCAAGGCCGCGCTCGACCTGATCAGCGAGGCCATCGCCAAGACCGGCCTGAAGCTGGGCAGCGATGTCGCGCTCGCTCTGGACGTCGCGGCCACCGAGTTCTACACCGAGGGCACCGGCTACAAGTTCGAGGGCCAGAACCGGACGGCGGCCGAGATGGGCGCCTTCTACGCCGACCTGCTCGGTCAGTACCCGCTGGTCTCCATCGAGGATCCGCTCAGCGAGGACGACTGGGAGGGCTGGGTCGCGCTCACCGAGGCGATCGGCGACAAGATCCAGCTCGTCGGCGACGACCTGTTCGTCACCAACCCGGAGCGCCTCGAGGACGGCATCGTCCGTGGCGCCGCGAACGCGCTGCTCGTGAAGGTCAACCAGATCGGCACCCTCACCGAGACCCTCGACGCCGTCGACCTCGCGCACCGCAACGGCTACAAGACGATGATGAGCCACCGGTCCGGGGAGACCGAGGACACCACCATCGCCGATCTCGCCGTCGCCGTCGGCAGCGGACAGATCAAGACCGGCGCGCCCGCCCGTTCCGAGCGTGTCGCGAAGTACAACCAGCTGCTGCGCATCGAGGAGTCCCTCGGTGACGTCGCTCGCTACGCCGGCGAGCTCGCCTTCCCGCGGTTCTCCGTCGAGGGCTGACCACCGGCATGAGTCAGCGCGGTAGATCCCGTCCCGGCGCGAGGCGCACCCGCACCGAGGGTGTGTCCGGCGTCCGGCGTCCGGGCCGGGCCCGGCCCGCGGGATCTACCGCCCCGGCCGAGCACTCGGTCGAGAACGCGGGTGCGCGGCCTGCCGGCCGTGAGGATCCCGTTCATTCGTCGCCCGGTCGCGGCCGGCCGGGTGGTTCGGGGCGAGCCCGGCCCACCCGGGTCGGCGCGCCCCGCGACTCCCGTCGTCCCCGCACCGAACGCACCGTCCTGGGCCTGTCCACCGGCCGCGCCGTGGTACTCGCCCTCGTCGTGTGCGGTCTTGCCCTCACCCTCGCGGTGCCGCTGCGTACCTACGTGAGCCAGCGTTCCGAAGCCGAGCAGCTCGCGGCCGAACGCGTGCAGCTCGAACAGGAGATCGCGGCCCTCGAGGAGCAGAAGGCCCGCATGGAGGACCCGGCCTGGGTCCGCGCCCAGGCCCGCGAGCGACTGCGGTTCGTCGTCCCCGGCGACATTCCCTACCAGGTACAACTCCCGGGCGACGCCCCGGCCGAACGCGAAGAACGCGAACCCGAGCGGCCGACGACCGGCGCCTGGTACAGCGACCTGTGGTTGTCGGTGTCCGAACCGGCGCCCGAACCCGAGCCCGAACCCGTGCCGCAGCAGATGCCTGTGGCGCCCCCAGAACCAGGAGATGTCCCCGGGTGACCGATCCAGTCACGCAAGAAGACCTCGACGCCGTCGCCGCCCAGCTCGGGCGCGAACCCCGCGGGGTCCTGGCCATCGCCTACCGTTGCCCCGACGGTGCGCCCGGAGTGGTGAAGACCGCGCCCAAGTTGTCCGACGGCACGCCCTTCCCGACGCTCTATTACCTCACCGACCCGCGCCTCACGGCCGAGGCGAGCCGGCAGGAATCCGCCGGGGTCATGAGGGAGATGACCGAGCGTCTCGGTACCGACGAGGAGCTGGCCGCCGCCTACCTGCGCGCTCACGAGTCGTATCTGGCCGAACGCGACGCGATCGAGTCGCTCGGCACCGACTTCACCGGCGGTGGCATGCCCGAGCGCGTCAAGTGCCTGCACGTGCTGATCGCGCACTCGCTGGCCAAGGGACCGGGCGTCAATCCGCTCGGCGACGAATCCGTCGCACTCGCCGCCGATGCGGGTCTGCGTGGCACAGCGATTCCCGCCGACTGGCCCACCTACGCCGAATTGCGCGGAGAAGAACAGTGAGAGTCGCGGGAATCGACTGCGGCACCAACTCCATTCGTCTGCTGATCGCCGACGTCGCGGAGGACGGCACCCTCACCGACGTCACCCGCCTCATGAAGGTCGTGCGCCTCGGCCAGGGAGTGGACGCCACCGGACGTCTCGCGCCCGAAGCGATCGAACGCACGCGGGTCGCGCTGGTGGAGTACGCCGACCTCATCCGCGAGACCGGCGCCACCGCGGTCCGCATGGTCGCGACCTCGGCCACGCGCGACGCGAGCAACCGCGAGGAGTTCTTCGCGATGACCCGCGAGGTGCTCGGTGCCGTGATCCCCGGCGCCGAGGCCGAGGTCATCACCGGTGACGAGGAAGCACGTCTGTCCTTCGCCGGTGCGGTCGGCGAACTCGAGTCCGCGCGTGGACCTTTCGTCGTCGTGGATCTCGGTGGCGGGTCCACCGAGGTCGTGCTCGGCGACGCCGACGGAGTGCACGCGGCCTACTCCACCGACATCGGCTGTGTGCGGCTGACCGAACGGTGCCTGCACGACGATCCGCCGACCGCCGAGCAGGTCGCTGCGGCACGGCAGGTCGCGGAGGAGAAGATCCGCGAAGCACTGGAGCGTGTGCCGGTCGAGCGGGCCCACACCTGGGTGGGTGTCGCCGGCACCATGACCACCCTCGCCGCGCTCGCCCTCGAACTCGACGAATACGACTCGGAGAAGATCCACCTGTCGTCGGTGCCGTTCGACCGCCTGCGCGAGGTGTGCGACGGTCTCGTCGCCGCGACTCGTGAGAAGCGAGCGGCGCTCGGTCCCATGCATCCCGGCCGCGTCGACGTCATCGGTGGTGGCTCGATCATCACAACCGTCCTCGCCGAGGAACTGGGGCGTCGTGCAGGCATCACCGAACTGGTTGTGAGTGAACACGACATCCTCGACGGCATCGCCCTGTCCGTCGCCCGCTAGTTTCGCCGATTCGGGTGGGTTCGGCCCCGCTTTCCGGGACTCGATCCACCCGAATCGGCGAATGTGTGGTTGACTGTGTCTCGGTCGAAGTTTTTGTTCGCGTCTTACCCACGCTCGCAAATCCTTGTTGCGGGCGGTTGGTCTCCTTTCGGAAGTCACCGCATGTGATGGCGGCCTCGCTCTACCGAACTCTCGGCGGAGCTCGAGTACACGACAGAAGGAGACAGACATGGCAGAGGGAATCGTGAAGTGGTTCAACGCCGACAAGGGATTCGGCTTCATCGCTCCCGAGGACGGCAGCGCTGACGTGTTCGCGCACTACTCGGAGATCCAGTCGGGCGGCTACCGCAGCCTCGACGAGAACCAGCGCGTGCGTTTCGAGATCGGTCAGGGTGCCAAGGGTCCCCAGGCCACCGGAATCACCGTGATCTGATTCGATCTCCCGTCCCCACAGGGGATTCGAGACATGCATCCGGCCCGCCTCGTCATTCGAGGCGGGCCGGATGCATGTCCGGGGAACCGGTCAGATCGTCCCGCAGTTCGACGACGGTGCAGTGCCGGCGAACCGGCCGTCGAGGAAGTCGAGCGCACCCGGCAGACCGATCACGGCGGCGGTGATGTGGTCGGGGCTCGGAACCAGTTCGGACTTCACCGGCACTCCGGCGTCGCAGTACCTGCGTAGGGTCGTGGAGATCGCATCGAGGGGGATGAGCACATCGGTCGGGGAATGCCACTCGTACACCGGGGCATTCGGCACCGTCGGTACGTTCTCGACGCTGTTCTCCATCAGCACCTCCCGAACGGCGGGGCTGTCGAGCAGAGCCAGGCCCACCGCGGCATCGGCGACGTCGGCCATGCTGCGACCGGCACCGGCGAGCAGGATCTCGTTGGTACAGGCGTTGGCGATCCGGTCGCGCAGTTCCTGCCCCGTCCCGTTGAGCTGCTCCGTGATCGGCATGCGCTCGGGATACTCACGTTCGAGTCCGAGCGCGGCCGCCATCGCCAGTCCGAAGGCCGGATGCGCGGATCCTCCGAGTTCGTTCGCCATCTCGCCGATGTCCATCGGCACACCACCGTAGGCGGCGCCCACGATCGGGAGTTCCGGCGCGTAGGTCGGGGCGAGTGCCGCGGCCATCGCCGTCGCCATCCCACCGCCGGAATAGCCGGCGATGCCGACGGGGCTGTCGGCGAGTCCGAGCGGGATGTAACGTTGCGCGGCCCGGATGCCGTCGAGCGTGATCTGCGCGCCCACTCGTGCGGCGCCGTAGGCGCTGTTCGGTCCGAGATGGTCGGGCACGGCCAGCGACCAGCCGCGCTGGATCGCGATGAGCAGACCGGGGGACTCCCGGATCCCTCGTAGCGGGTTCGGCGCGTACAGCGCGGCCGACGGGGCGCACTCGAGCCCGAGCGCATTGATGATCGCCTGGTAGGAGACGAGCGGGCGACCCGGCGCGCCGCCCTGGGGTGACAGCACGGTCGTCACGGCGGAGATCGGCTCGCCGGTGGAGTTCGTCGACCGGAACTTCAGCTGGACGGCATCGGTGGCGGGGAACCCGAGAGGGGCCGGAACGACGCGGGTGGCGAGGACATCACCGGGTTGCCGGTCGGCGATGTCGTCCGGGGTGTTGTAGAAGGAGTCGCTCAGGGACGCCGGATAGACGACGCCCTCGGCATGTGCGGAGGGCGTGGCCACCAGGCCCGGTGTCGCTGCGAGAGCCATGACGGCTACCGCGGAGGCGAGTCGCCCGGCCAGTGGTCGTGAGGTCGTGAAGCGCATTCATGCTCCTTCTCTTCGTGCCCGGTCCACCACCGGCTGTCCGCTGTGTACTTGTGCCCCGCACGGATGTCGGCCGGAAATCGAGGTGCGTTACAGCCCGGCCGAGGCGCACACTCGGAGTCGGATCCGAGGAGAGCCGAGGAGCAATGAGGATCGAACCATATGCGGCCGAACGACGAAGCGACGTCCTCGATCTCTCCATCCGGGCGTGGCGTCCCGTCTTCGAGTCGTACCGACCCGCCGTCCCGGCCTTCGTCTACGACTCCTTCTATCCGAACGGCTGGGAGGCTCGGCAGATCGACGATCTCGGCAGGGTCCTCGACGACGAACCGGAGTCGGTCCACCTTGCCGTCGAGGACGACGAGGTGCTCGGCTGGGTGTCGGTGCGCGTGCACCCCGAGGACAGCATGGGCGAGATCCACGTACTGGCCGTCGACCCCCGTCATCAACGGAAAGGCGTGGCGACGGCCTTGATGAACCACGCCGACCGACTCGTCCGCGACGCCGGAATGACGATGATGATGGTCGAGACGGGCGGCGATCCCGGACATGCCGGCGCGCGTGCCGTCTACGAGGGTGCCGGATACGAACGGTGGCCCGTCGCACGGTACTTCAAGAATCTCGCGCCCCGGCGCGGTGGTGGACAGTCGTGAACGCTAATGTGATCCCCACGCCCCTATAGCCCAATTGGCAGAGGCAGCGGACTTAAAATCCGCCAAGTGTGGGTTCGAGTCCCACTGGGGGCACAGGTCCGGGATCGCCCCGATGCATCCGCGACATCTCTTGCCATCCGCTACAGCAATTGCCGTAGCGGATGGCGATTCTTGCAGCGGATGGATGACCACAGCTCGGAGGTGCGTTATGCCTCCGCAGGCAGTTGCGGAGCGCTCTGGGCCTGGAGCTGCTCGGCGCGTCCGTTCATCAGGTAGCCGGTCATCTCCGGATGTGTCGATAGGTAGAACGCACCGTCGGCTGCCTGCGCGAAGATCCGCTCCGCTGCCTCGAGCGCGGGCATGGCGGTCTCGCCGACCTTGAACATCGCCTCGGGTTCGAGCGCACCGGCTTCCGAGTCCCCGCCGGCCCGTTCGAAGATCCTGCTGACCACCGGGCCTGGCAGAACCGCGGCGACGATGATGTCGTATCCCGCCGCCGCGACCTCCAGCTTCAGGCACTCGGTCAGGGCGAGCGTCGAGTGCTTGGACACGATGCAGGGGGCTGACGCGGGGCTGCTCCGACCCCGCCTCGTCGGACACCTCCGCTACCGTTCTCGCCATCCGCTACGGCAATTTCTGTAGCGGCTGGCGAACTTTGTAGCGGGTGCACCGCCGGTGGGCAGAGCGACCGGCGACTATCTGGAGGGCATCCTCCGCTGACCGTTTCCGTGTCGTGAACGGTGCAGGACGTCCAGCAGTTCGTGCTCGAGCGCCACGAACTCGCTCGACGCGCATGTCTCCAGCGTTCGCGGCCGAGGCGGCGGCACGCGCACCTCGTGCTGCACCCGGGCCGGCCGCGGACCGAGGACGACGACCCGGTCGGACAGCAACACCGCCTCGCGCACGTCGTGCGTCACCATGAGCACCGTCCACCGATGGTGCTGCCACACCTCCTGCAACCACAACTGCATCTCGGTGCGGGTGAGTGAATCCAGCGCGCCGAACGGTTCGTCGAGGAGGAGCACGTCGCGTCCCTGCAGCACGGTGCGTGCGAGCGACGCGCGTTGACGCATCCCACCCGACAGCTGTTGCGGCGCCGCGTCTTCGAATCCGTCCAGGCCGAAGGTCGGCAACAGTTCGCGGGCACGGACTCGGGCGTCGGACCGTCGCACACCCTGCACCTCGAGGCCCAGGGTGCAGTTGTCGAGCACCGTCCGCCACGGGAACAGCAGGTCCTTCTGCGGCATCAACGCGACCCGCCCGGGCGCGGTGTGGGAGTTGCCGACGAGAACCTCACCGGCGTCGGGCTGTTCGAGTCCCGCGACGATCGAGAACAGCGTCGACTTGCCGCACCCGCTCGGTCCGATGAAGGACACGAATTCACCGGGCTCCACGGAACAGTCGATGCCCTCGATCACCGCTCGGTCGCCGTACGCCTTGTGGACCGATGCCATCGTCACCGCACTCATTTCGCATCCTTCGTGAGTGCCCACGGCGCGACCAGCCGTTCGACGACGTAGGTCGACGCGTACAGCGTGAGCGACAGGACGGCGGTGACCACCACCGCCGCGAGTACGAGATCGGTTCGGAACGAGTTCTTCTGCGCACTCATGTAGATGCCCAGACCGGATGTCGCACCGACGTATTCGGCGAAGACCGCGCCGACCACCGCGTAGGTGATCCCGATCCGCAGGGCGGTGAAGAAACGGGGGAGCGCGGACGGTAGCCGCACGTAACGGAACTGCTGCCACCGCGACGCACCCATGCTGCGCAGCAACGCTCCCGCCTCCCGGTCGGCCGCCGCGAACCCTTCGAGGAGTCCGATGGCGACGGGGAAGAAGGTCACCAGGGCGATGACGAGGATCTTCGGCAACAGCCCGAAGCCGAACCAGATGATCATCAACGGCGCGATCGCGATGATCGGCAGGGTCTGCGACACCACGAACAGGGGCACGAAGGCCCGCCGCAGCCACGGTGAGAAGTCCACGGCGATGGCGAGCGCCCACGCGAGTGCCAGCGACACGGCGAACCCGACGAGGGTGACCTGGAGGGTGGACCAGGCGTGCCCGGCGATGTCGACCCGATGCACCCACCCCTGCGTGAGAACGCGCGCGGGGGAGGGCAACACCTGCGGACGGATTCCGCTCACCACGACGTACGTCTGCCAGATCCCGGCGAGCGCCCCCGCGACGAGCAGTGCGGGAAGGAATCGGCGTACGCGGCCGGTGGGCTCAGTCTTGGAGGTAGTCATCGGTGAAGTAGGTCGACCAGTCGGGTTCGGTGGTCAGCGGGCTGCCGTCGGGTCCCGAGAGCACGCCGGTCTCGTAGAGGAAGCGGGCGTAACCCGACCACTTTCCGGTGTCGAACGTCCCGGCGGCGCCGGATGCGTCCCGCATGTACTCGGCGGCGAGCATGCGCTGGCTCTCGTAGACGAGTTCCTCGTCGGCGAAGGCCCCGGGATTCGCCTCGATCAGGGCCCGGGCTCCTCGGTCGGGGTCGTCGGCCGCGATCCGGTAGCCCTGCTGCAGTGCCTGCACGAAGGCACGAGCCTGCTCCGGGTTCTCCGTCATCCAGTCCTCGTTGCCGTCGACGACGATCGCATACGCGTCGGGGAAGCCGTAGTCGGTGAAGCGGAAGTACCGCATCGGCAGGCCGCGGTGCTCGGCCTCGAGGCCCTCCCAGGCCAGGTACGACACGGTGAAGTCCGCGGTGGACGAGTAGACCGCCTCGTACGACGACGTCCCGAGCGTCACCTCCTCGAACTCCCCGCGACCGCCGTCGTTGCGGATCACCTCGGCGAGCATCTCGTTTTCGCCGGGGTTCGCGAAGCCCGCGAAGGTCTTGCCGTCGAGTTCCGCCGGCCGCGTGATATCGGGATTGTCACTCCGGACGGCGATCCCCGTCGCCCAGTGCTGCAGGGGTGCGAGGACCGCGAGGGTGCGGGACCCGGCCGCCCTGGCAATGGTCGAGGTGGCATGCGTCGAGATTCCGAATTCGGCGCTCCCGGCGTCGACGAGGGTGTCGGGCGTCGCGTTGTTGTACGGCAGGATCTCGACGTCGAGTCCTGCATCGGCGAACAGGCCCTCCTGCTGCGCCACGTACAGCCCGGTGTGATTGGTGTTGGGCGTCCAGTCCAGCGCGAATCGGATGGTGTCGCTCTCGGAACCGGACGAGCACCCGACGACCGCGGTGAGCGCGGCGACGAGGGTGAGCAGTCCGGCGAGAGATCGCCGCGCGTTCACTGCGCGGGTCGGGAACGGAACGGCGTGTGGACAAGCATGGTCATGTCGGGACATCCCTTCGTCAGCATTACCTGATGAGGTTCGACGGGTGTGATCTCAGCCCCGCTCGTGCGGAGCACCCCGTGTCACCGGCGACCCTAGCACTGCGGCTCCCAGGCGCCTCCAGGGCGGCGGCAGAACGAAGGTGTGACACGAAGTTACGTAAATGCCCAGGTCAAGAGATCACCCTCACATTTCACCCGTAACGGAAGAGTCGAAGGTCCCGACTCTTCGAGTGATGGTCCTGGTCACCTCCCCCACGCCAGGGACCATCGCTCCGCGCGCAACTCCCCCGATGCGCGGACGATGAAGGGCCCGTCGGTGAACACCGACGGGCCCTTCCTTCTGCTGTTTCCGGGGATCCGACCCCGTTCGGCGGTATTCCGGGCGCACGATCCCGTTCGGCGGTGTTCGATGCGCGCGAACCCGTTCGGCGGTGTTCAATGCACACGAACCGATCGGGGGATGGGGATGCGTGCATCGATGGGGGCCGCAGTAGTTGCTGCGGTGATCGGAAGTGTCCTGACGGCACCGGCGGTGTCGGCTGAGCCGACGGGACGTACCGAAATGTCGTACGCCTCGTCGGCGCCACTGGCCGGCGACGTGCTCGGATCCGTGGTGTCGATACCCGCACCGCTGCCGCCCGAGGCGGGACCGAGACCGGCCATGTGCGACCGGTTGTCGTATCTGCGGTGGCGATCGGCGGAGGGTCCGGAGAGGTCGGCCGACGCCGACCGGATCCTCGTTGCCCAACCCGGGATCTTCGAGGGAGCGGGCGCGTTCGAGAGCGTCGCACGCAACACCGTCATCGCGGCGGCGGCCCGCGGTGCCCATATCGAGTTCTGGGCACTGGACCGGCGATCGAACTGCCTCGAAGACCACACCGGTGTGCAGGCATCGCTGCGGACGGGTTCGCTCGACACCGCAACCGACTACTATTTCGGCGGCGCCGAGATCGGCGGGCAGCGGTTCGCCGGACACGCGACCGGCGGCGACGTCGCGTGGCTCTCCCACGTCGGACTCGAGCAGACACTGCGCGACCAGTACGACCTGTTACGTCACGAACTTCCCGACCCGGCACTGCGGAAGCGGAAAGTGTTGTGCGGCGGACATTCTCTCGGCGGTTTCATCACCGGTTACTTTGCGGAATGGGATTTCGACGGAGATCCTGCCACCACCGGCGACGCCGGCTACAACCAGTGCGGTGGGTACTTCGCGCTCGACACGGTGATCAAGGCGGGCGCGCCGTTCCCCGGGCGGGGTGCCCTGCCGGATCTACCCGATGCGGTGTCGGCGCCGCTCGATGCCGTGGCCGGTGCGATCTCCACGGCGTCCCCGGTGCTGGCACTTCCTGCGGTCATCAATCCCGAGACGACGAACCTGCTCGCACTCACCGGACTCGCCGCGAGACTCGACCCGGACGGAACCGACGGAATCGTCCCGCGGATGCCCGACAGTCCGAACGTCGACTGGACGTTGCGCACTCTGCTGTCGCGGGATTACGCGATGTTCGCGACGGGCGACCCGGACGTGCGGACACTGAACGCGACCAACGAGGCCGTGCTGGGTGCGATCCTCGACGACAATTCGCAACCGTTGGGATTCCTGCAGGCGAGCGTCGGATTCATCACCGGTGCGCCCGTGCGCGACAAGCTGTTTCCTGTCCCCGGTACTCCGGAGGTGCTCGGGTCCGGTCTGTTCGGTGATGCACCCAAGGCGTCGCCGGAGGTCTTCGCCGATCCGGGAATCCTCTACCGGTGGCTCGACTACGACGAGGTGGGCGCCGCGGCGTCGTCACCCGACGAAGCGCGGTACACCGATCGGGGGAGCGAGGTGACGTCGATCGCGGAGCTGGCGCGGAATCTGTCGGAGCCACCCCTTGATTTCACCGAGTGGTACTTTCCGTCGAAGCTTCCGTTCGATCTGGCGTCGGCGACCCGCTTCGAAGGTCATCTCCACCGCGACGGCGTCACCCGCAATCCGGTCGTGACGCTGGTGGCGGGCGGCGGAGTCACACTGCCCGAGACGGATCATCCGAACGAGCGCAGATGGGTTCTGTCCGGCTACAACCATATCGACGTGCTCACCGCGGCGGCCGAACAGAACGACGGGCGGCCCGAGCAGGTGTCGCAGGCGCTGGCCGACTTCGCGGCCGGATGAGGCGGGATCAGGCGCCGCGTGCGGAGAAGATCGAGGTGTAGTCGTGCGGGCCGTTCGCCTCGACGACAGCGGTGACGGGTTCGATCTCGACGTCGGCGTCCGGGGTGGTGGGCGCGAGGAAGAGGGGGTTGTCGAATTCTTTGTTCTGGCTCATGGCCGTCCTTTCGGGTGCGGCCGGGTAGACCCCGGCCGTGGGGCAGTGCGAAGAAGAGGGGCCGCGGTACACACGGCGGGGAACTCTCACGTCCGGTCCGGAACCTTCGGGCACCGAGGTGCGAGGTTGCTCATCATATGCGAGCCGAACGATGATCCCACCCTACACCAGAAGGTTCACGCGACGTTTGATCGGCGAGTCGCGTGGGAAGACACTCGGCATGGCTACCTACAGAGTGATCGACCCGACCGGTAACGTCGTGGACACCAAGGAAATCGAGAGCGCGGACGACGCTCACGCCTGGTTCGTCGACCAGCGCGCCGACAACAGCGAACTCGGCTGGCGCATGGAGGCACAGAACGACCAGGACGGCACCTGGCACTTCTTCGACGACACCGAAGGCACCTCGAAGTAAGAGCCGTACACATACGCGCGGTGCCGGTAGTTGCAACTACCGGCACCGCGCGTATGTGGGACTACTTCTTGAAAGCGTCCTTGACGTGCTCTGCGGCATCCGAGATCTTGTCGCCGGCCTGCTTCAGGCCGCTGGAGGTCTGATCGCCGCGACCTTCGGCTTCGAGATCACGATCACCGGTCGCCTGACCGGTGTTCTCCTTGATCTTGCCGCCCGCTTCTTCTGCCTTGTGCTTTGCCTTGTCGACGAAGTCGGCCATGGGTCCTCCTCTGTCATCGAACGTTGCCCCTACGGAGTACCCGACCCGAACCGAGCGAAACCGAACACGTCATACCCGCCCGTGTCAGACTGCGACAACAGACAGCCAGGAGGAGATCGATGTCGAATCCCACCTATCCCGGTCCCGAGGGCGACGACCCGATCGGTGACGCTCCGGACGCCGACCCGGAACTGGTCCGTGACGGTCCCGTGCAGCGCCGTCGATCCGTCGGAGGTGTGCTCGCCGCCGTCGCGGTGGTCGTCGTGATCATCGTGCTGCTCGTCGTGTTCCTGTGAGCGCAGGGCGGGGAGTCACAACCAGTCGCGACGTTTGAACAGCGCATACAGCGCGACCGCCGACACCGTGATGATCGCGACTCCGGTGAGCATGCCCCACCACTCGCCGAAACCGGGGTAGGGGACGTTCATGCCGTACCAACCGGTCACGGCCGTGGGGACCGCGATGATCGCGGCCCATCCCGTCAGCTTCTTCATCACGATGTTCAGGCGTGCGTCCTGCAGCGACAGGTTCGTCTCGAAGACGGTGTTCACCATCTCGCGGAGCGACTCCGTCCATTCCGTTGCACGCATCACGTGGTCGTACAGGTCGTTGTACGAGCTGTCGAGTTCGGGGTGGCGGTTGTTCTCGGCGCGGGTGCGCATGACGGCATTGATGATCTCGCGCATCGGCAGCACCACTCGCCGAAGTTGCACGAGTTCCTTGCGGAGACGGTAGACGCGACGCTGGATGTACCGAGTGGACGCCTGCTCCTCGAACAGGCAGTCCTCGAGGTCCTCCGCGGCATCGTCGAGTTCCTGAATGGTCTCGAACTGTCCGTCGACGACCGTGTCGAGCAGGCCGTGCACCAGTGCCCCGGGCCCGTACTGCAGCAGGTCCGAGTTCTCGTCCCATCGACGCACCACCTCGTCGATGTCGAACGGGCTGCCGCGACGTACCGTCACGATCCCCCGGGGCAGGATGAACGCGGAGATCCGGGTGGTGTGAAGCCGGGACTCGTGAGCCTGATCCTCGTCCTCGGAATCCGGATAGAGGTGCGTCGCATAGACGGTGAGGAAGGTGTGCGTGGCATAACGGGTGGCCTTGGTCCGTTCTCCCTGCGCGAGCGAATCCTCGACCGCGTGCGGGTCGAGGTTCCATTCCTCGGCGAGTTCGAGCAGGTCGGTGTGCTCGGGATTCCACAGGTCCACCCACACGAGGGCGTCGGCGTCGGCGAGATGATCCGACACAGCGGAGAGGGGGAAGCCCTCGTCGACGAGCTTCCCGTCGGTCCATCGCCGGGTCCGGATAGGTTTGTCGTTTCGGTCCGTCACCTCGGCAGTGTCCCCGAATCCCACGGTGTTCACACCACGGGACGATTCTCGTCCTCGGCGAGTCGTGCCGCGCGTTCCAGGAACTGCGCGTCGACCCGTGCCCAGTCGTCCGGCCACCGGTCCTCCTGCATCCGTCGGTGGAGCGCCCCGAGAGTGCGGGTCGCTCGTGGGCCACCGTCGACGAGATAGCGCACCATCCCGCGTTTCCCGCATTCCGCAGCCACCGTGGCGAGGGCGCGTTCGGCTTCCTCCGTGCGTCCGGCGGCGTGCAGGCAGCAGACGAGCAGTCTGGTGGCCTGCAGGTGCGCACGGGGGCGCAGGCCGGCAGTGCGGCGTACCCAGAGCTGCGCCCAATCGACCGCGCGTTCCGTGGCGCCGGGTTCGTCGCTCTCGCAGAGCAACCGGATTGCGGTGGCGTCCTCGAGTTGGAGCCTGATCTCCACCGTGCCGTCCGGATTCGGCCGGTCGGAGTCGGGCATCGTGCGTGCGGGTGCGGAGACCACACCCAATCCCAGCCGCATGCGCTCGTTCTCCATCCGTGCCCGTAAGCGGGGAAGGTCGTTGAGCGCGGCTGCGCGAAGTCCCTCGTCCAGTAGTTGCCCGGCGGTTTCCCGATCACCGCGCAGCATCTTCAGACGTGCGGCGGTCGCGAGTCGTGCGATCATGAAATCTGTTGCCCCGCCGTCTATTCCCATCAGGTTGCTCTCGTCGAGCAGTGTCTCGGCCTCGGTGGTCCGTCCTTGTTCGTAGAGCAACTCTCCGAGCATCGCCGCGGCGAGTCGGCCCGAATGTGTATGGATGCCGCCGTTGCGGCGGGCCCGTCGCAACGCGGTGCGGAAGTACTTCTCCGCGCCCTCGACGTCGAGTTGTTCGTTGACGGCGATGCCGCACAGGCACTGCCCGTAGATTGCGGCGAAGGGCCCTCGGGTCTCGCGATGGAAGGGCGCCGCCCATTCCTGGCGACGTACGGCCGAATCGAAGTCGAAACGGAAGATGTCGGCGTAGGACGCGAAATCCGAGGCGGCCGAGACGACCCACGGATGCACGGCCGAAGGATCGTCGAGACACGGAGCGACGAGCGCGTCGATGCCGTCGAGCCGGTCGGCGTTCATGAGATTGGCAGCTTCGATCGCGTCGGCCTCGAGGCGCAGCGCGTACGGGTCCTGCCCGGCAGTGACCCCCTGTTCCAGGAGTTCGCGCGCAGTGGCGAGAATGCTGCGCGAGCGGCTCAGCCGCTGCAACGCGCTGTTCGCCCACGCCTGAGCCAGCAGCAACCGTGGTTCGCGTGCGACGGCCTGCGGCGGCAACGTGCCGATCAGTGCGAGCAGGGGAGCGATGTGCCCGTGCTCCATCAGATACATGCCGTCGGCGGCGAGCAGATCGACGGCGAATTCGGTGTCGCCGGCCTCCATCGCGTGATCGACGGCCTCACGCAACATGTGATGCCGCGCAAACCACTCGGCGGCCGTGCGGTGTAGTCCGGCGATCCTCTCCGGATGGTCGCGCTCGAGGCGTCGCCGGAGGAAGTCCAGGAACATGTGGTGGTATCGGAACCAGACACGCTCGTCGTCGACGTGCCGCAGGAACAGGTCGCGTTCCTCGGCTTCCTCGAGGACGGCTTGACTGCGCGGGTCTCCTGTCAACGCTGCGGCAAGGCCGCCGCTGACGGATTCGGTGATGCACGTCGCCAGCAGGAACTCGTACATCTGCGGTTCCAGCGTGGACAGCACGTTGTCGGCGAGGAATTCGCCGATCGCGTGATGCCGGCCGGTGATGTTCTCGATCATCCATGAGGGATCGTCGCTGTCACGCAACGACAACGACGCGAGTTGCAGTGCCGCTACCCAGCCGTCGGTACTCCTGTTCAGGTCCTCGACGTCCTCGGGTCCGAGGTCGATGCCGCTCACGCCGCGCAGGAACGAATTCGATTCGTTCACGTCGAAACGTAGTGCGGCCGAGTCGAGTTCGACGAGTTCGTCGCGAACCCTCATGCGGCTCAGAGGAAGACCCGATCGGTTACGGCTCGTCACGACGAGTTGCAGGTGGTGGCAACCCCTGTCGAGCAGAAAGTCGAGGGCAGCGCACGTCTCGGATGAACTCACCCGGTGCCAATCGTCGATGAACAGTGTCACGGCGGTGTCGGATCGATGGAGGTCATCGATCAGCGTGGACAGCACGTAGCGCTCGGCGTCGTTACCGTGAACGTCGAGGATCTGGGCGAGTTCGCGTGCCAGTGACGGACGCACCTGTTTCATCGCCTCGATCAGGTGCGCGAGGAACCACAGCACGTTGTCGTCGTCGTCGTCGACCGTCAACCAGGCGACGTGCGCACCCTCGGCGGCGAGTACGTCCCGCCACTGCGCGGCCAGAGTGGATTTCCCGAAGCCCGTAGGAGCGTGGATGGCAACGAGGCGACGTCGTTCTCCGGCCTGCAACAGCGAGAGCAACCGGCGGCGTTCGACGAGCGGACGGGTGGTCGACGGCGGACGGAACCTGGTCGACGGCGCGATGGTCGGTCCCGTACGACCCGAGAGCACCCCCGACGAGGGACCCGTGACGGGCAGATCCGCCGGTGTCTGCGGAGGACTTGTCGGAGGAGGGCCGGGCAGGGCCATCTCGTCGACCGGTAGACCGTGAGCTCGTTGGACGTTCCGCAAGATCTCGCCGAAGGCCGCCGCCGTCTGCGGCCGGTCGTCGGGGTCGGTGGCCATGCCGCGTTCGAGCGCGGCGCACACGTCGTCGGGGATGCCCTCGTCGCGCAGATCGGGGATCGGTTCGGAGGTGATACGGACGAACTGCGCGACGACCCTCTCGCCCTCCTTCCGCTCGAACGCCGCGTGCCCGGTGATCGCGGCGAACAGCGTCGCGGCGAGTCCGTACACGTCGGCTGCGGGTGTCGGCGCCCGGCCGCGCAACACCTCCGGTGCGGTGAACGCCGGGGAGCCGGTGATCTCACCGGCCGTGGTGCGGAAACCGTCGCCGACGCGTGCGATACCGAAGTCGGTGAGCTGCGGCTCCCCGTACTCGGTGAGCAGGATGTTGCCCGGTTTGACGTCGCGGTGCAGCACGTCGGATCGGTGTGCGGTTTCGAGCGCGCCGGCCATCCTGACGCCGAGCCGGACCGCCTCGGGCCAGGACAGGACCCCGTGCCGGCGCAGGCGGGTGTCGAGCGAGTCGTGCGGGTGGTAGTGCATCACCAGATAGGGCAGGCCGTCGTCTGTGGCACCTGCCTGCAGCACGGTGACGATGTGTGGGTGCCCGGACAACCGTCCCATCGCCCGTTGCTCACGCAGGAAGCGCTCCAGATCCGCGGGTTCGGGCGCGCGCCGGAGCACCTTGACGGCGACATCGCGGTCGAGCGCTTCCTGCCTGCAGCGGTAGACGACACCGAAACCGCCGCGGCCGATCTCCTCGGCGCCGGTGAAACCGGCGTCGTGCAGCGCGCGCACGATATCGGACTCGGCCACGTCGACAATCGGTGCGCGTTGAGTGGTGGCCGGATCGTTCTCGGGCATCGGCGCAATCACCTCGGTGAGCTGTTTACCCAGGATAGTCTCGAAATGTGCACGCCCGCCGCAGATCGTGCGTCGCCCCTGGTCTACCGTGGTCCGGCCGGACCACGGTGCATCACCGGGAACGGACAAACGACACTGCGACCAGAAGTGGGACATAGATGAAGAAGACTCTCGCGGCGCTGTTCGGTGCAGGTGTGGTCCTGCTTGCGGCGGCGTGCGGATCCTCGGACGGATCCGACTCGGCCGAGGAGACCACGACCACGACGACGACCGCCTCGGCCTCGGAGGCCGCCACCACGGGCACCACCGTCGAACTCGGCAAGAGCTACGAGGAGAACTGCGAGGCACTGCTGCCCTACCTCGACGAGCTCGAGGAGTGGGGTCAGGACCGCGCCGCAGCGGCCCAGGCCGTCGCCGACGCGCAGCAGCAGCTTCCGGCATGGCAGGACCTCAGCGAAGAGGAGCAGGCCGACACCCTGCGTGCCATCGAGAACGCCGGAAAGGGCGAGTGCTGACGGTCGAGTGTTGATCGACGAGTTGTACGACAGGTTGAGGCGCTTCCCCGATGTGGAAGCGCCCAACCTGTTCGCCGTCGACGGGGCCGACCGCCTGCTCCTCGACGAAGCCGCCCCCGTGCTCGACTCGGCCTCGCCGGGCACGGTCGTCGTCATCGACGACCAGTACGGCGCCCTGACCCTGGGCGCGGCCGTCCGCTTCGGGGCGGAGAGGATCCGGGTGCATCAGGATTCCGTGGTGGCCGAGCGCGCCCTGACCACGAATGCCGAGCGTGAAGGCCTCACCGATCGCTACCGCTCCGGCGCTCTCGACGCCGATCTGCTCGCCGGGGCCCGCGTGGTGCTGCTGCGGCTTCCCCGCTCGCTGTCGGCGCTCACCGAGATCGCCGAGACGATCGCCCGCCACGCCGACCCCGAGGTCGTCGTGTTCGCCGGTGGCCGCGACAAGCACATCGGCCTCGCGATGAACGACGTGCTCGGTGCCTCCTTCGCCGAGGTCCGTGCGTCCCGGGGACGGCAGAAGTCGCGGGTGCTCATCGCGCGCGGGGCGACGCCCGGATCCGCCTCGTTTCCCGTCCGTGAGCACCTCGCCGAACTCGACCTCACGGTCGTCGCGCACGGCGCTGCCTTCGCCGGCCCCCGCCTCGACATCGGTACCCGATTCCTCCTCGACCACTTCCCCCGCATCGACGCGGACGTGCAGGTCGCGGTGGATCTCGGCTGCGGCACCGGCATCCTCGCTGCAATGCTCGCCCGGCAGCTTCCCGCCGCCCGGGTGATCGCGACCGATCAATCCGCGGCCGCCGTCGCCTCCGCCGCGGAGACCGCCGCCGCGAACGGACTGTCCGACCGTGTCGACACACTCCGCGACGACGCCGCCGGCTCGATCCCGGCCGGATCGGTCGACCTGGTGGTGTGTAATCCGCCCTTCCACATCGGCGCGGCCGTGCACACCGGTGCCGCCCGCAAGATGTTCGACGCTGCGGCCCGGATCCTCCGGCCGGGAGGACAGATGTGGACGGTCTACAACCGCCACCTCGACTACCGCCCCGCGCTGTCCGGGATCGTCGGCGCGACCCGCGTCGAGGGCCGCAACCGCAAGTTCACCGTGACCCGGTCGGTGCGTAGCCGGTAGAGTCCGATTAGTCCGAGCTTTCTCGACGATTCGGGAACTCGTGAGGTCACTGCCTCGTTGAACGGACAGAAGCGACCACGAGAAGGGAAGTGCACGGTGCGCACCACCAGTAACCCGGTGTTCCGCAACCTGCCCAAGCAAGAGGGCGGCGGATACGCCACGTTCGGCTCTGCGACGGCGGGCGCCGCGCAGGTCACTCAGCAATTCGGGCAGCCGCAGACGGATCCGTGGGCACGTCCCACCGACCAGCGGACCATGACGATCGACGATGTCGTCACCAAGACCGGCATCACGCTCGGCGTGCTCGCCGTCTCGGCACTGATCTCCTACGTGCTGGTCAACTCCAACGTCGGCCTGGCAGCTCCGTTCGTCATCGGCGGCGGTCTGATCGGCCTCGTCCTGGTGCTGGTCGCGACGTTCGGCCGCAAGATGGACAACCCGGCCATCGTCCTCGCCTACGCGGTGGCAGAAGGCTTCTTCCTCGGTGCGCTGTCGTTCATGTTCACCGACATCACCTTCGGTGGCACGGGCGGCGCGACCCTGATCGCCCAGGCCGTCCTCGGCACCTTCGGTGTGTTCTTCGGCATGCTCGTCGTGTACCGCACCGGCGCCATCCGCGTCACCCCGCGCCTGACCCGCATGATCGTCGGCGCGCTCGTCGGTGTCCTGGTCCTGGCGCTGGGCAACCTCATCGCCGGCTTCTTCATCGACGGTGGTCTCGGCCTGCGCGACGGTGGCCCGCTCGCCATCATCTTCAGCCTCGTGTGCATCGGTATCGCGGCGTTCAGCTTCCTGCTGGACTTCGACTCCGCCGACCAGCTGATCCGCGCACAGGCTCCGGAGAAGGCCGCGTGGGGCGTCGCCCTGGGCCTCACCGTCACCCTGGTGTGGCTGTACGTCGAGATCCTGCGACTGCTCAGCTACTTCCAGAACGACTAGCAGCACGTCGCGAAGACCCCGGACCACGGTCCGGGGTCTTCGTCGTTCCGGGAGGGTGTACACCGTCACCCCGCCGGAAAGTCACGACGTGGGAACATGGAGGCATGCGCATTGCGGATTCCGTCGTCGACCTCATCGGAAACACACCCCTCGTCAAGCTCAACTCGGTGGTGAAACCCGGCTCGGGGCTCATAGCGGCGAAGATCGAGTACCTCAATCCCGGCGGCAGCTCCAAGGACCGCATCGCGGTGAAGATGATCGATGCGGCCGAAGCGTCGGGCGAACTGAAGCCGGGCGGGACCATCGTCGAGCCCACCTCCGGTAACACCGGCATCGGCCTGGCCCTCGTCGCGCAGCAGCGCGGCTACAAGTGCGTGTTCGTGTGTCCCGACAAGGTCGGCGAGGACAAGCGCAACGTGCTGCGGGCCTACGGTGCCGAGGTGATCGTGTGCCCGACCGCCGTCCCGCCGGAGCACCCCGACAGCTACTACAGCGTCTCCGACCGCCTCGCCCGCGAACTCCCCGGTGGCTGGAAGCCCAACCAGTACTCCAACCCGGGCGGTCCGGCGAGCCACTACGAGACCACCGGTCCGGAGATCTGGAACGACACGGACGGCAAGATCACGCACTTCGTGGCCGGCGTCGGCACCGGTGGCACCATCTCCGGCACCGGCCGGTACCTCAAGGAGGTCTCCAACGGTGCGGTGAAGGTCGTCGGTGTCGATCCCGAGGGCTCGGTGTACTCGGGTGGCACCGGCCGGCCCTACCTCGTCGAGGGTGTCGGTGAGGACTTCTGGCCCTCCGCCTACGACCCGTCGATCCCCGACGAGATCATCGCCGTCTCCGACGCCGACTCGTTCGAGATGACCCGTCGACTCGCCCGTGAGGAAGGTCTGCTCGTCGGTGGCTCGTGCGGTATGGCCGTCGTCGCCGCACTGCAGGTCGCCGAGCGCGAAGGCCCCGACGCGGTCGTCGTCGTGCTGCTGCCCGACGGTGGCCGCGGTTACATGTCGAAGATCTTCAACGACAAGTGGATGGCCAGCTACGGCTTCCTCCGCGCTCCGCTCGACGGCAAGCCCGACGACTCCACCGTCGGCGACGTGCTGCGCGGCAAGAGCGGCGACCTGCCCGACCTCGTGCACACCCACCCGTCCGAGACGGTGCGCGACGCCATCGAGATCCTCCGCGAGTACGGCGTGTCGCAGATGCCGGTCGTGGGTGCCGAGCCGCCCGTCACCGCAGGTGAGGTCGCCGGCTCGGTCAGCGAGCGCGAACTGCTCAGCGCCGTCTTCGAGGGTCGCGCGAACCTCGCCGATCCGGTCGAGAAGCACATGAGCCCGCCGCTGCCGAACATCGGCGTGGGCGAGTCCATCGACGCCGCCACCAAGGCGTTCGGCGACACCGATGCGCTCATGGTGATCGACGACGGCAAGCCCGTCGGCGTCATCACCCGCCACGATCTGCTCGGATTCATCTCTCAAGGCCGATAGGACACAGATCTTCATGACCGACCAGAACCAGCACGGTTTCGCGACCCGCGCCATCCACGCCGGGTACGAGCCCGATCCCCAGACCGGCGCCGTCAATGTGCCGATCTATGCGTCGTCGACCTTCGCCCAGGACGGCGTCGGTGAGATGCGCAACGGCTTCGAGTACGCCCGCACCGGCAACCCCACCCGGCGTCCCCTCGAGGCGAACCTGGCAGCGCTCGAGAACGGTACCTACGGCCGCGCGTTCGGCTCGGGTATGGCCGCCACCGACTGCCTGCTCCGTTCGGTGCTGCGTCCGGGCGATCACCTCGTCATCCCCAACGACGCCTACGGCGGCACCTTCCGCCTCATCGACAAGGTGTTCACACAGTGGGGGATCGAGTACACCCCGGCTGCGGTCAACGACGCCGACGAGGTGCGCGCGGCCGTCCGCCCGAACACCAAGCTCGTGTGGGTCGAGACGCCCACCAACCCGCTGCTCAACATCGGCGACATCTCGGCGCTCGCCGACATCGCCCACGAGGGCGGCGCCAAGCTCGTCGTCGACAACACCTTCGCGTCGCCCTACCTGCAGCAGCCGATCACATTCGGTGCCGACGTGGTGCTGCACTCGACCACCAAGTACATCGGTGGACACTCCGACGTGGTCGGTGGCGCGCTGGTGACGAACGACGAAGAGCTCGACACCGCCTTCGCGTTCCTGCAGAACGGCGCGGGTGCCGTGCCGGGTCCGTTCGACGCCTTCCTCACGCTGCGTGGCATCAAGACACTCGCGGTGCGGATGGAGAAGCACTCCGACAACGCCGAGAAGCTCGTCGACTTCCTGTCGGGACACTCTGCTGTGAGCAAGGTGCTGTACCCGGGTCTCGAATCGCATCCGGGCCACGAGTACGCGGCCAAGCAGATGCGTCGCTTCGGTGGCATGATCTCCGTGCGACTCGCAGGTGGCCGGCAGGCCGCACTCGACTTCTGCAAGCGCACCGAGATCTTCACCCTCGCCGAGTCGCTCGGCGGCGTGGAGTCGCTCATCGAGCATCCGGGCGCGATGACCCACGCTTCCACGGCCGGGTCGCTGCTCGAGGTCCCCGAGGACCTCGTCCGGCTGTCGGTGGGCATCGAGGATGCCGCCGACCTGCTCGCCGACGTCGAACAGGCACTCGGCTGACGCGAACGTCCCGGTAGCTCGTACGAGAACACGAGAAGAAGGCGTCCTCCGGGGCGCCTTCTTCTCGTTGCGTTCGCATGAAAAGTGACAACGCGTGATGGCCCTTATGCGAGTGTCGGCTCCATGACCGTTGCGATCACCACACCGACCGGAAATGTCGGCCGCCATGTTCTGCGTCTGGCCGTACAGGCCGGTATCCGGCCCCGCGTCCTGCTCCGTCATCCGTCCGCTCTGCCGTCCGAAGTCCGCGACCGCGTCGATGCTGTGCGGGTGGATCAATTGGACGTGGACTCGGTCGTAGCGGCCACGACGGGTGTCGATGCCCTGTACTGGGTGGACCCGCCGACCTCCGTGCCCGACCCGCTCGACGGATACCGGAAGGCCACCGAGAGTCTCGCCGCGGCGGTCCGCGCCAACGGCATCCGCAGGGTCGTCTTCCAGTCGAGCCAGGGTGCCGAATGCAGGCAGGGGATGGGCGACATCGACGGGCTTGCCGTCACCGAGACGGCACTCGACGAACTGGGCATCGACGTCGTTCACCTGCGCTGCGGATACTTCTTCACCAACCTGCTGTTCGACCTCGATTCGATCCTCGAGGGCACGATCACGACGGCGATGGATCCCGACCGCAAGCTACCGTGGGTGGCGCCCGAGGACATCGCCGCCGTCGCAGCCGCCCGGTTGCTCTCCTCCGACTGGCACGGACGGCACGTCCAGGCGGTGCACGGCCCGGAAGACCTCTCGTTCCGTGAGGTCGCTGCTCTGGTCGGCGAGGTGCTGGACCGTTCCGTCACCATCCGTCAGGTCTCCGACGACGACGTCCGCGAAGAACTCGCAGGCTTCGGCATGTCGCCGGAGCAGATCGTCTCGATCGTCGACATGACGGCCGGCATCCGCGACGGATTCGTACCGGAGAACCCCCGCGACTTCACCACCACGACCCCGACGGCGCTGGCCGGCTGGGTACGCACCCGATTGAAGGCCGTCTGCGAGGCGTGACGGCGACGTGCGGAAGGAACCGCATAGCCCCCGGAAGCGGTGCCGGGGGCCGTACGATCCAGTGGTGACGGACAGCGAACACCCCGAATCCGCCCTGTGGGACACCGTGCTCGACACGGTACGACGCCACGGACCCATGACGATCGACGAGGTGGCCGACCATCTCGAAGACCACGGATTCGGCTCCGCCGAGCAGGTAATGATCGACCTCGAACAGTCGCAACCACATCCGTTGCTGCTGTGGTTGTCCGACGATCGTGTCGCGGCGACGGATGCGCTGTTCGAGGGCAGGACTCTCACACACCGCCTCGCGGCCGACGATCTCGCCCGGAACTCGATCCCGGTCGACGATATCGAACCGCTCCTGATACTCGTCTCCGAGGACGACGAGTTCGACCTCGTGCAACCCGGAGCACCCGAAAATGGTTCCCCGCAGGGTGATCCGGATTCGGGCGAGATCTCCCATCGGGAGACGATCGTCTTTCCCGAAGGGGCGCTGGCGGGTTACGGGCCGGGCGACCTGCTCGCCCTCACCGCGCGGGACGGCCGCCTGTCGTTCGCGCCGGTGCACGGTGAAGCCCGAAGCAGCGTGAGCGAATTCGTGCACGCGCTCGAACAGGAGATCGCCCGCGAACAGGTGGCCGGCCTCGAGAACACGTTCGTCGACGTCCTCGCCGAAGCTCCCGACGCATTCTCCGCACCGGCCCTGCCGCTCGGGGAACTCCTCGCCGAGGCGGGATTGTCCCGCAGCGGAGACCTGGTGGCACCGAACGGTTTCGATTTCGACGGATATTCCGATCGGGCGATGTTCGAGATCTACGCCGAACAACTCGGGATCCCTGTCGACGCCGTGCCGGGTGTGGCCCTGTTCGCGTCGCTGGTGGAAGCATTCGAACGCGGCGACGACGACGAACTCGAAGAACGCTTCGCCGTAGGGAAGTCGGGTCTGTACTCGGTGCTGTCCGACCCCGAGATCGCCGAGACCGTCCACGACGAGCTGGTGGGGGAGAAGCTTGCGCCCGAGGCGATCGAGCAGGCTGCGCTGTGGCTGCTCGACCACGCGCCCCGGCGCGCGGCGGGGGCGGCGCACTGGATCGCCGGTCGCGCGGCCGAGTCCACCGGACGGATCGCGGAGGCCGAACGGCACTACGAACGTTCGGCCGACCTCGATTCCGCCTTCGACCTGCCGTTGTTCGATCTGGCACGGTTCGCCTCCGACCGAGGGGATGCTGTGCGGGGTCTGTCCCTGCTGGCCCGGGTGCCGGGTGGCGACGAACATCCCCTCTACGAACTGCTCGACCGGTACCGGCCGAAGGAGGTCCCGGGCCTCGGGCGCAACGACCGCTGCTGGTGCGGGTCGGGCCGCAAGTACAAGGCATGTCACCTCGGTCGCGCCGAGCATTCGCTCGAGGAACGATCCGACTGGCTGTACATGAAGGCGGCCATGCACGCTCTGGAACCCGGATGGGCGGAACACCGGGTCGCGCTGGCGGAGGCCCGTTCGGGTTACGGGGACGACGACGCCGTGGCCGAGGCGGTCGCCGATCCGCTCGTCGAGGACGTCCTGCTGTTCGACGCCGGCGCATTCGCCGATTTCGTCGAGCGTCGCGCGGAGTTGCTGCCCGAGGACGAGTCGGAGCTCGCCCGATCCTGGCTGGCCGTCGAGCGCTCGGTCTTCGAGGTCGAGGCGAGCGTGCCGGAGGAGACGCTCACGTTGCGCGATGTCCGCACCGACCGAGTGGTGGAGGTATCCGCGCCCTGGCTCGCGGGTGAGGTGCCCGCCGGCACGCTGCTGTGCGCCCGCGTCATGCCGGTGGGCGAGGACCGATGGGTGATGCCGGGCGGATGCGAGCCGGTGACGGAGGACCAGCGGGAGACGCTCGTCGCCCTGCTGTCCGAGGACACGGTCGATCCGGTGGACATCATGGACGTCCTGACCCATCCGGACGCTGCCGAGTTCTATCCGGAACCGTAACTCCGGTCACTCGAGTCACAGTAATCCCACTGGTCCCGATACTAGAACGTGTTCCTGAATATATGTGATAAGAACATCCGGAAGCCGTACTGGTGATCGACCTCACAGCTACGGTGGGAGCGGTTGATGGATGGATGTGGGGGTAGCGGATGTCGGTGGACCCGTCTGCGGTCATCGTGGCAGTGGCTACGGCAGCAAGTGCGCTCGTGCAGGGCGTGGACCTACCAGCAGAGATCAAGGATCAGATCAACGGGGCGATCGAGTCGTTCGAGGCAGGTGCGGAGAGCACCGACACCGACGTGGCGAATCTCGTCGCGTCGTTGCCCGAACCGATGCAGCAGGGAGCCCAACAGGCGGTCGCGGACGCGACAGCGGCGGCCGCAGGGGCGATCGAGCCGCACCTGCCCGAGGAGGCGGCCGCAAAGCTGCATCCCGCCGATCCGGAAGCGGCTCCGCCCGCCCTGGCGCCCGAACCGCCGGCCGCCCGACCCGGGCCGTTCGGGATACCGGTGCAACCGCCGGTCGCCGGCGCGCTCGGAAACCCGCAGCCACGGTCCACGATCCCGGGCACCGGGCTCGCGCTGCCGTCGATCCCGGCGATCCTTCCGGGAACGCGGCTCGCACCCATCGGCGCGATCGCGGTCTTCGCGCCGTGGCTGAAGAAGGCCGGTGAGCTGTGTGATGGCGTCTCGGCGCCGGTCCTCGCCGCCCTCTACTCCGCCGAGAACGGTTTCCGGTACGGACCGACCGCGCCGGTCTCTCCGGTCGGCGCCCGCGGTCCGGGGCAGTTCATGCCCGGGACCTGGGACCAGTACGGCAAGGACGCCGACGGTGACGGCAAAGCCGACATCCTCGGCATCGCCGATCCGGTCATGGCGTCGGGCAGCCTCCTGTGCGACAACTACAAGCTCATCGACGACTGGAAGAAGCGCGGTCTGGTCGAGGGCGACACGCTCGATCTGACTCTCGCGGCGTACAACGCCGGTGTCGGCGCGGTGAAGCGCTCGGGCGGCATGCCGTCCGGTCATCCCGACTACGAGAACCAGACGAAGCCCTACGTCGCGAAGATCCGGGCGACAGAGCATGTCTTCGCCCGTATGCTCTCGCCGTTCCTGGGCGCGGGTATCGGAGGCGGCGCCGGCGACATCGGCAATCGCGTCGTCGACCTCGCGTTCAAGTACCTCGGCCTGCCGTACGTCTGGGGTGGCGGCAACATCAACGGGCCGTCCGGCGGCGGATTCGACTGTTCGGGCCTGACTTCGTACGCCGTCTTCGCCGCGACGGGTGTCGCGCTGCCGCGCACGTCCGAGACCCAGTGGCACGTCGGCACCGAGGTGCCGCTGTACGCGGCGCGTCCCGGCGACCTGCTGTTCGGCAACTGGCAGGCGGGTGGGCCCGGCCACGTCGCCATCTACATCGGTGGCGGGCAGATGGTGCACGCACCCACTACCGGCGACGTCGTGCGGGTGGGGCCGGTCTTCCCCGATATGAAGGCGCGTCGCATCTTCTGAGAAGGCGTACCTGCCGTGAACGCGGGAGGGCCCGACCGGAGAACGTCCGGTCGGGCCCTCTGTCCTGCGAGATCAGCCGCGGTAGGGTTCCGCGCTCACCAGCGTCACCTTCATGGTGTTGCCGTTGGGCAGGTTGTACTCGCGGGTCTCGCCGACCTTCGCGTCGATCAGGGCGCCACCGAGGGGCGAGCTGGGGGAGTAGGTCTCGAGCTCGCTGTTGCGGGCACCTTCTTCGCGGGTCGCGATCAAGAACGTCTCCGTGTCGGTCTCGTCGCCTCCGTAGTAGACGGTCACGACGGAACCGGGGAGGGCGACGCCCGACTCGGTCGGAGCGACGCCGACCTTGGCGGTGCCCAGCAGCTCCTGGAGCTGACGGATACGGGCTTCCTGCTGGCCCTGCTCCTCGCGGGCCGCGTGGTAGCCACCGTTCTCCTTGAGGTCGCCTTCCTCGCGACGCTCGTTGATCTCGGCGGCGATGACAGGACGATTCGCGATGAGCTGGTCCAGCTCGGCCTTGAGTCGGTCGTACGACTCCTGCGTCAGCCAGGTCACCTGGGTCTCGGTCATCCTCGATCACTTCCTTCGGGTTGGAGCCCCCGGCTCCGTGGACAAGTCGTGCACACGCAACGACCGCGACAGCACGACCGCCGTCGTCCCCCCATGGCTTCAGGCTGAACGGAAGTCGTACTGTCTGTTGATGCTCTTATGCAGCAATACACGGCCCCAAAGGGTGGAACCGTGTATCCGGCTATTTTAGCATCCCTGCGGTCCGCACTCCGGGAAAGCGCTGGAAGACGGCGTGGGAGCGGGGTCAGGGGGCGCGCAGATAATCGGGCGCCTCGGTGCTGCAACCGTAGGTATCGCCCATACCGGGACGTTGGGACGTCTTCACCGTGGAAGTGAGCACGACCGTCTGCGAATCGGACGCGGGGATGAGGACCTCGCGCCGGCCGGTCTCACTTCCGTCCTTCGAGCGAGCCCGGATGATGCAGACGGAATCCTTCGACGGGTCGTCGCGCGTGACCTTGAGCTGGATGTCGATGGTGCTGTCGTCGATGATGTCGAAGGCGACGACCTCCGACTCGATCGGAGTCGAGTTGTTCTGGAACAGCACGAACGCCAGCACGAGCCCCGCGAGCAGGCCGGCCACGGTGAAACCCCAGCGCTTGCCGCGTGTCGATACGCGAGGGCCGGGGTACCGGGAGGACGGGTACCGGTCGGTGGGGGTGGTGTTGCTCATCACTTTGCTTTCGCAGCGGGAGGATGGATCGGGCGTCGCCGCAGGGCCACGGCTGACGACGGAATTATCAGGTGGAACTATAGAGGACGGATCCGGTGCGACCGCGACGCGGGCGCAGGGACGGTTCCGGCGAAGCAGACGACGTGAGGTGGAGGAAAACACGTGAGCGGACTACGGCTCATGGCCGTGCACGCCCATCCCGACGACGAGTCGAGCAAGGGCGCGGCCACGATGGCCCGGTACTCGGCCGAAGGGCACGAGGTCCTGGTGGTCACGCTCACGGGCGGAGAGCGCGGCGACATCCTGAACCCCGCCATGGACGTGCCGGGCATTCGCGAACGCATGAGCGAGGTGCGCCAGGAGGAGATGGCCGAGGCGGCCCGCATCCTCGGGGTGCGCCAGCAGTGGCTCGGCTTCGTCGACTCCGGCCTGCCCGAGGGAGACCCCAAGCCTCCGTTGCCCGAGGGATGTTTCGCGGTCATCCCGCTCGACGAACCGGTCCGCCGGCTCGTGCAGGCAGTGCGCGAGTTCCGTCCCCACGTCATGACCACCTACGACGAGAACGGCGGCTATCCGCACCCCGATCACATCCGATGCCACGAGGTGTCGGTCGCGGCGTACGAGGCAGCGGCCGATCCGGATTTCCATCCCGAACTGGGCGAGCCCTGGGCGGTGCGCAAGCTGTACTACTCGCACGGTTTCATCCGTAGGCGGCTCGAGCTGTTCCGCGAGGAGTACGAGCGTCGCGGGGAGCCGTTCCCCATGGAGCAGTGGCTCAGCAAGTGGCGCACCGAGCAGGGCGACATCATGGGACGCGTGACCACCCAGATCACCTGTGGCGACTACTTCCCGAAGCGCGATGACGCGCTGCGCGCGCACGCCACTCAGATCGACCCCAACGGATCGTTCTTCGCGGTGCCGTTGGACATCCAGCAGAAGGTGTGGCCGACCGAGGAGTTCGAGTTGGCCAAGACCCGCGTGAGCACGGAGCTTCCGGAGACGGATCTGTTCGCGGGCATCGAGGACGGACAGGGCAAATGACGATAGGCACGCTCGCGGTCGAGGTTCTGGCCGTCGGGGTTCTGGCCCAGGAGCCGACCGGCCCCGAGTTCGGCAAGGCGTCCCCGCTCGGACTCGCCATCGTGGTGGTCCTGCTGGTCGCGACCGCTCTGCTGATCTGGAACATGAACAAGCGGCTGCGGAAGCTGCCCGACACCTTCCAGCCGGAGCATCCCGAGCCCGACCAGGCCGTGGACGACGGCACGCTGCCGGGTGCGATCCCCGGTACAGCGGATGTGGAAGGGACCGGTGAGCCGAAGAAGGTCACCGATCCGGAGCGTCCCGAACCCACCAAGGGAAGCTGACGACCTTCCGCCACCGAGGGTGCTCCTTCCGTAGCGTGGGGGCATGGCGAATCGACTGGCCGACGCGCTGAGCCCCTACCTGCGGCAGCACGCCGGTAATCCGGTCCACTGGCAGGAATGGGGCGACGTCGCGCTCGCCGAGGCGGGTGAGCGCGACGTGCCGATTCTGCTGTCGATCGGCTATGCGGCCTGCCACTGGTGTCATGTCATGGCGCACGAGTCGTTCGAGGACGAGGCGACCGCCGCCGTCATGAACGAGAACTTCGTGTGTATCAAGGTCGACCGCGAGGAACGGCCGGATATCGACGCGATCTACATGAACGCGACCGTCGCGATGACAGGTCAGGGCGGGTGGCCGATGACCTGCTTCCTCACGCCCGACGGTGCCCCGTTCTATTGCGGCACGTACTACCCGAGCACGCCGCGCGGGGGCATGCCGTCCTTCACGCAGCTGCTCCATGCGATCACCGACACGTGGCACAACCGTCGCGACGAGGTCGCGCAGGCCGCCGAGGCCGTCGTCTCCGAACTCCGTCGGAGCGGCGGTGGACTGCCCGCCGGGAGTGTCGCGATCGATGGCGCGCTGCTCGATGCGGCGTCGACCGCGATCGCCGCCGACGAGGACCGCGAACACGGTGGCTTCGGTGGCGCACCGAAGTTCCCGCCGTCGAACCTTCTCGAGGGGTTGCTGCGCGGATACGAGCGCACCCGCTCCACCGACACGCTCGGTCTCGTCGAGCGCACGACCGACGCGATGGCACGGGGCGGAATCTACGACCAGCTCGGGGGCGGTTTCGCCCGCTACAGCGTCGACGCCGCCTGGACGGTGCCGCACTTCGAGAAGATGCTCTACGACAACGCGTTGCTGTTGCGGCTGTACGCGCACCTTGCGCGGGTGACCGGTGCGGAACTGCCGACGCGCGTCGCGCGGGAGACGGTCGAGTTCCTGCTGCGCGACCTGATCACCCCCGATGGGGGATTCGCCTCGGCCCTCGACGCCGACACCGACGGGGTCGAAGGCCTCACCTACGTGTGGACGCCCGACCAGCTCGTCGAGGTGCTGGGCCCGGACGACGGCCGGTGGGCCGCGGACGCGTTCACGGTCACCCCCGGCGGCACCTTCGAGCACGGCACCTCGGTGTTGCAGCTGCTCGACGAGCCGGACGATCCGGCGCGACTCGCCGATGTGCGGGGCCGCCTGTTCGCCGCTCGCGCACAGCGCCCACAGCCCGGACGCGACGACAAGGTCGTCACCGCCTGGAATGCCTTCGCGATCACCGCGCTGGCCGAGGCCGGCGTCGCGTTGGGTGAACCAGCCTGGATCGACGCCGCGGCGACGTGCGCGCAGTTCCTGCTCGACCGGCACCTGGTCGACGGCCGGCTGCGCCGCGCGTCGCTCGGGGGTGCCGTCGGATCACCCGCAGGGGTGCTCGAGGACTACGGGGCTCTCGTCACGGCGCTGCTCGCCGTCCACCAGGGGACGGGCGATCGGCGCTGGATCGAGCGCGCGAGGGAACTCGCCGACGTCGCCCTCGCGCAGTTCGCGGATCCGGAACGCCCCGGTAGCTGGTTCGACACTGCCCACGATGCCGAATCGCTGGTCGCCCGGCCGCGCGATCCGGTCGACGGGGCGACGCCGTCGGGAGCGTCACTGATCGCCGAGGCGTTGCTCGGTCTGTCCGCGCTCGTGCACGACGACCCCCGCTATGCCGATTCCGCCGCGCTGTCGCTGTCGACGGCGGCGATCCTGTTCGAGAAGGCGCCGCGCGCGGGAGGGCACTGGCTGACGGTCGCCGAGGCGTCCGTGCGCGGTCCACTGCAGGTCGCCGTCGCGGGTGGCGGTGAACTCCTCGACGTGGCCCGCCGCCTCGCGCCCGGGGGAGCGATCGTGGTGGGCGGCGAACCCGACTCGTCGCCGCTGCTCGCCGGTCGCCCCCTCGTCGACGGGGCGTCCGCGGCCTATGTGTGCCGGGGATTCGTGTGCGATCGCCCGGTGACGACGGTGACCGAACTGCGCGAGGCTCTGGCCACGGTCTGATGGGGGGTGGTCAGGGCCAGGCGGAGACGGTGCGCGAGCCGAGGAAGTCGCCCGCGCTCGTCACCGGCGCCTCGAGCATTCCGGCGATCGCATCGACGAGGAACCGGGCGAAACCGGTCCAGTCGGGTTCCACACGCTCCCGTTCGAGGCGTGCCTCGTAGTCTGCGCACGCGTCGACGACGAGTTTCCCCAGCAGCCACGATCGTCCGGTGAGCACACCATCGGGGATGTCGGCGACGCACGCCCTTGCCCGTTCTACAAGAGCCTCGAGGTGGGGATCCTCGACAGCGTTCCGGCTCGCGATGTCGACCATCGACGGGACCGTCCGCAGCTGGCGGAGGAAGCGGGCGCGCCGGCTGGGGACGGGCATCGCGGCGAGCTGATCGGTGAACGGCACGACGAGGCAGCTCAGGTAGTCGCGGAGTCCCGGTTCGGGTCCCAGCAGTCCGACGAGTTCGCCTCGGCGGCGGCGGGTGTCCTCGGCGTAGCGGGTGAGCATCGCGCGGACGAGTTCCTCCCGGCTCCCGAAGTGGTAGTTGACCGCCGAGTGGTTGGCGTTGCCCGCGTGTTCGGCGATGCGCCGGTTCGAGACCCCGTCGACCCCGTGGGTGGCGAACAGTTCTTCCGCGGAATCGAGTAGTGCTCGTCGTGCCTGGTCGCCGTAGGTGCTCACGCTGTCGATTGCTGCTTTCTCATTCGGCCGTACGGCTCGAGGATGGGTGGGACGAAGGTCACCAGTGTCTCAGGTTGGTCGATTCAAGACACTCAGCGTAGCGTTTTAAGTCAGTCAGCGTATTTCCGAGTAGCCGGTACCGGTCGGGAAACGTTCAGTCCGTGTCCGGATATCGAGGAGTTCGTCAGTGACCGACACCGCCACCACCGAGAAGAACAATCCACCGGGAGGTGAGGGCCCCACCGCGGCCGAACTCGCCCGCGCGCGCAAGGAACACATCGGACGGTACGTCGCGATCTTCGTCATGCCGTTCCTGATGGTCGGGATGATGATCACCGGCTATCTGTACGCGATGCACGCGCCGGCACCGCACGACATGCCGATCGCCGTCGCCGGATCGTCGCAACAGGCCTACGACTTCGCCCGCGCGCTCGAGGACGCCGACCCGGAGGCGGTCGACGTCCGCGTCGTCGGGACCGACGAGCAGGCGCGCGACCTCGTGTTCTCACGGGAGGTCGCGGGTGCGGTCACACTGTCCCCGCAGGGCACCGCCACCGTGTACACCGCAGGTGCGGCGGGGGCGTCGCAATCGTCCGTCGTCACCGGGCTGATGGTGCCGCAGGTGCTCGCGCAGGGTCTGGATTTCACCGCCGAGGACCTCGCCCCGCTGCCGGGCCACGACATGGCCGGCCTGGGCGTGATGTTCATGGCGCAGGCACTGATGCTCGCGGGCTACATGCCGCTGAGCATCATGCTGTCCAACTCCCCCGAGCTGCTTCGATTCCGTCGCATCGTGCCCCTGCTCGCCGGCTGGTCGGTCCTGATCGGCACCCTCGTGTGGCTCGTCGCCGGCCCGATCCTCGGTGCGGTCGAGGGCAACACCGCGACGGTGCTGGGCATCTGCTGGCTCTCGATCTTCGCCGTCGGCTCCGTTCAGCTGTTCCTCACCCGCATTTTCGGACCCATGGCGGTCCTGGTGGGCATGCTCTTCGTGATGGTGCTCGGCGTCCCCGCGTCGAACCTGGGCATGTCGGTCTACGCGTTGCCGTCGATCTACGTCCCGCTCCACGGTTTCCTGCCCACCGCGGCCGCCGGGGAGGCCCTGAGGTCGGTCGTCTACTTCGGTGGTGACGGACTCGGCGGGCACATCGCGGTCCTGGTGATCGGTGCCCTGCTCGCCCTCGCCGCGACCCTCGGCGTCGATGCCTTCCAGCGTCGCCGTAACCCCGACGCGGGCGACCCCGAGATCACGATGCCCTCGCTCACCCCCGGACCGCGCCCCACGAACGACCGCGTCCGGTACCTGACCCTGGCGTTCTTCCCGTTCGCCATGGTCGTGCTGATGCTCTCGATCATGCTCGGCGCGATGTACCAGCCGACGCCGCGCGAGATGCCCGTCACCGTGGTCGGCGCGACCGCCGAGCAGGCGGAACAGACGGTTGCCGGTCTCGAGCAGAACATGGCGGGCCTGTTCGACCTGCAAAGCTCGGATTCGATCGACGACGCGCGCGCCGCCGTGCAGGACCGTGAGATCGTCGCGGCCTTCGTTCTGCCGTCGCCCACCTCGCCCACCGCGAACCTGATCACCAACGAGGCTGCGGGTATGAGCCAGCAGCAGGTCGTGCAGGGGGTCTTCGAGCAGGTCGCCGGAGGCATGCAGCTTCCCCTGACCGTCGAGAACATCGCGCCGCTGCCGGGCTCCGACACGATGGGAACGGTGACGCTCTACGTCGCGATGGGCTGGATCATGTCCGGTTTCATGGTGATCGTCGTGGCCGGCGGTGCGCAGCCCGCCGCGATGGTCCTGCGACAGATCGTGCCCATCGCTGCGGGGTGGGCGCTGTTCATGCCGGCCGTACTGTGGGTGATCGCCGACCCGATCACCGGAGCCGTCGACGGGCACTTCCTCCCGCTGTGGGGTGTCGGGATCGTCGCGACGTTCACGACCTCGATGTTCACCTTGGCGCTGCACCGCCTGCTCGGTCTGCTCTCCGTCGTCCCCGCTGTCGGGATCCTCATGTTCGTCGGCGTGCCCGCCTCGAACGGTGCGATGTCGGTGTACATGACGCCGGAGGTCTTCCGGTTCCTGCACGGTGTGCTGCCGATGCCGGCCGCCGTGGAATCGGTGCGGTCGATCCTCTACTTCGGGGGTGACGCCGTCGGCCCGCACCTCGTCACGTTCGCGATCTGGGGAGCGGTGTCGCTGCTGTGCGTCATCGTCATCGATCGCATCCGTGCTGCTCGCAGCGATGAGCCGAGCGAGCAGCCGGAGGCCGTGGCGGTGCGGAGCTAGGAGGCCGGGACAGCCGCCAGCGCGACGTTCGGGGTCTCGATGTCGTTCTGCTCGAAGGCCTCGAGCACCGCGCGGGTGAGGCTGCGGCGGATGGCCCACTGCTTGCCGGCGCGTACGCGCACCGTCAGGCGGAGGGTCACCGCACCCGCGGTGACGGAGTTGACGCCCAGCAGTTCGGGCTTCTCGAGCACGTCCGGCGCGATGTCCTCGCGTTCCACGCCGTCGAGGACGGCGCGCAGCGCGATCTGGCAGGCG
Source organism: Rhodococcus sp. B50 (assembly GCF_013602415.1). Taxonomy (NCBI): domain Bacteria; kingdom Bacillati; phylum Actinomycetota; class Actinomycetes; order Mycobacteriales; family Nocardiaceae; genus Rhodococcus; species Rhodococcus sp. B50. The sequence continues at coordinate 2,565,063 of NZ_WPAG02000002.1, read as the reverse complement.
CGGTCGACGTTGACACTCGGCGCGATCGGGACGTCGACCACGGAGACGGCATGTCCCTGGCTCATGTTGCCGACGCGCAGGATCTCGCCGTTGCGGCAGAACCACAGGGTGCCGTCGATGTCGCGCACGGTCGTCACGCGCAGACCGACCGACTCGACGGTGCCCACCGCGTCGCCGAGGTCCACCACGTCACCCACGCCGTACTGGTCCTCGAGCAGCATGAACATTCCCGAGATGAAGTCCCGCACGAGGTTCTGCGCGCCGAAACCGAGCGCGACACCGGCGATACCGGCCGAGGCGATGAACGGGGCGACGTTGAAGCCGAGGGTGTCGAGCGTCTGCAGCACCACCCAGGCGAGCACGACGATCGACACACCGGACTTGAACACCGAGCCGATGGTCTGGGCGCGCTGGACCCGGCGTTCGCGGGCCTGGGGGTCGCCGATGGCACGCTCGGCTCGTTCCTGCAGCGGCGCGAGGAACGATCGTCGCGGCTTCCCGGATCGCACACGTGGCTTCGTCATGCGGTCGATCAGCCGGTGGAGGACGTAGCGGAGCACGACGGCGGCGACGATGTAACTCAGGATTGCCAGCGGCCGGTGGATCAGCCAGTCCCGGTTGGTCTCGGTCAGTTCGAAGGCGAGCAACGGAATAGACATCCCTCGCGAGTCTACAAACGGGTGACAGTCGCTTCAGGTGGTGTGAGAAGTTGCACGAAGTGGCTTGTGAGGTTTCACCCCAGAATCACGAGCCACACCGCGATCGCGTGACACAGGGCCGCGATCACCGTGGCCGCGTGGAAGAACTCGTGGTGTCCGAAGGTCGCGGGCCACGGGTCGGGCCAGCGCGTGGCGTAGAGGATCGCTCCGCCGCTGTAGAACAGGCCGCCGACCAGCAGTAGCAGCATGGGGGTGAGCCCGACCTCGGCGACCAGTTGTCCGGCGACGGGAACGATCGCCCAGCCGAGCACCAGGTAGAGCGGTACGCCGACCCATCTCGGCGCAGTCGGCCACAACATTTTCAGAGCCACACCCGCGAGCGCTCCCGACCATACGACGATCAGCAACGGCCGTCCGGATTCGGGTGGCAGTGCCAGCGTCGCGAACGGGGTGTAGCTGCCGGCGATGAAAACGAAGATCATCGAGTGGTCGGCGCGCTTCATCCACACCCGCGCGCGCGGACTCCAGGCCAGGCGGTGGTAGAGCGCGCTGACGCCGAAGACGCCGCACACCGTGAGGCTGTAGATCGTCGCGGGGAGCACGGCGCCCGGGCGGTCGGCGAGGAAGGCCGCGGCCGAGACGAGCGCGGCACCGGCTATGACGGCCACCCCGAACGCCCAGGCGTGGATCCATCCGCGCATCCGCGGTTTGACGGGCAGTTCCTCGAGGCCGAAGGCCGTCATACGTGCGCTCCTCCCGGTACCGAGCGGTAACCTACGCACCCGTAGGTTTGTTCCGTCGACACGTTACAGTGTGGAACCGTGCGGCGGGAGGCTCTGTGACCACCGCCGCGACCGCCCGTATCCCTGGGCGTAATGTGACTCGCGTGGTGATGACGGGGTGAGCGTCCGCGGACTGCTGTACCGGCTCTACGAGCGCCGGCTGCTGAAGGAACTCGACGGAGCACGGCATCCGCGACATGTCGCGGTGATGTGCGACGGCAATCGGCGTTGGGCGCGTGAGAACGGCTTCACCGACGTCAGCCACGGCCACCGCGAGGGTGCCAAGAAGATCGCCGAGCTGCTGGGTTGGTGCGACGCCGCCGGCATCGAGACGGCGACGATCTATCTGTTGTCCACCGAGAACCTTCGGCGCGAGCCGGAGGAACTCGACGCACTGCTCGAGATCATCTCGGACGTGGTGGAGGAGATCTCCGCGCCCGGCCAGAACTGGAGCGTGAAGATCGTCGGCACCACCGACCTCCTCCCGTCCGATCACGCCAAGCGACTGCACGAGGCCGCGGCGGGAACCGCCGGACGGACGGGCACGCACGTCAACGTGGCCGTCGGATACGGCGGTCGCCAGGAGATCGTCGACGCCGTGCAATCACTCCTGCGGGTGCGCTACGCGCAGGGACTGCGCGGTGAGGACCTCGTCCAGGCCGTGACGGTCGACGGCGTCGACAGTCACCTCTACACGTCCGGTCAGCCCGATCCGGATCTCGTCATCCGCACCTCCGGCGAGCAGCGACTGTCCGGATTCCTGCTCTGGCAGTCCGCCTACTCGGAGATCTGGTTCACCGAGGCGTACTGGCCCGAGTTCCGCCGGGTCGACTTCCTGCGCGCTCTGCGCGACTACGCCGCACGGCACCGCCGCTTCGGCGCCTGACCGGACTGCCGATCCGGCGCCGCGCGGCGGGCTGCTTCAGAGCTTGCGCAACCGGAGCCGGTTGATGGCGTGATCCGAGTCCTTCCGCAGGACCAGGGTTGCGCGCGGCCGTGTGGGCAGGATGTTCTCCACCAGGTTCGGTAGGTTGATCGAGTGCCAGATCTCCTTCGCGGCACTCATCGCGTCCCGGTCCGACAGGTTCGCGTAGTGGTGGAAGTGCGCCTCCGGATCGGCGAAGGACGTATTGCGCAGTGCGAGAAAGCGCTCCACGTACCACTTCTCGATGTCCTCGATTCGCGCGTCGACGTAGATCGAGAAGTCGAACAGGTCGGAGACCATCAGCCGCGGACCGGTCTGCAGCACGTTCAGGCCCTCGATGATGAGGATGTCCGGCTGGCGCACGATGTGGTACTGGCCCGGGATGATGTCGTACGAGATGTGCGAGTAGATCGGCGCCGCAACCTCTTTCGCGCCCGACTTGACCTCGGTGACGAACCGCAGCAGCTTGCGTCGGTCGTAGCTCTCGGGAAAGCCCTTGCGGTGCATGATGTTGCGCCGCACCAGTTCCTTGGTGGAGTAGAGGAAGCCGTCGGTGGTCACGAGATCCACCCGCGGGTGATGGTCCCATCGGGCCAGCAACGCCTGCAGTACACGGGCCGTGGTGGACTTGCCGACCGCTACCGACCCGGCCACGCCGATCACGAACGGCACCTGCTGATCGGGATGCTTCTCCCCGAGGAAGGTCGCCGTCGCCGCGAACAACCGCTGTCTCGCCGCGACCTGCAGGTGGATCAACCGGGAGAGGGGCAGATACACCTCGGCGACCTCTGCGAGGTCGATCTGCTCGCCCAGGCCCCGAAGCCCGATGAGTTCGTCCTCGGTGAGGACGAGGGGAGTCGACTTCCGCAGCGTCCGCCACTGCTTGCGGTCGAACTCGACATACGGGCTCGGTTCGTTCAGACGAGCCATCGGCACGGCTTCCCGGTGGCGCGGCGGATGCGGCGTTGCATGTCCATGTAACGGATTGTGCTCGCTGACACAGGGTGATGCCGCGTCGGGGTCCCCACTCCGGCAGGTTCTCCCGTGTCGGGTCGCCGGCGAGGTACTAGGCTCGGCCGGTATGGGAGCCGACGACTTCGTGAACGAATATCTGCTGCTGGGTCTGGCTTTCGACCGACTGGAGGAAGGGTTCGTCGACGCCTACACCGGCGATCCCGCACTGCGGCGGAAGGTCGAGAACGCCCCGACTCCCGATCCTCGTGATCTATCACACATCGCGCGGCGCCTGTGCAACGAACTCCCCGGCGCGGGTCTGTCCGACGAGCGCACCCGTTTCCTCGACGTGCATCTGCGCGCGCTCGACTGCTCGGCCCGCAAGTTCGCGGGGGAGGAGATCGGTTTCGTCGACGAGGTCGAGGCGTACTTCGACGTGCGCATCGCCCCCGGCGACGAGGACGCCTACCGCGACGCGCATCGTCGTCTCGACGCCTTGCTGCCCGGCCCGGGATCGCTCACCGAACGGATGCAGGCGCACCGCAAGTCCGAGGTGATCCCCGCGGATCGTCTCGCCGAATGCGTCGAGGCGTTCTCGAGCGCTCTGCGTGAGAAGGTGCGGGCGGTCTATCCGTTGCCCGACACCGAACGCGTCGAGTACGAGGTCGTCGGAGACAAGCCGTGGTCGGGTTTCAACTATTACCTCGGCGACTACCGTTCGCGGGTCGCGATCAACTCCGATCTCGAACAGACCATGGCGCACCTGCCGAGGCTGATCGCGCACGAGGCGTACCCGGGGCACCACACCGAGCATTGCCGCAAGGAGGCCGGTCTCGTCGCCGGTGGGCAGGCCGAGCAGACGTTGTTCCTCGTCAACACCCCGCAATGCCTCATGGCCGAAGGCCTCGCCGATCTCGCGCTCGAAGCGATCGTGGGCCCGGGCTGGGGGAAGTGGGCGCAGGAGATCTACGCCGATCTCGGGCTCCGGTTCGACGGCGAACTCGCCGAGCAGCTGTCCGAGGCGTCCGAGCAACTGCTGCCGGTCCGTCAGGACGCCGCGTTGCTGCTCCACGACCGTGGTCGCAGCCACGACGACGTCGTCGAGTTCCTGCAGCGCTGGTCGCTGTCGAGCCCCGAACGTGCCCGGCAGTCGCTGCGGTTCCTGTCGTCACCCTTGTGGCGCGCCTACATCAGCACCTACGTCGAGGGCTACCGGCTCCTCGGCGGCTGGCTCGGGCAGGTTCCGGTGGGAGTCGAACGTGCCGAGCGGTTCCGCCGCCTGCTCGACGAACCCCTGGTGCCCAGCAGCCTGCGGTGAACCGCAGGTCGCTCGGGGACCGGCTACCGGAGCGGTGGACGGCCTTCGTAGACTGGAGGTCGTATCCCTGACGCCCTCTGCTTGGAGAAACCTCGATGACCGCTGCGCCCGGCGCCGACGTGAACACTGCCGCACTGAACGACCTCGACCCCGAGGTCGCCGAGGCCATGGCCGGCGAGCTGTCGCGTCAGCGCGACACGCTCGAGATGATCGCGTCGGAGAACTTCGTGCCGCGCGCCGTGCTGCAGGCCCAGGGCAGCGTCCTGACCAACAAGTACGCCGAGGGTTACCCCGGCCGTCGCTACTACGGTGGTTGCGAGAACGTCGACGTCGTCGAGGACCTCGCACGTAACCGCGCCAAGGAGCTGTTCGGCGCCGATTTCGCGAACGTCCAGCCGCACTCGGGTGCGCAGGCGAACGCCGCGGTGCTCATGGCGCTGATGACGCCCGGCGAGAAGCTGCTCGGCCTCGATCTCGCGCACGGTGGCCACCTCACGCACGGCATGAAGCTCAACTTCTCCGGCAAGCTGTACGACGTCGCGTCCTACGGGGTCAGCAAGGACGACCACCGCATCGACATGGACGAGGTCCGCGACATCGCCGTGCGCGAGAAGCCGAAGGTCATCGTCGCCGGTTGGTCCGCCTACCCGCGTCACGAGGATTTCGCTGCCTTCCGCTCCATCGCCGACGAGGTCGGTGCGTACCTGTGGGTCGACATGGCGCACTTCGCCGGCCTGGTCGCCGCGGGGCTGCACCCCTCGCCCGTGCCCTACGCCGACGTCGTCTCCACCACCGTGCACAAGACCCTCGGTGGCCCGCGCTCCGGCCTGATCCTCGCCAAGCAGGAGTGGGCGAAGAAGATCAACTCGGCGGTCTTCCCCGGTCAACAGGGCGGACCGCTCATGCACGCCATCGCTGCGAAGGCCGTCGCGCTGAAGATCGCCGCCGGCGACGAGTTCAAGGACCGTCAGCAGCGCACCTTGTCCGGCGCCCGGATCATCGCCGATCGTCTGTCACAGTCCGACGTCGCCGACAAGGGCATCTCGGTGCTCACCGGCGGCACCGACGTGCACCTGGTCCTGGTCGACCTGCGCAACTCGCAGCTCGACGGCCAGCAGGGTGAAGACGCCCTCCACGAGGTCGGCATCACCGTCAACCGCAACGCCGTGCCGTTCGACCCGCGCCCCCCGATGGTCACCTCGGGACTCCGCATCGGCACCCCGGCGCTCGCCACCCGCGGTTTCGGCGACGAGCAGTTCACCGAGGTCGCCGAGATCATCGCGCAGACACTCATCGGTGGCGCCGACGCCGAGTCGCTGCGCACCCGCGTGAGCGCCCTGGCGCAGTCCGTGCCGCTGTACGAGGGCCTCGAGGACTGGCGTCTGATCTGACATTCCTGCTGTCGCCGACCGGCCCGCACCGATCTCCGGTGCGGGCCGGTTGCGTATCCGGGCGGACACATCCCACCGCACGGGTTGGTTAGGGTAGCCTACGCATGCCGACATCGTCGGCGACCGCACGCGCACCCCGACCAGCAGAAGGAAGTCGCATGGCCATCCCGAGCATCGATCCGTACGAGTTGCCCACCGGCGACGAGATTCCCGCTGCTCGGGTGGACTGGACGCTCGATGCGTCCCGCTGTGCACTGCTCGTCCACGACATGCAGAAGTACTTCATCGACGCCTACCAGCGCGACGCCGAGCCGCTCGCGACCGTGGTGCCCAACATCGTCCGCCTCCGCGAAGCGTGCCTGGCCGCCGGTATCCCCGTCGTCTACACGATGCAGCCCGGCGACCAGCATCCGTCGCGTCGCGGCATCCTCGCCGACTTCTGGGGCGTCGGCCTGAGCACCGGCCGCGACACGGAGGTCATCGACGAGCTCACCCCCGGCCCGGACGACATCCAGGTCACCAAGTGGCGGTACTCGGCGTTCCAGCGCACCGACTTCCGTCAGTTGCTCGCGCACAACGGCCGCGACCAGCTGATCGTCACCGGCGTCTACGCCCACATGGGCTGCATGCTCAGCGCCGCCGACGCCTTCATGAGCGACGTGGCACCGTTCATGGCTCTCGACGCCACCGCCGACTTCTCTCGCGACGAGCACCTCATGGCGTTGCAGTACGTCGCGAAGCGGGTCGGCCGCGTCGAGACCACGGATGCGCTGATCGGGTCGATCACCGCGTCGGCCCGTCGTCGCGACCGCGAGACCGAAGAGCTCACCGCGTCGCTGCGCTGACCCAGGACTGCGTTTCGGTGTTCTCGACCTCGCTCGGCGCCGTCGAGAACACCGAAGTTCTCTCGGTGGTGCCGCGACGACGCGCCTCGAGGCGGAGCCGGCCGTGGGTCATGAGGCTCAGGGGTACTTACGAGGTGTCGTTAACGCAATCTTCACCGACACGCTTTCTCCGCTGCCGAGCGAATCGTCCGTATCGGGGTTAGCGTCGGGGGTGTAGGCGGCGCAGGTGCCGACTACACGGGAGGTCCCTGATCGTGTGGCTGACACAGTCCGAGCGAGGGGGCCGGCACCGGGCCTCCGTGGTCGTGACGACACCGGGGACCCACCGGCCCACCGAATACGTCCGGACGGTGCCGTCCGGGCCGAGGAGCCCCACGTGAACGCAACACGCTCCGTCCCCACCCGCTCCGGTTCTGCCGTTGCGAAAGAATCCGCTGTACGCACCTACGTGCTGGACACTTCAGTGTTGCTCTCCGACCCTTGGGCGGTCACCAGGTTCGCCGAGCACGAAGTGGTCCTTCCGCTGGTGGTCATCGGCGAACTCGAAGGCAAACGGCATCACCACGAACTCGGCTGGTTCGCCCGCGAATCGCTGCGGCTGCTCGACGACCTGCGGCAGCGGCACGGACGCCTCGATCAGCCCATCCCCATCGGGGACGAGGGGGGCACCCTGCACGTGGAGCTCAACCACACCGATCCGATGGTCCTACCCGCCGGCTTCCGCACCGACACCAACGATTCCCGCATCCTCGCGTGTGCCCTGAACCTGGCCACCGAGGGACGCGACGTGGTGCTCGTCAGCAAGGACATCCCGTTACGCGTCAAGGCCGGTGCCGTCGGCCTCGACGCCGACGAGTACCACGCCCAGGATGTGGTGATCTCGGGGTGGACCGGAATGACCGAACTCGAGGTGGAGCGCGCTCTCATCGACGAGATGTTCGCCGAGGGCATCGTCGACATCGACGACGCGCGGGACCTGCCGTGCCACACCGGGATCAGATTGCTCGGTGGTTCGTCCAGCGCGCTGGGCCGGGTCACCGCCGACAAGCGAGTCCAGCTCGTGCGCGGCGATCGGGAGGCGTTCGGATTGCACGGGCGCTCGGCCGAACAGCGCGTCGCACTCGACCTGCTGCTCGACGAATCGGTCGGCATCGTCTCCCTCGGCGGTAAGGCCGGTACCGGCAAATCCGCCCTGGCACTGACGGCCGGACTCGAGGCCGTCCTGGAACGACGCACCCACCGCAAAGTGGTCGTCTTCCGGCCGCTCTACGCGGTGGGCGGGCAGGAACTCGGCTACCTGCCGGGTACCGAAGCCGAGAAGATGAATCCGTGGGGCCAGGCGGTCTTCGACACCCTCGAAGGGCTCGCCAGTTCGGCAGTGCTCGAGGAAGTGCTCAGCCGCGGAATGCTGGAAGTGCTGCCGCTCACGCACATTCGCGGCAGGTCCCTGCACGATTCGTTCGTCATCGTCGACGAGGCGCAGTCACTCGAACGCAACGTGCTGCTGACCGTCCTGTCGCGGCTCGGTGCGGGCTCGCGTGTCGTGCTCACCCACGACGTGGCCCAGCGCGACAATCTGCGTGTCGGCCGGCACGACGGTGTCGCGGCGGTCATCGAGAAACTCAAGGGGCATCCGTTGTTCGCGCACGTGACGCTCACCCGCAGTGAGCGCTCGCCGATCGCGGCGCTGGTGACGGAGATGCTCGAGGAGTTCGCTCCGGGCGTCTGATCCCCGAGTACGGTCGAACGGCGCGTCCGGCATCCCGCCGGACGCGCCGTTGCCGTCACGCCTCGTCGGACGTCTCGGAGAGGGGACCGAGTTCGGCCTCGAGCACCTCCTGGACCACTCGCATCGCAGCGAGTCCGGCGGGGGCGCCGCAGTAGGCCGAACAATGGATGACGGATTCGACGATCTCCGTGCGGCCGAGTCCGTTGCGCAGTGCACCGCGGACGTGTCCGCGCAGTTCGTTCTCGGCGCGCAGCGCGATGAGCATGCCCAGGTTGAGCAGGCTGCGGCTGCGCCGGTCGAGGCCGGGACGCGACCACACGGCACCCCAGGCGTGTTCGGTGACGAATTCCTGCATCGCCTCGGAGTCGGTGCCGCGGGAACGCTCGAACGCCCGCTCGACGAAATCGTCACCCATCACTTCGCGCCGGATCTCCAGACCCGTCGTGAATCCCGGAGTGTGCTCGGCGTCGGACATGTCATCGCTCCCTGCTGATCCGTCACCGAACGGTTCGGTGACGAACGGATTCTATGCGGGCGCTCGACGGTCAGGAACGACGCAGTGCGGCGCGGAGTAGCCCCGAGGCGGTGGCGCGGAGCAAGGTGAGGACGTCGAAGTGGTCGTCCCACACGGCGATCCGTCCGTCACGCAACTCGAAGGTGCCGCAGACCCAGAACTCGATGCGCACCGGTCCGAAGCGCAGGATGTCGGTGCGCTCGGTGAGCACGATGTCGCCGTCGGCCGCGATGTGGTGGACGACGACACCGAACCCCACCGCAGGTCGTGTGAGGCCGGCGAGGATCTGCCGCACCCGGGAGGCGCCGCGGATGGTGGGGAGCCAGGTGTTGTGCCACGCGATGTCGTCGGTGATCAGCGAAGCAGCGCGGTCGATGTTCTCGGTGGCCATCGCATCGAGAAAATCTGTCACCGCGGCGACGGCGTTCTGCCCGGTGGTGGTCGGTGTGCTCATCGTTCTCCTCGACGTCGGCTGCGTCGCATGGTAACGGGCACGGACCGGCGGTGGAACCGGATTCGCACATGCCACAGAATCACCGGAAAACGGGTTGTGTCGCGGGGGAGTCGGGCACCCTGAAATCAGGTACCCGTCCTCTCGGCGACAGGAGCGAACCGATGAATCGAATTCCCCGGCGCAGAGCAGCGTTGGTGGCGGCCGCAGCGGCGGTCGGACTGGTCGTCGCGGGCTGCAGCGACGACCAGTCGGCGGAGGATACGGTGGGCAGTGCGACCAGCGCGGTCCAGTCCGCCGCGGAGAGTGTGGCGTCCCAGGCGGAGAGCGCCGTCGAATCGATCACGCAGGGCGACAATTCGCCCGAGGCCGACGAGCCCGCGGCGGATCAGTCCAGCGCAGTGCCCGGTCCGGACGGCGAGCAGGTCGAACTCAGCGGACCGATCCTGCAGAAGTACAACGAGGTCGGCGGTGCGTCGAGCCCCCTCGGCGCGGCGACCGGTGAGCAGGAGGAAGTCGGCGACGGCAACGTCGCAGAGTTCGAGGGCGGCATCATCGCGTGGAGTCCCGACACCGACTCCCACATCGTGTGGGGTGAGATTCGCACGGCCTGGGAGGCCGCAGGCGGTGCCGAGGGCGATCTAGGCTTCCCGATCACCGACGAGGAGCAGACTCCCGACGGTGCCCGCAGCAACTTCCAGTTCGGTTACATCACCTGGGCGCCCGGTGCCGGGACGGAGGTCGTCCAGGAGTGAGGTGACTCCCGAGCCGCTGAGCTTTCGCTATCCGCTCACGTTTTCGCCATCCGCTGCAGCACAATTGCTGTAGCGGATGGCGAAATTCGTAGTGGACGCAGGCGGGTCGGCCGGACCCTGCGGGTCAGGACTCCTCGTCCACCCGCGTCATCGCCAGGACGTCGAGTCGACGGTCGAGTTCCTCCTCGCTCAGGCGGTCGCCGACGAGTCCGCGGTCCACGACGGTCTGGCGGATCGTCTTCTTCTCCTTCAGAGCCTCCTTGGCGACGGCCGCGGCCTCCTCGTAGCCGATCGCCGAATTGAGGGGAGTGACGATCGACGGCGACGACTCCGCCAGCGTGCGCAGGTGCTCGACGTTCGCGACAAGTCCGGTGATGCAGCGATCGGCGAACAATCGGGAGACGTTGGCGAGCAGTCGAATCGACTCGAGGACGTTCCGCGCCATGACCGGGATGTAGACGTTGAGTTCGAAGGCTCCCGCTGCACCGCTCCATGCCACGGTGGCGTCGTTGCCCACGACCTGTGCGGCGACCTGCGTAACCGCTTCGGGGAGAACCGGATTGACCTTGCCCGGCATGATCGAGCTGCCGGGCTGCAGATCGGGGAGCTGGATCTCGGCCAGGCCGGTGAGCGGACCGGATCCCATCCAGCGGATGTCGTTGGCGATCTTCGTCAGCGACACGGCGACGGTGCGCAGCGCACCGGAGACCTCGACGAGGGCGTCACGGGCGGCCTGCGCTTCGAAGCTGTCGCGGGCACGCTGCAGATCCTCGAGTCCTGTCGTCTCGACGAGCACGGCCACCACGCGCGGACCGAAATCCGCCGGCGCATTGAGGCCCGTGCCGACCGCGGTGCCACCGATCGGCAGTTCGCCGAGGCGGGGGAGTGTCGCTCGAAGACGTTCGATCCCGGCCTCGATCTGCCGGGCATATCCACCGAACTCCTGGCCCAGGGTCACCGGGACCGCATCCATCAGATGGGTGCGGCCGGACTTGACGACGGTGCGCCATTCCTCGGCCTTCCCTGCGAGGGCTCCGTGCAGGTGTTCGAGGGCGGGAATCAGATCCTTGACCGTCGCCTCGGTCGCAGCGACGTGCGTCGCGGTGGGGAAGGTGTCGTTCGACGACTGCGACATGTTCACGTCGTCGTTGGGATGGACCGTGACGCCGGCCTTCGCGGCGAGCGAGGCGATGACCTCGTTGGTGTTCATGTTCGAACTCGTGCCCGAACCGGTCTGGAAGACGTCGATCGGGAACTGGTCGTCGTATTCACCGGCGGCGATGGCATCGGCTGCGGCCATGATCGCGTCGGCCCTGTCGGGGTCGAGCAGACCCAGGTCCTTGTTCACCCGGGCGCAGGCGCTCTTGAGCAGACCGAGCGCGCGGATCTGTGCGCGTTCGAGTCCGCGCCCCGAGATCGGGAAGTTCTCCACGGCGCGCTGCGTCTGGGCGCGCCACAAGGCGTCGACCGGAACCTGGACCTCGCCCATCGTGTCGCGTTCGATACGGAACTGCTGAGAAGACTGTTCGGTGTCGGTCATGTCCTCCACGTTATGCCGCCGGAACGAACGAGAGGGGCACTGCGACGAGAACTCGTGGCAGTGCCCCTCTTCGGGAGCGATCGGTGAGGATCAGGGCATGGGAGGCGGCGAGCCGGCGACACCGTGGAAGTCGATGGACGAGAACTCGCTGAGCTTCTGCAGGCGGTGGTACGCCTCGATCATGCGCACCGTGCCCGACTTGCTGCGCATCACGATCGACTGCGTCTCCGCGCCACCCGCGGAGTAGCGGACACCGCGGAGCAGTTCACCGTCGGTGACGCCGGTCGCGCAGAAGAAGATGTTCTCGCCGGTGACGAGATCGGTGGTGGTGAGGACGCGATCGAGATCGTGTCCGGCGTCGATCGCCTTCTGACGCTCGGCGTCGTCCTTCGGTGCCAGGCGACCCTGCAGCGCACCGCCCATGCAGCGCATCGCGGCCGCGGCGATGATGCCCTCGGGGGTACCGCCGATGCCGAGCAGCATGTCGACACCCGAACCCGGACGTGCAGCGGCGATCGCGCCGGCGACGTCGCCGTCGGAGATCAGACGGATGCGGGCACCCGCCTCGCGCACCTCCTTGATGATCTGCGCGTGGCGCGGACGGTCGAGGATCGTCACGGTCAGGTCGGCGTGCGCGATGTTCTTCGCCTTCGCGACGCGGCGGATGTTCTCCGCGATCGGGGCGGTGATGTCGATGACGTCGGCGGCCTCGGGACCGACGGCGATCTTCTCCATGTAGAACACAGCGGACGGGTCGAACATCGCTCCCCGCTCGGCCACGGCGAGCACCGCGATCGCGCCGGGAGCGCCCTTCGACATGAGGGTCGTGCCGTCGATCGGGTCGACCGCGACGTCGCACAGCGGACCGTCGCCGTTGCCGACCTCCTCGCCGTTGTACAGCATGGGCGCTTCGTCCTTCTCGCCCTCACCGATCACGACGACACCCTGCATCGACACGGAGCTGACCATGTGCCGCATCGCGTCGACAGCGGCGCCGTCGCCACCTTCCTTGTCGCCACGTCCGACCCACCGGCCGGCCGCCATCGCCGCGGCCTCGGTGACGCGGACCAGTTCGAGTGCGAGGTTGCGGTCCGGAGCTTCGCGGCGTGGGGTGCTGGCCGTCATGGGCTACTGCCTCCTGGAGACTTTCGGTCGACGCGGGTTGCGCCGGCAGAGGGAGCGGTCGCCGAGGGCGTCCGCACGATCCGTGTGTGTCGCGTGGCTATTGTCTCATCACGGCCGATGGTGTGGGCTGTCGGACCCGCCCGGCCTGAACATGCCTGTTCCGCAGCTGTCAGACTGGACGGGTGGCATCCAAGAAACCTCGCATCCTGCAAGACGGTCGCGATATGGCGTGGTCGCTGATCCCGCTGCTCGTGCTGATTCTGTTCATCGCGGCGATCGCCAGCCAGTGCGAGTTCAAGCCCGGCGGACCCACGGCGGGTCCGGTGCCGAGCTTCGACATCGATGCCGGTCTGAAGTACGACGCGACGGAACTCGCATTCCCCATCCGTCATCCCGAGGTACCCGAGGGCTGGCAGCCCAACTCCGGCAGCCGCAGCATCGTCTCCGGTAACCAGGGCGGCGATTCGAGCACCGTCGGTTTCATCACTCCGGAAGGTCGCTACGTGCGCTTCACCCAGTCGGATGCCGGTGAGGACGAACTGGTGCGATTCGTCGCCGGGGGAGCCCGCACCGCCACCGACAGCCGCTCCATCGAGGGGTACGACTGGGTGATCTACGGCGGCGAGGGAGTCGAAGCACTCTGGGTGTCCGATTTCGGTGACGTGCGCATCCTGATCGGCGGCTCCGGCAACGAGGCCGAGTTCACGGCGCTGGCCACCGCGGCTGGCAGAGCCGAGCCGCTCGAACCCTGATCCGGGTCGGGTCTATCGAGGTCAGTCCTCGTCCTCGTACTCGTCGTCTTCGTCGTCCGCGAGCGAGAGCGCTTGCTCGACGCGTTCGCGGGCGCCGGCGAGGTGCTCCTCGCAGCGTTTCGCGAGGGCCTCGCCGCGTTCCCACAGCTGCAGCGAGTCGTCGAGGTCGAGCCCGCCCTGTTCGAGCATCTTCACGACATTGACGAGTTCGTCCCGAGCTCGCTCGTAGCCGAACTCCCGCACATCGGCGTTCGCGTCGTCGGTTCCCGCGTTCGTCACTGTCCTGTCTTCCTTATCGTTCGTGTCCCATGACGGCGGCGCGGGCCGCGCCGTCCGCCACCCGCACCCGCAGTTGGGTGCCGATGGGCATCTCGTCGAGTGTGCGTACCACTTCCGGGTCGCTGCCCGGCACGATCCGCTGGACCACGGCGTAGCCACGCGCCAGGGTCGCCGCGGGGCCGAGGGTCCCCAGCCGCGCCCGCAGATGTTCCAGCGTCGACGACTCCGACGAGATCAGCCGCGTGACGTCGCGTCGTGCCGCCTGCTGCAGCCGCTCGATCTCCTCGTATCGCCGGTCGAGGTCGCGGAACGGATCGGCCAGGACGGGACGGTCGCGCAACTGCGCGATGACGTGTTCCTCCCGGCGGACCCAGTTGCGCAGCGCGGCCGCCGACCGCGCTTTCAGCTCGTCGACCAGATCGAGTTCGGCGACGGCATCGGGCACGACGCGCTTCGCGGCATCGGTGGGGGTCGCGGCCCGCAGGTCGGCGACGTGATCGCACAACGGACTGTCGGGCTCGTGGCCGATGGCGCTGACCACAGGGGTCGTGCACGCGGCGATCGCGCGGCACAGTGCTTCGTCGGAGAACGGCAGCAGATCCTCCACGCTGCCACCGCCACGGGCGAGGACGATCACGTCGACGTCCGGATCGCTGTCGAGCGCTTCGAGAGCCTCGATGAGCTGCGTGACTGCGGTGGGTCCCTGCACCGTCGCGTGACGGACGTCGAAGCGCACGGCAGGCCAGCGACGCTGCGCGACCGACAGCACATCGCGTTCGGCTGCGCTGCCGCGGCTGGTGACCAGGCCGACGCGGCGCGGCAGGAACGGCAGGGGGCGTTTCAACCGCGGATCGAACAATCCCTCGGCGGCGAGCAAGGCGCGCAGCCGCTCGAGGCGCGCGAGCAGTTCCCCGATGCCGACGGCTCGGATCTCGGTGACCCGAAGCGCGAGACTGCCGCGACCGGGCCAGAAGGTCATCTTCCCGAACATGATCACGCGGCTGCCCTCGGTGAGCGGCACCCCGGACTGCTGCAGGAGCTGCGGTGAGCAGGTCACCTGCAGGGACATGTCCACCGACGGGTCGCGCAGGGTCAGGAACGCCGTCCGCGTCCCGGGACGGGCGTTGATCTGCGTGATCTGCCCTTCGACCCAGATGGTGCCGAGCTTGTCGATCCACCCGGCGACCTTCTGCGCCACGGTGCGGACGGGCCAGGGCTGCTCCGCGGAGTTCGGTCGTCCCGCGTTCTGTCCGGCCGTCACTTGTTACGCGCGCTCGTGATCCGGTTCGACAGCATCGTCACGAACGGAGTACGCGCGGCGTGAGCATTCTCGTAGTCGAGCAACGCTGTGAGTTCGTCCACCGACAGTGCGCGCAGA
Source organism: Rhodococcus sp. B50 (assembly GCF_013602415.1). Classification (NCBI taxonomy): domain Bacteria; kingdom Bacillati; phylum Actinomycetota; class Actinomycetes; order Mycobacteriales; family Nocardiaceae; genus Rhodococcus; species Rhodococcus sp. B50. Next base: position 2,549,666 of record NZ_WPAG02000002.1, on the reverse strand, counting down.
CGGGCCCGCAGCTGGGCGAGGGTCAGCGAGTCGTAGTCGAGGTACTCGACGATCTCGGACCGGTCTCCGGAGGCGTCGGCGACTTTCGTGTCCGTGCCGAGGGTGACCTTCGTGTCCGTGTCTTCGGCGGCGGACTTGGTGCCGGTCTTCTTCGGAGCGGTCTTCCTCGCTGTCGCCTTCTTCGCGGGCGCCGTCGAGGTCGCAGCACCGGACGTCGCCGGCGCGACGACCGTCTCGTCCGCGGGGGCTGCAGGCACATCGGCCTCGGTCGCCGGCGGGATCGAGTACAGGGCGAACCGGCCGGGAGCGCCGTTCGAGGTGCTGTTCGTCGAGGTCGCGGCCTCGTCCGAGGGGGTCGAGCCGTCGTCGTCGAAGGTCGCCCACTGTGCGGTCTCGCCGGGCTCGGCTCCGAAGATCTCGAAGAACTGGTCGCCCTTGATGGCGAGCGAGGTCATCACCTGTTGTACCCGCATCGTCGTCTGCAGGATCTGGCTCACCGTCGTCATCGGCAACGACACGGCTGTGCTCGGCAGCTTGAGGGTCTCTTCGTACGCGGTGACAGCAATGCCGGCAGCCACCCGTGCCAGGAACGGTGGACGGATCATTCCCCAAGACTGCCCGATGATCGGCGTGATTGGTAGCCGGGGGAGCACCTCGGTTGCGAGCTGGGAAGCCCCTCTCCGACGCGCCCCGTACTCTGGAGGTATGTCTGCGCCTGTTCCACTCGAAGTCGGGATCACACGGTCCGCCGGCCCCTCCACCTCCGGAAAGCGCGTCCTGCTCGCCGAGCCCCGCGGTTACTGCGCCGGGGTCGACCGCGCGGTCGAGACCGTCGAGAAAGCGCTCGACAAGTACGGTGCCCCGATCTATGTCCGCAAGGAGATCGTCCACAACCGCCACGTCGTCGACACCCTCGCCGAACGCGGCGTGGTGTTCGTCGACGAGACCGACGAGGTGCCCGAAGGCGCCGTCCTCGTGTTCTCGGCGCACGGTGTGTCGCCTGCGGTCCACGAATCCGCCGCGGCCCGGCAGCTGCGCACCATCGACGCCACCTGCCCGCTGGTGACGAAGGTCCACCAGGAAGCCAAGCGTTTCGCACGCGACGATTTCGACATCCTGCTCATCGGTCACGAGGGCCATGAGGAGGTCGAGGGAACCGCAGGCGAGGCCCCCGACCACGTGCAGCTCGTCGACGGCCCCGACGCCGTCGAGTCGGTGACCGTGCGCGACCCGAAGAAGGTCATCTGGCTGTCCCAGACCACCCTCAGCGTCGACGAGACGATGCAGACCGTGCAGCGCCTGCGCGAGAAGTTCCCGCAGCTGCAGGATCCGCCGAGCGACGACATCTGCTACGCCACCCAGAATCGGCAGGTCGCGGTGAAGGCGATGGCGCCCGAGTGTGATCTGGTGATCGTCGTGGGGTCGCGGAATTCGTCCAACTCCGTGCGACTCGTCGAGGTGGCCCTCGGTGCAGGTGCCCGGGCAGCCCACCTGGTCGACTACGCCAAGGAGATCGATCCGGCCTGGCTCGAGGGCGTCGAGACCGTCGGCATCACGTCGGGTGCGTCGGTCCCCGAAATCCTCGTGCAGGGGGTCGTGCAATTCCTCGACGAGCGCGGCTTCCACGATGTGCAGTCGGTGACGACCGCCAACGAGACCCTGGTGTTCGCCCTGCCGCGCGAACTGCGCGCGTCGCGTCGTTCCTGAACCGGTAGTCCCTGAAGCGAAGACGACCGGTCACCGCCGTTGATCGGCAGGTGACCGGTCGTCTTCGTCGTTGGACGGGTCAGTCCTCGTAGCGGTCGCGGTACCGCACACGCGGCGGCTCGTAGCCCTGCGTGGGTGCCGCTGCCGGCCGGCCGGGTTCCGGCTCGGGTGCCGGACGGCGCCGCGGCTCGCGGCCCTCCGGCTGCACCGGCTCGGCAGGTCGGGAAGCACGAGCACGCCGAGCAGGTCCCTCAGCGCGGACGCGCTGTGCACGGGGATCCGGCTGCTCCGTCGCCGGGGGCTCGGGACGGGCGCGGCGACGGGGACGGGTGTCGGTGACCTCCCGGACCGACGCCTTCGCGGCCGACGTCCCTCGGCCCGCGGTGGCGGTACGAGGCGTATCCGCAGGCGTGCCTGTCGACGGTCGTCCTCGGCTCGCGCGCCTGGTCGGACGGTCGTCCGCAGCACGGGCCGGACGCTCGCCTGCAGCCCGGGCCGGGCGGTCCTTCGCTGCCCCGGCCTTTGCGGCACGTGGCTTCGCGCGCTCGCGCGGCGCGCGGGCACGCACTCCGGTGTTCTGGCGGGTCGCGAAGATCCGGAAACCGCCGATGGCCAAGACCAGCACGGTCGCCAGCAACATCGCCGGGAAACGGTTCACCAGCGGATAGGCGACGTTGAGCGCGAGATCCTTCAACCCACCGGTGCTGCCGGAGGAGACGAACTCCTGACCGATCGGCACCGCGAGGAGCAGCAGCAGGGGCGGCTGGGCCATAGCCGTGAACAGTCCGCGATAGCGCACCGCCACCACGGCCACGAGGCAGCCGAGCACATAGAAGACGGTGAACGCAGTGGTCAGTTCGTTCCCGCGTGCGCTGTCGAGCAGCACCCCGAGAAGCATCGTTCCGGCTGCGATCGCCACGGCACCCCACCAGGGCACACCGGGCACCGTAGGCACCAACGACCGCATGTCGAGCGGCACCGCCGAACGTGCACGTTGGGTTGCAGACACAACGTAGACATTAGCGTGACGATGTCAGCTCGCTTCGTCGACAGGACCGTTCGCGACGGCTCTTTCCGTCAGGGTGCTCCGACGTGGCCACGCGTCGACACGCTGGACCTCGGGCACCTCGCCGTCGAAGATCTCCAGGTCATGGAGCTTGCGGGCCGTCACTCCCACCCGGGTGTCCATCGACGAGACCGTCAGGTTGAACGAATCGACCGCCTTGCCGAGCTGATTGCCGAGCCGGTCGAGGTGCGAACCCACCACACCGAGCCGTTGGTACAGCTCACGGCCCAGCCGGTGGATGGTCGCGGCGTCGCGGGAGAGCGCTTCCTGCCGCCAGGTGTGGGCGATCGTGCGCAGCAGCGCGACGAGCGTGGTCGGTGTGGCGAGGATGACGTTCCGGGTGAAGGCGTGCTCGAGCAGATCGGGATCGGCGGCCAGCGCGGCGTCGAGAAAAGGGTCCCCGGGCACGAACAACACGACGAACTCGGGCGTCGGGTCGAAGGACTCCCAGTAGGCCTTGGCCGACAGCTGGTCGACGTGGGTACGCAGCTGCCGCGCGTGGCGCGTGAGGTGACGGTCGCGCTCGTCGGGATCCTCGGACTCGGCCGCGTCCAGATAGGCGGCGAAAGGCACCTTCGCGTCGACGACGATCTGCTTACCGCCGGCGAGATAGACCAGCAGGTCGGGCCGCACCCCCGCCTTGCTCACCTGGGTGTCGAAGTCGCAGTGCCGCACCATCCCGGCGAGCTCGACGACGCGTTCGAGCTGGATCTCACCCCACCGCCCGCGCACCTGCGGCGCGCGCAGCGCGGTGACCAGCTGCTGGGTGCGCGTGGACAGCAGCTGAGACGCGCGGTGCATGCCTTCGACCTGCTCGCTCAGGCCCGCATAGGCGTGCACGCGGTTGCGTTCGACGTGCTCGACCTGCCGGGCGAGCGCCCCCACCGCCTCGTTCAGCGGGCCGACGAGCCGCGACACCTGGTCGCCGATGGCACCGGACTGCCGTCTGGCGGCATCCTCGCTCACTGCCGCGAGCGATTGACGCAACTGCTCCTCGTTGTCGCGCAATGCCGCCAGCCGGGCCTCGGCACGGGCTGCGCGTTCGCCGTCGCGGGAGGCTCGGAGCAGCCAGCCGAGCACCACCCCGAGACCGAGCGCGACGAGCAGGCCGAGTGCCGTGAGTGCTGTCATGTGGCGGATGATGCCGTAACGATGCGACATCCACCCGACATCCGGGGATGTCGGTCCTCTCCTCTACCGTCTGTCACATGCGGATCCTGCACACCTCCGACTGGCACATCGGCCGCACTTTCCACGGTGTCGACCTGCTCGCCGATCAGGCGCGTGCGCTGCGAGCCATCGCCGACCTCGTGGTCGAACGCGGGATCGACGTGGTGGTCGTGCCGGGCGACGTGTACGACCGGTCCATCCCCAGTTCCGACGCGGTGGCCGTGTGCAATGCCGGCCTCGAGGCCATCCGCGAAGCGGGAGCGATCATCGTCGCCACCTCCGGCAACCACGACTCGCCGGTCCGGCTCGGAGCCGGCGCCGCCTTCGCGGCGCACGGCGGTCTGCACCTGATCACCCGCGTGTCGCAGATCGACGACCCGGTCGTCCTGCACGACGAGCACGGCCCGGTCCGCTTCTACGGCATCCCGTATCTCGAGCCCGAGATCACCCGGTCCGAGCTCGGCGTTCCCGAGGCCCGCTCACACCAGCAGATCCTCGACGCGGCGATGGAACGTGTGCGCGCCGACGCCGCGGGTCGCGACGGCCGCACCGTGGTCCTGGCCCACGCCTTCGTCGTCGGCGGCGAGCCCAGCGACTCCGAGCGGTCCATCTCCGTGGGCGGTGTCGAGACGGTCGCCGCGTCGTCGTTCGAGGGCGCCGACTATGTCGCGCTGGGCCACCTGCACTCCCCGCAGACGGTGAGCGAGACGGTCCGGTACTCGGGTTCGCCGTTGCCGTACTCCTTCGGCGAGCGCTCGCACCGCAAGGCGGTGTTCGTCGTCGATCTCGACGCATCGGGTGCCGCCTCGGTCGAGCGCGTGGATCTTCCGGTGATCCGCGAACTCACCCGCCTCGAAGGCGAACTCGACGATCTGCTCGCCGACCCGGCGCATGCCGACGTCGAGGAGCACTACGTCTCCGCGGTGCTGACCGACGCGATCCGCCCGCTCGACGCCATGCGTCGTCTGCAGGAACGGTTCTCCTACGCCGTGCATGTCGAGTGGCGGCGACCGGCCGGGTCCACGGAGGGCAGCTATCGCGACAAGGTGCGCGGACGCAGCGACCGCGACATCGCTGCGTCGTTCCTCACCGATGTGCGTTCCGAACCGTCCGATCGCGAATGCGGCTGGATCGACGACGCGTTGCGGGAGGTCGACCGCCGTCGCGGTATCGGCGACGAGACCGACCCGTCGTGGCGAACGGACGTGCCGGCATGAGACTGCACCACCTCGAGATCACGGCCTTCGGCCCGTTCGCCGACACCGTCGAGATCGACTTCGACGAACTCGGCGCCGACGGACTGTTCCTGCTGCACGGTCAGACGGGCGCGGGCAAGACGTCGATCCTCGACGCGGTCGCATTCGCGCTCTACGGCACCGTCCCCGGGGCGCGCGCCGACGGTCGCCGGTTGCTGTCCGACCACGCGCGTGTGGGCGCGGTGCCGAAGGTCCGGCTCGAGGCGACCGTCGCGGGTCGCCGGCTGTCCATCGAACGCAGCCCCGAGTTCGAGCGCCCGAAGCTGCGCGGCACCGGCACGATCAAGCAACAGGCCAAGGCGAATCTCACGTGGCTCGACGGGTCGGGGGAGAATCTGTCGCGGATCCAGGAGATCGGCGACGTCGTCAAGTCGCTTCTGGGGATGAGCGCCGAACAGTTCTTCCAGGTGGTGCTTCTTCCGCAGGGCGATTTCGCCCGGTTCCTCCGCGCCGGCAGTGAAGAGCGCGGCAGGCTGCTCGAGCGATTGTTCGACACCACCCGTTTCGGCGACGTCGAACAATGGTTCCGCGATCGCCGGGGGGTCGGAACGAAACTGCTTGCCGAGCAACAGAAGAAGGTCGAAGTACTGGCCGCGAAGGTCGCGGCGTCCGCCGGGATCGAAGCGGGTGCGGACGCCGACCCGGTGGAGTGGGCCGGTCGGCTTCTCGCCGACGCCGCCGAGAACCGCGATGCCGCCGCCGCGGCGCTCGCGCGGGTTCGCGCCGTCGATGAGGCGAATCGGCGTAGGTTCGACGAGACCGTCGCTCTTGCCGACCGGCTCCGGAGGCGGCGCGACGCACTGGACGTCCTCGCCGAACTCGAGCAGACGCAGTCACAGCGTGCCGCCATGGCGGCCGAACGCGACGCCGCGCATCGAGCGGTGAGCGTGGCCGTCGTCGATCGGGAAGCCGACCGCCTCGCACGCGAGGCCGAGGCGGCTGCCGCCCGTGCCGAGGCAGCTGCGGCGCCGCTCGGGAACGACGACGAAGGCCGCGAGTTGCTCGCCGCGATCGGGCCCACGCCGTCCGCCGCCGATCGCGACATCATCCGTCCACGCTGCGAGCAATGGTCCTCGGAGGCAGCGCATCTCGACGTACTCCTCGACCGCCGGCGCCGTCTCGCCGAGATCGAAGCCGAGCAAGGCAAGCTCGCCGGACACCGCCGTGCCCTCACCGATGAGCGGCAGCAGGTGATCGACGAGCGCGCCGCGCTGCCCGAGCGGTCGGCCGCCGCCGTCGATGCGGTCGCCGAGGCCGAGCGGGCAGCGGCCATGCTCGCGGGTCTGTCCACCGCACGCGACCACGCCGCCGACGCACTCGACGCCGCCACCGAACTCGCTTCGCGCCGAATCGAACTCGACCGTCTCGAAGGCCGGGTGCTGCAGTTGCACTCCGAGTTCAACGACGCGCGCGATGCGCACCTCGACGTCCGGCAACGGCGGATCGACGGGATGGCCGCCGAACTCGCGGCACGTCTCACCGACGGAGAACCGTGCACGGTCTGCGGTTCCACCGAACATCCCGCGCCCGCCCGCCCCGCCCCCGACACTGCGACGAAAGCCGACGAGGAACGCGCCCACGCTGCCGAGCAACGCGCCGCCACCGCGCTGGCCGAGGCGCGCGAGGCCGTCACCGAACTCTCCGGGATCGTCGCTGTTCTCCGGCAGCGTTGCGCCGACGCCGAACTTGCCGAGCTCACCGTTGCCCATGCCGAGGCGGTTCGCGCCCACGACGAGGCCGCGACCGTCGCGGGTCGGCTCGACCGTCTGCGCGCGGCGGTCGAGGATCTACGCAAACGCGACACCGTCCTGGCCGAACAGGAGAAGCGGCTCGACGCCGAACTGTCGGATCTCGCCCGCGAGGACGCAGTCCGCACGGCCGAGATCACCGAGATCCGGGAGCGCATCGTCGAGGCCGTCGGCGACCTCGATCTGCTCGCCCCGCGACGCAGGGCGGTCGCCGCCTTCTCCGCCGCCGCGACCGCACTTCTCGACGCCCGCTCCGCGGCTCTCCAGGCGCGGACGGCTGCCGACGAGCGTGCCGCCGATGCCTGCACCGCCGCCGTCGAGGCGGGCTTCGCCGACCTCGACAGTGCACTCGCCGCGGTCCGGCGGCCCGAGCGATTCGCCGAGATCGACCGTGTCCTGCGCGCCGCCGACGACGAACGCGCCGTCGCCACCTCCACGCTGAACGACCCCGCGATCGCCGCCCTCACCGGAGACGAGGTCGCCGACGTGACGGCGGCCCGCACGGTGGTGGACGACGGTGCCGCCGCGGTCGAGGCCGCCCTGAGCGCGGCCACCGAGGCCGAGCGCCGGCGCCTCGACATCGAGACCTACACCCGGCGGCTCGAGCGCGCCTGCGCCGAACTCGCTCCGCTGCTCGACGAGCACGCCGAGCTGTCCGCGCTCGCCGACGTCGTGGCCGGGATGGGCTCGAACGCCAAGAAGATGTCGCTCCGCTCGTACGTGCTCGCGGCGCGACTCGAGGAGGTCGCCGACGCGGCCTCCGAGCGACTCCGCAGGATGTCCGGTGGCCGTTACGAATTCGTGCACTCCGACGCGGCCGAGAGTCGTGGCCGTCGTGGCGGTCTCGGCCTCGACATCCACGACGAGTACACGGGCGCCGTGCGGTCGACGAAGACGTTGTCGGGAGGAGAGTCCTTCCAGGCGTCGCTCGCGCTCGCCCTCGGGCTCGCCGACGTCGTTGCCGCCGAGGCCGGTGGGCTCGTGCTCGACACGATGTTCATCGACGAAGGGTTCGGCTCGCTCGACGCCGACTCCCTCGAGGCCGTCATGGGTGTGCTCGACGAACTACGTGCGGGAGGCCGCGTGGTGGGCGTGGTGAGTCACGTCGACGAGATGCGCCAGCGCATCCCGAGCAGGCTGCACGTGATCCGTGGCCGCTCGGGATCCACCGTTCGCGTGGCGAGCTGACCGCCCCTCACTCCTCGGAGGCGGCCGGCTCCGGCGGGGCGGGCTTGGGGTTCTTCGGATCGGGCACCGAGGTATCGCCCGGAGCCGGTAGCGCCTTCGTCTCCTCCTGGCCCTCGTTGGCGCGCTCGTCGATCTGCTCACCGATGTAGCGGATGACGACCGCAGCCACCGCCGCGACGGGTACGGCCAGGAACGCGCCGACGATACCGAACAACGACGAGCCCGCAGTCACCGCGAGCAGCACCACCGCCGCGTGCAAATTCATCGACCGCGACTGCAGCACAGGCTGCAGCACGTTCCCCTCGATCTGCTGAACCGCAAGGATGAGGACCAGCACGATGAGGGCAGTGGTGAAGCCGTTGGCGACCAGCGCCACGAGAACGGCCAATGCGCCTGCGACGAACGCGCCGACGATAGGAATGAACCCGCCGATGAAGGTGAGGATCGCCAGCACGGGTGCGAGCGGAACTCCGAGGATCACCAGGCCGATACCGATGAAGAGCGCGTCGATGAAGCTCACCAGTGCCTGGGTGCGGATGAACCCGCCGAGCGTGTCCCACATGCGGCCGAGTACCTCTTCGAGGTGACGTCCGGCGCGGCCACCGCTCACGCGGTGCAACCACGGCAGGAACCGCGGCCCGTCCTTGATGAAGAAGAACGTCAGGACGAGCACCAGACCGAGCGTCACGAGCAGCGACCCTGCTGTGCTCACGCCGGTGAAGACACCACCGGCGATCGTGGCGGCGCTGCCCTGCACCCGTTCGACGACGGCGTTGACCGCGTTGTCGAGTTGCTCGTCGCGCAGATTGATCGGCGGCCCCTTCACCCAGTCCTGCACGGTGTTGATGCCCTGGGTCGCCTTATTGGCCAGATCGGGTACCTGATCGATCACCGATGGCACGATGCCGGCGATGATGCCGCCGACGACGGCGAAGAACATGACCAGGGTGAGACCGGCAGCAGCTGCCGGTGGCACTCCCCGCTTGGTCATGCCCCGGGTCGGGGGCCACAGGATGGTGGAGACCACGATCGCGAGCGCGACCGGCAGCACGATCACCCACATCTTCTCGATGATCCAGCCGATCACCACGGCGGCAGCAGCGATGACGACGAGGCAGGCCGACCACTTGGCGAGCCAGATTCCGCCCGTGCCCAGCATGCTTCCCCGGTCGGGTTTCGCCGACGGCTTCTCACTGTTGCGTCCGCTGGGCGCGGTCTTCGATTCGGTCAACGACGGTCCTTCCGACATGTATCGAGCTCGATACCGATCGACAGTCGCCAATCTACGGTCACCGAGCGCCGCGCGTGGTCCGGACGACACGCCGGAAACGGCGGTGAAGGGTCCCCGGCCGTGGCATTCTCGAAACGTGACGAACCGAACGAGCCCGACCCGGCGCCTGCGTATACCTGCGGCGGCCGTGGCGATCGCTGCCGCCTTCGCGCTCACCGCGTGCAGCTCCGACGACAGTTCCAGCAACGAGGACGTGCGCTCGTCGGCGGATGTCGCGGTCACGAGTGTTCAGGAGCAGGCGGAGGGCGCGATCTCGTCGGTGCAGAGCGTCGCGTCCAGCGCGGCCGAGCGGGCCGGCGACATTTTCGACGAGGCGAAGCTCGACGTCTTCGTCGCGGCCTTCCGCACCGGCTATCCGCAACTGTCGGCCGACCGGGAGACGCAGGACATCGAGTCCATCGTCACCGAGACCTGTCCTCTCATCGATGAAGGTGCATCCGACCAGGAAGTGAACGCGAAAGTTCAGGAAGTCGCGACCAACGGGTCGACCGTGCCCGACGAGGATCAGGCTGCGCGCATCGCGCAACTGGTGCGCGTGGCGTGCGGGTGAAGTGAGCCGGGGGAGGCCGCGTAGAATACCGATTCCGTGAGCCTTACCCTCGGAATCGTCGGTCTTCCCAATGTCGGCAAGTCGACGCTGTTCAATGCGCTGACCAAGAACGATGTGCTGGCCGCGAACTATCCGTTCGCCACCATCGAGCCCAATGTCGGCGTCGTCGAACTGCCCGATCCGCGGCTGAACCGGCTCGCAGAGATCTTCGGTTCCGAGCGCATCCTCCCGGCGACCGTCTCGTTCGTCGACATCGCCGGCATCGTGAAGGGCGCCTCCGCGGGTGAGGGCATGGGCAACAAGTTCCTTGCCAACATCCGCGAAGCCGACGCCATCTGCCAGGTCGTGCGCGTGTTCGACGACCCGGACGTGGTCCACGTCGACGGCAAGGTCGACCCGATGGCCGACATCGAGGTCATCGCGACCGAGCTGATCCTCGCCGACCTGGAGACGATCGAGCGGGCACTGCCGCGGCTCGAGAAGGAATCCCGGAAGAACAAGGAACTTGTCGCCCAGCTGGAGGAGACGAAGAAGGCGCAGGCGATCCTCGAGGACGGCCGCACCATCTTCTCCGCCCAGGCCGAGGTGAAGAGCGAGCTGCTGCGCGAGCTGCACCTGCTCACCGCCAAGCCGTTCCTGTATGTCTTCAATGCCGACGAGGCGGTCCTCACCAACGAGGAACGCAAGGAGGAGCTGTGTAAGGCCGTCGCTCCGGCCGACGCCGTCTTCCTCGACGCCAAGGTCGAGTCCGAGCTCCTCGAGCTCGACGAGGACGAGGCGATGGAACTGCTCGAATCCATCGGCCAGACCGAGGCCGGTCTGAAGCAGCTCGCGCGCGCCGGTTTCCACACCCTCGGTCTGCAGACCTATCTGACGGCCGGTCCGAAGGAATCGCGCGCCTGGACCATCCGCAAGGGCGACACGGCCCCCAAGGCGGCCGGCGTGATCCACACCGACTTCGAACGCGGCTTCATCAAGGCCGAGATCGTCTCCTTTGCCGACCTCGACGCGGCAGGCTCGATGGCCGAGGCGAAGGCCAAGGGCAAGGTCCGCATGGAAGGCAAGGACTACGTCATGGCCGACGGCGACGTGGTGGAGTTCCGCTTCAACGTCTGACGAACGACATCGGGGCGTTCCTCCGTAGTCATCCACATTTCGGTGTTCTCGACCCCGTATATCGAGGTCGGGAACACCGAAATCGTTTCGGCGCTCCCCATTCCGTAGCCGTGGCAGGAACTGCCCGCCGTGCCGACGGAATCAACCGTGCCGAGCGACGTCTTCGCAGAGGATGCTCGGCCACTGTGCGAGATCGGCGGGGGTGTACGCGATCTCCAGTTTCGCGTGGGGGAGCAGGCCCACCAGCGCCTCCGCCGTGGACACCGGGTGGGCGGGATCGTCGATCCACGCCAGCACCCTCACCGGAATGTCGATGCCGGACACGGCCTCCGGATCGGGCAGGTCGCTCAGTGCGGCGCCCCGGAACAGCGACGGCAGCAGTTGTTCGGTGACGTCGGGGACGGTGTCGGGCGCGTCGACGGTGGCCGGTAATCGGGGTGCATTCAGATCGCGGGTGAGGAACGCTGCCAATCCTTGCTGCTCGATCAGATCGGCGGCGGCCCGGTATTCGGCGGCCTTGGCGGCGCGGGTGGCCCAGGCCGTCGCCGGCACCAGCAGTGTGAGGCTGCTGAAGCGCTCCGGATCCTTCACCGCCGCGTGCAGCAGGGTCCCGGTGCCCATCGACGGCCCGACCCCGTGCACCCGCTCGCCGGGGAAGTAGTGGTCGAGCAGCCGCAGCAGGTCGTCGGCCAGTACCGGCCAGCGGTAGTCCTCCGGCACCGCACGCCCGGTCGAGTGGCCGTGCCCCCGTGCGTCGTAGCGCAGCAGTCGGGTGCCGCTGAGCCCACGGCCCAGGTCGAGGTGCATGAGGCGGTCGCGGTGACGGCTCGAGGTCAGGCCGTGGAGCTGGACGACCGGGTGACCACCCTCGTCGCTCAGCTCCACGTCGAGCTCGGCCCCCGGCACACTGAAGGTCGGCACGTCGTCTCCCGATGTCGGAAAGCAGTTGCTGGAGAAGGCGCCTAGGATACCCGGCATGCGGCTGACAAATGTGGCGCACCTGCGCCTGCCGTTCGGCCGACTGCTCGGTTACGACGTCATCGTCGCGGGGCTCGGCCGGGCGCTTCCTGTGTCGTTCGACCAGCGGCGGCACGTCGGCGCGGGTAATCGTCCCGGCTCCTGGATGGCTCTGTCCTTCCGTCTGTTCGAGCCGGTCTCGCCCGACGACCTCGCGGCCGCGTGGCTGGCGGTGATCGCGCGGCACGGCACTCTACGCTCGGTGTTCACCCACGGCGACGATGGTGAGCCGCGCCTGCACGAGGCCGAGATCCGCCCGGGCGGCTGGGTCGAACATCCGATCGGTCCCGGTCAGGCCGTCAACGACGCCCTCCGGGACGTCCTCGACAGCGCATGTTCGCCCTACAACCGGCCGTCGCACCGGCTGTGCGTGCTCGAGACCGCTACGGAACCGACCGTCGTGGTGGCTGCCGATCACTCGCACGTCGACATGTGGTCCATGCTGGTGATCGCCCGCGACCTGCTCGCCGCCCTCGCCGCCGTGCGCGCGGGACGGGAACCGTCCCTGCCGCCGACACCGGCCTTCGCGGAACACACCCGGGCACTGCAGGACCGTCCGGCCGCACCCGCCGAGGTCCACGAGCGCTGGGCCGAGGTGCTCGCTGCCAGCGGCGACGTGATGCCGCGCTTCCCGCTCTCCCTCGGAGTGGCGGGCCTCCAACGCGAACGCGTGGAGGTGCGCGACGTGCTCGACGTCGACGACAGTGCCGCCTTCTCCGCCCAGGCCGCGGACGACGGGGTGTCCACCCTCGCGCTGGTGGTCGCGGCCATGACCGAGGTGACCCTCGAACTGGCCGGATCCCCGTTACGGGCAGTGTTCCCGGTGCACAGCCGCTACGACGCCACGTGGCACGACTCCGTCGGTTGGTTCATCACCAATTCGGTGCTCGAATCGTCCGTCCCCGAACCTCGTGCGTCCGCGGACGCGGTCAAGGAGGCGGTTCGCCTTGGATCCTGGCCTTTCGAGGACATTCTGCGCCCGTGGGGTGGGATGCCGGAGGCCCCGGGCATGTTCGCGATCTCCTGGCTGGATCTGCGCAGGCTTCCCGTCCGGGTCGACGCCACCGGCCTCGAGGCGCAGTACGTCGGCGCGACCATCCGCACCGACGGGGTGATGTTGTGGTTCATCCTCGACGAGTCGGGTCTGCACCTGCGGTGCCGCTATCCCGACACCGTCGAGGCCCGACGGCACGTCGGTGGCTGGCTGGACCTGCTCATCGCCCGGTTGCAGGCCCGCGCCCGCGAATCGGTCGGCGGGCAGATCCGGTTGGGCGACAGGAGCTATCGGGTGCAACGTGCCAGCCGATCCGACGTACCGGCGATCGTCGGTCTGCTCTCCGACGACGAGCAGACCCCCTGCGACGGTGCGGAACTCGCCCGTTACGAAGAGGCCTACGACGCCGTCGCCCGCGACCCCTCGCACTATCTCGCGGTGGTGCGCGACGAGGTCGGCAGGATCGTCGGCACGATGCAGTTGACGATCGTGCCGGGTCTGTTCCGTGGTGGTGCCACCCGCCTGCTCGTCGAAGGAATCCGGGTCGCCTCGTCCGAACGTTCCCGCGGCATCGGCACGGCCATGCTCGAGTGGGCTCACGATCACGGCCGCAACCGGGGTGCCACGCTCGCGCAGATCGCCGTGGACCCGGCCGACGAGCAGGCCCGGGCGTTCGGCGCGCGGCTCGGCTACGGCTGCACCCACGCCGGATTCGAGCGGGCGCTCTGACGTCGGGCGGCTCGATGGCCGAGGCGAACGCCCGCGGCGAGGTCCGCATGGAGAGCAGGGACTACGTCATGGCCGACGGCGACGCGGTGGAACTCCGCTTCGTCGTGTAGCGCGTCCTGTGCCGATCCGGATCCGTTCCAGTGGACGTGGGGCTGCCGCGCGCGACAAGATGACGGACGACGTACTCCGCGTCCGCGCCGGCCCCGCCGACGAGCATCGACCGGAACGACGACTGGAAACACAGACCGGTGAAGTACAGACCGGGCACCGAAGGGACCACGCCGTGTTCCTCGCGCGGCCAGCCATCCGTGTCGAGCACCGGTAGGTCGATCCAGTCGTAGTTCTGGCGGAATCCGGTGCACCACACCACATTCGTCACGTCGAGAATCCGGCCGTCGGACAGGGCGGGACGGAGTTCGGCCACGCCGGTCACCCGCTCGGTGATCCGGGTGACGCCGCGCGCGGCCAGTTCCCGTCGGCGGATCCGCAGCAGTGGCGCGCCGTGACGCCGTTCGTCCTCGCGAGCATGTCGTCCCATCGGGGTGCGTACGGACAGCACATGTCCCCACACGAACCACAGGACCGGGAACAACACGCGCATGGCGGGACTGTCCACACGCACCGGCAACTGCCCGGTGTCGCGTCCGCACAGGATCGTTGGATGGGATGCCGCCAGCTCGTAGGCGATCTCGCTGCCGGAATGAGAAGCCCCCACGACGAGCACCGGACCGTCACGCAACTGCGACGGATCGTGATACTCGCTCGAATGCAACTGCACAATGCCGGGATCCAGTTCGGAAGCGAAGTCGGGGACGCGTGGGGTTCGACCGAACGTGCCCGTGGCCACGACGACGTTGTTCGCCTCGATCCGTGTGTCGCCGCAGTCGAGGACGAACCGGTCGCCGTCGCGGGAGAGTCGGCGCACCCGGGTGCTGCCGAGCACGGGCAGGTCGAATCGGGTGGCATAGGACTCGAGATAGTCGGCAACCTCGTCCTTGGTGGGGGAGCGGTGCGGGTCGCCCGGGAACGGCATGCCGGGCAGTCCGTCGTACCCGGCGGGGCTGTACAGGTGCAACGAATCCCAATGGCAGCGCCAGTTGTCACCGATCCGCGGGTTCGCGTCGACGATGAGGAACGAACGCCCCCGCCGGGCGAGATGGTACGCGGCGGACAGGCCTGCTTGACCTGCGCCGATCACGACGGTGTCGATCTGTCGGGGTGCGCTGTGGATGGTCATGACGACTCCCTGAGGAGAGGAACTGTACCGACGACGTTAGGCGTCGCTGCTCATCGGTCGCGTCGGGCGAGATATGCAACCGGGGTGACGGCGTATGGGTAGTTCTACCCATTCAGAGCAAGCGATGCTCGTACGCGTAGGCCGTCGCCGCCGATCGTGACGACACGTCGAGCTTGACGAATATATTGCTCACATGCCGGGCCACCGTCTTCTCGCTGAGGACGAACTCGTCGGCGATGGCTCGATTGGTCTTGCCGGTGGCAACGGCCCGCAATACCTGGACCTCGCGGGGAGTCAGTCCGTTCGGTGCGTTCGCGACGGTGGGAACGCGGAGCTCACGCAGATCCGGCAGCGCATGCAGATCATGGAAGACCGATGCTGCCGAGTCGAATTCGAGCCGGGCAGCATCGTCGTCGCCGAGGGCGGCACAACATCGGCCCTGCAGTACGCGTACCCGGGCGCGTTCGTAGGGTGCGCCGAGTTCGCGCCAGCGTCTGCCGGATCGTCGCAGCCGGTCGAGGGCGCCGTTGGGGTCACCTTCGGCGAGCAGAACCGCGCCCTGTGCGTGGTCGGCGATCGCTGCCAGTGCCGGGGCGTCCTGTGTTCGGGTCAGCGCATCGAGCTCATCGGCGCTGCGGCGCGCGGCGGCGACGTCCCCTGTGGCGAGCGCTATCTCCGTGTGGGCGGCCAGCATCCGCGGTCGGTCGAGATTCGACGATTCGCCGAGACCTCGCAGGATCCCGGCGACCGCTGCGGTGGTGTCGCCTTGTCGCAGGCGCAGTAGAGCCAGACCTGGTTGCACTTCCTGTCCGTACATGCCCGCGGATCGGTAGGCGGCGTCCGCCTCGGTGAACTCGCCGCGCAAACGGTGCAGTTCGCCCTGCTCGTACAAGGCCATGCCCATCGCGGGCTGTCCCGGAGGATCCGAAAGTCTTTGTAGTGCAAGGAGGGCAACATCCATGGCCTGGGACCACTCGCCGTCGAGTTGCATCATCTGTGCGCGATGAACGAGGCACTGCCCCCGGAACGGCACGAGGCCGGACTGGTCGTCGCACCACCGGCCGAGCGCATGGGTCCACTCCCTCGCCCGTTGAAAATGGTATGTGCTGTAGCAGGTTTCGATGACCGCGCAATAGACCAGCCCGGAGACGACCGGCGAGACCTCGCCCAGACCGACAGCGACGAGGACCTCGTCGAGTGTGCGCAGCCCACCGGCGACGTCGCCGAGCAGGACGCGGCACTGCCCGATACCCAGTGAACTCAGCGCGAGGAGGTCGGCGTCGCGGCACGTCCGCCCGATCTGCTGGGCTACGGTGAACACCGGAAGCGCCTCGGCGGGCCGGTTCGCGTGCATGTTCTGTACGGCCGCCGGAAGCATGAGGAAGCCGCTGATGGCGCAGTCCGGTCGCTCCGGAATGCCCGACTGTCGGGCCCGCTCCAACCAACCGCCTGCCCGCGCTACTTCACCGCGTCCCATCAGGAGGAAACACAGCCAGAACGCGCTGCGGCCCGCGCTCTCGGTTTCACCGGCTTCGAGATGCGCGGTGAAAGCGCGTTCGTACAGCGCGACGCTGTCGTCGTCGTGGCCCGTGAGGTATGCGGTCCGGGCGAACAGATCGAGGTCGTCCGCGGGCAGGCCGGCGAGTGTGTCGGCGTTACGGAATCCGTCGAAGGCGCGCGGCCAGTCGCGAGCGCAAAACGCTGCCCGCGCGTGGTTCAGGACCGTCGACCTGCCCATCTTCGCTCCCGCGATCGAGCGCCGCAGACACTGGCTGATTGTGATCCTACGCCCGCGGACCTCTGCACGACTGCCGGGGCGGACGGCCGGATCACGACGGTCGCATGCCCGCCAGGACGATCGATATCAATCGCGGCACGACATTCGGCGTCACTTCGCGGATGGCGTCGGGAAGGGGGCGGGTGATCAGACCGATTGCCAGGACCAGTTCCAATGCGTCGAGGTCGGGACGCACGATGCCGGCGGCCCGCACCGCGTCGAGCAGTTCCTCGACCCCGGCGAGCGTCCGGGCCTGAGCGTCGCGCACCGCTCCGGAGATCTCGTCCGTCACGAACTCGGCGAGCGTCGCCGAGAGAGCGCCCAGGTCGAGTTCGACCAGCCGTTGCACGTAGCCCACCCACGCATCCTCGGGTGACGAGCCGACCCGCTCCAGGCCTTCGGTGCCCGCTGCGTGCATGTCGCCGAGGATCGCCAGCGCGACCTCGTCCGCCAGCGCGGCCCGGGATTCGAAGTTCCGGTAGAGGGTAGCGATGCCGACACCGGCGGCCTCCGCGACCGCTTCGAGTGCGACGTCGCTCCCGTGGGCTGCGAACAGCCGACGGGCCTCCTGGACGATCAGCTGACGGCGCTTTGCTGCATCGGCGCGCATCGGTTGCCTTCCTTCCGGGCTGGGCTGTGAGGAACTTCGCTTGACATCCCCATCCTAATCGGAGGATTATTCTCCGTTATAAGTGGAGGAAAATCATCCACTTAAGAACGGTTCGGACAAGGAAGACGCGATGGCAGACGCTGCTACGACGACAGTTCCCGGCGCGGGTGACTCCACCGCGCGCAAGCATCATCCCGCCCTGACGCTGGTGGGAATGACGTGCGGGCTCGGAGTGATCCTGGTGTTGATGCTGGTGGTCTTCATCATGCCGTCGCTGAAGAGTGGACCGCACGACCTGCAGGTCGGTGTCGTAGGAACATCCTCGGCAGCAGACCAATTCGAGACGTCACTCGCGGCGGCTGCCCCCGACGCCTACACCTCGCAGCGTTTCTCCTCCGAGCAGGAACTACGCGATGCCATCCGCGACCGTGACGTCATCGGAGGGTTCGTGGTCGACGAGTCGGGCGTTCGCACACTGGTCGCCGGTGCGGGGTCGACGGCCATCTCCGGTTCGCTCGCCGGGACGGCTCAGGCGGTCGGCGGCGCGCTCGGGGTCGAGGTGACCGTCGAAGACGTCGTCCCGCTGCCGGACTCCGACCCCACGGGTGTCGGCATCGGCGGCCTCGCGTTCCCGCTCGTCTTCGGTGGCATCGTCCCGGTCGTCGCATTCC
The DNA here is from genome assembly GCF_013602415.1 of Rhodococcus sp. B50. Taxonomy (NCBI): domain Bacteria; kingdom Bacillati; phylum Actinomycetota; class Actinomycetes; order Mycobacteriales; family Nocardiaceae; genus Rhodococcus; species Rhodococcus sp. B50. Next base: position 2,531,539 of record NZ_WPAG02000002.1, on the reverse strand, counting down.
GGAAGATCCTGCCGCACAGCGTCGGCTGGTACCTGACCGGTCTGCTCGTCTTCGCCGCAGCCGGGGGAATCGTGGTTTCGTCCGTGCTCACCTTCGCCTTCGGAAGTATCGAATCCGCCTTCTGGCCGGTCGTGGGGTCCATGGCCCTCGGCATCGCTGCGCTTGCTCTTCCGCTGGCCGGGCTGCAGAAAGCCTTCGGTGCCAAAGGGTTCACCCTCGGTGCGATGGCCATGATGTTCCTCGGAAATCCACTGGCCGGTATCTCGACGACGTCGGCGTGGCTGCCGTCCGGACTCGGTACGTTCGGTCAGATCCTTCCCCCGGGCGCGGCCGGAACCCTCGTGCGCTCGGCCGCATACTTCGACGGTGCCGGCGGATTCGTCGCATTCTGGACCCTCGTCGCATGGATCGTCGTGGGACTCCTGCTCTATGCGGTCGGTACGCGAGGTGCCGCGGGCGAAGAGATGCCAGAGCGTCCGTCCGGGTAGATGCCGGTCCAGGCGTCACGTGGAGGCCTTCTCGGTCTTCGGTGACAGTCTGCCGAGCACCACACTCCCGACGATGCCGACGACGATCATGCCGATCCCGACGGCGTCGGGAATCGAATCGGTGACCCAACCGAAGATCCCCGCGACCAGCACGAACGTCGGCAACCAGTCGATCAGCTCCAGAAGCGACGGCGCGGGTTCGGCCGCCCCGTGCGATGCCGCGTCCTTCGCGCCCGCGTAGTCCGGATAGAACTCGGTGAAGGCCACCGCGAAGAAGATCGCTGCGAGTTGGAGCACCCAACCGGTCCAGAAGTTGCCCGGGTCGCGCATCACGGCGTCGCCGATGAGCCCGACGACGGCGGAGAAGGTGAATGCTCCGGCCCAGACCGCGGAGATCACGTAGTTGATCTTCGTGAACAGCGGGGACGACCAATATTCTTGGGGAGTCTCCTCTTTCGCGTAGGGGAGGGTAAACGGCCTACGCGCGATCAGGGTGGCGATCACGAACACCGCGAGCGCGATGTTGGTGAGTTCGCCGGCCCAGATCTCCATCCAGTCGATGACACCGTCCGAGGCGATCAGGCCCACCGCGGCCAGCACGACGAAGAATGCGGCACCGAAGACATCGAGGGCGTGGATCTTGATGCCGCGCCGCGTGCCCACCCACATCGTCAACAGGACCAGACCGAGAGCGAAACACACCGCTTCCTCGAACCGTCCCGGAGCCGACAGGACGGACATGAGAATCCACGGTGCGATACCCGACAGCGGTGACCGGAGGTAACCGTCGACGATCTTGGTCATGCCTACCAGCGTATTTCGTGGAGCCGGACACGTCGGAGTTTTCGGAGGATCGAGCAGGAATCCGCTCGGACCCTCAGCCTTCCGGGAGCGGTGCTTCGTCCAGGATGCGCTGCGTGACGAACCGACGTTCGGTTCCGGACAGAGGGTCGACGAATTCCAGTTCCCGCGCGAGAAGTTGGAGCGGGAGCGAATGGTCGTCCGGTGTCTCGGGCAACAGGACGGGATACCAGTGATCGCCGAGGATTCCGATCCCGAGCGCCGCGAGGTGCACTCGCAACTGATGCATCCGACCGGTGTGCGGGCGGAGAAGAGTATGCAGGACGGCTCGTCCCGACCTGCTCACACCGGCCCCGAGCACCTCGATCAGCGTCTCGGAGTTGGGTTCACGGGTGTCGTCGACGACGACGCGCAACTCGCCGCGACGCGACTCGATGTGATTGCGGTACAGCACGGGTGCCGGACGTCCCGCGATCTGCCGCGCTGTCGGATCCCACTCGGCCGGAAGAGCCGACACCGCCTCGTACACCTTGGTGACCCGGCGCTTCTCGAACAGTGACTGGTAGGCACCGCGGGTCGCGGGCCGGGCCGAGAACATCACCAGTCCGGCGGTCGCCCGGTCGAGGCGGTGGATCGGAGTCAGGTCCGGGTTCTCGAGGCGGGTGCGTAGCCGGACGAGGGCCGACTCACGCAGGTACCGCCCACCCGGCGTGGTCGGCAGGAAGTGCGGTTTGTCGACGACGACGAGGTCGTCGTCGATATGCAGGATCTCCTCGTGGAACGGCACCGGTTCCTCGACGGGCAGATCGCGGTAGTACCAGACGAATCGGTGTGTGCCGAGCTCGGTGCCGCGACCGATGGGCTCTCCGTCGATGCCCACGATCTCGCCGGCGTCGAACCGCCGGTAGAGATCGTCGGCGTCCAGGTGATCGAATCTCGCGACGACGTACTCGGCGACGGTCGCCCACGGGCCGGAGGTCGGAACACGCAGTCGCGTGGGTCCGACCCCGCTCCTGACGGGCAACGGCGAGGGCATCGGCACGGGCACCATCCTCCCATCGACCGCGACGTGAGCTGCGCCTCGGGTCATCGGCGACGATGCGATCAGAGCTTGTCGAGATCCGGGCACTGCGCTCCGCGCATGCTCGCCGGGGACGTCCCGCACCGTTCTGCCACCATGTCCGCATGACTGCACCGGCCCGGCTCGGCATCCCGACCGGCACGCTCGCACTGCTGGCTGCCCTGTACTTCGCGCAGGGCCTGCCGTACGGGTTCTTCACCCAGGCGCTTCCGGTGGTGCTCCGTGAGTCCGGCTTCTCGCTGATCGCGATCAGCGCGACCGGCGTGCTGTTCGCCCCGTGGGCGCTGAAGTTCCTGTGGGCGCCGTACGTCGACCACTACGGGACCCGACGGCAGTGGCTGCTCTCGCTCCAACTCGCGGCGTCGGCGGTGTCGTTGATCCTGGCGTGCCTCGACCTGTCGTCGACGCTGCGGTGGCTGCTCGTCGGCATCGCGGTCGTCAACGCCCTCTCGGCCACGCAGGACGTCGCGACCGACGGTCTGGCCGTGCAACTGCTCGGACCGAAACAACGCGGGCTGGGGAACGGCATCCAGGTCGGCGCGTACCGCATCGGGATGATCGTCGGCGGGGGAGCGCTGCTGTGGGTGTTCTCCCTCGCCGGTTGGCGCAGCCTGTTCCTCGCGATGGCGTTCCTGCTGTTGCTGACGACGATCCCGGTGTGGCGGCTGCCGCGCACGGAGCGACGGGCCACGCCGGATCGGGAACCGAGAAGCGCGACCCGCATGACGGTCGCGTGGTGGGCGCGTCTGCGCCGCCCCGGCATGCTCGCGTTCATCCTGCTCATCGGCGGCTTCAAGTTCGGCGACTCGATGGGTTCGGCGATGGTCGGGCCGTTCATGTCCGACTCCGGACTCACCCTCGGGCAGATCGCGCTGGTCAAGGGAGTGCTGTCCTCGGCAGGCGCCCTCGGCGGCGCCGCACTCGGTGGGTGGCTGTGCTTCCGTCGCGGTCGCCGGCAGGCCCTGCTGATCGGTGGCGTGACCCAGACGGCGAGTCTCGCGCTGTACGTCGTCGCGTCGCTCGGCTACGGCGGGTTCGGGCTCATCGTCTCCGCGAGCTTGGCCGAACACGTCCTCGGCGGTGCCGCGACGGTTGCGGTGTTCACGCTCATGATGGACGCCGCGGACAGGGACCACGCCGGCAGCGACTACACCCTGCTCGCGTGCGCGATCGTCGTCGTGCAGGGCATCGCGGGGTTCACCGCCGGTGTGGTCGGAGACGTGTTCGGCTATCCCGCGCTGTTCGGCACGAGCCTGGTGCTGTCGGGAATCGGATGCGCCGTCCTGCTGCTCGCCCTCGATCGGGGCATCGGACCGAGCGGGGTGCACGGTGTGTGGCGGAGCGGCGCGGGGCAGGCGGTCTCGCGTCCCCGGTGATCACCGGTACTGCTGATCACCGCGACCAGTACTGCAGCATCGGCTCCTCAGCGAGCACCGTCGACCCCTCGGAGATGATGAGAGCACTCGACGAGATGCTGTACTGCACACCGGCGTTCGTGGCAGTGAAACCGTCTCCTGAAGGCACGGGATCGTCGATCTCGATCGCTGCCCCGTCGTTCGTGCGGACGCCCTTGTAGTAGTACCGCCCGGCCCCGGTCTCGCACACCACGACGAGCGAGTCGGCCGTCTGCCCGATGGCGACAGCGGGATTCGTGTGGTTGCACCGTGCCTCGGGGATGCCGACGAAACCCTGGGGGTCGGTGTCCTCGGAGGCAGACACGGGCGGTAGCGGACGTGCGGGTCCGGTCGCGGGTGCGGGATTGCCGGTCGCCGTGAGTTCGAGGTCCTCGATCCGCAGGGCCACGTCGCCCGGAAGCACGGTGACGTAGCTGTTGCCCTGCACGATGCTGTTGGCCGTGATGCACTCGAAGTCGCCGGTCAGGCACGACAGCCGCTCCCAGTAGCCTCCGAGTGAATCCGTCGGGCGTAGCGCGTATTCGCCGGGAGCGATGTCCACCCCGACCTTCAGGGTGCCGTTGGTAGGGAAGCCGCTCGGGGCGGCGGACCGGCTCGCCTGTGCTCGCGGTGCGGGCGGATCCGTCTCCGTCGGCAGGGCCGCGGACGGCGACGCGGTGACCGTCACGGTGGACGGGGACGGACTCGCGGCGACGCCGCTCTCCGACCCCGGATCGGACGAGCGGGTCAGGACGACGACCAGAGCGGCGACCGCGGCGACGACGGCGACGAGCAGGGCACCGCCCACGAGCCACGGCCACTTCGGTCGTCGCGGCGGGGTCGGGGTGGGCCAGGGTGGCGGGGGAGCGCCGTAGCCGTAGCCGTATCCGTCCGGCGGAGGCTGCATCGACATCGGGGTCCCTTCGCTGTCGCGGTGGTGTGCCTCCTGATATCGCTGCCGATGTCTCCCGCTGTTACGTCACGCGGGGCGGGACTAGCCGGTGCGCTGCAGGTCGGTGCAGGAAAGGGTCAGTTCGGCGAGATCGTCGAGGGAGACGGGCAGCACCCGTGCGAGGGAGGCGATCGTCGCGAAGGCCGGCGTCGCCAGTCGTCCGGTCTCGATCTTCCGAAGGGTCTCCGGTGAGATGTCGGCGGCCCGGGCCACCTCGGTGAGCGTCCTGCTGCCTCGGGCTTCGCGCAGCCGTCCACCCAGGCGTTTGCCGGCGGCCAGCTGTTCCGGGGTCAGGGGGAGTCGCACCATGACCTGCAGTCTAACCGCGTCGGTATGAAAATACCGATCGTCGCGTTAGGGTGGTATTTAAATACCGTCTTGTGATCCTGAGGAGTACACCCGTGTTGGAACTGAAGACCCCCGGTGAGATCGCGGCAATGGATGTGACCGGTACGTTCATCGCCGAGTTGCTCGACGACTTGACGGGCCGCGCCCGTCCCGGCGTGAACCTGCTCGACCTCGAACAGCGCGCACGGGACATGATCGAGGAACGCGGCGCGGTCTCGTGCTACTGGGATTACGCGCCGTCGTTCGGAAGCGGACCGTTCCGCAACGTCATCTGCCTCTCCGTCAACGACGCAGTGCTGCACGGACTCCCGCACGACTACGTGCTCCGGGACGGCGATCTGCTCAGCATGGACATCGCCGTCTCGATCGGCGGCTGGGTCGCCGATTCGGCGCGCAGCATCATCGTCGGCGCGGAGCGTCCCGAGGACCGGCGTCTCGTCGAGGCGACCGAGGTGGCACTGGCCGCAGGCATCGCCGCTGCGCTCCCCGGCAACCGCCTGGGCGACATCTCTGCGGCGATCGGCGCCGTCGCAGCCGAGTACGGCTATCCCGTCAACACCGAGTTCGGTGGCCACGGACTCGGTCGCACCATGCACGAGGATCCGCACGTGGCGAACGCCGGGCGCAAGGGCCGCGGGCTCGTGCTCCGTCCCGGCCTGACGCTCGCCCTCGAACCGTGGTTCGCGGCGGGAACGGACAAGATCGTCTACGACCCCGACGGCTGGACCATCCGCTCCGCCGACGGTTCGCACACCGCGCACAGCGAACACACGATCGCGATCACCGAGGGTGAACCGCTGGTGCTGACGAAGCGAGAGCGGGTCACCGGATAGAGATGTCACCGAACAGAGGTGTCACCGAACAGTTCCGGACAACAGGAACATTCGGAGTAGACGCGCGGGTTTCCGTTCGGTCCGTTATGGTCGGTGCACCGACGGGCGAAAGGCGATGCCGATGCCGCTGTACGAGTTCCGATGCGCCGACTGCGGGCCGTTCGACGTCTCCCTTCCGATGAGCGAGGTCTCCTCGTCGACGCCGTGCCCGCAGTGTGCTCGGCAGGCTCGTCGTTCGCTCACCGCGCCCCGTCTCGGCCGGGGCGGTTCGGCGGCGATGCGCCTGCACGACGCCGCGGCGCGGACCGCCTCCGAACCCGACGTCGTCTCGGGTGCCCTCCCGGGTGCGCCGAGACGCCCGGCGCGGCCGGTCACCACCGATCCCCGACACCGATCGTTACCCCGCCCCTGATCGCACCGTCCCAGATCGTCACAGCCCTGATCCGTCACCGCTGCAGGAGGTCCCGTGCCCGACGTCGTGTTCCCCCTCGATTCGACCCGCCGGTTCACCGATCAGGAGAAGATCGGCCACAACCGTTGGCACCCGGACATCCCACCCGTCGCGACGCTGAAACCGGGGGATTCCTTCCGCGTGCACTGCCGCGAATGGTTCGATGGCGAGATCCACAACGACGATTCCGCCGACGACATCCGCAACGCTCCGCTGCACATCGTGCACGCGTTGTCGGGACCGTTCGCGGTGGAAGGGGCAAAGCCCGGCGACCTGCTGATCGTCGACATCCTCGACCTCGGCCCGATCCCGCAGGAGGATTCGGGTCCGCTCGCCGGGCAGGGCTGGGGCTACACCGGCATCTTCGCGAAGACGAACGGCGGGGGATTCCTCACCGACCAGTTCCCCGACGCCTACAAGGCGGTCTGGGACTTCTCCGGGCAGAAGGCGACGAGCCGCCATGTGCCCCATGTGTCGTTCACCGGCATCGTGCATCCCGGCCTGATGGGGACGGCGCCGTCGCACGAACTGCTGTCGACGTGGAACACACGGGAAGCCGCGCTGATCGCGACGGATCCCGACCGTGAACCGGCGCTGGCGCTGCCGCCCGAGCCGAACGGCGCGATTCTCGGCAGCCTGTCGGGCGCCGATTTCGACCGGGTCGCGGCCGAAGCGGCGCGCACCGCGCCGCCCCGGGAGAACGGCGGCAACCAGGACATCAAGAACCTCACGAAGGGAAGCCGGATCTTCTATCCGGTCTTCGTCGACGGCGCGAATCTGTCGGTCGGCGACCTGCACTTCTCGCAGGGTGACGGCGAGATCACCTTCTGCGGTGCCATCGAGATGGGCGGGTTCATCGACCTGCGCGTCGACCTGATCCCCGGTGGCATGGAGACCTACGGGGTGAGCGAGAACGCCATCTTCATGCCGGGCAACACCGACCCGCAGTACTCCGAGTGGCTCGCGTTCTCCGGCACGTCCGTGACGCTCGACGGCGAACAGCGGTATCTGGATTCGCAATTGGCGTACCAGCGGGCGTGTCTGCACGCCATCGACTATCTGACGAAATTCGGCTACAGCCCCGAGCAGGCGTATCTCCTGCTCGGGGCTGCACCCATCGAGGGACGCTTGTCGGGTGTCGTGGACATCCCGAATTCGTGTGCCACGGTATATCTTCCGACGGCGATCTTCGACTTCCCGGTCGCGCCCACCGCGTCCGGTCCGGTGACGATCGATCCGGGTATCGGAGCGCCGCGTTCGTCGGCGTGAGGGCCGCGAAAATCGTTTGTCCGGAGTGAGCGGTGCGCGTACCGTCCTCGGGTCGGTACATACGCGAACGAAAGGTGGTCCCGGCCATGGACCCGCTTACCGAACGGGACATTCGAACATCCTTCGTCAACTGCTCCAAGGGTGATGCGAAGCGGCTTCCGGTGCCGCGTGATCTCGACGCCCGGCCGTGGGACGAACTCGACTTCCTCGGCTGGACCGATCCGTCGTTCCCCGGTCGCGGCTACATCGTCGTCCCTCGCGACGGCGAACTTGTCGGTGTCGCCATGCGGTTCGAGCAGCAGGGCTCGGGCAAGACGCAGATGTGCACGATCTGCCTCACCACCCACACCAGGGGTGGCATCGCTTTGATGACGGCGAACAAGGTCGGAGATTCGGGACGAGCGGGCAACGCGGTCGGAACGTACATGTGCATCGACCTGCAGTGTTCGCTGTACGCGCGCGGCAAGAAGAAGCCCGCACTGGGCAGCCGGTACCGCGAGGATCTCGAGCCGGAGGAGAAGGCCGAGCGCGTCCGCGAGAATCTCGGGGCGTTCGTCGATCGCCTGTACGCCTGACGGGTGAACCCGGCCCTTTCAGTGCGATGCGGGGTTGCGCAGGTGCGCACGCTCCCCGTTCTGATCGAGGATCGTGAGGATCTCCACCGGTCCGTCGTGCGCGCTGATGGCGTGTGGCGTCATCGTCGAGAACTCGGCGGCGTTGCCCTCCTGGATGAGGATCGTCCGTTCGCCGAGCTGGAGCCGGGCGGTGCCGGTCAGGACGGTGAACCATTCGTGCCCCGGGTGCACGGGGAGCGTGTCGGCCGGCACCGGCTCCTGCTTCGTGATCCGCATCTTGGCGATGGTGACGCCGCCCAGTGATCGTTCCCGCGACAACAGCCAGGTCGTGTACCCCGGGGTGTCGCACGGCTGGGGTCTGATCACCACGTCCTGGTCCTCGCCGGATTCGACGAGCTGGTCGATCGTGGTGTCGAGTGCTCGCGCGATGGGGACGAGCTGGTCGAGTGCGATCCTGCGCCGGCCCGTCTCGATGCGGCTCAGGTTCGACGGGCTGATGTGGCACCGGGCTGCGAGAGCGTCGAGGGTCCACCCCCGCGCGAGCCGCAGGCTGCGGATGCGCTGGCGGATGAGTTGGTCCAGATCGGACGATTCTTGCTCCATAGGCAAGAGTGTATGCCGAAACTGGATGACGCGACCTAACGTGAAGTCATGCACCACCACGCCCACCACGCACCGCACGACCACGCGCACGACGAGTCGATGGCCGAGGTGCTCGACCTCGACGCCGCGATGAACCGGCCCTATTTCGAGTCGTTGCTCGACCGGGTCGCCGGACAGCTCGAGCGCGAACCGCGCAGCGTCGTCGACATCGGCGCCGGCACAGGAACGGGCACCCTCGCCCTGGCGCGCCGGTTCCCCCACGCGCAGCTCGTCGCCCTCGACCGTTCCGCCGGGATGCTCGATCGACTCCGGAAGACCGCCGAGCACAACGGGTTCGGTGATCGGATCCGGACCGTCGAGGCGGACCTCGATGCAGGACTGCCGACCGTCGGTGCGATCGACCTCGCCTGGGCGGCCCTGTCCCTGCACCACATCGAGGACCCGGATGCGACGCTCCGGCAACTCGCCGAGGCGATGGCACCCGGGGGGACGGTGGTCGTTACCGAGATGGAGTCGCAACCACGATTCCTGCCCGACGACATCGGTATCGGTACGCCGGGACTCGAAGCGAGATGTCACGAGGCCGCGGCGTCCCGAGGGTGGAACAGATGGCCCGACTGGAGCGACAACCTGCGTCGCGCCGGATTCGAGATGGTCGAGATGCGCCGCGACGAACTCGGTGCCGACGTCGACGACACCGCACGCCGATACGCCCACGCGGTGCTGAGCCGGATGCGCACCGGCCTCGACAACGCCGTGTCCGACGAGGATCTCGACACGCTCGATCGGCTCGTCGGCGACGGCCCCGATTCGGTGCTGCACCGGGCAGATCTGGTGGTGCGTGGATCCCGAACCGTGTGGATCGCACGGGCAATCAAGGAGGAGAACCGATGAACACCCAGGAGAACCCCACACAGGACGGTTACGACGTCGTCGTGATCGGCGGCGGCTCGGCCGGACTGAGTGCCGCAACCGCGCTGGCACGCTCGCGCCGCTCGGTGCTCGTCGTCGACGCCGGTGAACCGCGCAACGCCCCTGCCGCGGCCGCGCACAACGTGATCGGGCACGAAGGCATCGCGCCGACCGAACTCCTGGCTCTCGGGCGGAAGGAGGCCGTCGGATACGGCGCCGAGATCCTGTCCGCACGAGCAGAATCCGCTCGTCGCAGCGGCACGGGATTCGAGATCGGTCTCTCCGGCGGCACCAGCGTGCAGGCACGTCGACTGATCCTCGCGACGGGACTGGTCGACGAGCTGCCCGACCTGCCCGGAGTCCGCGAACTGTGGGGCAAGAGTGTCCTGCACTGCCCGTACTGCCACGGCTGGGAGGTTCGGGACCGGCGCATCGGCGTGATCTCCTCGGGGCCGATGAGCGTGCACCAGACCCTGTTGTTCCGTCAGCTCAGCGACGACGTCACCTTCTTCACCCACTCGGCGCCCGCCCTGGAGGCCGAGGCCCGCGACCAGCTCGAGGCGCGCGACGTGCGGATCGTCGACGGCGCGGTCGCGGAACTGCGAGCGGACGGCGAGGAGGTCCGTGCCGTGGTGCTCGAGGACAGCACCGAGATCGAGGTCGACGCCGTGGTGGTCGCGCCGCGTTTCGTCGCCCGCGCCGACCTGTACGAGCAGCTCGGCGGAACGGTCACCGACCATCCCGTGGGTACCCTCATCGAGACCGACCCGACGGGGAAGACCGCTCTGCCCGGTGTGTGGGCGGCGGGCAACTCCGCCGATCTCTCCGCGGTGGTCGTGGTCGCTGCAGGCGCCGGCGTGATGACGGGGGCGGCCGTGAACGCCGACCTGATCGCGGAGGAGACGGCCGCGGCGGTGGAGGAACGAGCCGCCTGCCAGGAAGCGCGGATCTAGCATCACACCATGACGACGCCCCCGGGTGACCTCCCCGCCATCGGAAGTCCCGCGACCCGCGCTCTGCTCGCCGAAGGAATCAGGACCCTCGACGACGTCGCGCGGCATTCGAGACGGGAACTCGCGGCGTTGCACGGGGTGGGGCCGAAAGCGCTCCGCATCCTCGAGGAAGCACTCGCCGCACGCGGACTCACCTTCGCCGAGTAACCCTGCCGGGGACATACGAGAACGGCCGGGCGAGCACACGCTCGCCCGGGCCGATTAGCGATCTGCGTCAGAACGAGTAGGGCGCGATGTCGGGACGTACCGTGACCCACTGGGTCTCGGTGAACGCGTCGATGTTCGCGGCCGGACCGCCGAAGCGGGAACCGGTACCGGATGCCCCGACCCCGCCGAAGGGAGCGTTGGCCTCGTCGGCGACGGTCATCTCGTTGATGTGGATCTTGCCCGAGTGGATGCGGTCGGCGATCTTCATCGCCTGTCCCACGTCACCGACGATGCTCACCGACAGGCCGTATTCGGATGCATTGGCCAGTTCGACGGCCTCGTCCGGATCGGAGAACTTCAGCACCGGAGCGACGGGCCCGAAGATCTCCTGGCCCCAGGCGGGCATCTCCGTGGTCAGATCGGTCAGGACGGTGGGCCGGTAGAACAGCCCCTCGTGCGTGCCGCCGGCAGCGAGAGTGCCGCCCGCGGCGACCGTGGCCTGCACGATCGTGTCGATGTTTGCCAGCTGACGCTCGTCGATGATCGGGCCCAGGTGCACCGGGCCGCCTGCAGGATCGCCGACGACGAGCGCATCCGCCTTCGCGGCGAGGGCGCGCACGTAGTCGTCGTAGACGGACTCGTGCACCAGGTGCCGGCCGGTGGTCATGCAGATCTGGCCCTGGTGGAAGAACGATCCCATCGCTCCGACACCGGCAGCGAGATCGACATCGGTGCCGGGGAGCACGATCATCGCGTTGTTGCCACCGAGCTCGAGGTGGGTGCGCTTGAGATGTTCCGCGCCGGCCTTGCCGACGTGGCGTCCGGCGGCGGTGGATCCGGTGAACGAGACCACCCGCACCTCGGGAGCATCGACGGTCGCGGCGCCGACGTCACCACCACCGGGCAGCACCTGCAGCACACCGGCGGGCAATCCGGCCTCCTCGAAGATCCGGGCCACGGCGACACCGCCGATGACGGTGGTCCGCGGATCCGGCTTGAGCAGCACCGCATTGCCGAGGGCGAGGGCCGGGGCGACCGAGCGCATCGCGAGCAGCAACGGGAAGTTGAACGGCGCGATCACCGAGACGACGCCGGCGGGCAGGCGGCGCGCGATGGACCAGTGACCGTTGTCCGATGGCAGGTACTCACCGTGCGGATGGGTGGGCAGCGCCGACGCCTCGAAGCACTCGGTGGCGGAACCGAACACCTCCATGGCGGCCTTGTCCGGGATGGACCCGGCCTCGCGGAGACCCCAGCCGATGAGTTCGTCGGCGTGTTCGCGGAACTTCTCACCGGCGCGACGGAGGATCTCCGCACGCTCGGACGGCGCGGTGGCTGCCCAGGACTTCTGCGCGGCGGCGGCAGCGCGGGCGGCGGCGTAGACGTCATCGGGGTCGGCCAGGCCGATCTCGGCGATCTGTTCTCCGGTCGAGGGGTTGGTGACCTTGGTGGTGCCGCCGTTGCCGGGGCGCCAGCCGTCGAGATGGATCTTTCCCGTCCACAGGGCTTCGTCGAGCAAGGCCATAGGGTTCTCCTCAGCGTGGTCGTCGCCGTCCCGCGCGCGTGGGACACGATGTGTTCCACGAGTGTGGGAGCGATGACGGCTCACAGGATCGGCTCTTCTCATTCAACGAGAAAGCCTGCGATATCCGTCCACTTACGACGAACACCACGCGCACCGCTCCACGGCCGAGAGGTCATGAGCGAGCACAATGATCCGAATGGATCTGGTTCTCATGGCAGTGGTCGGGATCGCCGGCATCGTGAGCATCGCGGCGTTCTCGCAACGTCTCGGAGTAGCGGCGCCGCTCGGTCTGGTGGTGGTCGGGGCGGTGCTGAGCTTCGTCCCGGGCGTCCCCGACGTGGAGATCGAGCCGGAACTCGTTCTGGCCGTCATTCTTCCGCCTCTGCTGTACTCGGCCGCGCTGAGCATGCCGGCCCAGGACTTCCGCCGGAACTTCAAGGCCATCAGCGGACTCGCGGTCCTTCTCGTCGTCGTGACCACGGCGGGTGCGGGAGCGCTGTTCCACCTGCTCATCCCGGATCTCGGGTGGGCCGCGTGTTTCGCGCTGGGCGCGGTCGTCAGCCCGACCGATGCCGTCGCGGCCACCTCGGTGGGCCGCCGGCTCGGTCTGCCGTCACGTCTGCTGACCGTGCTCGAGGGTGAAGGGCTCGTCAACGACGCGTCGGCGCTGGTCCTGTTGCGTTCGGCGATCGCCGCGATGGCGGGAGCGGTCTCGCTGTGGCAGGTCGCCGGGGACTTCTTCTACTCGGTCGTGATCGCCACCGTCATCGGCATCGTCGTCGGGATCGTCAACGTCCGCATCCGAGGTCTGTTCCAGGACGCGGTGTTCAACACTGCCGCATCGTTCATCCTGCCGTTCGTCGCCTTCGTGCCCGCGGAGGAACTCGGTGCGTCCGGCGTGCTGGCAGTGGTCGTCGCCGGGGTCGTCACGGGACACCTCGGTCCGAAATACCTGCGCGCCGCGGACCGCGTCACGGAGGAGATTAACTGGCGGACCGTCGCCTTCCTGCTCGAATCGGCGATCTTCCTGCTCATGGGTCTGAGTCTCGAACATCTCCTCGACGAGGTCGACGATGCGAGACTGTCGACCACGGAGGGGCTGCTCATCGGCCTCGTCGCCAGCGCGTTCGTCATCGCGGTGCGCATGCTCTTCGTCGTCCCGCTCGTCGCCGTCCTCAAAAGGGACGAGCGGAAGGCGGCGGAGGCGCTCCCGGTGCTCGAACAGCGCCGCGAGAGGATCGCGCAGCGCTTCGCCGACGCCGACGTTCCTTCCCTCCGGAGGGCATACATCGGACGCCGGTTCGACCGTGCCACCGCCGACGCGGACTTCCTCGTCACGGAGAAACTGGGGTGGCGTGGCGGGGTGGTGCTCGCATGGTCCGGTATGCGCGGGGCCATCACACTGGCAGCGGCCCAGTCGCTCCCCAGCGACACGCCCTTCCGAGCCGAACTGATCCTCATCGCCTTCGTCGTCGCCATGACCACACTGCTGCTGCAGGGTCTGACACTGCCGGCGGTGATCCGGCTCGTGAAGATCCCGGCCGACGACCAGGAGCGCCTCCGGACCGAATACGGCACGCTGCTCGCCGAGCTGGCCGACGCGGGGGAGAAGGAGCTCACCGGGTCGTCGTCCGGAGTCGACCCTCAGACCGTGGAGCGGGTCCGAGCGGACAGCCTGATCGGCGTGCGGGACGAACGCGGCGCGTCGTCGCCGGATCCGGACCACGACGAACGGCGCGAGCAGTACATCCGGCTGCGGCTGCTCACCATCGCGGCCGAACGCGGGGCCCTGCTCGAAGCCCGGGCGCGCGGTACCTACAGTTCGCAGACGCTCGGTGCGGCCCAGCGTCGCCTCGACCTCGAGGAGACCCGGTTGCAGGCACTGAGCGAACAGCCCTGACGGACGACCGCGCCACGCGGACGGGTCCGCGTGGCGCGGTCGCGCATCGAGGGGAGAGCCGTCAGCCGGCAGCGACGAGCCGACGCTCTTCGGGGGTGGGTTCGGACGACAGGATCGCCGACTCGAGCAACTCTTCCGCCTGCTCGTCCGACAGCGACATGCCGAGGGAGAGTTCGGCGAGGATGGAACCGTGCGCAGTCTTCAGCATGCCCTTCTCGCCCGCCGACAGGCCCTTCTGATGTCCGCGACGTGTCAGGTCGCGGACCACGGCGGCGGTGACATGGAGATCGCCGACATTCAGCTTCTCCCGGTTGTTCTTGAATCGCCGCGACCACGTCTGTTCTTCGTGTTCGGTAGGAGCGTGCAGGATCGCGAACAGTTCTGCGAGTTCGCTCGAGTCGTAGACGTTACGCAGTCCGATCTCCTCGGCCTTCCCCACCGGCACGGCGACCATGAGGTCGGAGCGATGAATCTTCAGTTGCAGATACGGCACGGGTGACTGCTTGATCGTCCGGGTGATGATCGCGGACACTGTGGCAGGTCCGTGGTGGGGGTGGACGACGATCTGTCCGGTCGAGAACTGCATACGACTTCTCTCTGTCGGTGGGTGTCACACCCGGTCGTCCGATTCGTAAGGGCACGAACGGAACCGCACGACCGTCGCATCACTGCAGCGCTCCGGGAACGAGGACTGATGCGGACGCGGGAAGGCTCATCCATTCGGATGATCGAGCCGGAACCCGCGAGGTGACATGTCCCATCATCGCAGGTGGCCCGCGCACACGCCCGCTGTGAGGTAGGTCACACGGGCTCGACAGTGGTCGACGCCCCGCGGTCGAGCCACACATGGGGGAAACATTTGACACGATCGGCGGGCCGGACGCGCCGGTGCGAACGCAGAGCAGGAGTGACAATTGGCCGAGGACGTCACCGAGAACAGGCCCCGTCGCCCGATCGGACCCCGGGTCGTGCTCGTTCCGGCATTCGTCGTGGTGGTCACGGCCGCCGCATTCGTCCTCACCCCCGTGCCGGGATCACTGGTGGTGCGGAAGGTCTTCGAACGCGACGCGCGGGAGCAGACCGCAAAGCTCGCGGTGGACGCTCCGGAGACGGACTTCGTCGCCGACCTCCACTACCGGGAGGACGACCCGGACGCCTACCTCGACGTGTACACACCGCCGGGGACCACCGAGGCGCTGCCGACGATCGTGTGGACGCACGGCGGCGCATGGCTGTCGGGTAACCGCACCAACTACGCGGGCTACTACAGGCGTCTCGCGGCCGCCGGATTCACCGTGGTGTCGGTCGGCTACTCGCTCGCACCGGGCCACCGCTATCCGACCCCGGTGCGGCAACTCGTCGATGCGCAGCGCTACCTGCTCGAGCACGCCGACGAACTGCACATCGACACCGACCGGATCGTGCTCGCCGGTGATTCGGCCGGGGCGCAACTGTCCGCGCAGATCGCCGCCGCGATCACCGATCCCGACTACGCCGCGACCCTCGGTGTCGACCCGGCCTTCACTCCGGAGAACGTTCGCGGTGTCGTGCTCAACTGCGGCATCTACGACGTGTCCGCGATCGGTGGGAGCGGCGGGCTGATCGGATGGGGCGTGGAGCAGGCGATGTGGGCCTACACCGGCGCCCGGGAGTTCGCCACTTCGGATGCGGCGGGCCAGATGTCGGTGTTGAACTCGGTCACCGAGAACTTCCCGGCCACCTACATCTCCGGTGGCAACGCCGATCCGCTCACCGCCACCCAGTCCGAGAGGCTCGCGCAGCGGCTCACCGGACTGGGTGTGCAGGTGGATGCGTTGTTCTATCCCGACGATCACACACCGGAACTGGCACACGAGTACCAGTTCGATCTGTCGACACCGGATGCGCGTGCCGCGCTCGAGCGGACGATCGATTTCGTCCGCAAGGTCACGACGTAGCGCGCGCGGGGATCTCGGCGACGACGCGTTCGGCGAGCGGCCGCGAGGAGGCCGGGTTCTGGCCCGTGTACAGGACGCGGTCGACCACCACGTGCGGCTGCCAGGCGTCCGTGGACGAGAAGACCGCGCCCGCCTCCTGGAGTCGGTCCTGCAGCAGCCAGGGTGCCTTGTCGGCCAGTCCTGCCTGGACCTCCTCGATGTTCGTGAACGCCGTCAGGCTGTAACCCTCGAACAGCCAACGGCCGCCGGACTCGTGGGCGGTGAGCAGGGCCGCCGGGGCGTGGCACACCATCGCGACGACCTTGTCGGCCTCGACGAAGTGCCGCACGAGTTCACCGAACCGCTCGTCGACGGCCAGATCCTCCATCGGGCCGTGGCCACCGGGCACGAACAGCAGGTCGAAGTCCTCTGCTCGCTGGTCCTCGAGCACCGCCGCACCGGCGAGCACCGGCTGCAGCTTCTCGAGCGACGACTTCAACTCGGCCACGCGGTCCTCGCCGCCCGCAGCGTCGGGTTCGAGGCTGGCCTGGTCGACGACGGGCGTGCGGCCGCCCGGAGTGGCAACGGTGATGTCGTAGCCGGCCTCGTCGAAGACGGTGTACGGCTCGACGAGTTCCTCCGCCCAGAAGCCCGTGGGATGGCGGGTGCCGTCCTGCAACGTCCAATGATCGGCGGAGCTGACGACGAACAGGATGCGGGTCATGGCGTGTCCTTTCGAATGAACGTAGAGGTCGCGTACCCGCTGTGAACGGGACCGACACGGGGGGTGACGACGATCGCCGGGCCCACGAGGGACCCGGCGATCGTGTGACGTGACTGGGGGCGCGGCGGATCAGACGCCGACCACCTCCTGCGCGATGGCGGCCAGACGGGTCTGGGCCGCGGAGATCACGCCGTGTCGTGCCTTGTGCGCTTCCTCGTAGGCGACGATCGCCCGGATGTCCGCCGGCTCGGTCAGTTCCTTGACCGCCGCCACGGCCTTCGGGACGGTGAGATCGTCGTAGTTCCGGATCGGCAGCTCCTCCTCGGTGAGGACACCCGAGGCGCTGCGTGCCTTGTGCAGAGCGTCGGCGGTGCCGTCGGCACCTTCACGACGGCTCACGCGCTCGGCCGTCTCGAGAGCCGCATCGCGCGACGCACCGATGGTCTTGGCTGCGACGTCACCGGCGTGCGCGCCGCGCGAGAGCAGCGACTCGATGCGGGGACGCGTCGAGCGGGCGACGTCGATCGCTCGATCGATGCTGCGCGCCGACCAGGTGACCGGCGTGTTGACCAGGCGCACCGCTGCGCCGGCCGCGGCCTGCAGGGGAGTACGACGCAGAGCGGCAGGACCGCCGAGCGCCTCCTCCGCGATGACGGTGGTGAGCCACTCGACCGTCGCTGTGTGAGCCGTGATCAGACGGTCCGCCAGCGACACGATCGACTTGTGTCCGCCCGCGGTGGCCAGCGCCTTCACGTAACGGGCACGGTCGAGGAGCTGATGTTCGAGGGCGAGGTCGGACAGCAGTGCTTCGTCGAACGGCTGCGCCTGTTCGGTGAGGGTCTTCACCATGATGGCGGCGCGGCCGATGAACGGCCCGACCACATCGGGAAGTCCGCCCAGATCGCGGATCACCTCTTCGATCGCCACCGCACGGATGCGGCAGTTCTCGGCGTTCTCGGTCAGCTCCTTGCGTACCGCTTCGGTTCGGGCCTGCGCGACACGCGTTTCGGCGACCTGGGTCTCTGCATGAGTCAGTTCGTGGAGAGTGCGCAACTGGGTGAGCAACGCGGGAGTTCGGTTCTCGGTCATCGTGCGTTCGCCTCCTTCGCACTGGAAGAGTCGGTGATCTACCGACGAATTCACATCCATCGAGAAATGACGTGACAACTGTCGGCTACCCGACCCCCGGAACTGCTAACGTCTATGTGATCCATAACACACCCCTTGGTCGGGTTCGTTGCTGCAGTGACCACTCGGCGCACGCGAGTCGCACGGGTCTCGGTTTGAGCCGGTTACTCGCGGGGAAACTTCGGAGCACACCTTGACGTGAGAGATCGAGGCCGGGACGAGACGCGGTCCGCCTGACTCTTCAGGTGATCGGCGACCGTGAGACGGCCGCAAGCAGCACAAAGGAAAGCGGGGACGACACGATGACCACGGCAGCACCCGTCATGCCCACGGACGTGATCACCGCTCCGGCGACGGTTGCTCCGTCGCAGTCGGCCGACATTCCGGCGCAGACGATCGACGCGCGGTCCGTCGAGGCCCCGCCGCCGTCCGCCGTGGCGTCGAGGGAGATGGACTCTCCGGTGACGGAGGAGATGCCGGCTCTGCTCGAGCACCCGATCGCGGGCATGTTGATGTTCGTCGTCCTCGCCGTCTGCGGATTCGCAGCCGCCGCGGTGGTCGCAGGATCCGTGGCGGCCGGGCTCGCTCTGGTGGGTGTCGTCGGAGGGGCGGCGGCGACTCTCGTCGCTGTTCTCTGACGTGGCAGAACGACACCGGTAGGCCCGTTTCGTCCAGATCCGAGCGGGAGGATATCGTCTCCGGTCATGTCCAAGGAATTCGTTTTCACGTCCACGCTCGACCACAGCGTCGAACGCGTCCACGGCGCTTTGACCAGCGAGGACTTCTGGAACAGCCGACTGGCTGCGAGCCAGACCGGCGTGGGGCAGCTCGAGGTCGGCTCCGGCCGCGGAACCTTCCGCGCGAAGGTCTCCGACCAGGTCGACACCTCTACTCTGCCCGCGGTCGTCCGGGGCGTGGTGCGAGGACCTCTGATCATCGAGCGCACCGACGAGTGGGGCGGGCTCGAGGGCGGTACGGCGCAGGGAACCCTCGCCGGCAGCACGTCGGGGCTGCCGATCACGATCGCGGCCCGTTCGGAGCTTCGTGGCAACGCGGACGGCGGTACGGAGATCGAGGTGCGTGGCGAGGCCACCGTCAAGGTCCCCGTCGTCGGTGGGCAGATCGAGGGCCTGATCGTCCAGCTCGTCGAGAGCATCATCCAGAACGATCGGACCGACATCGACAAGTGGCTCACGGAGAACTGATTCGCGGGGGCGCCCGATCGATCGGCTTCCGATCGACGGATCATCTGTTCCGATGCCGCCGTTCCTCTTCCGAGGTACGGCGGCATCGTCGTTCCCGCCGGATTCGTCGGCGACACACCGAGGCAGGTCGTTGAAGAGGGGTGTGACCCAGGCCACCATCGGATCATGTCGATGCCGTGGGACGAGGACGGCGGCTACGCGTGGGAACGCCGCGAGGCCGGATACACCTGGGAGCAGATCGGCAGCGAACTCGGTTGCCCTGCCCATGTCGCACAGAATCTGGGGGAGCGCTACCACGCGGATATCACCGCCGAGATGACGAGGAACCAGTTGTCGTTGTTCGACATCTCGACCGAGACCTGAATCCCGGCCGCCGGTGTTCGTCGTGTGTTCATCGGATGTGCACCCGCACGGACCCCGTGCGAAGAGGCATCGTCGCCTCCGGAGGGGACAGTAGGTGTCATGGAGGCACTCGTGCGCGACTCCCTGTTCGGTTTCCTCCAGGAGAGCGGACTCGCCGGCTCGGGCGGTGAAGCGGCGGCGCTGCTCATGGAAGGTCTCGTCCGCGTCAATCATCGCCAGGTCCGCAGTCCCCGCACCCCACTTCGTGCCGGGGACGTCGTCTCGATCGCAGGTACGCGATCGATGCCGGTCTTCGGTGTCTCTCCCGGCGGGGTTCGTCCCGTTCTGTAGCTCGTCCGTCGCACGGAGCACCCGCAACCTGCGGCACGGAGCACTCGCGACCTGCGACGCAGTCGCCTGTCCGGGCGGTGTGATAAGCCGTACCGGACGGGAACGAGCGACGACGAGGGAGAGCGACGCGTGCTGATACTGCACCGTGCCGAGCGCACCGGCATCCTGGCGGATGCGCTGGCCGAGGTGCTTGCGAAACCCCTCGACGATCCGTTCGCGCGGGAGGTCGTCGCGGTGCCCGCGCGCGGTGTCGAAAGATGGCTCACCCAGCGCTTGTCGGGCCTGCTCGGTTCGTCCGCCGGCGACGGGGTGGCCGCCAACATCGACTTCCCGTCCCCGTCCCGCCTCGTCGACGAAGCGCTCGCCGCAGCCTCCGGCATCACCGCCGACGACGATCCGTGGCATCCCTCCCGCATGCTGTGGTCGCTGCTCGGGGTGATCGACGAGTGCGTCGGCGAACCGTGGTGCGCCACCCTCGCGCGGCACCTCGGTCACGGCGCCGACGACCATCGGGCCGGGCGCCGGTACGCCACCGCAGCGCATCTCGCCGGGCTGCTCCGCAGTTACGGACTCCAGCGCCCCGGGATGATCGCCCAGTGGGCGGCAGGGCACGACACCGACGGCACGGGTGCGCCCCTCGACGACCATCTGCGGTGGCAGGCCGAGCTGTGGCGACGCCTGCGCGCCCGCATCGGGGTCGCCAGTCCGTCGCAGCGACTCGACGAACTGTGCGGCCGGCTGTGGGACGACCCCGACGTCGTCGACCTGCCCGAACGACTCTCGATCTTCGGTCCCACGCGCCTCGACACCGTCCTCGTCGAGGTGCTGTCCGCGCTCGGGCACCACCGCGACGTGCACATCTGGCTTCCGCATCCGAGCCCGGTGATGTGGGACGGACTGACCCGGCGCCCGGCGTCGATGCGTCGCGCCGACGACCACAGCGCTCTCGGGGTGCAGCACCCGTTGCTCGCCGCGCTCGGCCGCGACGTGCGCGAACTCCAGAGCCGCCTCTCCGGCCTCGACTGCACCGACGTTCCTCACACCTCATCCCGGCCGCCGGCGACGCTCCTCGGCCGGTTGCAGGCCGATCTCCGCGACGATCGCGCCCCCGAACCCGGATCGGCCGAGCCCGACGGGACCGTGATGATCCACGCCTGTCACGGCCCCACCCGGCAGGTCGAGGTGCTCCGCGAGTGCCTGCTGCATCTGTTCCGCGACGACCCCACTCTCGAGCCGCGCGACGTCATCGTCATGTGCCCCGACGTCGAGACGTACGCGCCGCTCGTCCACGCCGCCTTCGGTGCCGGGGTCGGCGAGCATCCCGGCCACACGCTGCGGGTCCGTCTCGCCGATCGCGGCCTGCGCCGCACCGATCCGATCCTTGCGGTGGTGTCCGAACTGCTCGCGCTCGCCGACGGCCGGGTCACCGCCAGCGAGGTCCTCGATCTCGCCGCCTCCGCCCCGGTGCGCCGCAAGTTCGGATTCGACGACGACGAACTCGAACGTCTGCAGGAGTGGACCACCGAGACCGGTGCCCGTTGGGGTCTCGGCCCGTGGCAGCGCAAGAGTTTCGGTCTCGGCGACTTCATGCAGAACACCTTCGGGGCGGCGCTCGACCGTATCCTGCTCGGTGTCGCCGCCGACGGCGCGGACGGGGAGTGGCTGTCGCTGTCGCTGCCTCTCGACGACGTCGACAGCAACGACATCGACCTCGCCGGGCGGTTCGCCGAGTTCATCGACCGGCTGACGGTGGTGCTGCTCCGGCTGCGCGGCCCGCACCCGGCGGGGCGGTGGTCGGACGAACTCGGTTACGGCATCGATCTGCTCACCGACGTTCCCGCCGCCGACGCATGGCAACTCACCCGCGCGCGGCGCGAGATCGGCGACGCCGTCGAGCACGCCGGCGACACGCAGTTGTCCCTGAGCGACGTCCGGTCCATGCTCTCCTCCCGGCTCGCCGGGCATCCGTCGCGCTCGAACTTCCGGACCGGCGAACTGACCGTGTGCACGATGGTGCCGATGCGCTCGGTGCCTCATCGCGTGGTGGTTCTCCTCGGTCTCGACGACGACGTCTTCCCCCGCACGGCCCACATCGACGGCGACGATGTCCTGACCCAGAATCCCTGTGTGGGAGAGCGGGATCCGCGCAGCGAGGACCGGCAGCTGCTGCTCGACGCGCTGATGGCCGCGGAGGAGCGTGTGCTGTTGTTCCACACCGGCGCCGACGCCGTCACCGGAGCACTGCGCCCACCGGCGATTCCGCTCACCGAGGTGCGCGACGTGGTGTCGACGATGACGGGCGTCGACGTCGACGACGAGCGCATCGTGCGGCGACATCCCCTGCAGCCCTTCGATCCGCGCAACTTCCGGGCCGACGACCCGTTCGGGTTCGGTGTCACCGCACTCGCGGGAGCCCGTGCCGGACAAGGAGGTTCGGTGGCGCGCGACCGGTCGGGTGCGCTCTTCGTCGACGACCTTCCGGCCCCGGCACGCACCGATGTCGATCTCGACGAACTCGTTTCCTTCCTGACACATCCGACGCAGGGATTCCTCCGGCAGCGACTCGGTCTGTGGATCCCCGACACCGACGAGGGCATCGCCGACGCACTCGACGTCGAACTCGACGGTCTCGCCCAGTGGCAACTGGGCGACCGCATGCTCGAAGCGCGATTGGCGGGCATGTCCGCGGGTGCCTTCCAGGACGCGGAATGGCGTCGCGGCACGCTCCCGCCGTTCGCGCTCGGCCGCAGGACCCTCGACGCGGTGAGCGACAACGTCGAACGCCTCGTGCACGCCTGCGCCGGTGTGCACACCGGGCAGGCCCGCACCGTCGACATCCGCGTCGATCTCGGCGACGGTCGTCGGCTCACCGGCACCGTCGGAGGTGTACACGGCGAGGTACTGGCCCGCAGCACGTATTCCAAGCTGTCCCCGAAACACCGGCTGGAAGCATGGATCCGGTTGCTCGCCGTCGTCGCCTCGGGTCATCCCGGGCAGTGGCGTGCGGTGACGACCGGGCGCAGCCGTTCGCGCTCGTATCCGGCCTGGCGCTCGACCCTTCTGGCTCCTGCCGATCCCGTCGCGCTGCTCGCCGCACTCGTCGATCTGCGCGATCGTGGACTGTGCCGGCCGCTGCCGCTCGTGACGGGCGCGTCGGCCGAGTACGCCGATCGCCGCCACCGCGGTGATTCCGTGGAGATGGCACTGTCGGCCGCCGGGAAGGCGTTCGGTGGCGCGTTCGGCGACGGCAAGGACCGTCACGTGCAGTATCTGTACGGGCCCGACGTGACGCTCGGGCAGCTCACTGCCGACGCACCGGAGGGTGTCGAGACCGGCTGGTTCGACGACCCCACCCGTTTCGGTGTGCTCGCCCGACGGTTGTGGGAACCCCTGCTCGCCTCCGAGAACCAGGGACGCCCGTGAGAGAAGGACGCAGCGTGCCCGATACCGCCATCACCGATCCGCGCGCCGCGGGCGGTCCGCCGCCGGCAGGCTTCGATCTGCTCGGCCGGCTCCCGAGCGGCACCACCGTTCTCGAGGCCAGCGCGGGAACGGGGAAGACGTACGCGATCGTCGGGCTCGCCACCCGGTTCGTCGCCGAAGGGCACGCCCGCCTGTCGG
This sequence comes from Rhodococcus sp. B50, assembly GCF_013602415.1. NCBI lineage: Bacteria > Bacillati > Actinomycetota > Actinomycetes > Mycobacteriales > Nocardiaceae > Rhodococcus > Rhodococcus sp. B50. Next base: position 2,507,960 of record NZ_WPAG02000002.1, on the reverse strand, counting down.
ATCTGCTGCTCGTCACCTTCAGCCGGGCCGCGACGCAGGAACTGCGCGAACGCACCCGGAACCGGTTCGCGCAGGTTGCCACAGCCCTCGCCGATCCGGAGAGTGCGCGGGCGAGCAACGACATGCTCGTCCGTCATCTCGCGAGCGAGGACGTCGACGCGCGGCGAGCCCGCCTACGACAGGCGTTGTCCGACTTCGACTCCGGCACCATCTCCACCACGCACGGCTTCTGCCGCCGCATGCTCGACGAACTCGGGATCGCCGGTGAACGCGAACCCGACGTCACGGTCGTCGAGGACGTCGACGACCTGCGGGTGGAGGTCGTCGACGATCTCTACCTGCGGCGCTACGGCAGGGGACAGGCCCCCATCACCTACGCCGAGGCGGCCGTCGCCGCGAAGGAGGCGATCTTCGACCCGCAGGCCGAACTCGCACCGAACGACGCCGACGGCACCGCGGCCGGCGAGCGTGTGGAATTCGCGCGTGCAGTCCGCGAGGAGGTCGAACGACGCAAGCGCCGCCTCGGCCTGCGCGACTTCGACGACCAGTTGTCCCTGCTGCACGCGGTGCTCGGCGATCCGGAGCACGGCGACGCCGCCTGCCGGCGGATGCGTGCGCGCTTCTCCGTCGTCCTCGTCGACGAGTTCCAGGACACCGACCCCAAGCAGTGGGAGATCCTGCGCCGGGCGTTCCACGGGCACAGCACGCTCGTGCTCGTCGGCGACCCGAAACAGGCCATCTACGCCTTCCGCGGCGCGGAGGTGCTCAGCTATCTCGACGCCGTCTCCGAATCCGACACCTACTGCGAGCTGACCACCAACTGGCGCAGCGACGGCGATCTCGTCCGGGCGCTCGAACACGTCCATCTCGGTGCGGCCCTCGGTGACCCCCGCATCGTGGTGAACCCGGTGAAGGCGGCAGCCGCCGATTCCCGGCTCTCAGGTATCGCGCCCCTGCGGGTGCGTCACCTGCCCCGCGCCGGCGCCGGTCCGCTCAACGACTGGGGTTTCCCGCAGAACCTCGACGGCCTACGTGGGCGGGTCGCTCGCGACGTGGCGGCCGACATCGTGCGCCTGCTCGACGATGAGAACGTCACCGTCGACCTCGGTTCCGGTCCCGAGCGTGTGCAACCCGGGCACATCGCGGTCCTCGTGCGCAAACACAAGCAGGTGACGCTCGTCCACGACGCGCTGACGAAGGCGAACGTGCCGTGCGTGGTCGCCGGGGGCACGAGTGTGTTCGCCACACCGTCCGCACAGCACTGGCTGTGGGTTCTCTATGCGCTCGAGCAGCCCCACCGCGCCGATCGCGTCCGGCTCGCCGCGCTCACCCCGCTGCTCGGCCGCACGATGACCGACATCGATTCGGAGGGCGAAGCGCTGGTAGTGGAGGTCGGCGGACTGCTCCGCGAACTGAACGACGTCTACGCCCGCACCGGCTTCGCCGCCGTCTTCGAACGCCTCGCGTCCTTCGGTTCGGTCGAGGCCCGCCTCCTCGATCAGCCGTCCGGGGAACGCACCCTCACCGACATCCGGCACGTCGCCCAGTTGCTCGAGGACGTCGCCTCGGCACAGTCGCTGGGGCTGGCCGCACTCACCCGCTGGCTCGAGGACCGCATCAACGACCCCGACCGCGGTGGGGCCGACCGGATCCGGCGCCTCGACAGCGACGCCGCGGCGGTCCAGATCCTCACCGTGCACGGCAGCAAGGGGCTCGAATTCCCCGTCGTCCACGTCCCGTACGGGTGGGATGCCGCGAAAAACCCCGAGCCCGACAAGCTGCTGCTGCACGAGAACGGCCGACGCATCCTCGATGTGGGCGGCAAGAGCGGTCCCGGTTACGTCGCGCGGCGGCGCCAGCACGAACTCGAGGAGGCGGGGGAGGAACTGCGCCTGCTGTACGTGGCGGTGACGCGCGCGCAGTGTGCGCTCACCCTCTGGTGGGCGCCGTCCACCCCCACCTCACGGTCGCCGTTGCACCGGTTGCTGTTCGCCCGCGACCCCGGTTCGGCGGAGGTCGCCGCGGAAGGCCGGATCGGCCACGACGAGGCCATGGCCGAGGAATTCGACCGGTGGGCCGCGCGCGCCGACGGGGTCATCGCCGCCGAAGCGGTGGGGTCGCACCCGATTCCGGTGCTGCGCTGGACCCGCCCCCGCGTGGAGACCGGCCCACTCGCCGCCGCGCGCTTCGATCGGGTCGTCGATGAGAACTGGCGCAGGACCTCCTATTCGGCGCTCACCGCCTCGGTGCACGATGCGCCCGTGGTGAGCGGTGAGGTGGAGGAACCGGTGACCACCGACGAGCCGGCCGAGCCTCCGCCGAGCGCAACGGAACCGGCGCGCGAAGGCATTCCGTCACCAATGAACGGACTGCCCGGCGGCACGATCTTCGGCACGCTGGTGCACGCGGTCCTCGAGGTCGTCGACACCTCCGCACCCGACCTCGAGACCGAACTGCTCGACTGCTGCCGCGAGACGGTGCGCCGTCAGATGTCGCCGATCGATCCCGCCCAACTCGCGGCGGCGTTGCTCCCGGTGATGCGCACCCCGCTCGGGCCGCTCGGCCGGACCCTCGCCGACTTCGCTCCGTCCGACCGGCTCTCCGAACTCGACTTCGAGTTGCCGCTCACCGGAGGCGACAGTCCGGTGCCCGTCACCGTCACCCTCGACGCGGTCGGCGGATTGTTGCGCCGGCACCTGCCCGCCGACGACCCGATGGCGGCCTACGCCGATCTGGTGCGCACCCTCGAACCGGTGCCGCTGCGGGGTTATCTGAACGGCAGTATCGACGCCGTGCTGCGCACCGACGGGCCGAGATTCGTCGTCGTCGACTACAAGACCAACCGGCTCGCGCCCGTCGACGAACTGACCACCGCCCACTACACCCGCGAGTCGATGGCGGCGGAGATGCTCCGCGCCCACTATCCGATGCAGGCGCTGCTCTATTCCGTTGCCCTGCACCGCTATCTGCGGTGGCGGATGCGCGACTACGACCCGCACGTCCACCTCGGTGGTGTGCAGTACCTGTTCGTCCGTGGCATGGCCGGACCGGACGGCCCACCCGGCAGCGGCGTGTTCGACTGGCATCCGCCGGCAGCTCTCGTCACCGACCTGTCCGACCTCCTCGCCGGAAAGGCCGTGATCTCGTGATCGAGTCCATGACCGACGTTCGGATCGCCCAGCGCGGCAAGGGCGCTCTGCGGCAGTTCAACGAGGTGGGCGCACTCTCCGCCGCCGACGTGCACGTCGCCCTGCGACTCGCGGCGCTCGGCGGCGAGGACGACCCGCACGTGCATCTCGCCACCGCGCTGGCCGTGCGTGCCGTGCGCTCCGGGTCGGTGTGCCTCGACCTCACGCGTTTCCGCGAGGTCACGGTCGAGGAGGACGCGGACGGCCATCCCGTCGTCGACCCCGCGAGCCTGCCGTGGCCCCGCGACGAAGACGTGCTCGCGGCGCTGCGTCGCAGCCCCCTCGTGGTCGGCGGCGACCGCGGACCTCTGCGTCCGTTGCGTCTCGTCGACACCGCGGAAGGTCCGCTGTTGTATCTCGACCGGTACTTCCGACAGGAGCAGACGATCCGCCGGGTGCTCGCCGAACGCACGGCGACGTTCCCCGACCTCGACGAGGAGCGCATCTCGGCGACGCTCGACGAGCTGTTCCACCATCCCGACGATCCCTCCCGGCCCGCGCCGGCACCCGACCGTCAGCGCGTCGCCGCGGCGCTCGCCGCCACTCGACCGACCACGGTGATCGCGGGCGGGCCGGGCACCGGCAAGACCCACACGGTCGCGCGGATCCTCGCGCTGCTCACCCGTCTGTACGGGCACGAGCTGCGCATCGGTCTGGCCGCTCCCACCGGCAAGGCCGCCGCGCGCCTGCAGGAGTCGGTGCGCGAGCAGGAGATCGAGCTGGGTCTGCCGCCGAATCTCACCGCCATGACCGTGCACCGGATGCTCGGCTGGCAGCGCGGCCGCACCCGCTTCCGCTACCACGCGGGCAACCACCTGCCGTACGACGTGATCGTCGTCGACGAGACGTCGATGGTGTCGCTGACGATGATGTGCCGCCTGCTCGAGGCGGTGCGGCCCGACACCCGGCTCGTCCTCGTGGGCGACCCCGACCAGCTCGCCTCGGTCGACGCCGGTGCGGTGCTTGCCGACCTCGTGGGACGCCCGGTCAGCGGCACCCTCGATCCGGTCTTCGAGCGGGTCGTCACCCGCGATCTGGCAGCGGTTGGAGATCCTGCCAAGGAAAAGGGCTTCTCGGACAAGGAGCGCGACCGGTTGCGTGGCGGCGTTGTGCGCCTCAGTCGGGGACGCAGGTTCGGTGAAGCGATCGCGGACCTGGCCATTGCGGTACGCGAGGGTAAGGCGGATGAGGTACTGAGGATCCTGCGCAGCGGTGATCCGAAGGTGTCGTTCCTCGCTCCCAACGATCTCGACGCCCTGCGCGACGACATCGTCCGCTCCGCCGAGGAGGTCACCAAGGCCGCCGAGGCGGGCGAGGTGGATCCGGCGCTGAAGAGCTTCGAGAAACACCGATTGTTGTGCGCGCACCGCGACGGCCCGGCCGGTGTGCAGTGGTGGGCGCGGCAGGCCGCCGAATGGATCGGGGAGGCCGTGGGGCAGCGCCTCGACCCCGAGAGCTGGTATCCCGGCCGGCCGCTGCTCGTCACCGCGAACGACCACGACATGCAGATCTACAACGGCGACACCGGCGTGGTCGTGCGGCGCGGCGACGAACTCGTCGCGGCGTTCGCGCGCGGCGAGACGCCGTTCGAACTGCGCCCGAGTCAGCTGCCCGCGGTGAGCACCGTCTACGCGATGACGATCCACCGCAGCCAGGGTAGTCAGTACGGCACCGTCTCGGTGGTGCTGCCCGATTCCGGATCGGCGCTGCTCACCCGCGAACTGCTGTACACCGCGATCACGCGTGCGCGGTCGCACGTGCGGATCATCGGAACCGAGGACGCGGTACGCGCGGGCGTGGCACGGCAGGTGCTCCGAGCGAGCGGGCTGCGGCGGGAGATCCGCGTGTAGCCGGTCGTCTACAGTCGGTCGTCGGTCTCCCATCCTCGCGAGACCGTCTCCACCGGCGAACCGGACGTGGCATGCTCGAATCGGCGCGCACGACAGACGACGAACGAGCCGAGCGATGGACTGGTTGGACGCGGACGGGTACACGATCGGGCGGCTGCTGGTCACCCGTGGACTCGCGGCGCTGTACGCCGTCGCCTTCCTCGCAGCTCTGTTGCAGTTCCGGGCCTTGATCGGCGAACGCGGCATCCTTCCCGCCCCGCGATTCCTGTCTCTCACGTCGTTCCGGCAGTCGCCTAGCCTGTTCCACTGGAGATACTCCGACGGTCTGTTCACCGCGGTCGCCGCGGTGGGTCTCGTGCTGTCGGTGGTGACGATGCTCGGTGTCACCGAGCAGTTGCCGCTCGTGGTCTGCATGCTCGTGTGGTTCGTGATGTGGTTGCTGTACCTGTCGATCGTCAACGTGGGTCAGGTCTGGTACTCGTTCGGCTGGGAGTCGCTGCTGCTCGAGGCCGGCGTGCTCGCGATCTTCCTGGGCAACGCCGATACCGCGCCGCCGCTGCTCGTGCTGATCCTGCTGCGCTGGTTGCTGTTCCGGCTCGAGTTCGGTGCCGGGCTGATCAAGATGCGCGGCGACCGGTGCTGGCGCGACCTGACCTGTCTGTACTACCACCACGAAACCCAGCCGATGCCCGGCCCGCTCAGCCGGTACTTCCACCTGATCCCGCGGCCGCTGCACAAGGTGGAGGTGGCGGGTAACCATTTCACCCAGCTCGTCGTGCCGTTCGGGTTGTTCCTGCCGCAGCCGGTCGCCGGGATCGCCGCACTGATCATGATCGTCACGCAGTTGTGGCTGGTGACGAGCGGCAATTTCGCGTGGCTCAACTGGATCACCATCGTCATCGCGTTGTCGGTGGTGCCCGACAGTTTCTACGGGTTGCTGATCGACTCCACCACGACCTACGGTCCGACACCGATCGCGTTCACCGTCGTCGTGGTGGCGCTGACCGTGCTGGTCGCGGTGCTCAGCTACTGGCCGGTGGCGAACATGATGTCGCATCGGCAGGCGATGAACGCCTCGTTCAACAAGTGGCACTTCGTGAACACCTACGGCGCGTTCGGCACCGTCACACGCACCCGGCGGGAAGTGATCGTCGAAGGCACCACCGATGCGGTGGTGACACCGGCGACGGAGTGGCGCGAGTACGAGTTCAAGGGCAAACCGGGCGACGTGTACCGCAGGCCTCGTCAGTACGCGCCGTACCACCTGCGTCTGGACTGGTTGATGTGGTTCGCGGGGATCTCCCGCGACTACGCCGCGGGGTGGTTCCCGCGGTTCGCGGGAAAACTACTGGAGAACGATCCGGCCACCGTGAAACTGCTCCGGCACAACCCGTTCCCGGACGAACCGCCCCGTCTGGTGCGGGCCCGTCTGTTCCGCTACCGGTTCGCGACGCACGCCGAGCGGCGCGCGACGGGCCAGTGGTGGATGCGGGACGAGGTCGGCGATTTCATGATGCCGATGGCGCGCGACGACCTGCCCTGACCACCCCGAGCACCGCCGCGATCACCAGACTTCGCCGCCGGTCGCCGACACGGTGAATCCGTGGGCGTCCGTCTCGCACGTGACACCGGTCTTCTCGTCGACGGTGCACGTGAACGGATCGACGGTGAGAGTGCTGCCGTGCGGCAGCGTCTTCGGGGCACCCCCGAAATCCGTGAACGCGATGTCGCCGATGCTGACCCACTCTCCGGGACCGTCGCCTTCGAGCATCAGGGCGTTCGCGGGCACCAGCACGTCGGGCGCGCCGCTGCCGGGGACCCGGGGTGCACTCGTCGGCATCGTGCCCTGGCAGCCCGTCAGGGGAGCGGTGTGGACGAGGATGGCGCATCCGAACTGCCCGCCCGGCGACGCGAAGTAGTACACGCCCTCGCTGGTCGCGGCGTAGTCGTCGGGGTCGACCGGCTTCGGCGCGGCCGCGGTGGTCGGGGTCGCGGGCGGCGCCGACGAGGTGGCGGTGGTGCTCGCCGGCTCGGTGGGTGCTTCGGATGCGGTGGCCTCACCCTCCACGCTCCGCGAACACCCTGCCGCGACGAGTGCCGCACCCGCGACGACGACGAAGCTGACGAGACGTGCGCGGCGACTGATCATGCGGGGCAGCATAGCGAGAGGCGGAATCGACGCAAGTTCCGCTCCGATCGTCTCTGAGCCGGCGGCTTCGATCGGCTCAGAGCCGGCGCGTCACCCGCGCAGGTACGCCCGTCGCCACGACGTTCGGCGGCAGGTCTCGGGTGACCACCGCGCCGGCTCCCACGACGGTGTTCTCGCCGATCGTGACGCCCGGTCCGACGATCGCGCCACCGCCGAGCCACACGTTGTCGCCGATCGTGATGGGTTGCGCCGATTCCCACTTCGCGCGGCGGAGATCGGGATCGAGCGGATGAGTGGGGGTGAGGAGTTGCGCGTTCGGGCCGATCTGCACGTCCGAGCCGATCGTGATCGGCGCGACGTCGAGCATGATCGCGCCGAAGTTGACGAATGTCCCGTTCCCCACGGTGATCCGGTACCCGTAATCCACCTGCAGTGGCGGCCGGATCTCCACGTCGTCACCGATCGAGTCGAACAACTCCTCGAGCAGCGCGCGACGCGCATCCGGATCCGCTGCACTCGACGCGTTGTACTTTTCGGTCAGCAGCGCTGCCCGCAGCGCGTCGGCGGCGAGTTCGGGATCGTCGGCGATGTAGAGTTCGCCGGCCAGCATCCGTTCCTTCTGCTCGCCCACAGTGATCCTTCCGTCGCCGGGTCAGTCGCCCACCCGCTCTCCGGTGTCGACGTGGAACAGGTGCACCGTACCTTCGCGCTTGCGCAGGTGCACGGTGTCGGCGAGGCGTGCGGGGGTACGGACCAGGGCCCGCGCGACCACCTGATTGCCGGTGCCGGGCACCCGCGTGTACAGGTACGACTCGCTGCCGAGTTCCTCGACGAGTTCGACGACGGCTTCGACGCCCTCGTCGGCGATCTCGAAGTCCTCGGGCCGGATCCCGGCGGTGACTTCCTCGATGCCTGCGGAGTGCAGTCGCGCGATGCGGTCGCGTTCGACGGGGATGACGGTGCTGCCCACGACGACTCCGTCGTCGACGACCTTCGCGCGGAGCAGGTTCATGGACGGCGAGCCGATGAAACCGGCGACGAATGCGTTGGCGGGACGGTCGTAGAGTTCGGTGGGGCTGGAGAACTGCTGCAGCACTCCGTTCTTCAGGACGGCGACGCGATCGCCCATCGTCATCGCCTCGACCTGGTCGTGGGTGACGTAGACGGTGGTGGTGCCGAGACGGCGTTGCAGCGCCGCGATCTCGGTGCGGGTCTGCACGCGCAGCTTCGCATCGAGGTTCGACAACGGCTCGTCCATGCAGAACACCTGCGGCTCACGCACGATCGCGCGTCCCATCGCGACGCGCTGGCGCTGACCACCGGACAGCTTGGCGGGCTTGCGGTCGAGGAACTGGGTCAAGTCCAGGATTTTCGCCGCTTCCTCGACCTTGCGGCGACGCTCGTCCGCGCTCACGCCGCGCATCTTCAGGGCGAAGCCCATGTTCTCGGCGACCGTCTTGTTCGGGTACAGCGCGTAGTTCTGGAAGACCATCGCGATGTCGCGGTCCTTCGACGGCACACCGGTCATGTCCTTGCCGCCGATGGAGATCGACCCCTCGTCGATGTCCTCGAGCCCGGCGAGCATGCGCAGCGCGGTGCTCTTGCCGGATCCGGACGGTCCGACGAGGACCACGAACTCACCGTCCTCGATGTCGAGGTTCAGCGAATCGACCGCGAAGGTGTCGGAGTTCTCGTAGATGCACGAGGCGTTGCGGTAGGTGATGTCGGCCATGATGGAAGTCCTTGCTGGTAAAGGGAATCGGGTCTACTTGATGGCGCCGAACGACAGGCCGCGCACGAGCTTGTTCTGAGCGAGCCAGCCCGCGAGCACGACGGGCAGCGCCGCCATCGTCGCGGCGGCGGACAGCCGGGCCCAGTACAGGCCCTCACCGGTGATGAAACCGACGAGGAAGACGGGGATCGTCTGCGCCTGGACGGCGGTCAGGTTGACGGCGAAGAAGAACTCGTTCCACGAGAAGATCACGCAGATCAGGGCGGTCGCGGCGATGCCGGGGGAGACGAGCGGCAGGATCAGCTCGCGTACCGCCGTCCACAGGTTCGCGCCGTCCATGCTCGCCGCCTCGAGCAGCTCGCCCGGGACCTCGAGGAAGAACGACCGCATCATCCACACCGCGATGGGCAGGTTCATCGCCGTGTACAGGATGATCAGGGCCCAGATGTTGTCGAGCAGGCCGACGTTCGCGACGATCACGTACAGCGGGATGATCGCCGCGACGATGGGCAGCATCTTCGTGCTGATGAAGAAGAACAACACGTCCTTGGTCTTCTTCACCGGCCGCAGCGACAGCGCGAAGGCCGCCGGCACGCCGAGCAGCAGGACCAGCACCGTCGAGACGATCGTGGCGAAGGCCGAGTTGAGCAGGGCCGTGCCCACTCCGGTCTCGAACACCGCCCGGAACTGGTCGAGGGTGGGGGTGAAGAAGAACTTCGGTGGGTCGGAGTAGGCGTCGGCCTCCTGCTTGAAGGCGGTGAGCACCATCCAGAAGACCGGGAAGAAGAATCCGATGGCGGCGATCCACGCGACCACACCCCAGGGATTGAACTTGCGGTTCTTGCGTTTCCGGGCCGTGCGCATGACACGGCCGGTGGGTTCCGTGGTGTCCGAAGCCTGCGGCTGCGTGGCCGTGGTGCTCATGCCGCTTCCTCCTTGCCGGTGAACGATGTGAAGATCAGGCGCAGCGCGAATGTGGCGATGACGATCGTGCCGATGACGACCACGACACCCATTGCCGCCGCCTGGCCGATGTCGAAGCCGAGGAACGCGCGCTGGTAGATGTAGAACGGCAGGTTGGAGCTGGCCGTGCCGGGTCCGCCCTGGGTCATCATATAGATCGCGTCGAACGTGTTCACCAGGTAGATCGCTCCGAGAACGGTGCCGAGTTCGATGAATCGGCGCAGGTGCGGCAGCGTCAGTTCGCGGAACAGTGCGAAGGCTCCGGCGCCGTCGACGCGGCCGGCCTCGAGGATGTCGCGGGGCATCGACTGCAGGCCGGCGAGGATGAGCAGCATCATGAACGGCGTCCACTGCCACACCAGCGCGACCATCACGGCCGGGAGCGGGAATCGGCTGATCCAGTCCACCTCGCCCACTCCGAAGGGGGAGAGCACGAAGTTGACGATGCCGAAGACGGGATCGAACATCGACGTCTTCCAGATCAGCGCACTGGCGACCGGGGTGACGAGGAACGGCGTGATGAGCAGGGTCCGTGCGATACCGCGTCCGAGGAACGCCCGGTCGAGCAGGAGCGCGAGGAGCAGCCCGAGTATCACGGAGATCAGGACCGTGCCGACGATGAGGATCACCGTGTTCAGGGTGACCTGCCAGAACTGGCTGTCCTGGAAGACGTCGACGTAGTTCTGGAGCCCGACGAACCGGCGGGAGCCGGGGCTGACGAGGTTCCACGACTGGGTCGAGTAGTACAGCGTGAACAAGAACGGGATCTGCGTGACCACGATCGTGAAGATCAGGGCCGGGAGCAGGGGTCCGCGCCGGCGCCATCCTTCGGCGCGGGAGATCTGCTCCTCCTTCGCTTCCCGTACGGCGCGGATTCGCTCGTCGGCGTCCGGTGCGGGACGCTGCGCTGCAGGTGCGGTCATTGGTCCTTCTCCCGGTAGGTCGCGCCGACGGCCTCGGCGTACTTCTGTGCCTGGTCGAGGGCTTCCTCGACGCTCTGCCGTCCGGCGATGGCGGCGCTGATCTGCTGGCTGACCCGGGTGCCGAGATCCTGGAACTCGGGGATGGCCACGAACTGGATGCCCGTGTACGGGACGGGGTCGACCGTGGGGTTCTGCTGGTCGGCTCCCTCGATGGATTCGAGGGTGATCGGGCCGTAGGCCGCGGCGGCCTCGGCGTATTCGGGGATCTCGTAGGTCGACAGTCGGCTGCCCGGCGGCACCCGCTCCCAGCCGAGTTGCTCGCCGACGGTGCGCAGGTACTGCTGGTCGGTCATCCATGAGATGAACTTCCACGCGTCCTCGGTGTGTTCGCTGCTCGCGGGGATGCCGAGCGACCACGTGTAGAGCCAGCCCGAGGGGTCCTTCTCCTGGACGGGCGCGGCCGCGTAGCCGATCTTCCCGACGACGTTGCTCGACGCGGGATCCTCGAGGGTCGAGACGGCGGAGGTGGAGTCGTACCACATGGCGACCCGGCCCTGCGCGAGTTGCGTTGCGCACTCGCTGAATCCGCTCGTCGCGGCACCGGGCTGACCGTACTCGCGGACGAGGTCGACATAGAACTGCACCGCTTCGCGTACCTCGGGACTGTTCAGCTGTGCGTTCCAGTTCTCGTCGAACCACCGTCCGCCGAAGGTGTTGATGACGGTGTCGAGCGGTGCGAGCAACTCACCCCAGCCGGGCTTGCCGCGCAGGCAGATGCCGTTGATGTCGGGGCTGTCGAGTTGCGCTGCGGCCTCGGCGACCTCGGTCCAGGTCGGCGGGTCGGACAGCGTGATGCCGGCCTGTTCGAACAGGTCCTTGCGATACATGAGGAACGACGATTCGCCGTAGAAGGGCACCGAGTACAGATCGCCCTCGTACGAGAGTGCTTCGCGCAGCGACGGAATGATGTCGTCGGCGTCGTAGCCGTCGGTCTGCTCGATGTACGGTGACAGATTCGTGAGCCAGCCGTACTCCGCCCACTGGGGAGTCTCGTAGTTGCTGATCATCACGACGTCGAACTCGCCACCGCCCATCGCCGTGGAGGCGGTGATCTTGGCGCGGGCCTGGTTCTCGGAGAGGGTGACGAACTTCAGGTCGATCTCCGGGTTCTCGGCCTCGAACTGCGACGCGAGTTGCTGTGCGTCCTGCATCTGGGAGTTCGACACCATCGCGATGGTGACGGTGCGGCCGGACGTACCGATCGATCCTGCACCGGCACAACCGGTCAGTGCGACGCTCAGGGCCACGGCTCCTGCCGCGGCCGCGCGGATGGATCTTCTTGCTGTAGGCACGATGGTCTACCTCATTTCGGTGGTGCCTCGTCCTTCGGGGTGCCGTTCTCGAGGGCGTGGTCGGGATGGTCGAGCAGGTACTGAGCGCACGCGATGTCACAGACGAGCATGTTCGCGAGACCGCCTCGGAGAGCACCGAGTACAGCGCGGTGCTTGGACTGTCCGCCGGTGACGAGAATGGTGGCGGGGCAGTCGCGGACGTCGTCGAGGGGGACCGACATGGTGCGGGTCTCGAGTTCGCCGTGCACAGCGGTGCCGTCGGCGCGGAAGAACCGTCCGCCGATCTCGCCGACCGCACCGAGGCCGTCGAGTTCGTGGAGCATCGCGGTGTCGAGGAAGCTGCCCTCGAACAGAGTGGTCGAGGTCGACACCGCGCCCACGCCGAAGATCATCACCTCGGCGCGGCGTCCGACCTCGAGCGTGCGGGAGATCAGTGAGTCGGTGCGCATCGACGCGACCGTGGACGGATCGGCGTACAGCGGCGTGGGAAGCCGGAGCGGTTGCGCCCGAAGTTGTTCGGCGCAGCGGCCGAGAACGAACTCGGTGCCGGTCTGATAGGCGCTCGTGGAGATGGATCCGTCGAGCTGGACGATCGTCGCGCAACTGGCGACACCCGACGGGAGGGCCTGCGCCACGGCGACCGTCTCCGGACCCCACGTGAATCCGAGGGTGTCGGACGGACGGAGGCGGCGGGTGAGCAGGCCGGCGGCGGCGCGTCCGAGGGCGGTGAAGCTCGCGGAGTCCTCGATCGGGCCGGCGTCGTCGACGCGGCGCCCGACCACAACGGCCTCGACGAGTCCGTAGCGCTCCTCGAGTGCCCGTTCGGTCTCGGCGTGCAGGTCGTCGCGCCAGGTGGGTGGCACGGTGACCTCGATGCGCACCAGTCCCTGGGCGCGAGCGCGCGCGACGAGCCGGCCGGCGGTGGGGCGGGAGACGCCGAGGCGCTGCGCCACCTCCGCCTGCGTGAGGCCGTCGAGGTAGTAGAGCGTCGCGGCCCGCACGGCGAGACGGAGATCCTCGGTGGATACCGGGCTCTCCGTGTCCGGGATGTTGGTGGGGCCGGGGGCGGTCACGAGCTCTCCTTGGTGCGAGCAGTCTTCGTCGCGCTCCGTGAGCATCTGCTCAGGGGTGCGTGTATCTGCTCAGTACGTTAGCATCGGAGTGTGACCCACACAACAGTTCGCCCGACGCTCCCGGACACGATGCGTGCTGCCGTGCTTCTCGAACCGGGCCGCATCGAGATGCAGGAACGGCCTCTACCTGCACCGGAGCCCGGCGACGTCCTCGTCCGGGTAACCACCGTGGGGGTGTGCGGCTCGGACGCGCACTACTACCGCGAAGGGCGGATCGGCGAGTTCGTCGTGACCGATCCGATCGTGCTCGGCCACGAGGCGTCCGGGGTCGTGGTCGCGGTCGGGGACGGTGTTCCGCAGAGCCGGATCGGCGAACGGGTCTCGATCGAACCGCAACGTCCCGACCCGCTCACCGAGGAGACGCGCCGCGGCGACTACAACCTGTGCCCGCACATGCGCTTCTACGCCACGCCGCCCGTCGACGGCGCCCTGTGCGAATACGTCACCATCGGGGCGGCCTTCGCACATCGCGTTCCGGACACCGTGTCCGACGACGCAGCCGCCCTGTGCGAGCCCCTGTCGGTCGGTATCGCGGCCGTCCGCAAGGCTCGCGTCACCGCAGGCTCGCGCGTCCTCGTCACCGGCGCCGGGCCCGTCGGCATCGTCGTCGCCCAGGTTGCGCGCGCTTTCGGTGCGGTCGAGGTCGTCGTCACCGACCTCGACGAACGACGACGCGAGACCGCACTGTCGTTCGGGGCGAGCGCTGCGCTCGATCCCCGCGTCGACGACCCGGCGGCCCTGCGCGTGGACGCCTACATCGACGCGTCCGGTGCCCCTGCGGCCGTCGATTCGGGTATCCGCGCGGTCCGTCCCGGCGGCACCGTCGTCCTCGTCGGATCCGGCGCCGAGACCATGACCCTGCCGGTGCAGCTCGTCCAGAACCGCGAACTGATCCTGACCGGGGTGTTCCGCTACGCGAACACGTGGCCGACTGCGCTCGCACTCGTCGAGTCGGGCCGGGTCGATCTCGACTCGATGGTCACCGCCCGGTTCCCCCTCGACAAGACCGCCGACGCGCTCGAATCCGATCGGACACCCGGAAACATCAAGGCCGTCGTGGACGTGACCGATCCGGCGGGAAAGGACCGAAGATCATGCGTGTGAGTGAGCAGACGCTCCCGGAGTTGGACGTGCCCGTCCCGGGCTACCGGCGGGACGACGTCTCCGTCGGCATCGTGCACTTCGGTGTGGGTGGTTTCCACCGCGCGCACCAGGCGATGTACGTCGACCGCCTCCTCGAACAGGGGAAGGCGAAGGAATGGGGGATCTGCGGCGTCGGGGTGCTCCCCGGTGACCGCCGCATGCAGGAGGCGCTCGCCGCCCAGGACCACCTGTACACACTCGTGCTCACCCACCCCGACGGCACGTGGGAACCGCGCGTGATCGGCTCCATCGTCGATTACCGTTACGCCCCCGACGATCCCGAGGCCGTCGTCGAACTTCTCGCGGCTCCGGCCACCCGTATCATCTCGCTGACCGTCACCGAGGGTGGCTACAACATCCGCCACGACACCGGCGAATTCGACGTCGACGATCCGGCCGTGCAACACGATCTGCACTCGGGCGAACCACCCGCGACGGTATTCGGTCTCGTCACCGAAGCTCTCGCCCGGCGCCGCGCCCGGGGACTTCGCGCCCCGACGGTGATGTCGTGCGACAACATCGAGGGCAACGGAACCGTCGCCCGCCGCGTCTTCACCGAGTACGCTCGACTCGTCGATCCCGAACTCGCCCAGTGGATCTCCGAACACGTCCGGTTCCCCAACTCGATGGTCGACCGGATCACCCCCGTGACCACCGACGAGGTCGTCTCGGCCTTGTCCGAGCGCTTCGACGTGCAGGACCGCTGGCCGGTGGCTGCCGAACCGTTCACCTCGTGGGTACTCGAGGAATCCTTCGCCGACGGGCGGCCGCCGTTCGAGGACGCGGGAGTGCAGATCGTCGACGACGTCGCTCCCTACGAACTGATGAAGTTGCGCCTGCTCAACGCGAGTCATCAAGGACTCTGCTATTTCGCGTACCTCATGGGATACCGACTCGTCCACGAGGCCGCACAGGATCCGCTCCTCGCCGGGTTCGTGCGCGCCTACATGGACACCGAGGCGACGCCCACCCTGAAACCGGTGCCGGGCATCGATCTCGACGAGTACAAGACCACCCTCATCCAACGGTTCGCGAACCCCGAGATCAGGGACACGATCGCACGATTGTGTGCCGAATCGTCCGACCGCATCCCGAAATGGCTGGTGCCGGTTATCCGTGAGAACCTGGCCACCGGCGGGCACGTGGTGCTGTCCGCGGCGATCGTCGCCTCGTGGGCCCGCTACGCCGAGGGGGTCGACGAACAGGGGCAGCCGATCGAGGTCGTCGACCGCCTGGCGGGTACGCTCGTCCCGATCGCGCGACGACAACTCACGCATCCCACGGCGTTCATCGAGAACGTCGAGGTCTTCGGCGATCTCGCGCAGCACCGTCGCTTCGTCGATGCGTACGCGTGGGCACTGAACGCCCTGCACGGCGACGGCGCACGCGCCACCCTGAAGGAACTTCCAGGAGAGCCGGAATGAACGGCCACGCGCTCGTCGTCGGTGAGGCCCTCGTCGACATCGTCCATCGCGGCGGATCCGCTCCCGTCGAGCACGTGGGCGGGAGCCCGCTCAACGTCGCACTGGGCCTCGGACGGCTCGGCCGGCCCGTGCGGTTCACGACACGCGTCGGCACCGACGCCCGCGGCTTGCGGATCGTCGATCACCTCACCGCCTCCGGTGTGGCGCTGACCCCAGGGAGTGCGGCAGCCGCCCGTACCGCGACCGCGCAGGCGGAGATCGACGAGAAGGGCTCCGCGAAGTACGAGTTCGATATCGTCTGGGATCCGGTCGAGCCGCCACCCTCGGCGGACGCTGTGCTCGTGCACACCGGATCCATCGCCACGGTGCTCGAACCCGGATGCGATCTCGTCGCCGAACTCGTTGCGCAACAGTCGACGACGTCCACGGTGAGCTTCGACCCGAACGTCCGACCTGCCCTGATCGACGACCCCGCACGCGGACGGGCACGCATCGAACACCTGGTCTCGCTCGCCGATGTCGTCAAGGCCAGCGACGAGGACCTGCGGTGGTTCGCGCCCGATCGCGATCCCGTCGACACCGCACGGGAATGGCTCTCGCGAGGACCGGCGATCGTCGCGGTGACCCGCGGCGAGCACGGTGCGGTGGCACTGTGCGCGAACGGAACGGTCGAGGTGCCCGCCGTGCGGGTCGAGGTGGTCGACACGGTCGGGGCCGGTGATGCCTTCACCACCGGTCTGCTCGACGGATTGTGGACCTGCGGCCTCCTCGGCGCCGACCGGAGGGAACGCTTGCGAGGCATCAGCATCGCCGAACTGCGCGACGTGCTCGACACCGCGGCGTGGACGTCCGGTCTGACCGTCGCGCGTGCCGGCGCCGATCTGCCCACCCTGGCCGATCGCACCGCAGCCCGGGAGGCGGCGCGATGACGCTCGTCGCCGGGATCGACTCGTCCACCCAGTCGTGCAAGGTCGTCGTATGTGACGCCGACACCGGCCGCATCGTGCGCGAGGGCCGCGCCCCCCACCCACCCGGCACCGCGGTGGACCCGCTGGAGTGGCGTGCCGCCTACGACCGGGCGTGCTCCGAAGCGGGGGGACTCGACGACGTCGCGGCGATCTCGGTGGGAGCGCAGCAGCACGGCATGGTGTGCCTCGACGAACGCGGCGACGTCGTCCGCGACGCATTGTTGTGGAACGACACGCGATCCGCGACGGCGGCAGCCGATCTCGTCGCCGAGGCCGGTGGCCCGGCCGCGTGGGCCGATGCCGTCGGCGTGGTCCCGCTCGCCGCGATCACCGTCGCGAAGGCCCGCTGGCTCGCCGACCGCGAACCCGGCAACGCCGATCGCACCGCAGCGCTGTGCCTGCCGCACGACTGGCTGACGTGGACGATGCGCACCGACCGCGACCTCGACCGGCTGACCACCGATCGCAGCGACGCGAGCGGCACCGGCTACTTCGACGCCTCCACGAACACCTACCGCCACCACCTGCTCGAACTGGCCCTGCGCCGGCCGAGTCCCATCCTCCCGCGGGTCGCCGGGCCGGCCGAGCGCGTCGGCGAGACGAGTTCCGGCGCCCTACTCGGGCCCGGTGCCGGCGACAACGCCGCGGGCGCGCTCGCCCTCGACGTCCGTGAGGGCGACGTGATCGTCTCGATCGGCACGTCGGGAGTGGTGTGCGCCGTGTCGTCCACCCCGGCCCATGATTCGGACGGGTACGTCGCGGGTTTCGCCGACGCGACCGGTCGGCACCTGCCGCTGGTGTGCACGCTCAACGGTGCTCGCGTGCTGGATGCCACCGCGACGATGCTCGGCGTCGACCATGCCGAACTCACCCGGCTCGCGCTCTCGGCACCGCCCGGCAGTGAGGGACTGGTGCTGGTCCCGTATCTGGAAGGGGAGCGCACCCCGAATCGTCCCGGCGCGACCGGAGCGCTGCACGGACTCCGGCTCGGCACAGCGACCCCCGCGCATCTCGCCCGGGCAGCCTTCGAAGGTCTGTTGTGTTCGCTGGCCGACGGCATCGACCACATCCGGGCGCAGGGCACCGAGGTCTGCCGTGTGCTGCTCGTCGGGGGAGGAGCGCGCTCGCAGGCGGTATGCGAGCTGGCGCCGGCCGTGCTCGGCGTGCCCGTCGACGTGCCCGAACCGGGGGAGTACGTGGCGCGGGGCGCCGCCAGGCAGGCGGCGTGGGTGCTGCGCGGAGGCGACGAGCCCCCGTCGTGGGAATCCGGCGCGACACGCCACTACGAGGCCGACCCGACACCGCACGTGCGGGAGCGCTACGCGGAGGTGCGGGACCTGACGGACGGTTCGGAGATCACCCGGAAAACACCCTCGGTGGGATGAGAACACTCGCTCGGCACCGGCGTCACGCGATCGGATCGGTGAGCAGTTCGAGGAACAGTCGTGCGGCCCTACTGTGGGACGCGTTGGTACGTCCGACGAGTGCGAGAGTGCGGCAACGGTTTCCGGTGTTCATGCGGATCCGTCGAAGCCCGCTGCGCTCTGCGATCGGTTCGGGCACGACCGCCACACCGAGACCGTAGCGGACCAGTTCGAGGAGACGGTCCATGTCACCGACCCGGAACGTGATGTGCCGCTGCACTCCTGCGGCCGCGAACAACGACTCGATCGTGGTCTGCAGACCGGTGCCCGCCTGGAAGTCGACGAACGAACAGGTCTGCAGGGCGTGCATGTCGATTTCCGTCACGGCTGCGAGCGGATGATCCGGGGCCGTGACGACGGTCAGCTCCTCACGGTAGGTCCGGAGCGCAGTCAGCCCCGACGGGAGCGGGCGTGCATCGAGCGCGACGAACGCCAGGTCCAGCTCCGCTGTGGTCACGGCATCGAAAAGTTCGTCCGTAGTCGCTTCCCTCAGCGTCACTCCGATTCCCGGAAACCTGCCGTGCAGGCGCGCCAGTAGTGCGGGAAGGTCCACTGCGGTGAACGTCTGCACTGTCCCCAGCGTCAATGTGCCGAGTTCTCCGGTCCGCAACCGTCCGACGGCGGCCACCGCGTCCTGCGCTTCCCCGAGCATTCTCTGCGCATAGGGATAGAGCACCCTGCCGGCATCGGTCGGGACCACCGAGCGGGTGGTGCGTTCGAACAACGGTGTTCCCAATTCGTTCTCCAGCGCGCGGACGGAGGCACTGAGAGCCGACTGGGACAGGTGCACGGATTCGGCGGCACGGGTGAAGTGACCGTGCTCGACGACCGCCAGGAAATGGCGGAGCTGACGAAACTCCATTGATCGATTCTACTTCTGGGATCGATCGATTTATCCCGTTGGACAGATCAGTGGGCGCCGTTCGACGATCTGATACATGTCACGCACCGATATCTCGACGCCTCGGATGGATCGTCGACTCGTCGTGGTGATGGCCCTCGCCTCGGGAATGGTGGTGGCCAACAGCTATTACGCGCAGCCACTGGTCGGCGCCATCGCCGACACCTTCGACGCCTCCACTGCCGAGGTCGGACTCGTGGTCACGGCCGGACAGATCGGGTACGCGCTCGGCCTGGCATTCCTCGTTCCCATCGGGGACATGGTCGAACGACGGACACTCCTGCGCTGGATGCTCCTCGTCACCGCTGCCGGATTGCTGGTCATGGCGTGGTCGCCGGACTGGCGGATCCTGGCAGCGTGTGCCGTCCTGGTCGGTACGGGATCGGTCGTGGGCCAGGTGCTGGTGCCTTTCGCGGCGAGTCTCGCCCGCGACGACGAACGTGGACGTGTCATCGGCAACGTGATGACCGGTCTGTTGCTGGGCATCCTGCTGTCCCGGGTGGTGGCAGGACTGATCGCCGAGGTTGCAGGCTGGCGAGCGGTGTTCGTATGCGCAGCGACGCTGATGCTGCTCACTGTGCTGTTGATCCGCACTCTGCCGGAGTCGGCCCCCACCACCGATGCCGGGTACCGTGCGGTGCTGGCTTCGGTGATTCGATTGGTGTCCGCCGAATCTGTTCTGCGGCAACGGATCGCGTACGGTGCACTGACGTACGCATCGTTCGGGGTGTTCTGGACGAGTGTAGGATTCCTCCTTGCCGGACCGGGATACGGATGGTCCGATGCGCGCATCGGGATGTTCACCCTCTTCGGTGTCGCGGGTGCGTTGGCCGCCCGTGTGGCGGGTGCTCTCGCCGACCGGGGATATGCGCGTCGCCAGACCGGCTTCTTCGTCGCCGTCACCGCGGCGAGCTTCGTCCTGCTCGCCGTGGGGGAAAGTCATGTCGCCGCGTTGGCGATCGGGGTCGCACTGTTGGATCTGGGCATCCAGGGAACGCACATCAGCAATCAGAGTCTGATCTATCCGCTTCGGTCCGACGCTCGGAGTCGCCTCAATACCGCCTACATGACCTGCTACTTTCTTGCGGGATCGCTCGGGAGTGTGCTGTCCACCCTCGTGTACTTCGGTGGAGGGTGGACGGCGGTGTGCGTGCTGGGTGCCGTCTTCCCCGCATGCGGTGTGGGGCTCTGGATTCATGAGATGCGGGTCGTGAGGCGCGCGCGGGAGTGCCCTCCCGTCGAGCACCGGGGGAACGCCTGAACGGTAGCGGTCCCCCGGGATTCCGGGTTCGCGGCCGACGGGTCTAGTGTTCGGCGGTGTGAGTAGTCGCACCGATGTGGTGTCCGCGCCGATTCGGCGGCTCGCGACCCGGCTGACGCACAGCCCTGCCCGGGTGGTGGCGCTGGGATTCGCCGCGGCGATCGTGGTGGGCACGGTCCTGCTGCTGACGCCGGCCGCAACGCAGTCCGGTGTCGGAGCAGGCGTGATGGCGGCGCTGTTCACCGCGACCTCCGCG
The DNA here is from genome assembly GCF_013602415.1 of Rhodococcus sp. B50. Classification (NCBI taxonomy): domain Bacteria; kingdom Bacillati; phylum Actinomycetota; class Actinomycetes; order Mycobacteriales; family Nocardiaceae; genus Rhodococcus; species Rhodococcus sp. B50. The sequence continues at coordinate 2,487,293 of NZ_WPAG02000002.1, read as the reverse complement.
GTGTGCCTGACCGGTCTGATCGTCGTGGACACTCCCACCTACTGGTCCGGATTCGGGCAGGGGGTGATCGTCGGGCTGATCCAAGTAGGCGGGTTCGGCATCATGACGATGGCCTCGCTGATCGGTTTGGTGCTGGCAGATCGGATCGGCCTGAAGGCCCGGCTCAATGCTGCGGCGGAGGTCCGTACGTCCGGACTCGGCGACGTCCGCAGCGTCGTCGTCGGTGTGGTGCGTACCAGCGTGCTCATCGAAACCGTCGTGGCGATATCACTGGCGATCCGCTTTGCGGTCGGCTACGACGAGACTCCGGCCCGCGCGGTGTGGTTGGGTGTCTTCCACGCGATCTCGGCGTTCAACAACGCCGGGTTCGCGCTCTACAGTGACAACATCGTCGGGTTCGCCGACGATCCGTGGATCTGTGTGCCGTTGATGGCTGCGGTGATCCTCGGCGGCATCGGGTTTCCGGTGCTGTTCGAACTCGGCCGGCATCTGCGGGGACACCGAACTCGCTGGTCTCTGCATACCCGGTTGACGGTGGTGGTCACCGCGGTGCTTCTGGTGGTCGGCCCGCTGTTGATCCTGCTTCTCGAGTGGAATCACACCCTACGTGGCCACGACTGGGGCGCGAAGCTGCTCATGGCCACCTTTCAGGGCGTCATGCCGCGCACCGCGGGTTTCAACAGCGTCGACTATGCCCAGGTGGATGATGCGACATTACTGGTGACCGATGTCCTGATGTTCATCGGAGGTGGGAGCGGTGGCACCGCCGGCGGTATCAAGGTCACCACCTTCGCCTTGCTGTTGTTCGTGATCGCGGCCGAGGTGCGAGGGGAGAAGTCCGTGACGGTGTTCGACCGGCGCATCGATCCGCGTCTCCAACGCCAAGCTCTGGCGGTGGCACTGATCGGCGTGGCGCTGGTGATGGTGCCGACACTCGTGCTTCTCGCCGGTACCGCGTTCGACCTCGACGTACTGCTGTTCGAGGTCACCTCGGCGTTCGCGACCGTGGGGCTGTCCACCGGCATCACCGCCCAATTGCCGTCCTGGGGACAGCTGATCCTGGTGGTGCTGATGTATCTGGGCAGGATCGGACCTATCACGCTCGTCAGTGCATTGGCGGCCCGAGATCGCGGTCGCCGCTACGAACTACCCATAGAAAGGCCCTTCATTGGCTAGGAAACCAGCCGCTGACGTCGTCGTCGTCCTGGGGCTCGGACGGTTCGGCAAATCGCTTGCTCTCGAACTGATGGCTCAGGGCACCGAGGTGCTCGGTGTCGATGCGAGCGAGGCGGTGATCGACAAGATATCGGGTCGCCTCACGCACGCGGCCGTCGCCGATACAACGGATGAGGAATCGCTCCGACAGTTGTCGGTGCACGAATACGGCCGAGCGGTCGTGGGCATCGGTTCGGACCTCGAAGCGAGTCTGCTCACGGCCTCGGCGCTGATCAACATGGCGGTACCCGACGTGTGGGCCAAGGCGATCAGCAATGCGCATGCCCGGATCCTCACCCAGATCGGCGTGCATCATGTCGTGCGACCCGAGCACGACATGGGCAAACGCGTTGCGCACCTGGTGCGTGGGCGGATGATGGACTACATCGAGTTCGACGACGGCTTCGCCATGGTCAAGACCGTCGCACCGGCATTCGCTGTGGGAAAGCCTTTGTCGCAGACGACGGTCCGAAGTCGATACGGTGTGACGGTGGTGGCGATCAAGCGGCCGGGGGAGGGATTCACCTACGCGACGGCCGACACCGTGATTTCTCCCGGCGACACGATCATCGTCTCCGGGCAGGCGCGCGAGACCGAACGGTTCGCCGAATTGGCCTGACGGTGTACAACGCCGGCTGCCGTAGTTATTTCTTCGATGTCAATGGCCGCAACAGTTTCAACTGGCCGTGGTCGACGGACCGGATGTTGCGGGAGTTGTCGTCGTTCGACGCCGCGTCGGGCCCATCCGAACGAGTCCGACCCGTCGAGTGGTCGGCGAGATCAATCCTCCACTCGCAGACCGAGATGGGCGGCGAACTGCCCTGCCAGGGCAACGACTTGGTGGGCGTCGATCGTTGCTCCCTTCATCCCGCCCATGTTGCGGATCGAGCCGATCCGCAAGCCGCGGAGGTCGACCTGGTCCAGGACAGCGCGGTGGACGTCGAGGACGCCGACGGAACAGTCCTCGAAGGCGACGCGCGTGAACGTGCCACCTCCCAGATCCAGTTCGTCGATGATGCAACCCCGGAAGAGCACGTCCCGTCCGGTAGCGGCACGGAGATTGACCAGGCCGAGTTTGGAGTCGGCGACGGTGACACCGCGCAGATCCGCATCGAAGAGGTCCATCGCACCGATCCGGCTGTCCTGGATGCACACCCGGTGCAGGCTGCTGCGCGGTGCGAACAGGCTCGGTGCCTGCATACGCTCGAACAGAATGTCGCGCAGCCGTGCGCTCGTGAGGTCGCTGTCGGCGACGATCGGTGCGGAGAGGACGCATTCGGACAGGGCGATCCCCGTCAGATCCCGTTCCGACAGATCGGTGTTCGTGTAGCGGTTGTTCTCGACGATTCCGTGCGCCAGCAATTCGTCGCCGTCGGAGTCGATGAGACCACCGAGTTTCGGAGCGTCGATCCTCGGCGGGCGGGTGGTGGAACGAGCGGCCATGGTGTCGGAGCCTCCGGAGCGGTGGGGTGTCTGCGGTTCAGCTTCCCAAGACGCCGGGTTCGCAGAGACTCGGGGAGGGACGATTCGCGCGTGCCGTGATGTGCTACTCGGCTGTGCGGGTCGACGGATGTGCAGGTCGGCGGTCCGACGCCGCCCTCGCTCGGTGTCGGCGTACCGCGGCGCGATTCGCGCATCGCACGGAGCAGTACTGCCGGCGACCGTTGCGGGTGACATCGACGACCACGGCCGTGCACGGGTTCCGCGGCATGTCCGATGCCGCACACCGGTGGAGGCGGTGCATTCCGCGCGTGGTGAGATGCAGTGCCGTGCCGACGCTGATCACCGCGCGGAGCACGTCGGGGAGCGGTTGGACCTCGTCGCGGTAGTGCAGGTGCCAGCCCTCGCCGTCGTGATCGGTCAGTCGGGGATAGGCCGCTGCGGTGGCCATCTGCTCGTTGAGCAGGCGCGCACGTTCCCGGGGGTCGGACGCGTCGACGACGGCGAGCCAGTCGTCGATGACCTCGCGGGTGCGCTGATGGTCGTCGGGCGCGGTCGGGAAGTCCATTGTCATGCCCACCTCGCGCGTACGGGCCATGATGCCTGCCCGATCCTCGGGCCAGTCGTCGGCCAGCGACGCCGCGAGGAGGACCGCATACTCTCCGTAAGGGTTGAGATGCATAAGGGCATTACATCATGGTGGTGGACATGACTGCTATCGAAGCTCGGAACCCACAGGAATGCCCCACCCGGACCCCCGCTCACGAACACGCGTGGAGTGTGGAGTCGAGCCACACCACGTCGATCGGGCAGGTGCTGTACGTGCGCTGCGTCGGATGCGGGGCCCGACGCGTCGATCTCGGCGGGGTGCCGTTCGTTCCGCCGACCGCGCTGAGTATCGAAGTGTCCTTGGATGATTGAGCCACCGGTCGAGGACCCGGCGTGTACAAGTGCCTGTCAGAAATCGCCCTCGGCGACCTGGAAACACACCAGTCCCATCCGCCGCCACATGCGCACCACCTGATCGCGGTCGTCGAGCACCGCGATGATGCGGTAGCGGTGCCGGATATGACGGTCGAACAGCTCGGCCTTGACGATCGAATCCTTCCGGTTGTCGCCGGCCGCTCGCATGTGGAGCTCGTCGTAGGGGATCGCGTGCCGGGCAAGCCAGTCCTCGGTTTCCGGCCGGCAGACGCCGTCGCGACCCGAGAGCAGCACGATCGCGGCCCGGTCGGGTGCAGCGGCGAACGCCCGCACCGCGGCCTCGACCGCCGGGGAGACGGTGTCCTCACCCACCCGGTGCCAGTGGTAGGGGCTCCGGTCGCTCATGTGCGCGAGTGTTCCGTCGATGTCGACGAGCCAGGCCGCCGGGAGGGCCGGATCCTCGACGTACCGTGCCGGTGGTGCGGGCGCGTTGCCCGGCGGCCGGTGCCGCTGCCTCGGTTGTTCCCCGCGACCGCGCGTCTTCTTCGTCATGGAAGTCGTATACCCACTCCTGCTCCGCGATGAGAATCCGAACCGGACAGGGTCTGCCTTCGTGACGGTGGAACACATTCGACGACACGAGGAGTCACGATGCCCAGGATCACTCCGTGGTTGTGGTTCGACATGAACGCCGAGGACGCCGCGAACTTCTACGTCGGCATCTTCCCCAACTCCAAGATCGGTGAGATCACCCGTTACATCGAGGAGTCCACAGGAGGTGGCATCTCGGTTCCGGCGGGGACTCCGATGACGGTCGAGTTCTTCCTCGACGGTCAGGTCTTCTACGGACTCAACGGGGGCCCGCAGTTCCGGTTCTCCGAGGCGGTGTCCTTCCAGATCGACTGCGCCGACCAGGAGGAGGCCGACCACTACTGGTACGCACTGACCGCCGACGGCGGCGAGGAATCCGCCTGCGGATGGTTGAAGGACAAGTACGGCCTGTCGTGGCAGGTGGTACCGAAACGGCTGAACGAACTGCTCGCCGACCCCGATCCGGCCGTCGTGCAGCGGGTGACCGCCGCGATGATGACGATGCGCCGGCTCGACGTCTCGGCCTTGGAGGCCGCCGCGCGCGGCTGATCGGCGCCCCGGGGCTGCGGTACGTTTCGGTGCATGACCACTCGCACCCAGCGGCTCGACGACCTGCCGTTCACCGGCAGACACCGCCGCCTGCTGACCGGCTCCGGCGTGGGCTGGGCCCTCGACGCCATGGACGTCGGGTTGATCTCGTTCGTCATGGCGGCGCTGGCCGTGCAGTGGGATCTGTCGTCCACGCAGTTGTCGTGGATCGGATCGATCGGCTTCGTCGGTATGGCGATCGGGGCGTCGCTCGGTGGTCTGCTCGCCGACCGAATCGGACGCCGGCAGGTGTTCGCCGCGACGTTGCTCGTCTACGGGCTCGCGACCGGCGCTGCGGCGCTGTCGACCTCGGTGGCGATGCTCATCGTCCTCCGGTTCGTCGTCGGACTCGGTCTCGGTGCCGAGCTGCCGGTCGCGTCGACGCTGGTCAGTGAGTTCGCGCCACGCAGAATACGTGGGCGCGTGGTCGTGGCCCTCGAGGCGTTCTGGGCGGTCGGCTGGCTCCTGGCCGCCCTGATCGGATACTTCGTCGTCCCCACGAGCGACAACGGATGGCGGTGGGCGCTCGCCGTCGGTCTCGTCCCCGCCGCCTACGCCCTCGTCGTGCGGTTCGGTCTACCCGAATCGGTGCGGTACCTCGAAAGTCGCGGACGGCAGGCGGAAGCCGAATCCATCGTGCGCGACTACGAACGATCGGCCGGTGTCGCCTATGTACCGGACGAGGGCCACGAACCCGTGACCGTGGCAGAGCCGGTCGCCCGAGGATCGGTGTGGGCGCCGAACCTGCGCCGCCGCACAGCCGCGCTGTGGATCGTGTGGTTCGGCATCAACTTCTCGTACTACGGCGCATTCATCTGGCTGCCGAGCCTGCTCGTCGCGCAGGGCTTCGATCTGGTGACCTCGTTCGGATACACGCTGCTCATCACGCTCGCCCAGTTGCCGGGTTACGGCGTCGCGGCGTGGCTGATCGAGGTGTGGGGACGACGAATGACGCTGGGCGTCTTTCTCGCCGGCTCGGCGGTGTCGGCGGGACTGTTCGGCCTCGCCGAGACGCCGGGAACGATCGTCGCCGCCGGTATGGCGCTGTCGTTCTTCAATCTCGGAGCCTGGGGTGCGCTGTATGCGATCGGCCCCGAGCTGTATCCCACACCCGTCCGCGGGGCCGGCACCGGTTCGGCCGCGGCTTTCGGCCGGCTCGCGTCGATCATCGCGCCGCTGCTGGTGCCGGTGCTGTTGGACACCGGGGGCAACGGTCTCGTCTTCGGCGCGTTCGCGGCGTCGTTCGTCGTCGCCGCGCTCGCCGCGTTCACCCTGCCCGAGCGGGCCGGGACGGTCCTCGACGAGAAGTGATGTCGGGAACCGTCCCGGTCGGAGCTCAGAGGCGCTCGCGCAATTCGACTTTGCGGATCTTGCCGGACGCGGTCTTCGGCAGGGCACCGAAGACGATGCTGTCGGGAACCTTGAAGCCGGCGAGCTGCGAACGCACGTGTGCCCGCAGTTCCGCCTCGTCGGCATTCGCGCCGCTGCGCAACGCGACGTAGGCGACGGGACGTTCGCCCCACTTCTCGCTCGGTGCCGCGACGACGGCCGCCTCGAGAACGGCCGGGTGGCTGATGAGAGCGGCCTCGACCTCGACGGACGAGATGTTCTCACCGCCGGAGATGATGACGTCCTTGGCGCGGTCGCGGATCTCGATGTAGCCGTCCGGATGCATGACGCCGATGTCGCCCGTGCGGAACCAGCCGTCCGGCACTGCGCGCGCGGTCGCGTCCGGGTTGTTGTAGTAGCCGAGCATCACGTTGTTGCCGCGCAGTGCGATCTCGCCGGTCGTCTCGCCGTCGGCCGGAACGTCGGATCCCATCGCGTCGACGATGCGGAGTTCACCGGCCACGACATTGCCGACACCCTGCCGGGAGCGCAGCCGTGCCTTCTCGTCCTCGGGAAGGACGTCCCACTCCGAACGCCACTCGCAGATCGCTGCCGGACCGTACGTCTCGGTGAGCCCGTACAGGTGCGTGATGTCGAGTCCGAGCGCGGTGCACCGCTCGATCAGGGCAGGGGCAGGCGGGGCACCACCGATTGCGGCGACGACCCGGTGGTCGATCCCACCGGCGTTGGGTGCGTCGACCAGCGACGCGAGCACGGTCGGCGCGCCGCACAGGTGCGTGACACCCTCGGTGCGCACAAGTTCCCAGATCCGTTCGGGATCGACCTTGGGCAGGCACACGTGGGTACCACCGGCAGCGGTGACCGCCCACGTGAACGTCCAGCCGTTGCAATGGAACATCGGCAGCGTCCACAGATAGGTGGACGCGCTGTCGAGCCCGAAGTGCGCGACCATCGCGAGGGACTGCAGGTAAGCGCCCCGCGCGTGGTACATCACGCCCTTCGGATCACCCGTGGTGCCGGACGTGTAGTTCAGGGCGATCATGCTGCGCTCGTCGGCGAGCGGCACGTAACGGTGGCGAGCGGCCGCGAGCTTGTCCTCGTAGTCGTCGCCGACGACAGTGATCGACGGCAGGTCGGCTGTCGCCTCGCGGGCCAGGTCGGCCAACGACTGCTCGACGAGCAGGACCCGGCTGCCCGAGTGCTCGAGGATGAACCGGAGCTCCGGCGCGGTGAGACGGGTGTTGAGCGAGACGAGCACAGCGCCCGCGTACAGCACGCCGTAGTGCGCCTCGAGCATCAACGAGGTGTTCGGCGCGAGTACCGCGACACGGTCGCCGGGTTCGACACCGAGAGCGTGCAACATGCCCGACTGTCGCAGGCAGCGATCGCGCAGTTCGGCGTAGGTGCGGCGGATGTCTCCGTCCACCACTGCGAGGTCGTCACGGAAGACCCGGGCGGAACGGTCGAGAAATGCCGTGGGCGTGAGTGTTTCGAAACTGAATTGCTCGGTCACGTCTGTCGGTGCTCCTTCGGATTACGACGCGCGCGCACTCCCCATCGCGAACGATGATGCGCACACCTCCCCGTGTGCTGTGAGGGCAATCCTCATTCTCCCAAGGGCTGTTGCCGATCTTGAACAGGGTCCACCTGTTCCGCAATCGGTCGACGTGGCCGCCCTACATTGACCGGGCCCGGAATCCGGCGTTCACTGAAAGGCACCGTGCCCGTCCACGAGAGAAGGCGAGCGGTATGAGTGCTCGGCAGAACGAACCCCGCCGAACCTCTCGTCCGGCGCGGCGTCCGACCGCGACGCGCGAGAAGACGGAGACCACGAGCGAACCCGCGCGGACGCGCAGCCGTCGATCTCGTGACCCCGATGCCGCGACGCGGCGTCGCTCGCGCGACGCGGAACCCGCGTCGCGGCGTCGATCTCGCGATCCCGCGCCCGCCTCGAGGCGCACCTCGACGCGATCCACCACCCGATCGACCGCCCGGACATCGTCCCGGACCGACACGGCGCCCCGCCGCCGTTCGAAGCCGACCCCGCCGAGGGAGACGCACCGGCCACGTCGGCCCGTGACGGAGACCGGACGACCGACCCGGCCCGAGCAGACCCGGCCCGAGCAGGCACAGCCGAAACCGGAATCGCCCGTCGACATGCTGAAGGATGCGGTGCGGGCCTTCGTCCGCACCGCACTGGGTGCGCTGCGGGGACTCGGCAAGAGACCGACCCGCCGCATCCGCGAATGGGTGGACTCGCTCCTCGGTGAGGTCACTCGCGGCGGCGTGGGACTGCAGGCGGTCCTCGCGGGCATCCGGGCCGCGCTGGAGGGCCGCAATCCAGCCCTCGCCGCGCTGGGCGGGCTGATCTCCGGACTGAGCACCAAGGCCAAGATCGGCCTGGCCGTCCTGATCGCATTGGTGTTGTTGCTCGGACCGGTGCTGCTCCTGGTGCTGGTGCTGGCCGTCCTCGTCGCAGCGGTGATCAGCGCCGTCCGATCCGCGGGCGACTGAACGTCGGGGACGGTCCGGTCCGTCTGCCGTGAGCAGACGAACCGCCGGTTCGCGCCCGATCGGGGTCAGGCTCGATGCATGACGACCACCGAACCACTCTCGTACCGGGACCAACTGGCCGACAGGCTTTTCCGTCAACGCATCCTGCGACTGACCGGAGAGGTGGACGACGAGACGGCCGAGCGTGTGTGCTCGGAACTCGTCCTGCTCGCCTCCGCCGACGACCGGCGCGACATCGTCCTGCACATCAATTCGCCGGGTGGATCCGTGCTGGCCGGCCTCGCCATCTACGACACCATGCAACTCGTCCCGAACGACGTAGCCACCGTCGCGGTCGGGTTCGCCGCCAGCATGGGGCAGGTCCTGCTCGCGGCAGGGACGAAGGGCAAACGGACGAGTCTCGCGCACAGCCGGATCATGATGCACCAGCCGTCGGCCGGTTTCTCGGGGACGGCCGTCGACATCGCGATCCAGGCAGAGAACCTCGAGTACATGAAACTGCAGTCGCAGCAGATCCTCTCGGACGCCACCGGACGTTCGCTCGAAGAGATCGAACGCGACAGCGACCGCGACCGGTGGTTCACCCCCGAACAGGCACGCGACTACGGCATCGTCGATGCCGTCGTGGATTCGCTCGCCGAACTGGCGCCGTTCGCCTCGGGACGACAGATGGGACTGGGACGATGAGCACCTACACGATTCCGAACGTGATCGAGCGTACGCCGTCGGGGGAGCGCTCGTTCGACGTCTTCAGCCGACTGCTGAACGAACGCATCGTCTTTCTCGGCACCGAGATCGACGACGGCGTCGCCAACGTCGTGATGGCGCAGCTGCTGCACCTCGAAGCGGAATCCCCCGACCGGGAGATCGGCCTGTACATCAACTCACCCGGCGGATCGTCCACCGCGATGCTCGCGATCTACGACACCATGCAGTTCCTGCGTCCGAAGGTCGCGACCTATTGCATGGGACAGGCCGCCTCCGCGGCCGCCGTGCTGCTCGCTGCGGGGGCACCCGGTCGTCGGCACGTGCTCGCGCATTCGCGGGTGCTGCTGCACCAGCCGTCGGCGCAGGGACAGGGCACCATCTCCGATCTGGCGCTGCAGGCGGCGGAGGTGATGAGGGTGCGGGCGCAGACCGAGGAGATCCTGGCCGCGCACACCGGACGCGACATCGAACAACTGCGCCGCGATACCGACCGGGACCGGATCTTCTCGCCGACGGAGGCGGTGGTCTACGGCCTCGCCGATCACGTCATCGTCGACCGGGACGGATGACCGTCACGCCGCGCACAACTCGACGCCGGCGTGGCTCGTGGTCCGGAGTGTGCGGTGCGCGGTCATCCGACGGATGCCGCGCGCCAGCAATTGCTCCATCGGAAGTTCCAGCGCATCGCACACGGACCGCAGGATCTCGGAGGACGCTTCCTTGCGCCCGCGTTCGACCTCCGACAGATACTGCTTCGACATCCCGACCGTGCGGGCCACGTCGCCGAGGCTGCGGTCCTGATCGCGACGCTCGTCGCGCAGGATCTCCCCGTAGATCTGGCGGAGCAAGCGGGGCTCGGCGTTCTCGGTTCCCGGTGCGGGGAGCCGCGCCACCCGCGCTGCTCCGGCGGCGAGATCGATCACGCGACCCTGCTCCTGCTCCATGCCGACCATTGTGCCGTCGACCCGACGGCGAGGGACCGGGTTCAGCCGAGGACGAACACCGCCCCGGCAGATGTGTAACGGGCCCGTAACCGCAGTTAACCGAACACATGACCTGGCGCCGATAACGTCGGCGCACCACGACGTATACAGCCGTGGATACAGGACGGGAGTTCGGGTGCCGACAGGATTGCACAGGCTTGCGGCTGCGCTCGACGCGCAGCTCGCGGACACCGACGCGGCATACGCCGCGACCTATCCCGGGACCGACGGTGCCCGCCAACCGGTACACACCGTCTACGTCCCGGCCGACCGCTACGACGTCGGGATCGTGGCACGGTGGGGAGCCGACGCGCTCGACGTCCTCGACACCCGCATCGACGGCCCCGCGGACCTCGCCGCGGTCACCGGCATCGAACCCGAACTCGCCGAGACAGTCCTCCCGCTCGTGGAGGCCAAACTGCGCACCGAACCGATCGAGGATCTGCGCATCGACTTCGAGGACGGGTTCAGGCGCCCCGGCATTCCCGAGCACGAACGCGACGCCGATGAGGACGCTCACGTCGCCCGCGTCGCCGCCGAACTCGCGACCGATCCCACCGCGACACCCTTCGTCGGCATCCGGTTCAAGTCCTTCGAGGCCGCCACCCGGCGCCGCGGCCTCCGCACGCTCGACGCCTTCGTCGCAGAACTGACCGGAAAGTGCGCTCTGCCCGACGGATTCGTCGTCACGCTGCCCAAGGTCACCGCACCCGAACAGGTCGCCGCCATGGTGACGGTCTGCGAACATCTCGAGTCCACCCATTCGCTCGCCGGGCCCCTGCGCTTCGAGATCCAGATCGAGACGCCGCAGGCGATCTGCGGACCCGACGGCACCGCTGCCGTCGCCACCATGATCCGAGCAGCCCGGGGGCGCTGTTCGGGGCTGCACTACGGCACCTACGACTACTCGGCCGCGTGCGACATCGCCGCCGAGTACCAGGCGATGGACCACCCCGTCGCCGACCACGCCAAGGCCACGATGCAGGTCGCGGCAGCGGGCACCGGGGTGCGGCTGTCCGACGGGTCCACCAACCGCCTTCCCGTCGGCACCCGCGACGAGATCCGCGCGGCATGGGGACTGCACGCCCGCCTGATCGACCGGTCGCTACGCCGCGGCTTCTACCAGGGCTGGGACCTGCACCCGGCGCAGCTGCCCACCCGCTACGCCGCGACCTTCGCGTTCTACCGCCGGTCGCTGTCCACCGCCGCGGGACGCGTCGCGGCCTACATCGACCCGGCCCTGTCGTCGGGATATCTCGACGAACCCGCCACTGCCCGTGCTCTCGCCGCCTTCCTCCTGCGGGGAACGAGCTGCGGAGCCCTCACCGAGAAGGAAGTATGCGATCGCACAGGCACGAATCTCGACCACCTGGCCCGGCTCGCGGGTCGACCGACGGCGGTGACGCGATGACCACCATGATCCGCGCGCGACGCGCCGTGGTGGGGGACGAGGAACGCAGCTGCGCCGTCCACGTGCGCGACGGTCGCATCGTCGCAATCGAGGAGTACGACGACGCCGCTCCGGCCGGTGCACGGGAGATCGTCCTCGCCGACGACGAGATGCTGCTCCCCGGCCTGGTGGACACGCACGTCCACGTCAACGAACCCGGCCGCACCGAATGGGAGGGATTCGCGACGGCGACACGTGCCGCCGCGGCCGGGGGAGTGACGACGATCGTCGACATGCCCCTCAACTCCATCCCGTCCACCGTAGACGTGGCGGCCCTCGAGGTGAAGCAGAAGGTCGCGGCCGAGCAGGTCACCGTCGACGTCGGATTCTGGGGCGGTGCGGTCCCCGGCAACCTCGCCGAGCTCGAACCTCTCTGGGACACAGGGGTGTACGGCTTCAAGTGCTTCCTCGCGTATTCGGGTCTCGACGAGTACCCGCCGCTGGACCGCGAGCAGATGGTCGAGGCGATGCGTGTGATCGCCGGCTTCGGCGGCCTGCTCATCGTGCATGCCGAGGACGGACCGACCCTCGATGCGCAGGACCCGCCGGCCGGTCCTCGATACGACGACTTCCTGTACTCGCGACCACCGGTCGCCGAATCTCGTGCCGTGGCCCAGGTCATCGACGGCGCGCGGCAGACCGGATGCCGCGTGCACATCCTGCACCTGTCGGACGCGGGAAGCCTCCCGCTCGTCGCCGCGGCGAAGGCCGAGGGGCTGCCCGTCACCGCGGAGACCTGCCCGCACTATCTGTCGCTGTTCAGTGAGGAGATCCTCGACGGCTCCACACATTTCAAGTGCTGCCCACCGATTCGTGAGGCCCGTAACCGGGAAGCGCTGTGGCGCGGCCTGGCCGACGGCACGCTCGACTGCATCGTCTCCGATCACTCTCCGTGCCTGCCGGAGCTGAAGAAGTTCGTCACCGGCGACTTCGGCGAGGCCTGGGGCGGAATCTCGTCGCTGCAACTCGGATTGCCCATCGTCTGGTCGGAGGCCCGCAAGCGCGGGCACACACTCGTCGACGTGGTGCGCTGGATGGCCGGTCGCACCGCCGACCTCGTGGGCCTGGCCGACCGCGGTGCCATCGCCGTGGGCAACAGTGCCGACCTGTGCGTCTTCGCGCCCGACGACGCCTTCGTGGTCTTCCCGGAGCGGCTGCACCACCGCAACGCGGTGACGCCCTACGCCGAACGCGCGCTGGCCGGGGTCGTGCGGCAGACCTGGCTCGCCGGTGAACCACTCACCGTCACCCTCGGCGCCACCGACCCCGCACCGCGTGGTGAGCTGCTCTCCCGAAAGGAAAACCGTTGACCGAAGCAGATTTCCTGCAACTGCCCGATCTCGCCGCGCGATCGCTGGGCGGTGCCGTCGTGTACGCGAACGACGAGTTCTTCGCGAGTCGCGAGAACCTGATCTCGCCGGGCGCACCCGATTTCGATCCGTCCGAGTTCGGGCACAAGGGAAAGGTCTACGATGGGTGGGAGACCCGGCGTCGCCGCGAACCCGGGCACGACTTCGCGGTGGTCCGGCTCGGCGTTCCCGGTGTCGTCGAGGGTGTCGTGATCGACACCGCCTGGTTCACCGGCAACTACCCGCCCTTCGCATCCGTCGAGGGGGTGAATCTCGATGGTTACCCGACCGATCAGGAACTCCTGGACGCACCGTGGGAACCGGTCCTCGAGCGGGTGGCCCTGAAGGGCGACACAGCGAACGCCTTCGCGGTGGACGACGATCGGCGCTGGACGCACCTGCGCCTGAACATCTTTCCCGACGGCGGTGTGGCCCGCTTCCGGGTGCACGGACATGCACGCCCGGACCCGGCCTTCCTCACGGGCACGATCGATCTCGCGGCCCTCGAGAACGGCGGCGACGTCGTCGCGTGCTCGAACCGTTTCTATTCGTCGCCGCGCAACATCATCGGCCTCGGTCGCTCGCGGCACATGGGGGAGGGCTGGGAGAACGCCCGTCGCCGTGACGACGGCAACGACTACGTGGTGATCCGTCTCGCCGGGCAGGGCTGCGTCGACCACGTCGAGATCGACACCTCCTATTTCGTCGGCAACGCACCAGGAGCGGCGCGTTTGAGCGGAATTCCCAGGGAGGACGCGATGTCCGACGAATCGTCCTGGGTCGAACTCGTGCCGCGGACCGCACTGCTGCCGGACTGCCGGCACCGTTTCCGCGTCGATTCGCCGATCCCGGTGGAGTTCGTGCGGCTCGATGTCTATCCCGACGGTGGCATCGCCCGTCTGCGCGTGAACGGACGACTGACCTGAGACAGATCTGACGAACGTATTACCCAGGTGACGACGGTGTTCGACGTCACCGCCAAAGAAGCGGGCCCACCGCGCTACGACGAACCGTTGCGCGGTGGGCAGAAGCCGGACCGGTGTGGGCTGTGCGTGTCACGTCCGGTCGACCGGTTCACCGCTCTTCGTCGGGCGTGCTCCGTCATGGCGCCCCAGATGCCGTGTGTTTCTCCGGCGGCGAGCGCATAGTCGCCGCACTCTCCACGAACGCTGCAGCTCATGCAGATACTGCATGCCAGCTGCTCCCGGCGCGCTCGTGCACCTCGGGTTTCGACTTCGGGTGCAAAGAACATCTCCGCGCCGTAGAACCGGCAGAGTGCCCGACTCTGCCAGTCCCAGGCGTGTCCGTCGAGACTCGTGTGCGACAGGCGTTTTCCCATCGCTTTCAACAATCCGTCTCAACTCACCCCGAGGAACCGCATTGCATTCTCGTGCTCGATCATGGCGCGGGCCTCGAGCGTCAGGAACTCACTCTTACGAACCACGCTTCCCACCGGTCGCTCGCCGAGGGGATACGGATAGTCACTACCGACGAGTACCCGTTCGGAACCCATCGTATCGACGAGCAGTCGAAGGGCTCGCTCGTCGAATACGACGGAATCGACGTAGAACCGGTCCACATATTGGGAGGGTGGCTTGGCCGACGTGCCGATGATGTCGTGACGGCGGTGCCACGCGTTGTCGACGCGACCGAGCCAGAATGCGAAGGACCCACCGCCATGAGCGAACGCGATTCGCAGACCCTCGTCAATCCGGTCGAATCCTCCGCCCAGAATCAGCGAGAGAATCGACAAGTGGGTCTCGGCCGGCATTCCTGCGAGCCACTGGGCCATCCACCGGTCCAAGCGTGGCGAGTTTGCCATGTCCCACGGATGCACGAACACCGGAACCGACAGCGAGGCGCAGTGCTGCAGGAAGGTCACTATCCCATCGCTGTCGAGATCGCGATCACCGACGTGATTACCGATCTCGACGCCGCGGTGCCCATTTTCGACACACCGTTCCAATTCGCGGCATGCGGCATCCGTGTCCTGCAGGGGGACTTGGCAGAACGGAATGAGCCGATCCGGTGCCGGTTCGACGATCGTGAGAGCCAGGTCGTTGAAGATGCGCGCGATCCGCTCGGCTTCTTCGGGCGTACGTCCGTAATTGAAGAAAGCGGGGGTGGGGGAGACGACCTGTGCCCGGACACCGTCCGCATCCATGTCACGCAGTCGCACTTCGTAATCCCACGCATCGGACTGGATACGGCGGAACTCACGCGTACCCATCATGATGATTGCGTCGGATTCGCTTTCGACCCGAAGCCACGGTGCGTCGACCCCGGCGTCGGCACTCAGGTCGGGCCACCCCTTCGGAACGTAATGGGTGTGTACGTCGATGATGTCGCTCATGTCATCCCTTTCCGGGATGCAGTGCGCCGCAGGTACTGCAGGTCCGCGCGGTCTCGTCGTTATAGAAATCGACGAACACGGGCGGCAGGTCCGCAACGATGTCACGTACCTGCAGTTCGACTTCGTGGATGAGAGCATCGCACTCGAGGCAGTACCACTGGAACTTCTCTAGTGTTCCTTCGCGCCGTACACGCTCGATTACGAGTCCGATGCCTTCGGTGGGGCGCTGAGGCGAATGGGGGATGTTTCCGGGGAGCAGCCAGGATTCGCCCTCGCGAATGTGCACCGCGCGAGTGCCCTCCTCGGTCATGACATTGACGTGGATATCGCCTTCGATCTGGAAGAACCACTCCTCGTATGGATCCACGTGGTAGTCGGTGCGCTGGTTGGGACCACCGATGACCTGCACGATGAAGTCGTCCCCGAGAGCCATGGTCTGGTTGTTCACCGGCGGAGCGAGGAGGTGCCGGTTGTCGGCGATCCACTTGTGGAAGTCGATGACGGGCGGAATGGTTGTCATGGCGTTCTCTTTCGGTTCAGTGGTGACGGGCGCCAGGTAGATGGGCTACTGCTTGCATCTCGATGAGCAGGTGCGGATGGGGCAGCTGGTGCACTGCCACGGTCGTCCGTGTCGGGCCTGCTTCGTCGAGCATTTCGGCGTAAACCTCGTTGTATCCGCCAAAGTCGTTCATCGACACGAGGTAGGTAGTGACCTGGACGAGGTCGGTAAGGTCGGCTCCGACCTCCGCGAGAATTGCCTGGATATTGCTGATAACCGCGCGCGTCTGGGCGCGGATATCGAGGCGTGTCGTGCCCATCTCGTCTACCTCGACACCTATGAAAGTGTTGTCGGGCCGACGAGAGCTGGTGCCGGAGACGTAAACGAAATCGCCGGCGACCTTGACGTGGGGGAACCTACCCCGAGGTGTGGCGAGCCCCTCGATCACTCGTGCGTTCCCGGTCATGCGATTCCCTTCAGGCTCACGGTTCCCAAACCTTCCACTTCACATTCGACGCTGCCTGTCGTCAGCGGTGTTGCCGCAGTTGCGGCTCCGGCCAGCACCACATACCCGGCGCGCAACGGAATCTGCCGACGTCGTGCGATTTCCAACAACTCGCGGACGGCATTGGCCGGGTCGTCGAGGACAGCGTTCGTCGAGCCTTCCACGACGGTGCCGGATGTGGAGAGGCGGACAGCGCGATTGCTGACATCCTGCAGCGGATGCCACGGCCCGATGACGTAAGCTGCTGCGGAGGTGTTGTCCGCCACCACGTCGGTGTAGGTGAAACGGAAATCCCGATACCGTGAATCGATGATCTCCATCGCGGGAGCGACAGCATCTACGTATGCGGCAATATTCGGCATAGGTCCGTCGAAGTCGATATCGGCGGAGATGCGGTACGCGATCTCGGGTTCGATCTTCGGGTGGATGAAGCGCGAGAGGTCTACGCTCTCGCCGTCGGCGACCTCCATGGCGTCCGTGAGTCGCCCGACGATGATTTCCGATACGCCCATCTGGGCCATTTTCGCTCGGCTGGTGAAGCCGAGTTTGACGCCGACCAGATTCTCTCCCCGTGCACATCGACGGGCGACGAGTTCTTCCTGGATTGCGTAGGCGGCGTCGACGTCGATGTCGATGTCGTCTGCCAAGCTGTTCGTTTCGATGCGGTCCTGCTCAGCCGAGTCCAGGCGGGCGGCCAGCTCTGTGACAGTGTCCGTGGCCATGTTCATGTGGTTGTCCTTCATCGGTGATTCTCGGTCACAGTTGCACGCAAACGTTGGTCGGTTCGGAATAGAAGTGGAGTGAGGACTCCCCCCCTTCTCGTCCGATCCCCGAGAGTCCCATCCCGCCGAACGGAGATCGAAGTTCGCGGGTGAACCAGGTGTTGACCCACGAGATGCCCACGTGCATCTTCTGGGCGACGCGGTGGCCTCGACGGAGGTCGTTCGTCCACACGGCTGATGCGAGCCCGTATTCCGTGTCGTTCGCGAGTGCGATCGCTTCGTCTTCGGTGTCGAACGGTACGAGTGCTGCCACGGGACCGAAAATCTCTTCTCGGAGTATGCGGTCGGTGTTCGTCAGCCCGGTCCACAGTGTCGGTTCGATCCAGGATCCGCCGTCGAGGTCCGGTCCGAGCTCGGGAATGCTGCCCCCGGTCAGTACCTTCGCTCCGGATTCCTCGGCGAGCCGGAGATACCCGAGGACCTTGTCCCGGTGCCCCTGGGAGATCAGCGGACCGGTCGTCGTGTTCGGATCGTTGGGGTCGCCGAGTCGAAGGCTCTCGGCGCGCTCGGCGAGTCCGGCCGCGATGTCGTCGAAGATCGCCCGGTGGACGTACACCCTCTCGGTGCACAGACACACCTGACCGGTATTGGTGAAGATCGACTTTGCCAGCCCGGTCACTGCTTCGTCGATGTTCACATCGTCGAATACGATTGCGGCGTTCTTCCCGCCGAGTTCGAACGAGACCGGACGAACTCGGGGTGCGACCGTTTTCATCACGTGGGCACCGGTCGTTGACGATCCGGTGAAGGTGACACCGTCGATACCCGGATGGGTGGTCAGATATTCACCCGCCGAGTCGGCGCCGAAGCCGTGCACGACGTTGTAGGCACCGGCGGGCAGGCCGGCTTCGGCAAGTACCTCGGCGAGAAGCGTTGCTGTCGAGGGGGTCTCCTCGCTCGGTTTGACCACGATCGCATTGCCGCATGCGAGTGCGGGTGCGACCTTCCACGTCAGCAGGAGCAGTGGGAGATTCCACGGCACGATTACGGCCACGACGCCGAGCGGCTTGCGGACAGCGTAATTGAGGGCTTGTCTTCCGCCTGCAAGATCGGTGAGGAAGGACTCCTGTCCGGCGGCTGCGACGATGTCGGCGAAGGTGCGGAAATTCACGATCGCCCGAGTGACGTCCAGTTCTCGGGCCTGGGTGAGAGGCTTTCCGGTATCGGTCATTTCGGCGGCGACGAACTCGTCGAACCGTTCTTCGATCCGATCGGCGACTCGACGTAGCAGCGCGGTGCGCTCTCGTACGGGAGTGTCGGCCCAGCCGCTGTCCAGTGCGTGGCGCGCCGCGGTGACCGCACGGTCGACGAGAGGGCGGTCTGCTTCGTGGACTCGGGCGACGATCCGGCCCGTCGAGGGGTCGATCTGATCGAACCCGCGTCGGGAATCGGGTTCGACGAATTCGCCGTCGACGAAATTGCGAATCCAACCGTCCTGGATGGGTTTCATGTTTCAATCCTCAGTTCTCGAACGATTACGGGCAAATGCCAATCACGTGATTGCTATGCCCATTTTGTAATAGCAATGGAGAGGGGCCGCAGCCTTTGCTCTTGTCGACGACTCGGCCGATCCGTTCTCCGAACACAGAAGGCGCCCCGAACGAGGGCATCTCGGGTCCGACCGATGCCATCGACCGGGCACTCCGACACGGTGAGGAGGCGTCGTCACTGCAAATCGGTCCCGAGGACTCGGATGCGCTTGTGTCGGCGGCCCGGTTCATCTCGAAATCGGTTCCGGGACAGGGTGAACCTGTCACCGGAAGAAAGTTGCGTGCTTCAGAGGACTACGGCAGCGCGGCCGTTGACGTGCCCGTTCCTCAGGGCATCGAGAGCAGAGGGTAGTTCGTGCAGAGCGAACTCGTGCACGGGAAGCGCCAGTCGGCCCGAGGTGATCAGGTCACACATCATCGGGACGAGCGACGCTTGTTCCTCTCGTCGGCGCATCATGTTCAAGGGTAGTAGCGCCACGTCGTGCAGGAGGAAGTTGGGCAGGTCGAGGCTGACGGCTTCACCGCGTGTGTAGCCGATCAGGACTGCCCGACCTCCCGGCACGACGCCCCCGAGCAGGCTCGCCAGTTGTTGTCCGCCCACAGTATCGATGAGTACGTCGAACATCGGTTTCGATGCAAGACGATCCAGGACATCCGGAGACGACACGAGCGGCTCGACTCCCTGGGGGAGAGTTGCGGCCTTGGCGTGCGTCGAGACGAGTCCGGTGACACTCGCCGCGCCGGCATGGAGGGCGAACTGGCCGGAGGCGGCGCCCACGGCACCCGACGCTCCGGTGACGAGCACCCGTTCGCCGGGTGTTATCCGAGCGACACCCGTGACCGCGAGGTAGCCGGAGGTGGAGGGGGAGAGGAAAGTGGCTGCTGCGGCTGGAGGTAGAGACCGGGGCAACTCCATGAGCGCGGTATCAGGGGCTGCCACGTACTCGGCCCAGCATCCGGGCCGGTTGACGCCCACCCCCCCGCCACGGACCAACACGCGTACTCCCGGTTCGAATCGATCGGATTCGACGATGGTCCCGACTGCGTCGGTCCCCCCGATGTGGGGGAGGCGGGGCGGAACCGAGAATCGGCCCGACGCGATGGTCACGTCCAGGTGGCCGACCGCGGCGGCCGCCACTTCGACCAGAGATTCGTTCGCTACAGGGTGAGGGACTTCGGTCTGCTCGATCCGTGGGGACTGCCCGTAGCGGTGGAGTAGGGCGGCTCGCATGGAGTGCACTATTTCAGCGTCAGTGCGACATCGACGTTGTTCCGGACTGCCTTGGAATACGGGCACTTCTGATGTGCGCCCTCGACCACGGTGCGTGCAACGTCCTCGTCGACTCCGGGCATGTTCACCACGAGCTCGACCGAGAGACCGAACCCCTCACCGTGATCCGCGATCGTGACTCGCGCGGTCACCGTGGGGTCGGTGAGCCGCACCTTGTGCACACGCGCAACGGACGACAATGCCGACAGGAAACAACCGGCGTATCCGGCAGCGAAGAGTTGTTCGGGATTGGATCCGCCGCCGGCGCCCCCCAGTTCGACAGGGATGCCGAGAGCGACGTCGACCAGTCCGTCGTTCGAAGCGACACGGCCGTTTCGGCCGTTGCCGTCTGCGGTTGCCTCTGCGGTGTATTCCATCACAGTCACTTCAGTTCCTTCCGATCAGAGTGAGAAGTTCTTCCACTGCACGTGGAGTGGCTCGGGCGAATGTGCCTCCGCGCGAGACGGGTGTGCCGGTTGCCCGCGCAACGCTGACCGCGAGCTCTGCCTGTCGCACGGCGAGGTAGGTGGGATTGGCAACCATGGCGCCGTCCAACTGCAGGTCGGTGTCGGTGGCGCTCAGCAATGCGAACAATCCTCCTGCGGACATCACTACTTCGACGCCGCTCTCACGGACCATGGCCTGTGCCGCGTCGAGGAACATCTTTTTGATTGCTTCGTATCCGGCCGGATCATCGTATGCAGCTACTGCCTCGTCGGGGGTGATCTGCATGCATCGGACGTCGACAACTCTCGATTCGAGTCCGTACCGACGGATCTGTTCGTGATGCCACGGGAGGTAGACGGGGTCGATGGAGACGATCCCGACCCGTCCACCGAGCATGCATGCTTGATGCATGCTGGCTTCGCCGTGTCCGATGACCGGGATGTCGACGGCGGTCCGTGCCTCGAACAGGCCCGCGTCCTGGAAGTGCCCGACGAGTACCGCGTCGAACCCCTCCCGTTCCGCTTCGACGATGCCGGCGATGGACTGGACACTGCACCGTAGCTCACTCAGACGTCCCAGCTGAGTGTCTGCGGGGCTGATTCCGCGGACCTCGAACGAGACACCCGGTGCGGCGATCCCGGCAAGGTAGTCGGCCAGCCGAGAGAGATACGGCTGGTGGAGGGCCGGGTCCGTGTAGCTCTGATACAGAATACGTACGGGGGCGTGTGCTGACATGGTGACTTCCTTTCTCTTTTGCCGAATCGGGAAGAGACTCTGGTGTTCCGGCGATCGGACGGTCAGTCCGGTGGTAAGGAGAAGATTCTGGTGAGGTGGGTGTGCGAGTTCATTCGCGTCGCCGGATCTCCGGCGTCATACATGTCGTGTGTCTTTCCCGGAGGTTCTGCAAGATAGGGGTGGTCGACGAACCACGAGTCGACCCAGACGGTGTCGGCGTCGATCGTTCGAGCGAGGTCGTGACCCCGCTCGGGAGCCCTTGTCCATATCGAGGTCCAGAGACGGCCCTCTCCGCAGAAGGCGCGCCGATTCAGTTCACGCTCGTCGTCGAACGGTACGAGGATCGCGGTAGGCCCGTCGATGCGCTGGAACGCTCGGGCTCGGGGCAGATCGTCCGCCGCCCAGAGAGTCGGCCGAATCCAGAAGCCGTCACGCAGGTCGCGGGGTACGTCGGTCGGGTCGTGTTCCGTGATGCGTTTCGATCCGGATGCTGCTGCGCGATCGAAAGCGTGGACTACCGCTTCGTAGTGTGGTCGCGAGATGAGCGGTCCGAAGTCCGCGCCGGCATGTTGGCTGTCGAGGATCTCCGTCAGGCGACTGCACATCTCGTCGTACACGGACCGGTCGATATACACGCGATCGACGCTTGCATCGGACTGGCCGGACTTGAACGCAATCGATCTCGCGATGCTCCCGGCCGCGGCAGCGATGTCGGCATCCGCGCATACGATCGCGACGCAGGTGACCCGCTCCGGTGTCCCTGACGCCGACCGGTGTCGCAGCCGTCGTCCTTCCTCCTGCAGGATGCTGCGTACTCTGTGATGTTTGGACAACCGTTCCGATGCCGCCCCTGTATCGAACCCGTGCACGACGTTGTAGACGCCGGCCGGCAGACCGGCTTCGGTGGCAATTCCGGCCAGCAACGTCGCGGTCCCCGGTGTATCGACCGCCGGTTTCACGACAGCGGTGTTTCCCGCGGCGAGAACGGGAGCGAGGCCGGAGGCCAGGGACAGGAGTGGTAGACGCCACGAGGGAAACACCCCGACCACACCCAGCGGTTTGCGGATCTGGTAGGTCGCAGGACGGCGGCCGGGCGTAACGTGCGAAATCGCAGTGGCGAGTGCGTCGGCACAGGCACGAAACTGTGCGGCGGCGTGGACGATGTCGAACTCGGCTACATGGCTCGACGGTTGTCCGGTATCCGTGACCTCCGCAGCGACCAGGGCATCGGAATGATCTTCGATAGCTGCGGCGACAGCGTAGAGGATTCCGCACCTCTCGACGCTGTCGATTCGACCCCATGCTCGGTCGAACATGTCGTGCGCCTCGTCCACAGCACGGTCGGCGAGGCGTATATCGGCCTCGTGTACCCAGGCTGCGGGTTGTCCGGTGGCCGGGTCGATAGCAGCGAATGCCCCTGTCCCATCCACGAATCGACCGCCGATGTAGTTCTTGTACTCGAGCACTCGATTACCCCCTGCGAATGATGTGGACCTGGTGAGTCGCTGATGTGGACGAGTGACCGTCAGGGTGCGCTGACACGAATACGGGCGGATTCTCGGTCCCAGACGGCGGCGTCGGCTCCGAGTTTGCGAAGAACGTTCTTGTTCACCTTCCCGTTCTCCGTGAGGGGGAGCGCCTGGTGCACCGAGAAGAATCGAGGGATGGCAAAGTAGGCCAGGCGGGGCTCGCAGAATGCAGTGACTTCCTCGAAGTCGAGTCTCACGCCCGGTTCGACCACCACGGCGGCCATCACCTCGTCCTCGCCGAGTTCCGACTCGACGGCGAAGACGGCAGCGTCGTCGATGTTCGGATGTAGGCGCAGTGCCTGCTCCACCTCGACCGACGAAATATTCTCGCCTCGTCGACGAATGACGTCCTTGATCCGATCGACGAAGCGAACCCAGCCGTCGGCGTCGATCGCCACGCGATCACCGGTGTGGAACCACAGGTCTTGCCAGGCTTCCACCGTAGCTTCGGGCATTCGGAAGTACCCCGATGCGAAGGCGAACGGTTGTTCGCTGCGAAGAAGCAGTTCCCCGGGAGTTCCGGGTTCGACTTCCAGACCGTGCTCGTCGACGACTCGGGCGACGAAGCCGGGCTGGATCCGTCCCATGTATCCGGCCCTCTGCTCGGTGCGGGACGAGGAGATGATCGCGTTGGTTTCGGTAGAGCCGTATCCGTCGATCAGGGTCACTCCGAAACGCTCTCGGAAAGGGGTGAGCAGCTTTGCCGGGGTGGCGGGAGAGAGGGCAGCGCGGACATTGTGTGCTCGATCGGCGGAGCTTTCGGGCTTGCTGCAGAGAATGCTCACCATCGCACCCAACAGGTAGGTGAACGTGGCGTTGTTCTGCGCTGCATCGACCCAGAACCGGGAGGCCGAGAAGCGGGGGCCCACGGCGTAGCATGCGCCTGCCACCAGCGCCTGGCTGAACGCATTGAGTGCGTTGGTGTGGAAGAGGGGGAGACAGGTGTAGAGAGTGTCCTCGGATGTGATGCCGAGCTGAGCGGTGACATTGCGGCCCCACCAGTAGAACTGGGCATGAGGGCAGACGACGCCCTTGGAAACGCCCGTGGTGCCGGAGGTGTACAGAATCACTGCCGGATCGCCGAGTTCGGGGCGAATCGGATCGATCTGTTCCGTAGCTGTGGGCAACGATACGGTCCGCCACGGGAGATCGTCGTGACCTGGGCGGGAGTCGATCAGCCAGACGTCGGTCACATCCTCCAGCGGCGCGATGGCCTGCACATGCTCGATGAGCGCGGATTCGATGACCAGCAGACGTGCCTGGGAGTTGCTGAGGACCTGATGGAGTTGGGTGCCGCGCGCCGCCGTATTGATGGGGACGGCCACGGCCCCGATCCATGCGCAGCCGAGAATGAGGTCGAGCAACTCGATTCGGTTCGAGGACATCAGCGCCACTCGATCCCCTCGGTGCACGCCGTGACTGTGCAGCATGTGCCCGGTTCGGGCCACTGCTTCGCGCATCTCCGCTGCAGTACGGCGGGTCTCACCGAAGATGAGGGTGGGAGCGTGTGGGGTCAATCGTGCTCGAAGGCTCAACATGCCCGGCAACGTCATGTCGGTCGGGCTCAGATCGTCGGGAAATCGATTGCTGTTCACTGGATGTAGGTTTCCTTTCACTGCAGACCGGGGGTACGGGCCGGCACGAAACCGGCCGGATCGGCACCGTCGGTGATCGTGTGGTTCAGTGCCACCACCGCGCCGGGACGCAGGTCGGTCGGCGTCAATCGGGCGATGACGCACAGGCGCGGCCCGCACCGTACGGTGCCGATGGCCACATCGGCGGCGGTCCGGACCACATCCTCGACGGTGCCGGAATCGATCTCGACGTCGGCGAAACTCGCTTCCCCGCATGCGGGACAGACGAGGCGATACGGGAAATAGTGTTCGCCGCAGTTCCGGCAGGACTGAACGATGATGCTCATGCCGCCTCCAGAATCGCCACATTGGCACAGGATCCGTGCCTGTAGAGCACCATGCCGTAGCCGCTGACGACACCGATTCGGGCGTCGACCTGCCGACCCGGTGCCCGTCCGTGAAGTTGGCGCGCGACTTCGACGAGCCCGTGCATGCCTCCGGCGGACCCGGCCTGGCCGGCGGAGAGCTGACCGCCGGAGGTGTTCACGGGAAGATCGCGGGTCGCAATTCGCTCGGCGATGAACTTGCTTGTGTCCTCGTCCGGGGTCAGGAACCCCAGATCTGCGAGTTGGGCGACGACCATGGAGGGATAGTCGTCATAGACGCTCACCACATCCGCATCGTTCGGCTCCACGCCGGCGAGGTCCCACGCTCGTGGTCCGACAGCGGCGAGACCTGTAACCAGTCCGTCGCCGAGCTGGTCATCGCTGTTGTACGACGTGGTGACGGCCAGGACACGAGCGCGGGGCCCACCCTTCGCGGCGCGATGTTCGGCAACGACCACGACCGCATCTGCGCCCGTCACCGGAGGTACGCAGTCGTATCGTCCGAGGGGGCCGGCGACCATCGGGGCGTTCAGGTACTCGTCGAGAGTCAACGGGTCACGATATACAGCACCAGGATTGGCGCTCGCCCAGGTCCGTTGTGTTGTGGCGATCCTTCCGTAGTCCACTCGCTCGAGACCCAAGGTCTGCATCTGACGTGTCGTCTGCAGCGCGAACAGTGCGTTGGGTCCCGACATCGGCAGCGGTGCCAGATGTTCTTCGGTCGCCCGGTTGTACGTGGCAACGAGCCGTTCGTGCGCTGCTTTGTCCATCACGTCACCGGCAGCAAGAACGACGACGGAGGCGTCACCCGCTTCGATCGCACGTACGGCGTGTTGGAGCATTCCGCCTGCGCTCGCACCCCCATTGGTGTCCTGCATCAACCACGTCAGGCGAAGACCCATTCGCCAAGCGAGGTCGACAGCATGATCGGGCCCGAGGGTGAAGCTCGAGACTCCGAAACCGTCTACGTCACGGATGGACAGACCTGCGTC
The DNA here is from genome assembly GCF_013602415.1 of Rhodococcus sp. B50. Lineage (NCBI taxonomy): Bacteria > Bacillati > Actinomycetota > Actinomycetes > Mycobacteriales > Nocardiaceae > Rhodococcus > Rhodococcus sp. B50. The sequence goes on along the minus strand of NZ_WPAG02000002.1, from coordinate 2,461,619 downwards.
CGCGAGTGCGCGCAGGACAGCGTCGGCGATGACCGATCCGGTGGTGGTCCCTGGCGGGGCGTGCCGTGTGTAGGGGGACTCTCCAGTTCCCACTACGAGTGCTGTGCCGCTCAAAATGATGTCCTTGCTTGTGGATCGACGTGATGAGGTGACGTGATGAAGTGAGGAAGCCGGCGCAGTTACAGCGATCGATACATTTTGTCGGCGCTGAACGATTCCTTGACGATGCCCACTTCCACCATGAGGTCGATCACGGATTGGACGTCCTCGGCGTCGTACTCGGTGACGTACTCCGGCAGATTCATGTTTCGCGCGGTGTCCTCGTCCATGTCCGAGAACCGAGGCAGCGTTTCTGCAGCTACTGCGTGAGGATCGAGCTCGATGTCTTCGACGGCCCTTGCAAGCGCCGCGCGGAAGGCACGAATGGCGTCGGGATTGGTTTCGATCACTTTCTCCGACGTGGCGAAGAGACCCTGCGGGCCGTTCTGGTATGCGATGGAGCGCAGATCGACGGTCTCGAGGGCGGAACTCAGTGTCGGCTCGGTGATGAATGCCGCGTCGACGTCGCCGGCTGCAAGGGCGGTAGCCATGTTCGCCTGAGGAAGCTCGACGAAGTCGACCTGGTTGTAATCCAAACCTTCGGAGAGGAGAACGCCTCGGAGGAAGATGTCGCCCACGGATCCGAGGGAGGGGGTAGCGACCTTCTTGCCCAGCAGGTCTGCTGCCGTGGCGGCGGAGGAATCACTCCGTACGTAGATGCCGCCCTTGTAATCGTCTGTTCCATCGATGCCTGTTGCAGCGATCGTGACGGGCAGACCGGAGCCGACTGCTTTGATGATCGACGGGTAGGACACCAGCGCGAGGTCGGTGCTGCCGGAGATCAACGCATTGATCGTAGTCGCCCCGTTGGCTGCCGGGGTCAGTTCGATCTCGAGATCGTTGTCTGCGAAGTAGCCCTTCATCTGGGCGACGTACACCGGCAGAGAATCTCCGACGGGAGGGATGGACAGCGTCATGCGGGTGATGCCGTCTTCGGAGGGGGCCCCGGAGGAGGAGGCCTCGCCCCCGCAGGCGGCGACGGTGCCGGCCAGTGCGAGGGTGGCCACGGCCGCGCACACTCGTGCGAATCGTGTCTTCATGTGTTCTCCAGGTTCCGGTCGAGGGGGGAACTTCGGGGGGTGGTGTGACGGGCTCAGACTTCGACGTGCAGGCCGCCGGGACACGCTTGCCGGATGAGGCGGGCGACTTCGCCGCGGGTGGTGACGAACAGTTCCTCTTCGCGAGTGCGGATCTGGTCGCGGGGGAAATCGAGCGGGATACGCAGGTCCGCGGTCTTGACTGTCGGTGCTTTGCTCAGCGAGACGACCCGAGTGCTCAGGTAGACGCTCTCGTCGACGTCATGCGTGACGAACAGGATCGTCATGTCGTATCGATCGCGTACCCGTAGGAGAAGGTCTTCGAGGTCCGATCGTGTCTGGGCGTCGACGGATGCGAACGGTTCGTCCATCAGTAGCAGTTTCGGCTGCATCGCGAGAGCCCGGGCGATTGCGACACGTTGCTGCATACCGCCGGACAGTTGCCACGGGTAGCGTTCCTCCATTCCCTCGAGTCCGACGGCGGCGAGGGATTCGGCTGTGCGGGCGCGTCGTTCGGATTTTCCGACGATTCCGAGCAGGGGGAATTCGACGTTGGCTCCAACTCTTCGCCAGGGAAACAGTGAAGCGCGGTAGTCCTGGAAGACCATCGCGAGTCCTTCGGGAACGCCGTCGATCACCCGTCCTCCGAGTGAGATGGTGCCGCCTGTCGGTTTGAGGAGGCCGGAGAGGGTGCGCAGGAGAGTGGTCTTGCCGCAGCCCGACGGTCCGACGATCGAGACGAACTCGCCGTCGTCGACCGAGAACGACAGCCCGTTCAGGACACGCTGTTCACCGCGGTCGGTGTGGTAGGTGTGGCTGAGGTTATCGACCTCGAGCAATGCGTTAGCCATGTTTGTGTTCCGATCAGTTGTCGATGGCCATGCGAAGGCGGTGCCAGTCCAGGAGGGAATGCTCGATACGTACGAGCAGGAGGTTGGACAGATAGCCGAGGAGCGAGAGGGCGACGATGTAGGACCACATCGTCAAGAACTCGAACGAGCGCTGTGCTTGGGACAGACCGAAACCGATGCCGTCCGACGCAGCGTAGAGTTCCGATGCGATCAGCAGGATGATACCGAGTGATGTCGACACTTTGATGCCGGCGAAGATGCCCGTGCTCGCCGAGGGCAGGATCACCCGGAACAGCATTCCTGTCCGGCTGATGCGGGTCGATCGTGCGGCGTCCTCGAATCCTTCGGGTACCTGGCGTACGGCGCTGTACGTGTTGAACAGGACGGGCCAGATCGCGCCGAAGGTGATCAGGCCGATCCTCATCGCGGAACCGGTTCCTATCAGCACCAGGGCCAGGGGTAGGAGAACCGGGCCGGGCAGGCCGCGCATGAAATGTAGAAGGGGTTCGATGGTCATCGCCAGCACGGGAATCCGGCCGAGAAGTACTCCCAAGGTGATGCCCACTACCCATGCGATCGCCAATCCGACCAGGAGCCGTCCGATGCTGGGAAGGATGTCGGAGTAGAACGAGTCGGTGAGGATGCCGTGTGACAATCCCGCGGAGAACCAACGGTCGTAGACGTTGCCGAAGATGTCGATCGGCGTGGGGAAGTACGGGGATCGGGCACTGGCAGCCCCCAGTTGCCAGACGAGAAGAAGTACGGCGGCCGCAGTCCATCCGAGTGCCGCATTCGACCATCGGGAGACAGTGGTCGAACTCAGTGTGGTCGTCATCCTTCATCCCTTCGTGCCCAGGACGCGTACTTCGTTTCGAGGACGCTCACGATTGCATTGATGACCAGGCCCAAGAGGCCGGCGATGATGACACCGGCGCAGACGGAGTCGATGCCCTGAGGCAGCATGCTCTGTAGTAGGAGCCACGAGCCCAGACCGGTGGTGCTTCCGCCGATGAACTCGGCGCCGATGCAGAGGATCAGGGCGATGGATACTGTTACGCGCACACCCGTGAGTACGGACGGGACGGCCGATGGCCATACCACTCGATATGCCACGAGCGCGGGGGACCACCCGAAGGATCGGGCGGTGGCTCGTGCGACACCATTGGTCGAGTGAACACCGTGGATGGTATTCACTAGCAACGGAAATACGCAGCCGAGAGCCACGACTGCGGACTTCATCTCCAAGCCTTGTCCCGCCACCAGGACGAGGAGAGGTACCAGACCGATAGGGGGCAAAGGTCGTACCAGCTCGACGATGGTCGAGGTAGCAGCGTAGACGCGATTTGAAAGGCCGAGGAGCAGTCCGAGAGGCACCGCGATGAACAGTGCGATGGCGTATCCGACGAGCGCCGCCCAGAGGGTGTAACCGATCTGCGTCAGAAAGGCGGGGTCGGTGAGCAGTTCGGCGGCCCGCGCCAAGGTCGTCGATGCGGGGGGGAGTGCGTCACGGGGGAGCAGGTGCAGGCGGGCGACGAGTTCCCAGAGTGTGAGGAAACCGAGCACTCCGATCGTGCCCCAGAACAGATGGGTGAGGTTCGTCCTGCGGAGGAAGCGGTCCTGCGAGGACGTACTGAGTGTCACCGGCAGAGTAGGGGTGATCTCCGTCGTGCTGGTCACTGGGTGCCCCCTGAATATCGTGGTGAAATGGGTGGGAGGGCGTGCTGTCCCTCCTCGATGACGCGTCTCATCGCATCGGTTCCGCTCAGTGACCGAATGCTTCTTGGAGCCACCATGAGCCCTCCCGAGAGACGATCTTGGCGTCGATTACGAGCGGGCGGTCGGGATCTGCTGCAAGCCAGGATTCGACGGGGTGCAGGTCGGTCACATTCCGGACGGTGGCCGCCTCGCAGCCGTAGCCGCGTGCGATCGCAGCGATGTCGGTGTCGGGGAATGTCACCGAGTCGAGAGGCGGTCCGTCCGTTCCGAAGTGGTGAACCTCAGCGCCGTACATGGAGTCGTTGTATACGACGACGAGCAGCGGAAGCTTCAGTCGAACTGCAGTTTCCAACTCGGAGATGCCCATGAGGAATCCGCCGTCTCCGCACGCCACGACGGGCAGACGATGAGGTTGTGCCAGTGCCGCACCCAACCCGGTTGCAAGGCCGAGTCCGACCGACTGGAATGCCTGGGTGAAGCAGAATCCGTACTCGTCGGGCACATCGAGGTACATGCTCGGGTAGCCGAGGAAGTTCCCGGAGTCCACGGACACGATCCGCTCGGTCGGGAGCATGGTGTTCAACGTGGCCGACAGGGTTCGAGGATCGATGAGTCCATCACCGGATTCGTCGTCGAACGCAACCTGGTTCCACCGCAGCCCTGTTTCGATGCGGCTCTTGACCTCGGCGGTGCGGTAGCCCTCACGATGAGTCATACCCTTCGCCTCGAGCCATGCCGACGTGGCCTCGGCGGTTTCGGCAACCCCGCCGAACAATCCGAGCGTGACGTCGCGGTGCCGGCCGATCGCGGTGGGGTTCGTGTCGACCTGTACGACGGAAGCGTCTTCTGCGATCAGCTTGCCGTGTCGCATCGTCCACATGTTGAGGGCGCAACCGAACCCGACAATGAGGTCGGCACCTGCGATCAGCTCGGCGGTGAGGGGGGAGCTGAAGCCACCCGAGACGTCGATGCTCCACGGGTCGTCATTGAACATCCCTCGGGCGACTGCTGAAGTGGCTACCAGGGCGCCGGCCTGCTCGGCCAGCACCTGGACGGCTTCCTTGGACCCGCGAGATCGGCTGCCGCGACCGGCCACGAAGACCGGCCTTTCGGCAGAGAGGATGAGCTCAGCGAACCGTGCAACCTCGTCCGATGCGGGCTGGGGCGCGGCGGCACGAACGTAGGTGCGCTTTGCGGTGTTGCCCTGAAAGAGCATGTCCTGCACGTCCAGCGGAACGTTGAGCACGACGGTGCGCTGACCGTCCCGGCACAGATTGAAAGCGCGTGTGACGTCGTCCAATGCGGTCAACGGGGACCGGACACGCATCGACACTGCGCCGACACCGTTGCCGATTCCTTCCTGATCGATGAAGAAGTTCGAGGTCGGTTCGGTGGCCTCGGCCGTCAGGACCAGCAGGGGAGTGTTGCTCTTCGCCGCCTCTGCGATCCCGGTGATCGCGTTGGTGTAACCGCAGCCCTGGTGCAGGGACAGCACTCCGACCTCACCCGACATGCGCGCGTACGCATCGGCCATCGTGGCGGCACCGCCTTCGTGGCGGGCTGCGACGAAGCGGGCGCCCCGTTCGATCATGGCATTGGTGAAGTGGAAGTTTCCGCTACCCACGACTCCGAAGACCGTGGACACGCCCATGTCTGCGAGGGCGTACCCGATTGCGTCTCTTACCAGCATTGTTATTCGGTCTCCTTCGATGTTTCGCCTTCGATCAGTGCGAGGATGCGCGCTGGGCTCCCAGAGCCTCCGACGATGCGCAGCGGGGCGACAACGAGGAGGGTGCCGACCGGTGGCAGTCGGTCGAGGTTCTGCAACTGGGTGATTCCGTACTTACCGGCTCCCAACAGGAACGAATGCACGGGGAACTCCGGCTCGAACCGGAAGGCCTGACCCGCATCGGTGCCGACCGTCTCGACCCCCAGTCCGATGATCGGGGCTTCGTTGGCAAGCCATTCCGCGCAAGCGGGCGTCACGCCCGGTGTGTGGGGGCCGTTGTCATCGGCATTGATGAAGCGTTCCTGGTGTTGGGATCGAGCAGACCAGCCGGTTCGGAAAAGTAGCCAGCCTGCGGGCAGGGGGCCGAACTCTTCCTGCCACTGCATCACGTCATCGATATCGAGAAGGAAGTCCGGATTCTCGGCAACTTCGGCAGTCTTGTCTATCACCACCGCCGGCGCAACAAGCCTGTCGACCGGTACGGAGGCGACGTCACCGTGGGCCACACCCGTGATCCAGTGGCAGGGCGCGTCGAAATGGGTCCCTACGTGCTCACCGGTGTGAATACCGTTCTGATAGGAAGTCGGACCCCTGTCGTCGTATCTGGCCAACTCCTCCAGTTCGAAACGGGGGATCGGAGCCATGCCCTCGGGCAGTGGGAGAACCGGCGTCGACGACGACAACGGTGCGGTCAAGTCGAGTACCCGAATGTCGGAGCGAGCCAACGAAAGCGCTACAGCGGCCAGTGCGCTCGGGGAAGTGGACGAGAAGCTCATGGACTGATCATGCGAGAGGAGCCAGAGCAAAACCAATGCTAAAGTGCGTTCCGGTATATCCAGGATGTAATACCGATCACATAATGTTTCGTCAATGTTTCAGAGGAATGACAAGGGATGAATCCACAACGCATGTTCGACGGGCGCCTCAAGATTCGGCACTTGATTCTCCTGACGACGCTGGCCGACGAGGGCAGTATGGTTCGTGCGGCGGAGGTCCTCCGCGTCACTCAACCCGCCATCACCCGTGCCGTACGTGAGGCCGAAGATGTACTGTCGGCGACGCTCTTCGAACGAAAGCCGCGAGGGGTGGCGCCGACAGAACTCGGCGAGATATTCCTCGAGAGCGCGCGGACGGCTTTGAACTCGCTGCGCGCCGCCGCCGAGAGCATCGACGAGATGCAACGGGTCGGTGTGCGCCCGGTACGGGTGGGCACCAATCTGGCCGGTGCGTACTCGTTGTTGCCACAGGCCCTTGTGGCACTCAAACGTGATCACCCCAAGTTGTCGGTTTCGGTCATCGAAGAATTGCCGGAAGATCTGGCTACCTGTCTCGCGCGGGACGAGATCGACCTGGTCGTGGGTCGGCTCGACCCGCAGGGGTACAGCACTGCCACCCACAGCATTCGCCTGTACGACGAACCCGTTCGCGCAGTGGTGAGGCGAGGGCACCCCGCCGCCGATCTCGAGAACCCCGATATTCGCGACTTGCTGGATTATCCGTGGATCCTGCCGGCTCGGCCGACCCAACTACGGCATGAACTGGACGAACTGTTCGCACGCGAAGGGCTGGGCTTGCCTCAGAACATCATCGAGTGCTCGACGATTCTCACCCTCCGGCCGATTCTGATCAGCACCGATGCGATCGCACCGCTACCGATGTTGATCGGGGCGCGCGACGAGCACCTCACGCTACTACCGACCTCTCTCGCGACTGTTCCGCGCTCGATCGGTATCACGATGCCTTCGGATCGCTCATTGAGTGCCAGCGCGCGGAGCTTGATCGATGTATTGATCAGCACAGCAAGGATTATCGCCCGGGACAACGTTCTCGATGTCAACCGAGTGCTCTCGGCCTGAGGGCATAATCGAGGGTCTCTGCTTGTTCCGACCCTGTCGTGACTTCCGGTGGTGCAACTCGCGGAGGCCTCTGGATGCCCGCGATACCGGATCGGTGAGGTGCTGGTGCGTGGAGCTCACCGAACACGGTGATCCGATTCATGACGAGGTCGGAACCATCACTCGCACGGTAGAGGGACGTGACCGCAAGGATGACGTCGGCTTCAGGCGTTCGTAGCGACGGCATGCCGGTGTGATGAGCGGTTCCTTACCCGCACGAAACACGATGACTCGAGCCCGAAAACTTCGGCCCCCAAGCTGTATCCGGCACCGTATACAGCACTGCATCCGAAATGGGAGCGATCACATGACCTCACCGCACCCGTCGACGCGCGACTGCCGTTCCTCCGGCAGTTCGGGTTCGGCCTCCAGCATGTCCTGATCATGTACACCGGATGCATCACCGTCCCGTTGGTCTTCGGCGCGGCCGTCGGACTCGACCGCGACACCATCGCGATGCTCATCAGCGCCGACCTGCTGATCGCCGGTCTGATCACCATCGTCCAGAGCCTCGGTGTCGGCAAACTCGTCGGCGTCCGCCTGCCCATCGTCTGCGGTGCGACCTTCGCCGGCCTGACGCCGATGATCCTCATCGCGAAGGAATACGGCCTGCAGGCCGTCTACGGCTCCATGCTGATCGGCGGCATCATCGGTCTCGCCCTGGCCTGGCCGTTCGCCAGGATCATCCGGTTCTTCCCGCCGCTCGTCACCGGTGCCGTCCTCACCGTCGTCGGTATCTCGCTCATCGGCGTGGCAGGCGGGCTGATCGTCGGCACCGACCCGTCGTCTCCCACCTTCGCCTCGCCCACCAACATCGCCCTGGCCGTGCTGGTCATCGTCGTCGCCGTCGGATTCCTGTGCCTCGGTCGCGGCATCTGGGCGCAGCTCGGGGTGTTGATCGCCCTCGCGATCGGCACGGTCGTCGCGGTTCCGCTCGGCTTGATCGATCTCGGCGGCGTGACCGGCTCCTCGTGGGTGGGCCTGCCCGCGCCCTTCCACTTCGGTGCACCGGAGTTCCCGATCACCGCGGTCGTCGCCATGAGCATCGTCATGGCCGTGGTCTTCGCCGAATCCACCGCGAGCATGCTCGCCGTCGCCGAGATCACCGGCAAGCGCGTCACCAAGGGTGACATCGCCCGCGGACTCGCCGGTGACGGGGCGTCCGCTGTGCTCGCCGGTGTCTTCAACGCCTTCGTCGACACCGTCTTCACCCAGAACGTCGGTGCGGTCGCCACCACCCGCGTCTACAGTCGCTACGTCACCGCCACGTCGGGTGCGATCCTCGTGGTCCTCGGTGCCCTGCCGAAGGTGAGCTCGGTGGTCGCGGCGCTGCCGAAGCCGGTGGTCGGCGGTGTCGGCCTGATCCTGTTCGCCACCGTCGCCCTCGTGGGCATCAACACGTTGCGCTCGGTGGACCTGTCCGACCGCATCAACTCCACGATCGCCGCCGTCGCGGTGGGTGTGGGTCTGCTGCCCGAACTCGCCGAGGGCATGTTCGAGCGCTTCCCGTCCGCCGCGCAGATCCTGCTCGGCAGCGGCATCACGCTCGCCGCGATCGCGGCGTTCTCGTTGAACCTGCTGTTCAACCACACTCGTCTCGGGACATCGGCTCGCGCGTCCCGGTCCGGCACACCGGCCCCCGTCACCTCGGCCGGCACCCCCTCTCCCCACGGAGTTGCCCATGAACCAGTCGCCGTCTGACGCCTTCGTCGTTCCCGCCGTCGACATCGGCCCGTACCTGCGGGCCGGCGGCGACATCGGCCCGGACGTCCGGGCCGGCGAGGACGCCGAACGCGCTCGTGTCGCCCGTGAGATCGACGAAGCCTGCAGCCGCGTGGGATTCGTCCAGATCCTCGGACACGGCATACCCGATCCGGTGGTCGACGGCCTCGCCGACGCCCTCGACGACTTCTTCGGCCTGCCGATGGACGACAAGCAGCAGTACCGGGTGGTCAGCGCGAACCGCGGATACAGCCCGCCGAAGAGCGAGTCGCTGAGCCTGAGCCTCGGCGTCGAATCCGCCAGCCGCATGAACGATTTCTTCGAGGCGTACAACGTCGGTGTGGAGGCCCGGTCGTTCCCCCACCTGGATCTGTCGGAGGACGACTACGGACTCAATGTCTGGCCCGAGGTCCCCGGCTTCGAGGACCGCGTGCAGACCTATTTCACCGAGGCCTCGCGGGTCGCGCGGACCCTCACCCGGATCTTCGCCGACGCGCTCGGGCAGGCCCCCGACTACTTCGAGCGGCTCACCGACCACTCGATCGACGTGCTGCGCATGAACAACTACGCGCTGCCCGAGGGCACCGTCGACCTCGACGGCGATCTCACCGGCATGGGTGAGCACACCGACTTCGGGATCGTCACCGTGTTGTGGGCCGACCGGGTCGCGGGCCTGCAGGTGCTCGGCTCCGACGGCATCTGGCACGACGTCGAACCGCTGCCCGGTGCCCTGCTGGTCAACCTCGGCGATCTCACCGCCCGCATCACCGACGACCGGTGGATGTCGACGCTGCACCGCGTCATGCCGCCGATCGTCGACGGCAGGATCCGGCGCCGTCGTTCGGTGGCGTTCTTCCACGACGGCAACGTCGACGCGGTGGTCTCCATCCTGCCCGAGTATGCGGGCCCGGAGCCCTACGAACCCATCCTGATCCGCGATCACATCAAGGCGAAGCTCGCCGGGTCGTAGCACGGCAAGGCCAACACCGCTGCAGTGCGCGAAGCCGCCCGTGTGCTGGCGGCGACGGGGGAGAACCGCGCGTGAGTCATGTCGTGCTCGTACACGGTGCGTGGGCCGGAAACTGGGTGTGGGACACGCTGCTCGAACCGCTCCGCCGGGCCGGGTACGTCCCGCACCCGCCTACGCTTCCCGGTGTCGGATCGTGGGGCGTCGACGACGTGACGTTCGACGACGTCGCCACGGTCGTGGCCAACCACGTTGCCGGACTTGACGGTCCGGTAATCCTCGTCGGCCATTCCGGTGGCGGCATCGTCGTCACGCAGGTCGCGGAGATGCCGCCCGAGCGTATCGCCGGGGTCGCTTACGTGGCGGGGATGATGCTCCTGTCCGGGGTCGACTTCGGGATGCTCTGCGACGGAATCGGTCTCGAAGCGCCGGTGGGGATCTCGCGGTGGCTCGAACCCACCGAGGACGGTCGCGGCACTATTGTGCCACCCGGGGCTGGCGCGGCGGTGTTCTTCCACGAGGCGGACGCGGCCGACGCGATCGGTGCCGCACGCCGGCTCGTGCCGCAACTCGAAACCGCCCGGCTCATGGCGCCCACCTGGACACCGGAACGGTTCGGAAGGTTGTCACGCCTGTACATCGAAGCGACACTGGATCATTCGGTCCCGGTCGTCACCCAACGGGAGATGCAACACCTCACGCCGGGTGCGCAGGTCGTGTCGCTCGAGTCCGACCATGCACCACAGCTGTCCGCCCGCGACGACCTCGCGGTGGCGCTGGTGGATTGGTGCACCGAGCGCGTCCGAACATAGTCCGGATCTACGCAACGAGACCGATGTTGTGTGCGAAATCCGGCCGCCGGAAATCGCATACAACACCGGTCTCGACGGGTAGGGGTCACTGCATGAGGCGCCAGATGCGGTCGCGGGAGAGCGGCAGCTCGTGCGGTCGTACTCCGATGGCGTTGCGCACGGCGTTCGCCAATGCCGGGGCGATCGGGTTGAACGGGGCCTCGCTCATCGACTTGGCGCCCACCGGCCCGAGTCCGTCGTAGGTGTCAGCGAAGTAGACCTCGGTACGCGGGACGTCCGCGAACTGCGGAATGTGGTAGTTGCGCAACACATCCGTCGTCACGCGACCCGCGTCGTCGGTGATGATCTCCTCGTACATCGACGCACCGAGTGCCTGCGCCGCGCCACCTTCGATCTGCCCACGGCACTGCTCGGGGTTGAGGACGGTGCCGGCATCGGCGGCCTGGACCGAGCGGAGGATCCGCACCTCACCGGTGCGGATGTCGACGGCGACGCGGAAGGCTTGCACGTTGAACGAGAGCGACCGCGGCAGACCGCAGTGCCTGCCCTCGGCGCGCAACCGGCCACCCGCGACCTCCAGTAACTCTCCCGGTGTGACGAGACGATCGCCGCACCGCACGCCGTCGGCCTGCAGTTCGGCCTGCTCCGGGTCGGTGACGGTCAGCTCCGCGGCGGCCTTGGCCATCCGGCGTCGCAGTTCGTGGGAGGCTGCCAGCAGGGCCTTCGACGCGACGACCGTGCCCGACGATCCGAACGCGCCGGTGTTGTGGGTGGTGACGTCGGTGTCGGACTGGTGGACGACGATCCGGTCGGGGGTGGTGCCGAGCGCGGTGGCCGCGATCTGGGTGTGGACGGTGGTGGTGCCGTTGCCGAACTCCGCCGTGCCCACCCGGGCGAGATACCTGCCGTCGGGCAGGAGTTCGATCGAGGCTTCGGAGATGTGCCCGTTGGGCGGGTTGGTCGCGATCATGGCCAGCGCCATACCCTCGCCGATCCGTCAGTGATCACCGGTCGGCGCGGGCCGGCCGCCGTGCGCGCCATCGCCCGTTCGGCAAGATCGAGACACTGGTCGAGTCCGTAGCTGCCGTACGTCAGGTCGGCGCCCTCGGGATGCGCCGCGACCAGCGGATCTCCCGGCACGATGATGTTGCGGCGCCGGAACTCGTACGGATCGATGCCGAGCTTGCCGGCGAGTTCGTCCATGGCCGACTCTACGGCGAAGATCACCTGACCGAGTCCGTAACCGCGGAAGGCGCCCGACGGCCGGTTGTTCGTGTACACGGATTCGGCGTCGACCCGCTTGTTCGGGCACCGGTACACCGCGATCGACTCCGTGCAGCCGTGGAACATCACCCCGGGGCTGTGGTTGCCGTAGGCACCCGCGTCGGCGAGCACGTCGATCACGAGAGCGGTGAGGACGCCGTCGGCGTCGGCGGCGAGGGTGACGTCGACCCGCATGGGATGCCGGCACGGAGCGACGGTGAGCTGATCGGAGCGGGTGAACTCCCACTGCACCGGGCGTCCCGTCCTCAGGACCGCCGCCGCGACGACGTCCTCGACCAGCATCTCCTGCTTGGCGCCGAAACCGCCGCCCTTCTCCTTGGCGTAGGAGTAGATGGTCTGCTTCTGGCTGTCGGTGGGCAACACCGTGCCCTGATCTCCCTCGAGATGTGCGGCGTCGAAATCGCCGTGCAGGCAGGACGAGACGCTCAGGTCGCGGATCTCGTGGCGGTCGGTGTCGCGCACGATGCGCACCACCCGGTTCTCTGCCTTGCCGTAGCGGTGCGGTCCGAGGACTATCCTGCCGGTCAGTTCGATCATGGTGGTCAGCTCCCGCGGTAGGTGGAATACGAATAGGGCGACAGGAGGAGCGGCACGTGGAAGTGGCTGCTGCCTTTCGGGATACGGAAGGTGACGGTCACCTCCGGATAGAAGGACGCGACTTCGCGGCGCGAGAACCAGTCGCCGGTGGCGAAGGTCAGGTGGTAGGTGCCTTCGGGCAGCGCGCCGGTGAAACCGGTGAGGCGACCGTCGTCGTCGGTGACGCCGGCGCCCAACGAGGTTCCGTGCGTATCGGTGAGGGTGACATGCAGTCCCACCGCGGGTGCACCGGCCGTCGCGTCGAGCACGTGGGTACTCAGGGTGTTCATGCGCGGCTCCGTGCGGTCTCGGTGACGATCCGTTCGAGGCGAAGTCGGGTGATCTCGGCGAGCGCCGCTCGCATCTCGGCCTTCTCGGTCTCCGGGTCGTTGTCGAGGCGACGTTCGAGGATCTCCAGCAGTTCCGGCGCCGTGCGGCCTGCCGCGCGGACGAGATAGACGTGCCCGAACCGTTCCTCGTACTCGCGGTTGCCGGCGGCGAGCCGGTCGAGGATGTCGGCGTCGGCCGTGGCGACGGCGGACTGCTCGCGACGGGAAGCAGCGTGTTCACTGCGTTCGCCGATGCGCGGGTGGCCGGCGAGAGCGTCGGCGAGGTCGTCACCGTCGAGGTTCTCGGCCGCGGCAGCTGCGGTGGTGAGCAGCACGGTGCGCGAACCGAACGGGCGCGCTGCGACGACGGAGTGTGCCCATGTCCGGCTCGAACAGCAGTCGAGCAACAGAGCGACGGCCTCGTCCTCGGGCATCGCATCGAACCGGGCCGTTGTGAGCTGCACGGACCCTCCTTTCGTCGGTGCATTCGATACTGTCCGGTGGGCGTGCGGCGGGGGAGGTACAAGCGCTACAGAGTTCGGTCCGCCGCGGGTGCGCCGGTTGGATGATCGGCCAACGAGGTGGTTGCGCCGTGAACGTTTTTCTGGAATAGTTCCATTTATTGGATTTATTCCAGAAAAAAGTGGGCGACCCGGATGGGTCGCAGGGTTGAAGGAGTGATCACATGTTCACCGCCGACCGTCCTCGAGCAGTGACGCTTCCGCCGGTCGTGCTCGGCGGACTGCGGCCTCTCTACCGGCAGATGGTCCGCAACAACGTTCCGGCCGCATCGTTCGAGCACACCGCAGGACGGGCCGTCTTCGAGATCTGCCTGATCGCGGGGGAGCACGGTCCGCAACTGCAGGTCCGCGCCCGCGACTTCGGGATCGACTTCACGCTCGCGATGACCACGCATTTCCGTATCGCGCCGGTGATGAGCGACGACCAGTACCGGGTGCTGTGCTCGGTACTCGCACCCGGCGCCGATCCGGCACCGGGCATCGTCCTCGACTTCCTGCAGCAGGTGGTCGTGCAGTCGCCCGCGGTGCTCGCGCGGACGCACACCTGCGCCGCCTGACGGGCAACCGAGGATTCGAGCCCGGTGGGATCATTCCCGCCGGGCTCGACCTGTATCGGGGCGGGGCGTCAGAGCAGGGTCGTGTCGAGCGCGGCGATCGCCGCGGGATCCGCGATCACCTCGAGCGCCACGATGCGACCGTCCTCGACGGTGAAACGGAACACCGACCGCACGATCCCGCCCGGCGCCCATGCCGCCCCGGGCAGGCCGTCGATCGTCGCGGGCACCGCGCCGCGTGCGCGGCCGTGGAAGGCGTGTGCCACCGTGTCGGCGCCGCGCAGTTCCGGCTCGAGTGCGGGGCCACCGTGCAACCGGCCCGTCTCGGCATTCGCTGCCGCCACGGTGTCGGCGCGGAGCACCACGTCGGGATCGAGCACCGCGAGCAGGTCCTCGAAACGGCCCTCGCGGGCCGCGACGAGGAAGGCGTCGAGCACCCGACGCGGATCCCCGGCACCCGGTGACGCCGTGCGAGCGCCGCGCACCCGCCGCCGGGCACGGCTGGCGAGCTGACGCGTCGCGGCGGGGGATCGGCCGACGACGGGCGCGATCTCGTCGAACGGCATGCCGAACATGTCGTGCAGCACGAAGGCGAGACGTTCGGCGGGACCGAGTGCGTCGAGGACCACCATCATCGCGATACCGATCGAATCCGCAAGCACTGCTTCGTCTTCCGGATCCTCGGAGCTGTCGTTCCGTCGAGGCGATTCGACGGGTTCGCCGACGACTACCTCGTGACGCGCCGAACGCGCACGCAGCATGTCGAGGCACACGCGGCTCATCACGGTGGTGAGCCAGCCGCCGAGATTGTCCACGGACTCGGTGTCGGCGCGAGCGACCTTCAACCAGGTCTCCTGCACCGCATCGTCCGCCTCCGCCGCCGACCCCAGCATCCTGAAGCCGACCGCGCGCAAGCGCTCACGGTGTGCGTCGAACTCCCTCGCCAGAAATTCCTCGTCCATCGTCGTCACATTCTTCCGTCGGGATCCGTCAAGGAAGTGACGGATCCCGAAGAACCGATGTGACAGGAGCGGACGATGGAAGCACGAATGAACAATCCCGTGATGGTGCTGCCCGGCACCCTCGACGCATTGCAGGCTGCGGGCCGGACCTACGAGAACACCGGACTCCCGGCCCGCACGGTCCACCTGGTGCACCTGCGGGCCAGCCAGATCAACGGCTGCAGCTTCTGCGTGGAGATGCACACGCGTGAAGCACTGGACGACGGGGAAAGCGTCGAGCGGCTCACGGCGGTCGCGGCCTGGCGCGAATCGCGACGATTCACCGAGGCCGAGCGCGCCGCACTCGCGCTCACCGAGGCCGTCACGCGGATCGCCGACCGGCCCGAATCCGTCTCCGACGAGGTGTGGGACGCCGCAGCCGACATCTACGACGAGAAGCAACTGGCCGCGCTGGTCATGCAGATCGCGACGATCAACATGTGGAACCGGGTCAACGCCACGATCCGGCAACCGGCCGGAGACCCGCCCCGGAGCTGAGACGACGAACGGTCCGGCAGGAATCCTGCCGGACCGTTCGGGGTGGTGCGTCTACAGCGAGCCGGGTCTACAGACCAGGGCGCTTGCCGACCGTGAGCGTGACCTCTCCGGTGTGCGCGAAGAAGTCGTTGCCCTTGTCGTCGACGACGATGAAGGCGGGGAAATCCTCGACCTCGATCTTCCACACCGCTTCCATGCCGAGCTCTTCATACTCGACGACCTCGACGTTCTTGATGCAGTCGAGCGCCAGACGCGCGGCCGGGCCGCCGATGGAACCGAGGTAGAAACCGCCGTACTTGTGGCATGCGTCGGTGACCTGCTTCGAGCGGTTGCCCTTCGCGAGCATCACCATCGAGCCGCCGGCGGCCTGGAACTGGTCGACGTAGGAGTCCATGCGACCGGCCGTCGTGGGGCCGAACGAACCCGACGCGAGGCCCTCGGGGGTCTTCGCCGGACCAGCGTAGTAGACCGGGTGATCCTTCAGGTACTGCGGCATCTCCTCGCCGCGGTCGAGGCGCTCCTTGATCTTCGCGTGCGCGATGTCGCGCGCGACGACCAGCGGACCGGTGAGCGACAGGCGCGTCTTGACCGGGTGTTTGGACAGCTCGGCGAGGATCTCCGGCATCGGCCGGGTGAGGTCGATCTTGACCGCGGCGCCCTTGCCGGTGCCCGAGACACCCGACGTCTCGGAGTCGAGCCGGCTGTCGGTGACCTCGGGCAGGAACTGGCCTGGGTTGAACTCGAGCTGCTCGAGGAAGACACCCTCGGGGGTGATCTTGGCCTTGGCCTGCCGGTCGGCCGAGCACGAGACGGCGATCGCGACGGGCAGCGAGGCGCCGTGGCGGGGCAGCCGGATCACGCGGACGTCGT
Source organism: Rhodococcus sp. B50 (assembly GCF_013602415.1). NCBI lineage: Bacteria > Bacillati > Actinomycetota > Actinomycetes > Mycobacteriales > Nocardiaceae > Rhodococcus > Rhodococcus sp. B50. Next base: position 2,445,158 of record NZ_WPAG02000002.1, on the reverse strand, counting down.
GGCAGAAGTACTTGCCGCCGAACTGCGCGCCGATACCGATCTTCTGGGTCAGCTCGAAGACCTTCTTCTCGAGCTCGTGATCACGGAAGCCGCGGCCGGTCATCGCACCCTCGGTGGGCAGCTCGTCGAGGTAGTGCGCCGATGCGTACTTGGCCGTCTTGAGCGCGAACTCGGCGGAGGTGCCGCCGACGACGATCGCGAGGTGGTAGGGCGGGCACGCCGCGGTGCCGAGCGACCGGATCTTGGCCTCGAGGAACTGCATCATCGAGTCCGGGTTCAGGATGGCCTTCGTCTCCTGGTACAGGTACGACTTGTTGGCCGATCCGCCGCCCTTGGCCATGAACAGGAACTTGTAGGCGTTCTCGTGGCCCTTCGCGGTGTCCGCGTACAGCTCGATCTGCGCCGGCAGGTTGTTGCCCGTGTTCTTCTCGTCCCACATCGTCAGCGGGGCGTTCTGCGAGTACCGCAGGTTCAGCTTCGTGTACGCGTCGTACACACCGCGCGCGATGGACTCCTCGTCGTCGCCCGGGGTGAGCACCTGCTGGCCGCGCTTGCCCATGACGATGGCGGTGCCGGTGTCCTGGCACATGGGCAGCACGCCGCCGGCGGCAATGTTTGCGTTCTTCAGGAGGTCGAGCGCAACGAACTTGTCGTTGTTCGACGCCTCGGGGTCCTCGAGGATGCTTGCCAGCTGCTTCAGGTGATCCGTGCGCAGGTAATGGGAGATGTCGTGCAGCGCGGTCTCGGTGAGCAGGCGCAGGGCCTCGGGCTCCACCTTCAGGAAGGTGCGGCCGTCGGGTCCTTCGACGGTGGACACCCCCTCGGTGGTCAGCAACCGATACTCGGTGGGGTCTTCCCCGATCGGCAGCAGGTCCTCGTAGAGGAAGTCGGCCATTGTTTCTCCTGGAAGAGGGCTGATGATCGCCGTACACGTTAGCGGCGCCGACGCAAGGCCTTGACAACGGGGCATGTGACGGACTCGACCTGCAGGCTGAATGTGACCTGCGTCTCGCGACTTTCGGCGGCGTGTTTATGTCGCCGACGGCCGGAAATCCCGCAAGGAAGTCGAGGCCGGAGTGTTCGCCGTCACGGCGGCCGGCAGGCCCCGATCCGTACACTTGACCGGATGTTCGAGAGTTTCCGGAGGGATCGCACGTGACCGCAGAAATCGAACGGTTGCCCTCGCCCGAGACCGGACGCCTGCCGTCGCTGGCCTGGCTTCCCCGTTTCCACGCCTGGATCGATCTCGCCGTCGTGATCGCGGTGCTCGTCACCACCAATCTGATCGCCCACTTCACCACCGCGTGGGCGTCGATCGCGACCGTGCCGATCGCAGCATGCGTGCTGGTCGCAATGATGCGCCGACGCGGCATGCGCTGGTCGGAACTCGGACTCTCACCCCGGCACTGGAAGAAGGGGACGCTCTACTCGGTAGCAGCCGTGGCCCTCGTCCTGGCGGTGGTCGCGATCGGTATCGCCCTGCCGTTCACCAGGCAGTTCTTCCTCTCCGAGCGCTACGCCACGATCTCCGGCGCCCTCGTCGCCTCGATGATCATCATCCCGCTCCAGACCGTCATCCCCGAGGAACTCGCCTTCCGCGGGGTGCTCCACGGAACCCTCGAGCGGGTGTGGGGCGCACGCGGGGTCTTCGCCGCGGGATCCTTGCTGTTCGGCCTGTGGCACGTCGCCTCGTCGTTCGGTCTCACGGCGGGTAATGCCGGCCTCAGCGCCTTCCTCGGCGCCGGGCTGCTCGCGCAGATCGCCGGCATCGTCGGCGCGGTGATCGCGACCGCCGCCGCGGGCTTCGTGTTCACGTGGCTGCGTCGTCGCAGCGGCAGCATCCTCGCGCCCATCGCGCTGCACTGGTCGCTCAACGGCGCCGGTGCCCTCGCTGCCGCGCTCGTCTGGCACGCCACACTCAACTGATGGCGCTGGCGGTCTGTCTCCTGTTCGACACCGAGACCGACCGCGCGATCCGGCGCCTGTGGGGCCGGCTCGAGGAGAGCGGCATCCCGACCCTGCTCACCCACACGCACCGCAAGCACGTGCCGCACCTGTCGTACGCGGTGCTGCGGACCTACGATCGGGCCGCCGTCGTCTCGGCCCTCGAGGACATGCCCGACGGGGGACCGGTCCCGGTCTACATCGACACGCTCGGGCTGTTCCGGCGCGGCCGGGCGTCGCTCGTGCCCGCCCCCTCGTCCGAACTCGTACAGCGGCAGGACCGCGTCGTGCGGGTCGTGGAGACGACGGGAGCGGACCTGCACCGCTACTACGTCCCGGGGCGCTGGACCCCGCACTGTTCGCTGAGTCCCCGAACCCGACGCGAGGAACTCGACCGCCTGGGCGCGGTCGTCTACGACGTGCTGCCCATCGAAGCGACACTCGATCACGCGGTGCTGATCGACACCGCCACCGGCGAGCACACGCCGCTACGGATGATCCCGTGAGGGAAACTCACTCCTCGGGGTTCTCCACCCACGGTCCGTACGGGGGTGGGCCCTCGCTCTGGATCTGCAGGCCGAAGTGCGGACAGTGCTTCCACACGTAGCCGTGCAGGACGTGTTCCTCCGACGTCGCGGTGTTCATCAGTACGAGGTCGCCGCTGGGGCGGTGTTCGAGGGCGAAGCCGGACTCCCGCTGATCGAGAACCCACCATTTCGCAGTGCTCATGTCGGTGTCCTCCGCATGATCCGCTCGGCAGACGCGCACCTCCCACGTTAGCGCGGAAACCGTTCGTGATCGGCCGATTCGGCGATCACGATCCGTTCAGGACCCGGGCCGTCGCCTCGTCGGCGGGATAGAACGCCTCGATCGCCAGTTCCGACACCGTCACGTCGAGCGGGGTCCCGAAGAGGGTGGTCGTGCTGAAGAACGACAACTCGCCGGCCTCGGTCCGCAACCGCATCGGCACGACCAGCGAATGCGGTTCGATCTCCTCGACCGGATCGTCGCAGGGATAACCGGCGAGTTCGTCGTACAGGCGCAGCAGGACGGGGTCGGCGGTCGCACCGATCTGGTGTTGCAGCCGGGCGAGCAGATGACCGCGCCACTGCCCGAGATCGACGATGCGCGGCGCCAGTCCCCGCGGGTGCAGAGTCAGTCGCAGCACGTTGATCGGCGGCTCCAGCAGTTCCGGAGCGCACCCCTCGACGAACACCCCGACGGCGTCGTTGGAATCGACCATCGTCCAGTGCCGGTCGACGACGAGTGCGGGAAAAGGGTGGTGCGACGACAGGATTCGCGTGATCGCGTCGGAGATCGCCGCCATCGGCATATCGCCGAGGTGATGCTCGGGGTAGACAGGCGCGTGTCCCGCCGCGACCAGGATGGTGTTGCGTTCGCGCAGCGGGATGTCCAGCCGGTCGCTCAGCTTCAGCACGGTCGCGTGTGACGGGCGGGACCGGCCGGTCTCGACGAAGCTGAGATGCCGCGACGAGATGCCGGCGGTGTGGGCCAGGGCGAGCTGGCTCAGGCCGCGGCGCTCGCGCCATGCCCGCAGCAGGGCGCCGGCGTGGGGAGTGTCGACCGTGGTCATGCACCCGACAGTAGAGCCGACCGGGAACGGTCACCATTACTTCCGGGGTAATCGATTCCGTGCACGACGCGGCGCAGGGTGGTCCCCATGAACGCATACGCAGTGGCTCATCTCCGCAACGTCGACCTCAACGACGACATCGTCCGGTACATCGAGACCATCGACGACACCCTCGCCCCGTACGACGGACGCTTCCTCGTCCACGGCGTCGACCCCGAAGGGATGGAAGGACCCTTCGAGGGGAACCTCGTGATCATCGAATTTCCCGACGTCGACCGTGCCCGGTCCTGGTACGAATCCCCGGAGTACCAGGCGATCCTCCCGCTTCGCACCGAGAACTCCGAGGGATGGGCGGTCGTCGTGCAGGGCACACCGCCCGACTACCGCGCCACCCACTTCCTCGACAAGGTGTTCGGCGCTCAGCGGTAGTTCAGGACAGGATGCCGGCCGCCCGGGCCGGTTCGGCGTAGGCCCGCGCCAGCGACTCCACCGTCTCGTGGGCGTTCAACCCGCTCGGATTGGGCACCACCCACAACGGGACGTCGCCGATCGTGTCGTCCTGCCGCCCGGCCTTCGCCTTGCGCCGGCCGAAGGCCGCGCGGTAGGCGGTGATGCCCGCGACCGCCACGGCGCGAGGGCGGAACTCCGCCACCACGTTCGCCAGATGGCGTCCGCCCTCACGCAGCTCCTCATCGGTGAGCTCGTCGGCGCGGGCCGTCGCACGCGGCGCCAGGTTCGTGATGCCGACACCTCGCTCGAGCAGGTGATCGCGGTCGGCATCGCTCATACCGGACGACGCGTCGATCAGCCGGTCGACGATGCCGGCACGGAACAGGGCGGGGTAGAAGCGATTTCCGGGCCGCGCGAAGTGGGCTCCCGTCGCCGCGGTCCACAATCCCGGATTGATGCCGACGAACAACAGGCGGCAACCGGGCGCGACGAGATCGGGGATCACCGCATCGCGGAAGGACTCGAGTTCGGCTCGTGTGAAACCCATCCACCCAAACTAGCCGGAGCGACGCTCAGTCCGGCGGGAGCCAGGCTCCGTGCAGGCCGGCCGGGACACGGATCGGCAGACGGGCCCGCGCGATCGGGCCCGACGCCGGGTCGGTCTCGGGGAAGACGAGGAACCAACTCGTCATGTCCGCCCGGTCGGTCGCGATCGCGCCCCAGTAGCCGCCCGAATCACCCGAGAGATAGGCCGGTTCGCCAGGGGAGAGGGTCTCGTGTGCCCAGACCGATTCGGTTCCGGACGCCACATCGAACCAGAAGAGCGAATCGGCCGCTCCCGCAGGGAGTTTCTGCGACCTGCTGCGTCCGATGGTCGCGACGACGGAGTGGCCGAGGGTCATCGACCGGTCGTCGATGCGGGGGAACTCGATGTCTCGTTCGTGCAGGGTCGTGCGGGTCACCCCGTTGCGACCGATCACGGCGCGTCGCAGGACGGACCGGTTCGGACCCGTTTTCTCGGTCAACGCGCCCGGATACGCCCATTCCACGTAGTCGAGTGCGACGTCGCCGTCGGGCAGGTCGAACGCGTTGGCGGTGTGCCACATCCAGAATGTGTCGGTCGAGAACCACCGCACCGCCCCACCGTCGCGGGGGACGAGCGCGACACGCGTTCCGAGATCCGGCTTCCAGTCGAGCGGCGACCCGCCGGAGAAGATCTGCGAGAGGTCGAACACGAGCGGGGCCAGGACCAGAACGACGTAGGTCGGTGTCAACGCCATGTCGTGGATCATCAACGGCCGGTCGACGCCGTCGATCGGGGTCGGCGCGCGCGTCACCGTCCCGTCCGGTGCGACCACCGACCAGGTCAGATACGGCGGGTCGAGCATGTAGCAGAAGGCGACCATCTCGCCGGTGTGCGGATCGATCTTCGGGTGCGCCGTCAGCCCGACCGGCAGCGTTCCGTCGAAGGTCTCGCGTCCGAGCGTCTCGAGGTCGGAACCCAGCGTGTACGGCGGCGCTGCCTCGGCCATCGCCATGAGCCGCCCGCCGTGCCGGACGATGTTGATGTCCGGCAGCTCGCGCATGGTGTTCGCGAGGTCGGGCCCGACCTCCTCCTCGGGAGGGAAGTACGGATCGGTGATGCCGGCCCACAGGGCGCGGCCGGCCTTCTCCTCCGCGACGACCTGCGGGGTCCGCACGAACCGGTTCGTGTAGCGGGCGGTGCCCTCGGAGATCTGCACGCGATGGACCATGCCGTCACCGTCGATCGGATAGACGTAGTGGCCGATCGGGTCGAAGCGCGGATTGGGTCCGTTGCGGAGGTAGCTTCCGTGCAGATCGGCGGGGAGTTCCCCGTCGACCTCGAGATCGCGGACGTCCACTTCCTCGCGTTGAGGCGCGAACAGGCCACTGAGATGCGGATGGTGTGTCAGGTCGACAGGCGCCGGACGTTGCATGGCGACTCGCTTCGGTGGAGGCGAAATTCTTCCGTGGGGAAATCGTAGGACCGGGAAGGGCGATCGGTTCGTGATTCGGCGCGCCCGATCCGGCACCCGCGGACAGGGGCCGTGCATCGGATAGGGTTGTTGCCTACGTGCAGGACCGATAGTGCGGCCGCACGGCCGCGACGTTAGGGGAAGGTGTGCAGCGCCGGAACGCGATCGGAAACTCCGTCCGGAACACCGGAGGTGGCGAGGCCACGTTGCCGCCGTACACGGATCTTCTCTGGCCGACCGTGCAGGCGGTGATCGAGCTCGGCGGATCCGGCGTCATCGAGGAGATCGATTCCGCCGTGATCGCCCGGACCGGACTGTCCGAGGAAGCACGGGCAGTGCTCCACGGCGACGGCCCCGGAACGGAGATCGAATACCGGCTGGCCTGGGCCCGGACGTACCTCAAGGGCATGGGTCTGCTGTCGAACACGCGCCGCGGTGTGTGGAGCGTGACCGACCGCGGCCGCGCTGTGCGCGAGTCGGAGATCAAGCCCATGCAGGTCGCGTACACGGCCGAGAAGCGCCGCAAGCGCATGGTGCGGAACGTCTCGCAGGGCGCCCAGGTCGTGCCGCTCGCAGCCGCCCCCGAGGATCCCGAACTGTGGCGCGAACCGGTCCTCGGTGCCGTCGCCGACCTGTCCGAGGACGGTTTCGAACGGCTCGCCACCGCGGTGCTGCGCGCGGCCGGATTCACCACCCTGACGATTCCGGCTCCGGGCGGATCCCACGCCCCCGAGGGCCATGTCGAGGGCACCGGAGTCCTGCGCGTGTCGCTGCTGAGCTTCTCCGTGTTCTTCCGTTTCCTGCGGGCACCGGAGAAGGCGGGTGCCGACGTGGTCCGCGAGTTCCGCGCCGCGATGGTCGGGCGGGGCGAGAAGGGCCTGCTCGTCACCACCGGATCGTTCACCGAGGACGCGCGCGCCGAAGCCCACCGGCACGGTGCCCCGCCGATCGATCTCGTCGACGGCGACGGGTTGTGCGATCTGCTCAAGGAGCACGGTCTCGGTGTCCGCTCCACCGTGCGGACGGTGGAGGACGTCGCCCTGGTGCCCGCCTTCTTCGCCGAACTGTCCGGTCGCTGAGCACGCCGCTTCGCCGGGACAGGCGCTGTAGCCGCGACCTGTCCAATTCCCTGGTGTGGCCGGTGAGCCGCCTGTGATTGTGGTGCAATACGGCGGACGTACATACGGCGATACGAAGGACAGGTTTTCGATGACCCTTTCGCGGCGGGACATGTTGCGGTACGCGACGCTCGGATCGGGCGTCGCATTGATCTCTGCGCTCGGCGCACCGGGGCTCGCCCAGGGACGCCAAGTGCTCGGGACCATCGTCGACTATTCGGCCGCCGTGCCGTCGCCCTCCTCGATCCGTGCCGCCGGCCATATCGGCGCCATCCGGTACGTGTCCGATGCGCGGCCCGACGCCGCGTGGATGCGGGCCAAGCCGCTCACCGGATCGGAAGCGGACGCGCTGATCGGCAGCGGACTCGAAGTGGTCTCGTGCTACCAGTTCGGCAGGGCCGAGACCGCCGACTGGCTCGGCGGCTACGAGGCGGGTCTGAAGCACGCCCGGCGCGGTCTCGAACTGCACTACGCGGCCGGGGGACCGGACAACCGTCCGATCTACGCCTCGATCGACGACAACCCGAACTTCGAGCAGTTCACGACCCGCATCGTGCCGTATCTGCTGGGTTGGCAGGAGGTCGTGGGAGCCGGGAATCTCGGTGTGTACGCCAACTCGCCGACCATCGACTGGGCATCGGCGGTCTCCCTCGGGTCCTTCTACTGGCAGCACGACTGGGGCACGCCCAAGGGCTACGTCCATCCGCGGGCGAACCTGCACCAGATCCCGGGCGAGGTCCGTATCGACGGCATCGGCGTCGACATCAACCACGTGCTCACGCCCGACTACGGCCAGTGGTCGCGCGCAGGCAGCGCACCGAACACCGGCCCGGGGCTCCTGGGCAGCTAGCGCCCCGAGTCAGGTCTCGTCGGCGGGTCGCAGCGTACGGTCCGCCGACGGAATGAGCGCCGTGAACACGAGTGCCAGCACCGCCGCTCCCACCGCGACGAGGAAGGTGGCGCGGAAGGCGTCGAGGGCGGGGACGACGGAGTCTCCGATCCGCTGGGTCATCGCCGCGAGGATCACGCCGATCACGGCCGCGGCGCTCGTCGTGCCGATCGAGCGCATCAGGGTGTTGAGACTGTTGGCCGCGGCGGACTCGCGCAGCGGTACGGCACCCATGATGAGCGCCGGCATCGCGGCGTAGGCGAGGCCCACACCCGCGCCGATGAGCATCGAGGCGCCCACGATGTGCCAGACCTCCTGGTACAGCACATATGCCATGAGATACCCCAGGCCCACGAGCACCGCGCCGCAGCCGAGGGTCACGCGGGCTCCGAACCGCGTCGTGATGCGGGCGGAAACGGGGGACAGTGCCATCATGACGAGTCCTGCGGGAGCGAGCGCGATCCCGGCGGTGACCATCGTCTGCCCGAAGCCGTAGCCGGTCTCCGTGGGTGCCATCAGCAGTTGAGGAAACGCCAGGATGTTCGAGTACATCGAGAACCCGAGTGCCACCGACGCGAGGTTCGTCATGAGGATCGGCCGGCGGGCGGACAACCGCAGGTCCACGAGCGGCCTCGGCACCCGCAGTTCGTACAGGCCCCAGCCGACGAACACCACGAGTGCCCCGGCGAGCATCCCGAGGATGGCCGGGGAGGTCCATCCCCAGTCGTTGCCCTTGGTGACGGGCAGGAGCAACAGCACGAGGGCGACGGAGAGCGCGAGCGCCCCGGCGATGTCGAAGCGTCCCGGATTGCGTTGTGACGACTCGGGCACGACGAGCAGGATCGCGGCGATACCGATGAGCCCGAGCACCAGCGACGCGACGAACAGCATGTGCCAGTCCGTCGCCTGGGCGACGAAGGCGGCGAGAGGTAATCCGATCGCGCCGCCGACACCCATCGTCGCGCTGATCGTTGCCATCGCGCCCGGCAGGCGTCGCGGGGGCAGTTCGTCGCGGAGGATCGCGATACCGAGCGGGATGGCACCCACCGCGGCGCCCTGGAGGGCACGGCCTACGACGAGCGGGATCAGTGTGGACGACAGTGCGCACACGGTCGAACCGAGGACCATCATCGTCAACGAGGCGAGGAGCATCCGGCGCTTGCCGAACATGTCACCGAGGCGACCGCTGATCGGGGTGATCACCGCGCCGGCGAGGAGAGTTGCCGTCACGGCCCAGGACGTGTTCTGGGGTGTCGCGCCGACGAGCACCGGAAGCCGGGGGAGGATCGGGACGATCAGGGTCTGCATGAGCGCGACGCTGATACCGACGGTCGCGAGAACCGGCACGATGCCCCGCGGAGCGGGAACCTCCCTGGTGGGGATCGGTGTCTCTATGGCCATGCGACTCCTCGGTCCGGGGCCGGGGTGACGCGGCCGACGAAAATTCGTGCGCGATACGAACGACGCTCATCTCGTGTCTAACACGGCGGGGCCGACGATCCCTAGTACCTTCCCGCAGTCCGGTCCCGTGCGGCCGTGCGATCGGTCGCCTTGCGTCAGGACTGACAGTGCTTGTCGGGCTCGGATTCGTCGACTGTGATGGAGAACAGCGGATGGTCGTCGGGTGCGGAATGGTCGCCGCGCCACGACAGCAGCGACCAGCGCGACAGGCCCGACAGCGCCGAACCGAGGCTCGCGAACGACAGCGAGGACAAGGCCGAACCGAACGATCCCACGGAGCCGATGGACAGGACCGACCCGCAGCTACCGATCGACAGGATCGAGTACGAGGAACCGATCGACAGGATCGACCGCTCCGACGCGATCGAGAGGATCGAACGGTGGGAGAGGACCGAGCGGCGGGAATTCACGGACGCGGCGCCGGCCGGGTGCCGGAGACGACGCTGCTTCGACGGGTTGCGCGACGCGGTGAAGGCCATGCTCCGGTCTATCACGCCCGGCGTCGACGGGGAAGACACGAAGGCCGCCGGGAAAAACTCCCGGCGGCCTTCGGTGAGTACGTGAATCAGGGAACGGCGACGAGACCCACGGTGGGCAGGAAGGTGCACGAACGCGGATCGGCACCCTCGTCCTGCGTGGTGATTCCACCGGAGATCACGGCGAGGACCTGACCCGAACCGGTGTCGGCGATCGCGCTCAGCGTGGTCGGGCCCTCGGGGTTGATCTTCGCGTCGTTGGTGAGCGGCTGCGTGCCCGTGCGTCCGTTGGAGACGTTGACCCAGCTCAGGGTGAGCGGCTGCTGCTGTTCGCCGGCGGCGGGTGCGGTGCCCAGCGCGGTGAAGACGAAGCCGGTCTGGCCTGCGCCCGGTCCGGGAGGGGGAAGGTGCGACGGACCCGCGACCGCGAGGGCGGTGCCCACGGAGTCCTGGCTGTCGCCGATGCAGCCCTTGCCGATCGTCGGGTAGAGGAACTGCGAGATCACCACGGCGCCGGGCTCGGGGATGTCGGGTCCGCCGCCGCCGCTGCCGTCGAGGAAGGTGATGACGCGCTGGAGCGTGCTCTTCACGGACTCGGGGAGTTCGGAGTTCGCGAGCAGTTCCTTGGCCTGCGCGAGCAGGTCGTTCTTGCCGTCGGCCGCGTCGGCGACGTCGGCGGGGCCTGCAGCCGCACCGATGATCGCGGGTGCGAGGGAAGCCAGGGCCTCGACCTCTTCGGGGTTTGCCCGGACCCCGGCGAGCAGGTCGGTCAACGACTCGACGGAAAGATCGGCGGGAATCTCGAACTGGGGCAGTTCGACGAGCCCTGCCAGATCCGGCAGCGGGGGTGGCGCCGGTTGCGCGACGGCCTGAGTAGGCACGGCCAATCCCGCGGTGGCGGCGAGTGCGCACAGCGTGAGCGCCCGTCGCATTCCTCGAGTACGAAGCACTGTTCCCCATCCTTGTCGTTGAAGCATCCGGTTGTTCGGGACGAACGACCGGATGCTGACGGCTCGAGGGGACACTCTATGGACCCCCCGCACACGGGACAAGCCTGCCGTTTCGGAACGGCGCGCCCATCGCTGGTTCGGGATTCTAACCACGGGGTGTTCCGTCCCTCGGATCCTGTCGAACATAACGCGTCCGACCTGAGAAGATTGTGACTGTAGATGAAATCGTTACAGGAGTGAACTCCGGTTCGTTTGCATGCCTATCGGAACGGTAATCTCCTTCGCCGGGTCCGGTTCACCGGACGGACGTTCGACGGGAGAGGCCGCACCGCAGTGCCACGAGGGTTTCCTTCGCACCGGATGTGGTGGTGCGCGGCGTTACTGGCGCTGTCCGTCGTCGTCCGCCTGGCCTGGGGATTCATCACTCCCAACGGGATGAACCTCGTCGACCTGCACGTCTACGTCGACGGATCGGCTGCCTTGTTGCAGGGGAATCTCTACGGGTTCACCTATTCGGAGGACACCCCCGACTTCCCCCTTCCGTTCACCTACCCACCCTTCGCCGCGCTCGTCTTCCTGCCCCTGCACCTGATCCCGTTCGGTGTCCTGGGCGTGGCATGGCAGCTGCTGACGGTCGCTGCGCTCTTCGCCGTCGTGTGGATCTCCCTCGAACTCGTCGTAGGTGACGGTGATGTCGACGAGGGTGGCGCCGACGCGCGGGCGCGGAGCAGGTCGCGGCTCGGTACCGCGATGGTGTGGACGGCCGTCGGGATATGGACCGAACCGGTCCGCACCACCCTCGACTACGGGCAGATCAACGTCTTCCTCGTCCTCGGCGTGATGCTCGCAGTGCACAGTTCGCGGTGGTGGCTGTCGGGCGGTCTCGTCGGCGTGCTCGCCGGTATCAAGCTCACCCCGGCGATCACCGGTCTGTACTTCCTCGCGCAACGGCGCCGGCGCGAGGCGGCGTTCTCCGCCGTCGTCTTCGCGGGCACGGTCCTGGTGAGCCTGCTCGTGCTCGGCTCCCAGGCCACCACCTACTTCGGCTCCCTCTTCGGCGACGCGGACCGGATCGGGCCGGTCGTCTCGGTGTGGAACCAGTCGCTGCGCGGCGCCCTGAGCCGCGTCGCCGGTGAGGACGTGGGACTCGGCCCGATGTGGTTGCTCGCCGTCCTCGTCTGCGCCGTCCTCGCGTTCGCGGCGTGGCGGTCGCTCCGGCCGTTGCCCGACGGAACCCACGATCGTCTCGGCACGCTGCTGGTCGTGCAGCTGTTCGGCCTGCTCGTCTCGCCCATCTCGTGGGTCCATCACTGGGTATGGGTGGTTCCGCTGCTGCTGTGGCTGGTCTACGGACCTGCGGCACGCACACTCGGTGCCCGCACCGTCGCCGTGAGCTGGGCGGCGATCACGCTGATCGGCGTCCCCTGGGTGCTCAGCACGGCGCAGAACTCGATCTGGGACGTCGAACGCCCGGCTCCGCTCGCCTGGCTCGGCGCGGTCAACGTCGTGGGTGTCCTCGCCGTCTACGTCGCCATGATCCTCGTCGGCCGCGGGGGACGGGACGAGCAGGGAACTACAGACCCGAGCGTCGGGCCTCCTCGTCGATCCGACGCGCCAGAGCCGGATCCGACTCCGTGATGCCACCGGCCGAGTGTGTGCTCAACGCGAAGGTCACCTTCCGCCACCTGATGTCTATGTCCGGATGATGGTTCGCCTCCTCGGCGACAACGGCCACCCGGTCGACGAGCGTGATCGCGTCGGGAAAGGTCGGCGCCTCGATCGTGCGGACCAGCGACTGCCCTGTGCGGTGCCAGTGCGGCAGTTCGGCCAGTGCGGCGTCGATCTCTCCGTCCGTCAGCAGCTGGGACATGACTCATTCTGGGACGATGCAGGTCATGTCTGCAAGCACTTCGTCTGCGAGTACACCGGCGCCCGACGGGCACGTCGTGGCCGGTGCCGTCATCCGGGGCGGACGCGTGCTGCTCGCCCAGCGCCTCCGGCCCGCCGAGCTCGCGGGTCTGTGGGAACTGCCGGGCGGCAAGGCCGAACCGGGGGAGAGCGCGGAAGCGGCGCTCGTTCGGGAGCTGAGGGAAGAACTCGGTGTCGAGGTGCGCGGCGCGGAACGTCTGGGCGTCGCGGTGCCGTTGGCCGGGGGCCGGGAGTTGTGTGCCTACCGCGTCGAGCTCGTCTCGGGTGACCCCGAGCCGCTCGATCATGCGGCGTTGCGGTGGGTCGATGCGGACGAACTCGGGCGGATCGATCTCGTCCCGGCCGACCGCGCGTGGATTCCGGATCTACGGGAGCATCTGCAGCGCTGAGTCAGGCGGCACGGGCCCGGTCGAGATATTTGCGCAGTTCCTTCTTGCTCAGACCGTCGTTCTCGACCTTCTTCATGCGCATGACGACGACGGGGCATTTCAGGCACCGAGTCTTCTTGCGGCAGCACTTCTTCTTCGGCTTCAGGTCTGCGACCTTGCTCGCCTTCACCTTCCCCATACGTCCCGCCTGCCTTTCACAGACCAGCGCGCGGCGAATCCACCGGCTGGCGAAGGTTAGCATTCCCTTACTTCTAGACCAAGGGTCGACGTGGCACCGGATTCGGCCCGCGCATCTCTCCTGGAAGTGTCGAACGTCACCCCGATCGTTTCCGACCTGCGGATATCGGGTGAGGTAGACGCGGCAACCGACGAGCGGCCTGTAAAGTGTATTGACGGCCGCAGTGCCTGCACGCCGAGTATCGGACGGGGCAGGTAGCTCGCAATTTCGCGTCGCGGCCATCGATACGAACGCCGTACGGGCGAGGTGCCGACCGGGTCCAGTGCCGTGTGGCCGGACTACAGCCAGGAGAGCTATCGCGTGAGCACCGCAGATTTTCGGAACGTCGCCATCGTGGCGCACGTCGACCACGGAAAGACCACTCTCGTCGACGCCATGTTGCGCCAGTCGGGCGCGTTCGCCGAACGTGCGGAACTCGTCGACCGTGTCATGGACTCGGGAGACCTCGAACGCGAGAAGGGCATCACCATTCTCGCGAAGAACACCGCCGTGCACCGCCACAACGCCGACGGCACCGTCACGGTCATCAACGTCATCGACACCCCCGGCCACGCCGACTTCGGTGGTGAGGTCGAGCGCGGCCTGTCCATGGTCGACGGTGTCGTCCTGCTCATCGACTCCTCCGAGGGACCGCTGCCGCAGACGCGCTTCGTGTTGCGTAAGGCTCTTGCTGCCTCGCTGCCCGTGATCCTCGTCGTCAACAAGACGGACCGTCCCGACGCGCGTATCGCCGAGGTCGTCGAGGAGAGCCAGACCCTGCTGCTCGACCTTGCATCCGACCTCGACGACGAAGCTGCCGAGGCGGCCGAACTCGCACTCGAACTGCCGGTCCTCTACGCCTCCGGCCGCGAGGGCAAGGCGTCGCGGAAGCAGCCCGAGAACGGGCAGGTCCCCGACGCGGAGAACCTCGACGAGCTCTTCGAAGTCCTCATGGAGTGCATCCCCGCACCCAAGGGTGACGCGTCGGCCCCGCTGCAGGCACACGTCACCAACCTCGACGCCTCCGAGTTCCTCGGACGTCTCGCGCTGCTGCGCATCCACCAGGGTCAGCTGCGCAAGGGCCAGACCGTTGCGTGGATGCACGCCGACGGGGTCAAGAACGTCAAGATCACCGAGCTGCTCAAGACCGTCGGTGTCGAGCGGCAGCCCGGCGACGTCGCGGTCGCAGGCGACATCGTCGCCGTCGCCGGCATCCCCGAGATCATGATCGGTGACACCCTCGCCGACGCGGAGAACCCGGTCGCGTTGCCGCGCATCACCGTCGACGAGCCGGCGATCTCGGTGACCATCGGCACCAACACCTCGCCGCTGGTCGGCCGGGCGCAGGGCCACAAGCTCACCGCGCGCATGGTCAAGTCGCGCCTCGACTCCGAGCTCGTCGGCAACGTGTCGCTGCGTGTGCTCGACATCGGCCGACCCGATGCGTGGGAGGTCCAGGGCCGAGGCGAACTCGCTCTCGCGATCCTCGTCGAGCAGATGCGCCGCGAAGGCTTCGAGCTCACCGTGGGCAAGCCCCAGGTGGTCACCAAGCAGGTCGACGGCAAGGTGCACGAGCCCTACGAGGAGCTGACCATCGACTCGCCCGAGGAGTATCTCGGCTCGATCACCCAGCTGCTCGCAGCGCGCAAGGGCAAGATGGTCCAGATGACCAATCACGGAACCGGCTGGGTCCGTATGGAGTTCATCGTGCCGTCGCGCGGCCTCATCGGGTTCCGCACCGACTTCCTCACCGAGACCCGCGGCACCGGCATCGCCAACGCCGTCTTCCACGGCTACGCGCCGTGGGCGGGCGAGATCCGCGCGCGCCACACCGGTTCGCTCGTGTCCGACCGCGCGGGTTCGGTCACCCCGTTCGCGATGATCCAGCTCGCCGACCGTGGCACGTTCTTCGTCGAGCCGGGCAGCGACACCTACGAGGGCCACGTCGTCGGCATCAACCCGCGCGCCGAGGACCTCGACATCAACGTCACCCGCGAGAAGAAGCTCACCAACATGCGCTCCTCCACCGCCGATGTGATGGAGACGCTCGCCAAGCCCATCGAGCTCACCCTCGAGGCGGCCATGGAGTTCTGTGCGGCCGACGAGTGCGTCGAGGTCACCCCGGAGATCGTGCGGGTGCGCAAGCTGCACCTGTCGCAGACCGACCGGGCCCGCGCACGGTCCCGTGAGAAGGCCCGCAACAAGTAGTCCAGGTGTGGGGTGGCCCCGGCGAGCGCATGCTGGCCGGGGCCACCCACGTACCACCTGCCTCACGGAAGGAGCCCGAGTGTCGCGTACGCGCGCTCGTCGCCGACTGATCGGGGCGACGGCAGGCATGGCCGTGGCTGCGCTGGTCCTGACGGCCTGCACCGCCGACCCGCCTCCGCCGATCGAACAAGCGGAGCCCACCACGACTCCCGCTCCCGCACCGCAGCGCAGCACGGTGGTGGTCGCGATCGACGAGGTCGGCTCGGGCTTCAACCCGCATCTGCTCGCAGATCAGTCGCCGGTCGCCAACGCGGTCGCCGAACTCGTGCTCCCCAGTGCCTTCCGGGCCGTGCCCGATCCGGAGAATCCCGCGGCGACGCTGCTGGTTCCCGACGACTCGCTGCTCCTGTCCGCCGAGGTCACCGACGAGGCTCCGTTCACAATCACCTACCGCCTGCGCGACGAGGCCCAGTGGTCGGACGGTGCGCCGATCGCCGCCGAGGACTTCCGGTATCTGTGGCAGCAGATGATCACCCAGGTCGGCGTGGTCGACCCTGCCGGTTACCGGCTCATCGATGACATCCGGTCGTCGGGCGGAGGCAAGACCGTCACCGTCACGCTGCGCGAGCCGTATCCCGCGTGGCGCGAACTGTTCACCGATCTGCTGCCCGCCCACCTGGTGAAGGACACACCGGGTGGATTCTCCACCGGGCTGTCCGAGACGATCCCCGTGTCCGGTGGGCGGTTCCAGGTCGACAACGTCGATCGCGGGCGCGCCGAAGTCCTGCTCGAACGCAACGACCGGTTCTGGGCCACCCCGGCCGGACCCGACGAACTGCTGATGCGCCGCGCCGGCACCGATGCCCAGGTGACCGAATCCGTGCGCAGCGACGACGCCCAGGTGGTCCAGAGCGCGGGCGGCGTCGCCCTGGAAGCGCAGCTCGCCGCCGTGCCGGGCGTGCGCACCGGTGTTCAGCTCCAGCCGCGCACACTCGACCTGACCCTCAACACCCGCACCGCCGAACTCGCCGATCCGAGGGTCCGGCGAGGCGTGCTCGACCTGCTCGATCCCGACCTGCTCGGGCTCGTCGCCACCGGTGACAGCACCGAGATGGTGCGCGCCCGTGCTCAGGTTCTCGCGCCGTCCGATCCGGGCTACGCCGACACGATGCCGCCGCGACTGCCCCGGGAGGAGGCCCTCGGCCGACTCGCCGAGGCCGGATATCTGCCGGTCCCACCCGCTGAGCTCCCGGCACCCGCAGATCCGGCCGCGCCTGCCACACCCGAGACCACGACGTCCGCATCGCCGACGAGCGGGGCTCCCGAGCTGACGCGGGCGGGTGCTGCGGCGTTGCCCGAGGGCGCCCTGGCCCGGAACGGGGAGCCGTTGACGCTGGTGCTGGGCGTGCCGGAGGGAGACGAGACCGCGCGGGCCGTCGCACGCACCGCCGTCGACCTGTGGCGCAGCGCCGGGATCGACGCGTCGGTCGACGAACTGCCCCCGGACGAGCTGTACGGCGAGGCTCTCGTCGAGGGCAGCGTGCACGCGATCGTCGGCTGGATGCGCGCCGGAGGCGATCCCGCCACGGCAGCGCTGTCCCGGTTCGGATGCGTACCGGTGGCCGCAGCACCCACCGCGGCGGGGGAGGACCTCCCGCCGACGCCCGCACCCGCCGCCCCGGAGGCGACACGGCCACCGGGCGGAACCCCGTCGGATCCTCCGACCACCACACTCGACGAGGACGACGTGGAGGAACGCGAGGACGCCGTCGCAGCGCAGCTCGAGGCTCCGAGCAACCTCTCGGGCGCATGCGATCCGGGCCTCGAACCGGATCTGCTGGCCGCTCTGAACGGCGCCGCCGATCCGGCGGACGTCGTCGCCGACGCACAGCCGAGGCTGTGGGATCTCGCGGTGAACCTGCCGATCCTGCAGGACAGGGCCGTCGTCGCTGCCGGTCCGGGTGTCGAGAACGTCTCGCTGACAGCCGCTGTCGCCACCGGTATTCTCGGCGACGCCCATCTGTGGGGAAGGACCACACCGTGACCGACACTCCGGGGGCCGTCCCCAACGATGCGGATCGCCGACTTCTGCTCGTCCACGCACATCCCGACGACGAAACTCTCACCACCGGCGGCACCATCGCCCGGTACGTCGCCGAAGGCGCCGAGGTCACCGTCGTGACCTGCACGCTCGGTGAGGAAGGTGAAGTGATCGGCGACGAGTGGGCCCAGCTCACTGCGGATCGTGCCGATCAGCTCGGCGGCTACCGCATCCTCGAACTCACGCGGGCGCTCGGCGCCCTCGGCGTCGATCGTCCCCGGTTCCTGGGCGGTGCCGGGCACTGGCGCGACTCGGGGATGGCGGGCACCCCTTCCGCCGACAATCCCCGCGCCTGGGTCAACGCCGATCGCGACGAGGCGGTCGAGGCGCTCGTCACGGCGATCCGGGAGACGCGTCCTCACGTGGTCGTCACCTACGACCCCTACGGCGGCTACGGCCATCCCGACCACATCGCGGTACACGAACGGGTGACCGCGGCCGTCGAGGCGGCGGGAACCGAGGACTACCCGTCCGCCGGTGCGGCCTGGACTCCCGCGAAGGTCTACTGGACCGTCACCGAACGGTCCGCACTCGAACGCGGCGTCGCGGCCATGGGCTCGCTGCCCGAAGGATGGCGCCGCCCTGAGTCGGGCGAACTGCCGAGCGTGCCCGACGACGAGGTCACCACCGTCGTCGACGTCCGTTCGGTGCTGGACGCGAAGCGAACCGCGATGGCGGCGCACGCGACCCAGGTGCTGGTCGCGCCGGACGGCGAGCAGTTCGTGCTGTCCAACCTCGTCGCCCAGCCCGTCCTCGACCACGAGCACTTCGTGCTCGTTCGCGGTCGGCTCGGCCTCACCGACCCCACGGGACGAGAGGACGACCTCTTCTCCGGCATCGGTTAGTGTGATCTGCGTCATCAGTGAGGTCGGCAGTGGCGCAGGTCACCCGTCCTCACGTCACGCAGACACATACCGTGCAGGGGGTTGTCGATGTACAACTGGTCCGTCCAGAACCAGATCGTCGCGTTCGTGGACTCGCTGAGGCCCTACGCCGACGAGATCAGGGCCGACTACTGGCACGCGTTGTACGCCTTCGTCGACCAGCAGAGCGCCCTGCTCACCATGCTCGGATACCCGCCGGTTCCCTGACGCCCCGTAGGTGAGCGACGGGCGGTTCCGCAGACCCCGGTTGCGTTCGCGCCCGTCCGGTAGCGCACCATCGAAGCATGACGGTCGATCCAGCAACCGCTGCACCCCTCGAGTCACCGGCGGACGTCCGGCCACGCCGGGGCCTCGTCGCGCTGCTCGTGCTCGATGGGGCGCTGTGCGCCCTGTTGTCGGTCTTCTACCTCGGTCTGTACATCGCCGGGGTGCCCTTCCCGATCACGATCCTGCTGGCCGGACTCGCGAACCTGCTCCTGGTGGTGGCCGTCCGCGCCGAGACCGGTTCCCTGCGCACCGCGACCCTGCCGCTGGTGGCGTGGGCCGTCGTCTTTCTCGTCTGCCTCGTGGGCGGGCCGGGTGGCGATCAGCTCGCAATCGGCGACTGGCGGACCCTGCTGTTGCCGGTGGCGGCGCTCGCCCCGGCCGGCGGCTACCTGTTCTCGGCCCGCATCAAAGAGATCACCCGAGCGGTAGAAGCTACCCAGGCGGTAGGAGCGACGCAGCCCGGGCCGCGTCCCTGAGTACGTCGGTCACCATCTCCTGCGTCAACCGGCCGGTGAAGGTGTTCTGCTGGCTGACGTGATAGCAACCGAACAGGTGCAGCGGACGTTCCCGCGCCGCGGTCGGAGCCAGCAGCGCGTGCGCACCGTGCCCGAACTTCGGACGGGGAACGGGGATCGTCCACCCCGCAGCCGACAGGACGGGCAGTAGCGCCTGCCATCCGAAACCGCCGAGGACGACGACCGACCGCAGGGTGGGGGAGAGCAGGTCGAGCTCCTGTTCCAGCCAGTGCCGGCAGGTGTCGCGTTCCACGACGGTGGGGCGATTGGCCGGCGGCGCGCAGTGCACCGGTGACGTGATGCGCGTGCCGAACAGTTCGAGGCCGTCGCCGATGTGCGTCGCGGTCGGCTGCGACGCGAGCCCCGCGTCGTACAGGGCCGCATACAGCACGTCGCCCGACCGGTCGCCCGTGAACATCCGTCCCGTGCGATTCCCGCCGTGCGCGGCGGGCGCCAGCCCGACGATCAGCAGGGATGCATCGGCCGGCCCGAATCCCGGGACGGGCCGGCCCCAGTACTCCTCGTCGCGGAATGCCGCTCGTTTCTCCCGCGCGACCTGCTCGCGCCACGCGACCAGCCGCGGACAGGCGCGGCAGTCGACGAGCACGTCATCGAGTTCGGCCAGCGTCGCGGGAGGAGTGCCGCGCAACGGTCCTCGGCCCGAGGAGGGTGTCATGTCTCGATCCATCCTTCCCCCATACCCGGTGTGACCTCCTGAACCAGGGCCCATGCCTCGTCCACCGGGATGTCGATCACCTCGTAACGGCCCGAGCCCGCCGGAGTCGCCGCGACGACGGTCGCGAGACCGGCCCGGCGCTGGAAGAAGGTCTGCCGCACCGTCCATCCGATCACACCGTCCGCGTCGAGGCAGATGCGCTGCCGGTCGATCGAGCCGCTGCGGGCGACGAGATGACCGTCGACGACGGCGTGGCCGAGACCCCGGTAGCGGTCCTGCGCCAGTGCGCACGCCCCCGCGACCAGCAGCACGATCACCGTGACGAGCACCGGTACGGGCACGCGCCGCTCGGTGACGGTGAGGGCGGCGAGCCCCACGACCACCACGACACCCACCGGCCACAACGTCCGCACGTAGCGGCGACGACGGGCTCGGGGACCGTGACTGCGCAGCGGCGCATCGAGCGGTAGCCGCTGGGTGAGCACCTCGGCCGCGACCCGCCGGACCTCCCCGTCCGGCGCCGACGGCAGGACCAGCGACGAACCACCCTGCTGCGCCGTCCTGCCCGTCATGACGGCGTCGAGCCGCGCGGCGCCGACCAGTCGCAGTGCCAGCGGTTCGCGCAGTGCGACACCGCGCAGCCGCGCCCGGTCCAGGGTGGTGTGACGGGTCGTGAGCAGGCCGTGCGCGATGCGCAGGACCCGGTCGTCGTCGGTGACGCGCAGGTCGCCGTAGACCATCAGGTAGCGCACGCACGCGGCCGGACTGGCGACCAGAACGACCACCAGGACGAGGATCACCAGCGCGACCACCAGTCCCAGATCCTCCGCGGCCTCGACCGCGCGGCGGACGACCTGCGACTCGGCGATCCACCGGCCTAGTCCGAACTGGAAGGCGGCACCGGCGATCGCTGCGACGGCGAGCAGTCCCGTGGTGGAGAAGGGGGCGTAACGCACCCAACCCGGATCGAACCGCGCCAGCTGCCGCTCGGTCGGGACTGCGGACACAGGCATCGGCTCGGACAGCTCGGACGGCGCGGCACCCTGCTCCCCGCCGGTCAGGAGAACGGCACGCAGTTCGGGGACGGCGGCGATCGGGAGCCCGTTGAGTTCGAACCGGTTGCGGTCGGCACCTCCGCTCTGCCCGGTACCGATCTTCACGACGGCCAGGCCGAGGACGCGGTGCAGGAGGCGCTGTTCGACGTCCACCGAGCGGATGCGACTGCGGGGGATCGACAACTCGCGTCGCTGCAGCAGGCCGCGGCGGAGTTCGACGTGCACGGGCCCGACGCGGTAGGTGGTGGTGAACCAGCGCAGCAATCCGACCAGCACGAGCACGCCCGTCGCCACCAGCCCCCACCCCGGATTTCCGCTGGTGGTGCCGATGACGAACGATCCGGCGAGCACGGGCAGCAGGCGCAGGATCTCCTCGATCGGATGGATGAGCAACATCCTGCGGTCCAGGCGCGACCACGGCACCTGCTCGTCCGTCTCGGCCGCGGGCGCGGCGGTGTCGTTCATGTCGCGTCCGTCTCGGAGCGGGCCGCGAGCGCGGTCAGGCGAGCGACGGTCTCGTCGGCGACCCGGCTGTCGAGCCCGACGATCTCCACCGCACCTGCCGCGGACGCGGTGGTGACGGTGACGGTGGTCAGATCGAGCCAACGGTCGAGCGGGCCCCGTTCGGTATCGACGGTCTGGATCCGCGAGATCGGCGCGATGCGGTGTTCCTGCGTCCACCAGCCCGAACGGGTGTAGACCGCCGTGTCGTCCATCTCCCAGCGATGGACACGGAAACGCCAGGCCGGCACCACCGCGACGTGCAGTCCGCCGAGGATGACGGTCGCTGCCGCCGCGGCGATGTGCCATCCGGCCCCCACGGGTGCGACGAGCACCCACACGACCTGCGCGACGACGAGCGGCATCCACATCAGTGCAGCACTCACGGCCCACAGCACACGGGCCTTCGGGCTCGGCCGCCACGAGGGTTCCCTCATGACCACGCGCGCCTCCGACCGCGCACCGTCGGTCGGCCCCGCCGATGCACCCTCGACCGCCACCTCGTCGTCCTCCACCCACGCCTCCTGCTCCACCGGGACCGGTGTCCGGTTCCACGCTAGGCTGGGATCCGTAGAACCCGGCCGGACTCGCCCGATCCGACGAGTGCGGATCGGTCCGTTCAGAGGAGGAGATCGCAATGACAGAGTCGAATGCGCTCGGCATCGAGATCCAGTCCGACAACGATTCCGAGGCCGACCGGCTCGAGCAGGCCACTCCCGTCTACGACGATCCTGCCGACGATCTGCCCTCGAGCGTGCCGCTGGAGGCGGACCCCGCCGACACCTACGAGCAGAACCGCGAGATCCCCGTGGACGACGACTACCCGCACGAATAGACCCCGAGGTGGCATGGGGGTGCGCGTAGGCGCATGATCGGGCGCATGACCGATTCCGCAGACGACACCCCGCAGTCCGCGATGCTCCCGATCCCCACCGTGCGTCCCGGCGCCGCGTCCCGATCCACGGCGGCACCCTCGGGAATGCGTCGTGCGCTGCGCCGGGCACGCGACGGGGTCGCACTGAACGTCGACGAAGCGGCAGTCCTGCTGCAGGCCCGGGGGGCCGATCTCGAGGATCTCTGTGCGTCGGCGGCGCGGGTGCGCGACGCCGGGCTTCTCGCCGAAGGGCGTCCCGGTACGGTCACCTACTCGCGCAAGGTGTTCGTGCCCATCACCCGGTTGTGCCGGGATCGATGCCACTACTGCACCTTCGTCACGGTCCCCGGCAAGCTCCGCGCCGAGGGGCGCGGCATGTACCTCGAACCCGACGAGATCCTCGAGATCGCCCGTCAGGGGGCCGAACTGGGGTGCAAGGAGGCCCTGTTCACGCTCGGCGACCGGCCCGAGGACCGGTGGCCCGAAGCGAAGCAGTGGCTCGACGAGCGCGGATACGACTCGACCCTCGACTACGTGCGGGCGATGGCGATCCGCGTCCTCGAGGAGACCGGACTGCTGCCGCACCTCAATCCCGGGGTGATGAGCTGGGCCGAGATCTCGCGGCTGAAGCCGGTCGCCCCGTCGATGGGCATGATGCTCGAGACGACCTCCGAACGGTTGTTCACCGAGAAGGGGCAGTGCCACTACGGCAGCCCCGACAAGGATCCGGCGGTGCGACTGCGGGTGCTGACCGACGCGGGACGTCTCGCGGTGCCGTTCACCACGGGCATCCTCGTCGGGATCGGTGAGGACTTCACCGAGCGTGCCGAATCGATCCACGCGATCCGCAAGTCGCACAAGGCGTTCGGTCACATCCAGGAAGTGATCGTCCAGAACTTCCGTGCCAAGGACGACACCGCGATGCGTGAGCACGACGATGCGGAGCTCGACGAGTTCCTCGCCGCGATCGCCGTCGCGCGACTCGTCCTCGGACCGGGCATGCGCATCCAGGCACCGCCGAACCTCGTGTCGCCGGACGAATGCCGCGCGCTGCTCGGCGCGGGTGTCGACGACTGGGGCGGTGTCTCGCCGTTGACCCCCGACCACGTCAACCCCGAGCGGCCGTGGCCCGGTCTGGACACCCTCGCGCGCCTGAGCGCCGAGGCCGGCTTCGAACTCACCGAACGGATCGCCGCGCAGCCGCAGTACGTGCTCGCGGGCCAGCCATGGATCGATCCGCGCATCACCGCCCACGTACACGCCCTCGCCGACCCGGCCACGGGCCTCGCCCGCGAGGTGATCCCGTCCGGACTGCCCTGGCAGGAACCCGACGTCGACTGGGAGTCGTCGGGACGGGTCGACCTGAACTCCGAGATCGACGTGACCGGCCGCAACACCGAGCACCGGTCGGATCTGGGGAGTGCCTTCGGCGACTGGGAGACCGTCCGCGAACAGGTGCTCGAGCTCGGTGCCTCCGCGCCGGTGCGGCTCGACAGCGACGTGCTCTCGGCGCTGCGCTCCGCGGAGCGCGATCCGGGCGGCTGCTCCGAAGCGGAGTACATCGCCCTCGCCAACGCCGACGGCGCCGGCCTCGAAGCGCTCGTGGCGCTCGCCGACCAGCTGCGCCGCGACACCGTCGGCGACGACGTGACCTACGTCGTCAACCGGAATATCAACTTCACCAACATCTGCTACACCGGCTGCCGGTTCTGTGCCTTCGCGCAGCGCAAGGGCGACGCCGACGCGTTCACCCTCTCGGCGAGCGAGGTCGCCGACCGGGCGTGGGAGGCGCACGTCGCCGGTGCCACCGAGGTGTGCATGCAGGGCGGCATCGACCCCGAGTTGCCGGTGACCGGCTACGCCGACCTGGTCCGCGCCGTCAAGGCGCGGGTGCCGTCGATGCACGTCCACGCGTTCTCGCCGATGGAGATCGTCAACGGGGTCGCGCGCAGCGGCACGTCGATCCGCGAGTGGCTCACCGAACTGCGTGCGGCCGGACTCGACACCATCCCGGGTACCGCCGCCGAGATCCTCGACGACGAGGTGCGGTGGGTGCTCACCAAGGGCAAACTCCCGACGGCCGAGTGGATCGAGGTGGTGACCACCGCACACGAGGTGGGTCTGCGCTCGAGTTCGACGATGATGTACGGCCACGTCGACCAGCCGCACCACTGGGTGGGTCATCTGAACGTGATCCGCGGGATCCAGGACAGCACGGGAGGATTCACCGAGTTCGTGCTGTTGCCTTTCGTGCACCAGTCGTCGCCGCTGTATCTGGCCGGCGCGTCGCGGCCGGGCCCGACCATGCGCGACAACCGTGCCGCGCACGCTCTCGCCCGGGTCATGCTGCACGGTCGTATCGACAACATCCAGACCAGCTGGGTCAAGCTCGGTGTCGCCGGAACCCGGGCCATGCTCGAAGGCGGCGCGAACGATCTCGGCGGCACCCTGATGGAGGAGACCATCTCGCGCATGGCCGGATCGCAGCACGGTTCGGAGAAGACCGTCGCCGAACTCGTCGCGATCGCCGAGGGCATCGGGCGGCCGGCGCGTCAGCGGACCACCGCGTACACCCCCATCGAGATCCCGGTCACCTCGGGCTGACCTGTCGCGGATTCTCCCGGTCGAAGTAGGGGACCCTTACTCCGGACGTCTGCGGAGGGTCGGGGGATACTGGAGGACCGTGGGCGCCGAGGGCGTCCGCTCGGGCGAGGCCGCGCAGGTCGGCGGGCTTACAGAGAGGCAGGGAGAACAGCAGTGACGTACACGATTGCGGAACCGTGCGTGGACGTGTTGGACAAGGCATGCATCGAGGAGTGCCCCGTCGACTGCATCTACGAGGGCGGTCGCATGCTGTACATCCACCCCGACGAGTGCGTCGACTGCGGTGCGTGCGAGCCCGTGTGCCCCGTCGAAGCGATCTTCTACGAAGACGACGTCCCGGACGAGTGGTCCGAGTACGTCAAGGCCAACGTCGACTTCTTCGACGATCTCGGCTCGCCCGGTGGCGCCGCGAAGCTCGGCAAGGTCGACTACGACCCGCCGTTCGTCAAGAACCTCCCTCCCATGGGCGAAGAGTGACGAACGGACCGGTGGAACTGTCGTGAGCGCTCGTGTCCGCCGTTCGGTGGCCAAGAACCTGCCGGACTTCCCCTGGGATTCCCTGACCGACGCGAAAGCGAAGGCCGCGGCGCATCCCGAGGGCATCGTCAACCTGTCGGTGGGCACACCGGTCGACCCGGTTGCTCCCGTGATCCGTGAGGCACTCGTCTCCGTCGCGGAAGAGCCCGGCTACCCGGCCACGCACGGCACCCCCGAACTGCGGCGGGCGGCCGTGGGTGCGCTCGAGCGCCGCTACGGCATCACCGGTCTCGACGACGCCGCGATCCTGCCGGCGATCGGCACCAAGGAGATGATCGCCTGGTTGCCGTCGTTGCTCGGTCTCGGCGCCGACGATCTCGTCGTCATCCCCGAACTGGCGTACCCGACCTACGAGGTGGGCGGCCTGCTCGCCGGCACCCGCATCATCCGCGCCGACGGACTGACCCGCCTCGGCCCCGAGGTGGCGTCGCTGGTCTTCGTGAACTCGCCGTCGAACCCCACCGGCAAGGTGCTCGGCCCCGACCACCTCCGCAAGGTCGTCGACTGGGCGCGCAGCCGCGACGCGATCGTCGTCTCCGACGAGTGCTATCTCGGTCTCACCTGGGAGGGTGAGGCGCTGTCGATCCTGCACCCGAGCGTGTGCGGGGACGACCACACCAACCTCCTCGCGGTGCACTCGCTGTCGAAGACCTCGAATCTTGCGAGCTACCGGGCCGGTTTCGTCACCGGCGACGCCGCCCTCGTGGCCGACCTGCTCGAGGTCCGCAAGCACTCCGGCATGATGTTGCCGCTGCCGATCCAGGCGGCCATGACCGCGGCACTGAACGACGACGAGCACGAGAACGCGCAGCGCGAGAAGTACCGCAAGCGCCGCGAGGTGCTGCTCGCCGCCGTGCGCGGGGCCGGCTTCACCGTCGACCATTCGGAGGCGGGCCTGTACCTGTGGGCGTCGCGCGGTGAGGAATGCCGCGCGACCGTCGACTGGTTCGCCGAACGAGGAATCCTCGTGGCGCCCGGTGAGTTCTACGGTCCCGGTGGTGTCCTGCACGTCCGGATCGCGCTGACCGCCACCGACGACGACATCGCCGCTGCCGCTGCTCGGTTGCGCTGATCGAGCGCAGTCATCGCTCGACCCGGCGCCTGGCGGGCGGGTCGCCGGTAGATTGGCCCCGTGAGTTCGTCCGGTGAGGATCCGCTGCTGTGGATGCTCTACGTCGCCGCGGTGGCGATCGCCGGGGTGAGTGCGTCGCGCTCCTGGTCCGGGAGTGCCACGCACACAAGGACCCGATCGTTCTGGTGGCCCCCGCCCGTCGCGGCCACGGTCCTGTGGTCGATCGTCGCGATGGCGTCGCTGACCCGGCTGATCTTCCCGGAACTGCTCGACGTCTTCCGAAGACAACCGGTCCGCACCCGCGATGCGGGGGAGTGGTGGCGCGTCCTCACCGCCGGTCTGATCGAGGACGGCGGAGTGCTCCTCACCGTCGTGAACCTCGTGCTGTTCGCGGTGGTCGCCGTCGCGATCGTGCGGGTATGGGGGTGGTACCGGGCGCTCGGGTTGTTCGTGGTCGGCCAGTTGCTGTGGGGGCTGTTCACCACCTTCGTCTTCCCGTCCGACGGCGCGGGAACGACCGGCGCGACGCTCGCGTCGGCCGCGACCCTGGCGGGACTGTGGCCGGTCGTCGGGGCGACACGCCCGCTGCTCGTCGCGTCCGCGACGACCTTCGTTCTCGGTGTGGTGCTCGTGGTCGCGGGCGACGCGCACGGCGTGGCGATCCTGATCGGGATGCTGCTGGGCGCGGTACTGGCCACGGTGCTTCCCCCACCGCACCTGGCGCGGGCATCGGTGTCGGCGACGCGTGGCGACGTCCGCACCTGACCGCCCCGATGGGAGCGCGGCGACGATGTGGGATCGTGGCTGCTGTGTCTGCACTGCTTCGTTCGCTGAACCCGCTGGCCGTCGCGCGCGGCGACGATCTCCCGGACGCCGTTCGTATCGACGGCCACACCCTCTCCCGTAGCGATCTGCTCGGTGCGGCAACCGCGGTCGCCGCGCGGGTGGCACGGGCCGATCGGGTGGCCGTCCTCGCGACTCCCGGCGCGACCACCGTTGTCGCCGTGACGGGCGCTCTGCTCGCCGGGACGACGGTGGTGCCGGTGCCACCGGATTCGGGGCCGGCCGAACTCGCGCACATCCTGACCGATTCGGGCGCGCAGGCCTGGCTCGGTCCGGCGCCCGAGGTACAGCATCCCGACGTCCCGGAGCTGCCGAGCCTGCCGGTCCGGTTGCACGCCCGCGACTGGCACCATCTGCCGGAGCCGAACCCGGCGCGAATCGCCTTCGTGCTCTACACCTCCGGTACCACCGGCGCTCCGAAGGGTGTGCTCCTGAGCCGACGGGCGATCGCCGCGGGCATCGACGCGCTCGCCGAGGCGTGGGCCTGGACCGAACGCGACGCGCTCGTGCACGGGCTTCCGCTGTTCCACGTGCACGGACTCGTGCTCGGCGTGGTGGGTGCGCTGCGCGTGGGCAGTCGGCTGGTCCACACCGGCAGGCCCACGCCGAAGGCCTATGCGGACGCGCAGGGTTCCCTGTACTTCGGGGTGCCGACGGTGTGGACGCGCGTCGTCGAGGACGAGGAATCCGCTCGCGCGCTGAGCGGTGCGCGTCTGCTCGTCTCGGGCAGCGCACCGCTGCCGGTACCGGTCTTCGAACGACTGCGTGAGCTCACGGGCCTGGTCCCGATCGAGCGGTACGGCATGAGTGAGACGATGCTGACCCTCAGCACGCGAGTCGACGGTGAGCGCCGCCCCGGCTGGGTCGGCACGCCCGTGGCCGGTGTGGAGACACGGCTGCGCGACGAGCAGGGCCGCGACGTGCCCCACGACGGGGAGAGCATCGGTGTGCTGCAGGTACGCGGGCCGATGCTGTTCGACGGTTATCTGAACCGGCCCGAGGCCACCGCGGCGGCGTGGACCGAGGACGGATGGTTCGTCACCGGTGATGTGGCGGTCGTCGACGAGGCCGGATTCCATCGCATCGTGGGCCGGGAGTCGACCGATCTCATCAAGACCGGCGGGTTCCGGGTGGGTGCGGGAGAAATCGAGACGGTCCTGCTCGGGCATCCCGCTGTGCGGGAGGTCGCCGTGGCAGGGTTGCCCGACGAGGACCTCGGTCAGCGGATCGTCGCGTTCGTGGTGCCCGCCGCCGGGGGTCCGGAGGTCGATGAGGAGGAACTGATAAGCCTTGTCGCACAACAACTGTCCGTCCACAAGCGACCCCGGGAAGTGCGCGTGGTGAGCGACCTTCCGCGCAACGCGATGGGCAAGGTGCAGAAGAAGAAACTGGCCTGACACGGTCGGCGGGGGAGAGCCGGCAGGTAGGTTCCTGTTACCGGGATTTCGTGGAAAATCGGTCACAGGGGTTGCATGTGTCACACTCCGAGGCGGATTCTCTACTGCACCGTATGTAGATCTACTTACTTCGATGGGGGTTCGAGGGATGTCTGTAACGGATCAGGTCCGGGTGCCCGGGCACGAGCGTCGGGGGGACGGTGATCACGCCGCGCTCTTCCTGGTGGATGGTAAGCCCGCGTCCGTTCCGCTGCGCGATCTGCCGGCCGTGGCCCGCAAACTCGTGGCGCATTTCGCCGACAACGTGGCTCCGTGTTCGCTCCGGCCGGGGGAATCGCTGCGCGGCGACGTCACCGAGGTCACCGTGCGCTGCCTGCGCATCGCGATCCATCTCCTCGACTCGGGAGAACTGCCGTCCGACGCCGAGCTCGCCGACCTGCGCAGCAGCGCCGCCCAATGGGCCCGCGCCGGATTCCGGCTCGAATACATGCTCCGGATCTACCACGAAGGCATCAGGCTCGGCTGGGAACTGGTCACCGATCGAGCCCGGGAGGGCGATGTCTCCTCCGTCGCCGACGCGTCCCGGCTGTGGATGGCCCTGCTCGAGAAGGTCACCGTCGCCGCGACCACCGGTTTCGTCGCCGAACTCGACGCCATCCGGCGCGAACGCGACGTCGCCGCGCAGGAGCTGGTCACCGCACTGCTCAGCGGGCAGGACGCCGCGACGGTCGCGCAACGCTCGGGTCTGGTGCTCGCAGACACCTACACCGTGCTGGCGGTCGCGCTCACCCGTCATCCCGACGAGCGCAATCCGCATGTGCGGCCCGAGGTCGTCGCGCGACGCACCCTGCGCCGGGTCGAGACCGAACTCGAAGCGATCTGCGAGGGCCGCCACCTCGCGATGCTCGGGCCCGAGGGCGGCACCGTCCTGTTGCCCGAGTCGCCCTCGACCGAGGCGATCGAGGGGTTCCGGCAGCGCATCGAGACCGTCGCGGGCGTGTCCGTCACGGTCGCTCTCGTCCACGCTCCCGTCCGGGAGGTGCCCACCGCGGCGAAGCAGGCCCACGAACTGCTCGATCTCGTGCGACGGCTCGGCCGCCCGGTCGGCGCCTACGGCATGCAGGATCTCGCCCTCGAATACCAGCTCACCCGGCCCGGGCCGGCGCGCCGCCATCTCGCGCGCGTGCTCGATCCGCTCGACGAATCACCCGAACTCGTCGAGACGCTGGAAACCCACATCGCACACGACCTCAGCCGGCAGCTCACGGCCAAGACCCTGCACGTCCACGCGAACACGGTCGACTACCGGCTCAAGCGCGTCGCGCAGCTCACCGGCTTCGACCCGACCCGGCCTTCCGGGCTGCGGCAACTGCAGGCGGCACTGATCGCTCGGCGGCTCGAACAGGAGACCTCCGAACAAGGCTGATATCGGGTCGGATTCGGCTTCCCGAGGTCTCTCGGTCGATATCATCGGTCTCGGGCGACCGAGGGGCGTCACCCGGAGTGAACGCGAGGGGGCCGGCGCATGGCGGGGGAGTCCGAACCGTCCGATTCGGATCCGCCGGTCCGTCGTGGCGGGGAGCGCGAGGGTGCACGGCCGGGCAGGCGCCGGATGCGCTGGCTCGTCGTCCCCGCGATCCTCGTCCTCGCAGCAGGATCGGTCGCCTTCCTCATCGTGGAGGACGGACGCGCCTGCGACGTGGTCGAGCGGTACACGGTGGCGGTGTCCTCCGATCTCGCCCCGGTGATCGGGGAGACAGCCCCTCCGGAGTGTGCCGAATTCGACGTCGTGGAACAGGAACCGGGCGAGGTATCGGCGCGGATCGCGACGGACGACGTCCCGGACCTGTGGATTCCGGCGGGCGGCTGGTGGGCCTCGTGGGCGGGAAGGAATGCCTCGGGCCCGGTGCGCACGGTGTCGACGCCTCTCGCCACGACGCCGCTCGTGCTCGCGGGTGAACCGGGCAGCGTCGAACCGGTGCCCGACTGGCAGGCCGCTCTGTCCCTACCCGATCTCGTCTTCGGCAATCCGCTGCGGTCCGGCCCCGCCGCGGGGGCAATCCGCGCCGTGCTGGCCGAAGCCGCCGACGATCCCGTCGCGATGGGAACGGTCCGTCCGGTCATGGCACCACTGGCCGAACGTGAGCTGGCCCGCGACGAGGAGGCACCTGCCGGCTCGGATCTGCTCGAAGAGGTCGTCTCGGACGGTGGGAAGGTGGTGGGCACCGAACAGCAGGTGGACACTTATCGCCGTGTCCACAAGCGAGATCTCGGTACCGCGGTACCCGGAACGGGCACCCCGCTCGTCGACTATCCATTGGTCGTGACCGCGCGCGGAGAGCGATACGACAGGGTGGCCGCCGCCGCGACCGTGCTGATCGACGCACTGCACACACCCGAAGGGTTGGACAGACTGGCCCGGCACGGATTCCGGGACGGGAACGGGCGGGTGCTCCCCGACGACCGGGGTGTGGGGCCCGTTCCCGTGCTGGAGCTCCAGGACGAGAGCGTCGCGGAAGAGGCGATGAACGTGTGGGCCCTGCGCGCGCTCCCCGTACGCACCGTCTTCGCAGTGGACGTCTCCGCGTCGATGAACCGGAATCTCGGCGACGAGAGCCGGATCGAACTGGTCCGCCGCGCCGCGACGGCCGCCAACGAGGTTCTGCCGGGGAGTGTCTCGGCCGGTCTGTGGTTCTTCGGCGGTGGAGTAGGCGGCGCCGACTACGTCGAGGCGGCACCGATACGACGCTTCGATTCGGTCGTCGCGGGCCGAACCCACCGCGATCGGCTCACCGCACTCGTGGCGCAGATGGCCGGGACGGCCGACGAGAGCACAGCGCTCTACGACACGATCCTCGCGGCCTTCCGGTACGTGGGGGACGGTTACGACCCGCGGGCGGCCAACAGTGTCGTCGTGGTGACGGACGGTGCCGACGACGGCTCGGATATCTCGAAGGACGAACTGCTCGCCACCCTCGCCGGGGAGAACGAGCCGCCGGTCCGGATCGTGACGATCGGACTCGGCGAGGATGTCGATTCCGCGACACTCGAGCAGATCGCGGAGGCGACCGGAGGAACGAGTTACCGGACGAGCGACCCGCTCGACATCACCGAGCTCGTGGTCACGGCGCTGGCCGATCGGACGGGTGGCTGACGGCCCGGTCGTGGGCGCGGTGCCAGACCAGTCCGAGCACGGTGATGATCATGAACAGCACGAAGGTCGACGCGAGCTGAACCCTCGCGGCGCTGTCGGACAGCATCAGCACGATGAAACCGATGAGCATCGCGAGGGTGAACCAGCTGAGATAGGGGAACAGCCACATGCGCAGGCGCAGGGTGCCCTCCCGTTCGAACCTGCGACGCAGACGCAGATGCGAGACGACGATGAACAGCCAGATCGCGATCAGCGCAGATCCGACCGCGTTGAGGAGGATCCCGAGGATCGTGTCGGGCAGTAGCCAGTTGAGCCACACGCTGACGAATCCGAAGAAGACCGAGACCAGGACCGCGTTGCGGGGCACCCCGTGGTGTGCGAGCTTGCTCAGCCATGCCGGACCGTCGCCTCCACGCGCCAGCGAGTACGCCATCCGCGAGGTGCCGTAGACGTTGGCATTGAAGGCCGACAGCAGCGCGATCACCACGACGAGTTCCATGAACCCGGACACGTAGGGGATACCGGCGATGTCGAGCACCGAGACGAAGGGGGACGTCTCGCCGCTCGCCGCGGTCCAGGGCAGCACGAGCACCATGATCGAGATCGAGCCGAGGTAGAAGACCGAGATCCGCCAGACCACGCTGCGCACGGCGGTGGCGATGGACCGTTCCGGGTCCTTCGATTCGGCCGCAGCGATCGTGACGATCTCGATTCCACCGAAGGCGAAGGCCACCGCGAGCAGACCGGCGGCGACACCGGCGATGCCGTTGGGTGCGAACCCGTCGCCGTCACCGAGCAGGTGGGTGGTGCCCACCGGTTCGGTTCCCGGGAGTAGGCCGAAGACGAGCAGGATGCCGATGACCAGGAAGCCGACGATGACCGCGACCTTCAGTGCCGCGAACCAGAACTCGAACTCGCCGAAGTTGGCGACCCGCGCCAGGTTGACGACCGCGAAGAAGGTGACGAACACCAGCGCGACCACCCATTGGGGTACGCCCGGTAGCCAGGATTGGACGATCGCCGAGGCGCCGGTGATCTCGACACCCAGCACCATGATCAGCATGAACCAGTAGAGCCACCCCATCGAGAAGCCGGCCCAGCGGCCGATCCCGATGCGCGCATAGTGCGAGAACGATCCGCTCACCGGCAGCGCGGCACCCATCTCGCCGAGCATGCGCATCACGAAGATGATCATGACGCCGGCGAGCAGGTACGACACGATGATGGCCGGACCGGCGGCGGCGATACCCACACCGGAACCGAGGAACAGACCCGCACCGATGGCGGATCCGAGTCCCATCATGGTCAGGTGGCGGACCTTCAGGCCGCTCCCGAGATGTTCGACCTCGGAAGCGGGCCGCTGGGTGTCACTCACGGTTTCTCGGTTCCGAATCTGTTGTCGCGTGCAGAGCTGGTCGTCGGCGCGCCGAGCTAGTCGTTGGCGTGCAGAGCCGCGTTCAGTTCGACGCCGCTGCCCTTGTTCGGCACGACCTCGACCGCGCCGCTCACCGAGTTGCGGCGCAGCAGGAGGTTGGACGCGCCGCTGAGGGTCGCGGCCTTGACCACAGTGCCGTCCGGGCCGGTGACCTTGGTGCCGGCGGTGACGTACAGGCCGGCCTCGACGATGCAGTCGTCGCCGAGCGAGATGCCCACACCCGCGTTCGCGCCGAGCAGGCAGCGCTTGCCGACGGAGATGACCTCCTTGCCACCTCCGGAGAGGGTGCCCATGATCGAGGCGCCACCACCGATGTCGGAGCCGTCGTCGACGACGACACCCGCGGAGATGCGGCCCTCGACCATGGAGTTGCCGAGCGTGCCGGCGTTGAAGTTGACGAAGCCCTCGTGCATGACGGTGGTGCCGGAGGCGAGGTGCGCGCCGAGGCGGACCCGGTCGGCGTCGGCGATGCGGACGCCGGAGGGAACGACGTAGTCGACCAGTCGGGGGAACTTGTCCACACCGAAGACGGTGACCGGTCCGCGGATGCGGAGGCGCGACCGCACGGTTTCGAAGTTGTCGAGCGCGCACGGGCCGTAGTTGGTCCACACGACGTTGGCGAGCAGACCGAAGATGCCGTCGAGGTTGAGGCCGTGCGGGCGGACGAGGCGGTGCGACAGCAGATGCAGGCGCAGGTAGGCGTCGTGGGTGTCGACGGGAGGCTTCGACAGGTCGGCGATGTCGGTGCGCACCACGACCTGCTGGACCTCGCGCGCCTCGTCGTGACCGGCGAGGAGGGCCAGGTCGGACGGGATGTCCGTGCCCTCGAGGCGTGTCGTTCCGGTTTCGCTCGGCTCGCCGAGGGCGGGTGCCGGGTACCACGTGTCGAGGACGGTCCCGTCCTCCGTGATGTTCGCGATGCCTACTGCTGATGCTCCGTGTGCACTCACGGGTGAGAAGCGTACGCGAGGCGGTCCTGGGCCTGTGTCCCCCCTGAGAAAATCGTGTGCGGGGTCTGAGGGGGATACGCGTTTCGTATCGTGCAGGTATGCCCGTACCGCAGCTGGACCTGCACGCCGACCCTGTCGAACTGACCGCCGCGCTCGTCGACATCCCGAGTGTGTCCCAGGACGAGACGCTCATCGCCGACGCCGTCGAGGTGGCCTTGCGGGAGCAGACCGACGGCTTCGAGATCGTGCGCAACGGCAACTGTGTCCTGGCGCGGACCGACCGGGGGCTCGGCAGCCGAGTGATGCTCGCCGGGCATCTCGACACCGTCCCGATCGCCGACAACGTGCCGTCGCGGCGCGACGGCGACCTGCTGTGGGGATGCGGCACCTCCGACATGAAGGCCGGCGACGCCGTCTTCCTGCACCTCGCAGCGACCGTCACCGATCCCGCCCACGACCTGACGATCGTGATGTACGACTGCGAGGAGATCGCGGCGTCCTTCAACGGGCTCGGGCGGATCGAGACCGAACTGCGCGACTGGCTCGACGCGGACGTCGCGATCCTGGGCGAACCCACCTCCGGTGAGATCGAGGCCGGTTGCCAGGGCACGCTGAGGGTGCGTATCACCACCGACGGCGTGCGGGCGCATTCGGCGCGCTCCTGGCTCGGCGACAACGCGATCCACAAGCTGGCTCCCGTGCTCGACCGTCTGTCCCGGTACGAGGCCCGGTCGGTCGACATCGACGGCTGCGTCTACCGCGAGGGCCTGTCGGCGGTGCGCATCGAGGGCGGTGTCGCCGGGAACGTGGTGCCCGACGCGGCCGCGCTCGACGTGAACTTCCGGTTCGCCCCGGATCGCAGCCCCGACGACGCTCTCGCACACGTTCGCGAGGTCTTCGACGGTCTCGCGATCTCGATGGAACTCACCGACATGTCGCCGGGCGCGCTGCCCGGACTGTCGAATCCGGCGGCGGCCGCGCTGGTCGAGGCCGCAGGCGGGAAGTTCCGGGCCAAGTACGGCTGGACCGACGTCTCGCGGTTCGCGGCGCTGGGCATTCCGGCCGTCAACTACGGCCCGGGCGACCCCAACCTTGCGCACAAGCGCGACGAGCACGTCGAGGTAGGACGGATCACCGAGGTGACCTCCGTTCTGCGCTCCTATCTCACCCGATAGCGTGACCGCCATGTCCGGCGACAACTCCTCCGAAGGCGGTTCCCGTCGCGAGATCGTGCAGCGGGGGCCGGTGCAGTTGCGCGGCGAGCGGGCCCGCGAGGCGACCACGATGGATCAGCGGTTGCTCGATCGCCGAGGGCCGTCCGACTGGGTGCACACCGATCCGTGGCGTGTCCTGCGGATCCAGAGCGAGTTCGTCGAGGGTTTCGGCGCACTCGCCGAGGTGCCCCGCGCCGTGGCGGTCTTCGGTTCCGCGCGTACCCCTGCCGACCATCCGGAATACGAGGTCGGCCGCAAGCTGGGAGCCGCGCTCGTCGACGCCGGGTACGCCGTGATCACCGGCGGCGGACCTGGTGCGATGGAAGCGGCCAACCGGGGGGCGAGCGAGGCCGGGGGCTTCTCGATCGGTCTCGGTATCGAGCTGCCGTTCGAGCAGAGCCTCAACGAATGGGTCGACCTCGGACTCAACTTCCGGTACTTCTTCGCACGCAAGACGATGTTCGTGAAGTACTCGCAGGCGTTCGTGTGCCTGCCCGGAGGTTTCGGCACTCTCGACGAACTGTTCGAGGCGCTGACCCTCGTACAGACCCACAAGATCACCCAGTTCCCGATCGTGCTGTTCGGCTCGGAGTACTGGAGCGGCCTGGTGGACTGGCTGCGCGAGACCCTGGTTCGCGACGGCAAGATCGCACCGGGCGATCTGGATCTGCTGTTCGTCACCGACGGCGTCGAGGACACCGTGGACATCATCCGCGAGGCGCATCGCGGTGAGGACGAGAACGAACTGCACGGACAGGAGAGTGGATGGTGACCGAGCCGTTGTCGGTCTGTGTGTACTGCGCGTCGGGACCTGTCGACCAGAAGTTCCTCGAACTCGCCGCCGCGGTGGGGACGGAGATCGGCCGACGGGGCTGGCAGCTGGTCTCCGGCGGCGGCAACGTGTCGATGATGGGCGCGGTCGCCGCTGCGGCCCGCGCGGCCGGGGCCTACACGATCGGCGTCATCCCCAAGGCGCTCGTGCACCGCGAGGTCGCGGACGTCGAGGCCGACGAGCTGATCGTCACCGAAACGATGCGCGAGCGCAAACGCATCATGGAGGACCGCGCCGACGCCTTCCTGACGCTGCCCGGCGGCATCGGAACCCTCGAGGAACTGTTCGAGACGTGGACGGCGGGGTATCTCGGTATGCATGACAAGCCGGTCGTGCTGCTCGATCCTGTGGGGCACTTCGACGGTCTGCTCACCTGGCTCGGATCGATGGTCGACACCGGCTTCGTCGCGCGACGCGCACTCGACGGTCTCGAGGTCACCACCGACCTCGCCGACGCGCTCGACCGGTGTGCAGCGCCGTACGCGGCGGTCTGAGATGTTCCACTTCGCCGCGCGCTTATCTACTCTTCGGTAAGTTCGGGGGAACGCCGTGGGTGTCGCCCGAGCGAACCCCACCCGTCCCCGACGCCGCCGTGAGGAAACCTGTCGTGACCACTCGATCCGCTCGAGACAATGCCCCCGTCGTGTCCCTGCCCGGACTCGTCTCGAAACTGCCCAGAATGGCTCCCGATCTCCCCCTCGTGTTGCGCGGGGCGGCCGGGATGATCCGGAAGCCGAACGCCCGCGAGACGATCGGCTCGGTCTTCCAGAAACTCGCCGAGCGTCACCCTGAGCGGCCCTTCCTGCGGTTCGAGGGCGGTTCGATCGGCTACGGCGAGGCCAACGCGCAGGTCAATCGATACGCCTCGGTGCTCGCCGATCGTGGTGTCGGGAAGGGCGAGGTCGTCGGCCTCCTCATGGGCAACCGGCCCGAGACACTGCTGGTCGTGCTGGCCGCGGTCAAACTGGGGGCGGCCGCGGGGATGCTCAACATCAACCAGCGCGGCGAGGTGCTCGAGCACAGCCTGTCGCTGCTCGACAGCGCCGTTCTGGTGATCGGGGAGGAGTGCGAGGAAGCCGTCGACTCCCTCGGGGGCGAACCGCAGGCCCGCACCGTGCTGCGCTTCACCGAACTCGGCACCGCCGCCCGCGACGCCGACGCGTCGAATCCCGCCGTCACCGAGGACCTCCGGGCGTCCGAGACCGCCTACTACATCTTCACCTCCGGTACGACAGGTCTGCCGAAGGCCAGCCGCATGACGCACTTCCGGTGGTTGAAGTCGATGTCGGGCCTCGGCAGCCTCGGAGTACGGCTGCGCCGCACCGACGTCCTGTACTCGTGCCTGCCGCTCTACCACAACAACGCTCTCACGGTCGCGTTGTCCTCGGTGCTCGCCGCCGGCGCCACCTTCGCGCTCGGCCGGAAGTTCTCGGCCTCCAATTTCTGGGACGACGCGGAGCGCAACGGCGCCACCGCCTTCATCTACATCGGCGAGATCTGCCGATACCTGCTCAACCAGCCGCAGCGGGAGGACGACGCAGACCACGGGATCCGTCTGGCCGTCGGCAACGGTCTGCGCGCCGAACTGTGGGACGAATTCACCGAACGCTTCGGTATCGACCGCGTCGCGGAGTTCTACGGGGCCAGCGAGTGCAACATCGCCTTCATCAATGCGCTCGACCAGAAGCGCACCGCCGGGATCTGCCCGCTGCCCTACGCAGTCGTCGAATTCGATCCGGACTCCGGGCAGGCACGTCGAAGCAACGACGGCCGGTTGACGAAGGTCGGCAAGGGCGAGGTCGGGCTGCTGCTCGCGAAGGTCACCTCCCGCGCGCCCTTCGACGGATACACCGACCCGGAGGCCACCGAGAAGAAGCTGCTGCGCGACGCGTTCTCCGACGGTGACGTGTGGTTCGACACCGGCGACCTCGTCCGCGACCAGGGCTGGATGCACGTCGCCTTCGTGGACCGGCTCGGCGACACCTTCCGGTGGAAGGGCGAGAACGTCGCGACCACGCAGGTCGAGGCCGCAGTGTCGTCGCACGAGACGGTCGCCGAAGCCGTCGTCTACGGGGTCGAGGT
Source organism: Rhodococcus sp. B50 (assembly GCF_013602415.1). Classification (NCBI taxonomy): domain Bacteria; kingdom Bacillati; phylum Actinomycetota; class Actinomycetes; order Mycobacteriales; family Nocardiaceae; genus Rhodococcus; species Rhodococcus sp. B50. Next base: position 2,406,543 of record NZ_WPAG02000002.1, on the reverse strand, counting down.
CGAGGGAGCCGACGGTCGTGCCGGAATGGCCGCGATCACCCTGAAGGAGGGTGTCGAGCTCGATGGGGCGGCGCTCGCGAAGTCTCTGCACGACGCGTTGCCGGACTACGCGGTTCCGCTCTTCGTCCGCGTCGTGGACGAGCTCGAGTACACGACGACCTTCAAGAGCCGGAAGGTCGACCTGCGCAAGCAGGGCCACACCGAGACCGGCGAGGATGCCGTGTACGTGCTCGCGAGTCGCAGTGAGGGTTACCGGCCGATCTTCGACGGCTTCGTCGACGGCGTCGCGAGGGGAGAATTGCCCGGTCGCTGAGCATGTCAGGATGGGATCATGAGCGGCCCCGCGACCGATGTCGACGAGCAGACCCCCGTGACCCGTCCCGGTCCGGCACCGTCCACCCTGTGCGGGCGCCCGGTCGCGACCGACCGTGCGCTCGTCATGGCGATCGTCAACCGCACGCCCGACTCGTTCTACGACAGGGGAGCGACCTTCGAGGACGACGCGGCGCTTGCGGCCGTCGACCGCGCCGTAGGCGAGGGTGCCGACCTCGTGGACATCGGCGGGGTGAAGGCCGGGCCGGGTGAGGTCGTCGACAGCGACGAGGAGATCCGCCGCGTCGTGCCGTTCGTCGCCGCGATCCGTGAGCGGTATCCGGATGTGCTCATCAGCGTCGACACCTGGCGCAGCGAGGTCGCGCGTCGCGCCCTGGCTGAGGGCGCCGATCTGATCAACGACACGTGGGCGGGCGCCGATCCGGAGCTCGTCGCGGTCGCCGCCGAACTCGGGGCCGGCATCGTCTGCTCCCACACCGGTGGTGCCGTACCGCGAACCCGGCCGCACCGCGTGCGGTACGCCGACGTCGTCGAGGAGGTGGCGGCGGAGGTCGTCGCGGCCGCGGATGCCGCGGCCCGCGCCGGCGTGGCGAGCGACTCGATCCTCATCGATCCGACCCACGATTTCGGAAAGAACACCTATCACGGACTCGCTCTGTTGCGGCACGTGGACGTTCTTGTAAAAACCGGGTGGCCTGTGCTTATGGCGCTGAGCAACAAGGACTTCGTGGGGGAGACTCTGGGAGTCGAACTCGCCGACCGGTTGGAGGGCACATTGGCAGCGACAGCTTTGGCCGCAGCGGCCGGCGCACGAATGTTCCGGGTACACGAGGTGGCAGCCACACGTCGGGTGGTCGACATGGTCGCGGCGATCGCGGGTACACGCCCGCCGGCGCGCACGGTGAGGGGGTTGGCATGAGTGCACCTGCACGCACGTGGAACGAGGTCAACAGCTGGGATCGGCCCACGTGGGCGATCGACGAGCTGATCGAGGCCAAGGCGGGCCGCACGGTGACCGTGGTGCTGCCCGCCCTCAACGAGGAGGAGACCGTCGCGGGAGTGATCGACACGATCCACCCGCTCCTCGGTGGTCTCGTGGACGAACTGGTGGTCCTCGATTCGGGTTCCACCGACGAGACCGCATCACGGGCACGGGCGGCGGGTGCCCGCGTCCTGTCCCGGGAGGAGGCGGTACCGGGCATCGAACCCGTCCCCGGCAAGGGGGAGGTGCTGTGGCGGTCGCTCGCCGCGACCTCCGGCGACATCATCGCCTTCGTCGACTCCGATCTGATCGATCCCGACCCGGCCTTCGTGCCGAAACTGCTCGGGCCGCTGCTGCTCGGCGACGGCATCCACCTCGTCAAGGGTTATTACCGGCGGCCGTTGCGTACCGGAGGCGGCGAGGACGCACACGGCGGGGGTCGGGTCACCGAGCTCGTCGCACGACCCCTGCTCGCGGCGCTGCGGCCGGAGCTGACCTGCGTGCTGCAACCGCTCGGCGGCGAGTACGCCGGCACGCGGGAACTGCTCGAGTCGGTCCCGTTCGCACCCGGTTACGGGGTGGAGATCGGGTTGCTGCTCGACACCTACGACCGGTTCGGTCTCCACGCGATCGCGCAGGTCAATCTCGGAGTCCGCAAGCACCGCAACCGGCCGCTGTCCGAGCTCGGAGCGATGAGCAGGCAGATCGTGGGCACGATGCTCGCGCGGTGCGGAATCTCCGATTCCGGTGCGCCGCTCACCCAGTTCCTCGTGGAGGGCGACGCGTTCGTGCCGTTCGACACCACCGTCGATCTCACCGACCGGCCGCCGATGGTGACGGTCACCGGCTGAACCGACCGCCCGGCACCGGACCCGGCCGGTGTCGGACGCTCGTGCCAAGATCGGTGCATGCTCACGGTTCTGCTGTACGTGCTCGTGATGGCGGGCGTCGCCGCGGTGCTGTTCTTCGTCGCGAGTGCCGTCTTCGGCCGGGGCGAGACGTTGGCGCCGCTGCCTCCGGGCACCACCGTCACGGTGCTGCCGGCCACCGACGTCACCGGCACCGACATCCGCGACCTGCGGTTCCAGCAGACCGTGCGGGGTTACAAGATGAGCGAGGTCGACTGGGCACTCGATCGTCTCGCCCGCGAGGTCGACGATCTGCGGGTCCGGCTCGCCGATGCGGAGGCGCGTGCGGCCGGTGGGTCGTCTGCCGGCGGAGACGCCGCAGCGCCACCGACCGGCGGCATCGAGCCGGACGACCTCACCGAAGGCGACGTCCCGGAAGACGATGCCCCGGAAGATGCCTCGTCGGAATCGTCGGCCACCAGCCGGGAGACGCGATGACCACCGACGAGAGGGTTCGGTGCCCGTGGGCTGTGGACGGTCCCGGATCGTCGCTCTACCGCGAGTACCACGACTACGAGTGGGGCCGGCCGCTGCACGGGCGCGACGAGATGTTCGAGCGGCTCTCGCTCGAGGCGTTCCAGTCGGGGCTGTCCTGGCTGACGATCCTGCGCAAGCGCGAGGCCTTCCGCGCGGCGTTCAGGAGGTTCGACGTCGATGCGGTCGCCTGTTTCACCGAGACCGACGTCGAGCGGTTGCTCGCCGACGCCGGCATCGTGCGCAACCGCCGCAAGATCGAGGCGGTGATCGCCAACGCGCGGGCCGTGCTCGAGTTGCCCACCGCCCTCGACGACCTGTTGTGGTCGTTCGCACCGCCGCGACGCGCGCGACGGTTACGCACGGTCGAGTCGATTCCGGCGGTGACACCGGAGTCCACGGCGATGGCCCGTGAGCTGAAGCATCGCGGCTTCCGATTTGTGGGCCCTACCACTGCATATGCGCTGATGCAGGCCACCGGGATGGTCGACGATCACCTGGAATCGTGCTGGGTGTCACTCGGCCCGTAGAACCCTGAGGGGTCTCTTACCCAGGAGTCAGCTACGCGCACGTATTCCGGATAGGGAAGAATGAGAAGGTGCGCGTCGCCGCGACCGGCGATGCAACCACACGGTAACCCACGCGCCCGGCGGTCGGGTGCAGATTTGGAGGGAGCAGAGGATGGCGGCCATGAAGCCCCGGACCGGGGACGGTCCCCTCGAAGCAACCAAAGAGGGACGAGGAATCGTCATGAGGGTTCCACTCGAGGGCGGCGGACGTCTGGTCGTCGAGCTCACGCCGGAAGAGGCTGCGGCACTCGGCGACGAACTCAAGAGTGTCACCAGCTGATCGGCCCCTCTCAGGGCACTCCGGGCCCCGCGCTCCTCGGCGCGCGGGGCCCGGTGTCGTCCTGAGACGACGATCGGAGGCGCGATGCTCGCCGACGTGATCGACCTTCTCGCGTGCCCGCACTGCGAGTCCGCGCTCGACCTCGACGACAACGTCGTGCTGTGCGAGCGTGGGCACAGCTTCGACGTCGCACGCCAGGGTTACGTGTCGCTGCTCGCCGGGGGGTCGACGCCCTTCACCGGCGACACCGCCGAGATGATCGCCGCCCGTGCCGATTTCCTCGGGGCCGGGCACTACGACCCGATCCGCGATGCGGTGGCCGACGTGTGCGTCGAATCGGCCGAGGGCACGGCTGCGACGATCCTCGAGGTAGGTGCCGGTACGGGGCAGTACCTCGCGAGCGTGCTCGACGCGATACCGGCGGCGCGCGGCATCGGACTCGACGTCTCCAAGCCTGCGGTGCGACGCATCGCCCGCAGTCACCCGCGGACGGGTGCGATCCTGGCCGACGCGTGGCAGCGGCTGCCCGTACGGTCCGCCTCGTTCACACACGTGCTGTCGGTCTTCGCGCCTCGCAACGCGGCCGAGAGCCACCGCGTGCTCACGCCCGGAGGGACGCTCGTCGTCGCCACACCCACCTCGGAGCACCTGCGCGAGCTGGTCGTGCTGCCCGGCATGGTGAGCGTGGACGACAAGAAGACCGAACGGCTGTCCTCGGCGCTGTCGGGACGCTTCGAGCGGACGAGGCGAACGGACGTGCGCTTCACGGCCGCCCTCCCGCGCGACGTGCTCGGTCTCGTCGCGGGGATGGGTCCGTCGGCGCACCACGTCACGTCCGAGCAACGCGAGCAGTTGCTGGCCTCGCTGCCCGACCCGTTCGAGGTGACGGTGTCGGTCACCGTCACCACGTGGCGACGGATCGACACGGTCGGCGAACTCAGCGCGCCGTGAGCACCTGCTGGTAGACGGCGACGGTCTGGCGGGCGATCTGCGCCCACGAGAATTCGTTGACGGCACGGTCGCGACCGGCCCGGCCCCACTCCGTGGCGCGGGCGCGATCGCTCGCCACCTCGTCGACAGCCGCGGCGAGTGCGCGCTCGTAGGTCTCGGTGTCGAAGGCGTCGTAGTGCACCAGGCGTCCGGTGACCCCGTCCTGCACGACCTCCGGGATGCCGCCCACGTCGGAGGCGACCACGGCGGTCTCGCAGGCCATCGCCTCGAGGTTGACGATCCCCAGCGGCTCGTACACCGAGGGGCACACGAAAACCGTCGCCGCGGAGAGCAGTTCGCGGACCGACTCGGTGGGCAGCATCTCGCGTACCCAGTGCACCCCGTCGCGGGCATCCTGCAGGGCCGCCACAGCGCGTTCGGTCTCCGCGGCGATCTCGGGGGTGTCGGGGGCACCGGCGCACAGGACGAGCTGGATGTCGGGGTCGAGATGGTGTGCCGCGGCGATCAGGTGCCCGACACCCTTCTGCCGGGTGATGCGGCCGACGAACACGACGATCGGGCGGTCCTCGTCGAGACCGATCCGGGTGACGACGGATTCGTGACCGGGCGCGGCCGGACCCGGGTGCCAGGCGGTGGTGTCGATCCCGTTGCGCACCACATGGACCCGCGCGGGATCGACGAAGGGGTACGCGTCGAGCACGTCGAGGCGCATCCCGTCGCTGACGGCGATGATCGCGTCGGCGTACCGGACCGCATTGCGCTCGGACCAGGAGGAGATGCGGTAGCCGCCTCCGAGCTGCTCGGCCTTCCACGGCCGTCGCGGCTCGAGGGAGTGCGCGGTGAGGATGTGCGGAACGTCGTGGAGTTCGGCGGCGAGATGCCCGGCCAGACCCGTGTACCAGGTGTGGGAGTGCACCACGTCGACGCCGGAGGCAGCATGCGCCATGCGCAATCCGGCGGACAGGGTCGTCAGAGCGGGATTGGCGTCGCGCAGTGCCGGGTCGGGGGAATGCACGAACGCGGTGTCGCGCGGTGCGCCCGTGCAGTGCACGTCGACCTCGACCAGCCGGCGCAGTTGTTCGACGAGTTCGGTGACGTGGACCCCGGCCCCGCCGTACACCTCAGGCGGATATTCCCGCGTCATCATTGCCACCCTCACCGCCTCAAACTAGCGGGCCGCGCAGGTTCCGGCCACCTGGCCCCGGAGGTGCGATCGGAGCGTCGAGATTCCGCTTCGCTGGCGGCGGCCTGGGTCGGGGGATAGGTTGAAGCGTGTGAGGAGTCAGCCCCATGTGCTTGGAATCGTTCTCGCCGGCGGCGAGGGCAAGCGTCTGTATCCGCTGACCGCGGACAGAGCCAAGCCGGCAGTGCCGTTCGGGGGCGCATACCGCCTCATCGACTTCGTGCTCAGCAATCTCGTGAATGCCGGCTATCTGCGCATCTGCGTTCTCACGCAGTACAAGTCGCACTCCCTGGACCGGCACATCTCGCAGACCTGGCGTTTGTCCGGTTTCACGGGTGAGTACATCACCCCGGTGCCGGCCCAGCAGCGTCTCGGTCCGCGCTGGTATACCGGCAGTGCCGACGCGATCCTGCAGTCGCTCAACCTGGTCTACGACGAGGATCCCGAGTACATCGTGGTCTTCGGTGCCGACCACGTCTATCGGATGGATCCCGAGCAGATGGTGCGTCAGCACATCGAGTCGGGAGCCGGCGTCACCGTCGCCGGTATCCGCGTGCCACGCAGCGAGGCGTTCGCGTTCGGATGCATCGACAGCGACGAGAGCGGCAGGATCACCCAGTTCCTCGAGAAGCCCGCGCACCCGCCCGGGACGCCCGACGACCCCAATGTCACGTTCGCGTCGATGGGCAACTACGTCTTCACCACGAAGGTCCTCGTCGAGGCGCTGCGGGCCGACTCGGAGAATCCCGACTCCGACCACGACATGGGCGGCGACATCATTCCCGCGCTCGTCGAGCAGGGCGAGGCCCACGTCTACGATTTCAACGACAACGTGGTCCCCGGTGCGACCGAACGCGACCGTGCCTACTGGCGCGACGTCGGCACGCTCGACGCCTTCTACGACGCCCACATGGACCTCGTGTCGGTCCACCCGATCTTCAACCTCTACAACCGGCGGTGGCCGATCCGTGGGGCGGCCGAGAACCTCCCGCCCGCGAAGTTCGTGCAGGGCGGACTGGCGCAGGAATCGATCGTCGGTGCCGGCAGTATCCTGTCCGCCGCGACCGTCCGGAACTCCGTGCTGAGCTCGAACGTCATGGTCGAGGACGGAGCAACCGTCGAGGGCAGCGTCCTCATGCCCGGTGTCCGTATCGGCAAGGGTGCGGTGGTGCGCCGCGCCATCCTCGACAAGAACGTCGTCGTCGGCGACGGCGAGATCATCGGGGTGGACCTCGAGCGCGACCGTCAGCGATTCGCGGTCAGCAACGGCGGTGTCGTCGCCATCGGCAAGGGCATCTGGATCTGAGAGCGCCTGTTCGGCGGGGAAGCTCTCGGCTGAGGCGCACCGCGCAGATCAGCTGAGGCGCACCGCGCAGAGGAGCCCGTCGCCGAGCGGCAGCACGACCGGTGCGAGACGCTCGTCGTCGGACACCGCGCGGGTGGCCTCGCGCACCGCGAGCACCGTCGCGTCGCGCGCGGCCGGGTCGGCGACCCGCCCGTCGAGAAGGGCGTTGTGCAGCACGATCACCCCACCCGGCCGGAGCAGGCGCACCCCTTCGCGCACGAAGTGCGGATGGTCGGCGGGGGTCGCGTCGACGAAGACCATGTCGTAGCCGGAGTCGGCGAGTCGCGGTAGCACGTCGAGCGCTCGGCCGTTGATGAGCCGGGTGCGCGACGCCACGATGCCGGCTTCCCGGAAGGCGATCTTCGCGGCGCGTTGATGTTCGGGTTCACTGTCGATCGTGGTGAGTACGCCGTCCTCACGGAGACCGTGCAGCAACCACAGTCCGCTCACACCCGCACCGGTGCCGATCTCCACTACCGTCCTGGCGTCGAGCATGCGGGCGAACATCGCGAGGGCGGCTCCGACGGAGGGGGAGACCGGGTCGGCGCCCAGATCTTCGGCACGGTCACGCGCCGCGGCGAGTTCCTCGTCCTCGACGACGATGTTCTCGGCGTGGGTCAGAATGCGATCGGCGTTGGTCTGCACCTCACCGAGGCTATCCTCGGCGATTCGCTCGCGCAGGCAGGCGCGCACGGAGTGATGCCGTGAGTTGTGTGATTTCGAAGGATGATCACGCCCGGGCGGGTTTTCTCAGGGACGTTTCAGGTTACTCATACGGCGGCCACATCGCCGCGAGGAAAACTGACAATCGACGAACCAGACGATCGCTCCGGTTCACGACTTCGAGGACACACCGCCTCGGGGGCGTTCCCACGAGGGAATACCCCGCGCAGGTCGAGTGTTGTAGGCCTCGAAGCCCGTGTCCGTGCGCGGTCCCGACGAGGAGGATCCAGCGATCCACATGACCCGATCCCACACCGTTCCCGAGTACGACGCCTCGGCGCTCGACGCTGCCTTCGAGGCGGACCTGAGCGGCACCGCGGCGTTCGATGCCACCGGGGATCGCACGGCCATGCCGTCGTGGGACGAACTCGTTCGTGAGCACGGCGACCGTGTCTATCGCCTCGCCTACCGTCTTTCCGGTAATGCCCAGGACGCCGAGGATCTCACGCAGGAGACCTTCATCCGCGTCTTCCGATCGTTGCAGAACTACCAGCCCGGCACGTTCGAGGGCTGGTTGCACCGCATCACCACGAATCTCTTCCTGGACATGGTGCGCCGCCGGAACCGCATCCGGATGGAAGCACTCCCCGAGGACTACGATCGGGTACCGGCCGCAGGGCCGAACCCCGAGGAGATCTACCACGACGCGCGTCTCGGCGCCGATCTGCAGTCCGCACTGGACTCGCTCGGACCCGAGTACCGTGCCGCGGTGGTGCTCTGTGACATCGAAGGTCTGTCCTACGAGGAGATCGGTGCCACACTGGGGGTGAAACTCGGTACGGTACGAAGTCGTATCCACCGAGGCCGCCAGGCACTCCGCGAGTACCTGCGCGAGCATGGAAAGGTCGAAAACGGTCGCGTCGATGCGGGGTAGCCGCCGGGAGGTAGTGATGACGATGGTGCAACCACCTCGCAGGTTCGGCTCCACGGAACATCTCGCCAGCGAGGCAGTTGCCGCATTCGTCGACGGCGAACTGCGCATGGCGGCCTACATGCGGGCCGCCCAGCACCTGTCGATGTGTCCCGAGTGCGCCGCGGAAGTCGAAGCCCAGCAGCAGGCCCGCCACGCGCTCCGGTCCGCGGCCGATCACGTACCCCGTATGCCGAGTTCGCTGCTGGGAACGTTGAGCAGCATCCCTACGCATCTGTGCGACCCGTCCCCGCATCCGCAGGCGGACGACCGGTTCGCCGCGCGCCGGTGGTCGATTCTCCGTCGCCGGTGACCGGACGGGCGGTAACAGGTGATCCGATGCCATCGGTGATACTGGGCTGCGTGACGGACCTATACGGGGGAGACGGGCACGCGTGACGGCCGAATCTGCGCAGCACACCGAACGCCGGGCCGGCGACGATCCTCGTCGCGACGACGAGCTGCCCCATGCCTCGTCGGGGAGAGGCTCGTCCGACAACGCCTCGTCGGGCCGGTCCGACCTGCCGGACGGCGCGATCATCCGTCCTGCCGACGCCCCTCGTCTCGACCCCCGGCCCGTCTACCGGCCGGCCGTCGACCCCGCATCGGCACGTGTCTTCGGACGCCCGGACGGCGCCGACGGATCGTTCGACTCCTCGGCTCATCCTCGCGTCGTCGACCCGCGCGTCCATCAGGCGCCTCCGACGGACGCGATCCTCGCCGAGGCCTACGGACGGCCGTCCGACGCCGACGAGACACTCCAGCGTCCCCCGTCGGAACCGGCGGGCGCGGCCGAGGACGAGGCAGAGGTCGATCCCTGGCGCGACCCCGACTCCGCGGTGCGGCTCGGTCCGCCCATGGCCGGGGAGACCGAGGAGCAGGAGCTTCCTCCGGCGCCCGGACTCACCCTGCGCGAGGTGTTGTTCGACCGCCGTGTCCAACCCCGCGCTCTCGCGACACTGGCTGCGGTGGCCGTCGTCATCGGCATGGTCGGCGGGCTCGTCGTCGCGCTGGCGACCGCCGACAACGGTTCGCTGACCAGTCGCGGAGTGACTCTGAGCCAGTCGGGCTCCGACGAGGAACTCCCGACCGGCGCGGTAGCGCGGGTCGCCGACACCGTGCTGCCCGCTGTCGTCTCCATCCAGACCACCGTCGGCGGCGACGCCGGAACCGGATCCGGCGTGGTGATCGACGGCGCCGGCTACATCGTCACCAACAACCACGTGATCTCGATGGCCGCCGGCAACCCCGACGCGAAGGTGCAGGTCACCTTCGGCGACGGCACCAAGGTTCCCGCCTCGATCGTCGGACGCGACATCAAGACCGACCTCGCGGTGCTCGCCGTCGAGAACGTCGACAACCTGGTCGTCGCCGAACTGGGCCGCTCCGAGGACGTCCAGGTAGGTGAGGACGTCGTCGCGGTCGGGTCACCGCTCGGCCTGAGCAAGACCGTCACCCGCGGCATCGTCAGTGCGCTGCACCGGCCCATGCGGCTCAGTGGGCAGGGCACCGACACCGACGCGGTGATCGACGCCGTCCAGACCGACGCCTCGATCAACCCCGGCAACTCCGGTGGCCCCCTCATCGACATGGAGGGTCGCGTGATCGGCATCAACTCCGCGATCAAGTCGGAGACGGGTGGCTCGGTAGGCCTGGGCTTCGCGATTCCCATCGACGACGTCACCGAGGTGGCGCAGGAGTTGATCCGCAGCGGTGAGATGCGGCATCCGGACATCGGCGTGAACGCGCGCTCCGTCGTCAACGACGTCGCGAGCGGTGCGGAGGTCGCCAACGTCCGGCAGGACAGCCCGGCCCAGCGCGCCGGAATCGTCGAGGGCGATGTGATCGTCAAGGTCGGAGACCGCGAGGTCACCAGCGCCGACGAGCTCGTCGTCGCGGTTCAGCAGCAGGAGATCGACGAACCGGTCACCGTCCAGCTCGTACGCAACGGCCGTCTCGTGGACGTCGGGGTCACCCCCGTTTCGGACTGAGCATTCCTGTCGCGTGATGTGACCTTTCCCGTAGGTGCTGCGATTCGGACGCGACCACGTACCCTGGATGCGTGTTCGGCAACATCGGTTGGGGCGAGTTCCTGGTACTCATCGTGGCGGCCCTCGTGGTACTCGGCCCGGAGCGGCTGCCCGATGCCGTCTCGTGGGTGGCCAAGTCGCTGCGTCAGGTGCGCGACTACGCTTCGGGTGCGCGCGACCAGCTGAAGCAGGAGCTCGGGCCGGAGTTCGACGACCTGCGGCAACCGCTGTCGGAACTGAACCAGCTGCGCGGCATGACTCCCAAGGCCGTGATCACGAAGCATCTGCTCGACGGCGACGATTCGATCCTCACCGGCAATTTCGACACGCAGTCCGCGACGCCCCCGGGAACCCCCACCAACGGTGCCCGGCCCAATCTGTCGAAGCCGCTCGCACGCGACGAGAAGCCGCCCATCGACCCCGATGCAACCTGAGATCGTTGCCACCTGAGACCGACTCGGCGCTCTACCTACGATCGAGCCCCTGCCGTGGAGAACGGCAGGGGCTCGATCGGTTCTCGTCCTAGAGGTGGCGCGTCGTGTCGATTCCCAGCGACATGCCGGCCAGGCCGCGCTTACGCACCGCGAGCTTGTCGGAAACTTCCTTCAGCGCCACCGCGGGTGCGGAGTCCGGCGCCGCGAGGACGATCGGAGTGCCGGAGTCGCCCGCTTCGCGTACGGCCGGGTCGAGCGGAACCTGACCGAGCAGCGGCACCGTCGCACCCACGGCCCGGGTGAGGCGCTCGGCGACGGCCTGACCGCCACCGCTGCCGAAGACGTCCATGCGGGTGCCGTCGGGCAGTTCGAGCCACGACATGTTCTCCACCACGCCGGCGATGCGCTGGCGGGTCTGCAACGCGATCGACCCCGCACGCTCGGCGACCTCGGCGGCGGCCTGCTGCGGCGTGGTCACGACGAGGATCTCGGCGTTGGGGATCAGCTGCGCGACGGAGATGGCGACGTCGCCCGTGCCGGGCGGCAGGTCGAGCAGCAGGACGTCGAGGTCGCCCCAGAAGACGTCGGCGAGGAACTGCTGCAACGCGCGGTGCAGCATCGGGCCGCGCCACACCACCGGGGTGTTGCCCTCGGTGAACTGGGCGATGGAGATCATCTTCACGTCGTGCGCGACGGGCGGGATGATCATCCGCTCGACCTGCGTCGGCTTGGCCGACGTGCCGAGCATCCGGGGGATCGAATGACCGTAGATGTCGGCGTCGAGGACACCGACGGACAGGCCACGCGAGGCCATCGCCGCAGCGAGGTTGACCGTGACCGACGACTTCCCGACTCCGCCCTTGCCGGAGGCGACCGCGTAGACGCGGGTCAGCGACCCGGGCTGGGCGAACGGGATGACGGGCTCGGTGGAGTCGCCACGCAGCGACTTGCGAAGTTCGGTGCGCTGCTCGTCGCTCATCACGTCGAGGGTCACCCGCACCTCGCCGACTCCGGCGACGTCGGCGACGGCCTTGGTGACGCGCTCGGAGATCTCGGTGCGCATCGGGCACCCGGAGGTGGTCAGGTAGATGGCGACATCGACGCTGCTGTCGGCGCCGATCTCGATGCTCTTGACCATTCCGAGATCGGTGATGGGCTTGCGGATCTCCGGGTCCTGGACCCGTGCGAGCGCACTGCGGACGTCGGACTCACTGACTGCCATGACGCCCATGGTAGGCGGCAGAGCGGTCGCGCCCGGACACGGGTGCGGTCGTCAGTGGATGCGGGGGAGGTCCGCCGGGCTCGGGTCGATGCCGGTTGAGTAGGCGGTCGACCAGGCGAGCACGTTCGCCACGTACGCCATCGAGTTGTTGTAGCGGTGGATCGCCTTCGTCGAGTGCGCGAGGTTGCGCATGTCGAGGCCGCCATCGCACAGGTACTTCGCGGTGGTGAGCGTCGAGTCGTAGAGGTTCTGGGGATCGGCGACACCGTCCCCGTTGCCGTCGCCCGCGTACTGCTTCCACGTGGTGGGGATGAACTGCATCGGCCCGACCGCACGGTCGTAGACCGTGTCGCCGTCGAGTGCCCCACCGTCGGTGTCGTGGATGGTGGCCTGGCCGGGCAGGCTGCCGTTGAGCGGCAGTCCGATCACGGGCTCGAGCAGGTTGCCCTTGTCGTCGGCCTTGCCGCCGTTCGCGTGGCCGGACTCGACGCGGCCGATGCCGGCGAGGAGGGTCCAGTGCATGCCGCACGTGGGATTCTCCTCGGAGAGGATGCGCTCGGCGTTGCGGTAGGCGGCGTAGTTGATGCCGGGGATGCCGAGCGGGCCCTCGTGAAGGACCTCGGGCTCGGGTTCCGGTTCGGGGGCGGCCTTGAAGGTCCGCACGGGTGCCGGTTCGGGCTCGAGCATGATGGTCTGTACCGCTGCCACCGCTTCCGGAACCGCGCTCGCGAGGTCGGCGGTGCCGGCGGACGAGGCCGTGGGCTCGGTCTCGTGCTGCGCCACTCCCATCAACGCTCGCGGCGACGCACCGGCCGTGGTCGCCGCCGCGGCGACCAGGCCGACCGGAACGAGTCCGGTCATCGCGATCACGGAATTTCGCCGAAGCTTCGAATCCGACGGTTTGGCGTGGCGGCCCAATGGATAACCCTCCCTCGGGTGTCTCGGAACGAGACACCTCCGTTACGTGCCGGGCCGAGGCTACAGCATTCGATGCTCTTCTGTTACTCAACCGTGATGTAACGGGAGTGCACTCGTGTGGATGTAGCCGATCCGTGCTGGTCGAACGCATCGGGCGGGGTGAGAGAAAAAGATGACGACACGCGCGTCGCGCGTGTCGTCATGACGGGCTGCGTCCGGGAGTCACTCGCCGAAGGCGGTTACTCGCAGAAGGCAGTTATTCGCAGAAGGCGGGGACCAGGCAGGGGAGTTCGGGTAACCCGGGCATCGGAGGCGGAGCCGGGGCCGGGGCCGGGGCCGGGGCCGGGGCCGGGGCAGTCTGCTCGGAGGGCGAGTCGGCAGGCGCCTCCTCGGCCGGAGGGTCGGCCGGCCGGGGCGGTGCGGCCGGAGCAGGCGCGGTCGCCGCCGGAGTCGGCGCGGGCGCCGCGACATCCGCCGCGCCCGGAATCGGGCGGGCCGGAATCGGCGCGAGGTCGGCAGGAGCCACCTCGGCGGCCTTCGCGTACGCACCCGACCAGGTCCGGACGTTCGCAAGGAAGTCGGGAGACGGATCGAACGATGCCACCGCACGCGCCTCACCGTCGGGCACGCGCAGGTTTCCGCCCGCCGCGCACATCCGGGCACCGGCGGCGAGGGTCGCGTCGAAGACGTTCTGTGGATCGGCGGTGCCGTCCGCGTTGCCGTCGGCGGAATACTGCTCCCAGGCCGACGGAGTGAGACGCATCGGTCCGAGCAGACCGTCGGGGGTGACGACCGGCGTGGTCACCGTGCCCAGGATGTCGGTGCGACCCCCGTCCGCGTGCCCGGAATTCAGGCGTCCGACGGCGGCGAGCAGGTTCCACGGCAGGCCGCACTCGGGGGAGTCGATGGCCAGCTGCATCTCGGCCGCACGATAGGCGTAGAAGACGAGTTCGGGGATCGCGAGCGGTCCTTCGCCGAGAACCGCCGCTCCTCCGGCCGCTGTCACCGCCTCGGGGGGGAGCTGGGAGAGCGGGTCGCTCGGGCTGCGCAGCGGCTGCGCCTCGCGCACCTCGCCGGGGAGCAGACCGACCGCCGGAGCAGCGCTCGGCTCGGCCTCCGCGGACGTCGTCTCCGCGACCACCGTCGCCGACGACGCCGTCGCCGCGAGTCCGGCAGCGACGATCACCGGCATCGCCAGCGCGACCTTCCACCGCACGCGATCACCCTCCTCCGGTCGTCCCTCCGAATGCTGTGACGAAGGTTACAGAAGGATGTGGGGTTGTGTGCAACCGGGCGTGCCGGACAACCGGCGCGGCGCCCCGTTCAGCGCCGGGGTGCGCGCATGCGCGCGCTGCCGGTGTCGTCCTCGTTCTCGTCGTCGACCAGCAGAGCGCGCAGATCGTCGAGCTCGCGACGTAGGTAGTCGCGGGTCGCGACCTCGCCCACCGCGAGTCGCAGGGCCGCGAGTTCCCGTGCCAGGAACTCCGTGTCGGCCTTGGTCTGCTCGGCGCGGGCGCGGTCCTCCTCGAGCGACACGCGGTCGCGGTTCTCCTGCCGGTTCTGCGCGAGCAGGATCAACGGTGCCGCGTAGGCGGCCTGCGTCGAGAATGCGAGGTTGAGAAGAATGAAGGGATAGGGATCCCACTGGAGTCCTACCGCGGTGATGTTCAGGGCGATCCAGACGATGACGACGATCGTCTGCATGGCGAGATAGCGGCCGGTTCCGAGGAACCGCGCGATCGACTCGCTGACCCGGCCGACCGCCTCGGCGTCGAAGTTGAACCGGAACCTCGACGACTGGGGGGTCTCGAGGCGCGAGCGGCCCTGCGTGCTGCGGTCACTCATCCTCGATGTCCTCCTCGCGCCAGTCCTCGGGCAGCAGATGGTCGAGCACGTCGTCGACGCTCACCGCGCCGAGCAGGTGCCCCTCGTCGTCCACCACCGGACCGCACACCAGGTTGTACGTCGCGAAGTACCGGGTGACGGTGGTCAGAGCGTCGTCGGGTGCCAGGCGCGGCAGGTCGTCGTCGACGACCCCTCCCACGAGGCTCGCAGGCGGTTCCCGCAGCAATCGTTGCAGATGGACGCAGCCGAGGTATTTGCCGGTGGGAGTCGCCGTGGGTGGGCGCACGACGAAGACCATCGACGCCAGGGCCGGACTCAGGTCCGGATTGCGAGCGCGCGCCAGGGCTTCCGCCACCGTGGTCGCCGGCGTGAGGACCACCGGCTCGGGCGTCATCAGACCACCGGCGGTGTCGGGGGAGTGCTCGAGCAGGCGGCGCACCGGCTCGGAATCCTCGGGGTCCATGCGCTGCAGGAACGACTCGGCGTCCGTGGCGGGTAGCTCGCCGAGGAGGTCGGCGACGTCGTCGGGATCCATCGCCTCGAGCACCGCGACCGCCCGGTCGAGACCGAGCTGGGTGAGCAGATCGGTCTGGTCGTCGGCGGGCAGCTCCTGCACGATGTCGGCGAGGCGCTCGTCGTCGAGTGCTGCGGCGACCTCGGTTCGTCTCTTGATCGGCAGGTCGCGCAAGGCGTTCGCGACGTCCGCCGGGCGCATGTCCTCGAACTGCAGGAGCAATTGCGCGACACCCTGTCCGGGCATCGACAGCGTCTGTTGCGTGAGTCCGTGCACGTGCGGCCATTCCACGATGTGGACGGGGGAGCGCCGCGCGAGCCGGCCGCGATGTCGACGCACCGCGACTCGGGCGACGACCCAGTCGCGGGTGCGCATGAGCTCGAGTCCCAGATCCACCACGACGGCGTCGACACCCATCAGGTCGGGCAGCTCCGGGTCGTCGACCCGCACACGGGAATCGAGGACCTGTCCGAGGGCGAGCACTTCCGAGGGTCGCTGGGTGAACCGGCGCAGACTGACGTTGCCGGTGACGAGGGTGACCGCCCCCGGCTCGATCGCGGTCACACGCAGCATCGGTACGAAGATCCGTTTACGGGTGGGCAGTTCGACGACCAGCCCCAGCGCACGAGGGGGCTGACGCCCGATCCGGATGGTCAGCACGACATCGCGAACGCGGCCGATGGACTCGCCGTCGGGGCCGAGTACGACCAGTCCGGCCAGCCGCGCGACGAAGACCTTGCTCACTGCTGCCATGATTGCCAGGCTAGAGCGTGCCCACGCTGTTCCCGGAACTCGGAGGTCTGGTCAGGTCATGTCGTTTTCGTTCAGGCCCCGGAGGTCGGTACTCGCGGTTCCCGGCAGCAGCCGGAAGATGATCGACAAGGCCAAGGGCCTTCCCGCCGACGAGATATTCCTCGATCTCGAGGACGCCGTGTCGCCCCTGGCCAAGGAACAGGCCCGCAGCACCATCGTCGAAGCCCTGAACGAGGACGGCTGGGGCGATCAGATCAAGGTCGTGCGCGTCAACGACTGGACCACGGACGCGACCTATCTTGACGTCGCGACGGTCGTCGGCGGCGCCGGCGCGAACCTCGACGCGCTCCTGCTGCCGAAGGTGCCCGATGCGAGCCACGTCGAGGCGCTCGACCTGCTGCTCACGCAGGTCGAGAAGGCCCACGGTCTCGAGGTGGGACGGATCGGCATCGAGCCGCAGATCGAGAACGCCATCGGGCTGACGAACATCGACGAGATCGCGACGGCGAGCCCTCGCGTGCAGACACTCGTGTTCGGCCCGGCCGACTTCATGGCGAGCATCAACATGCGCACCCTCGTCGTCGGTGAGCAGCCCGAGGGGTACGACGTGGGCGATGCCTACCACCACATCCTCATGACGATCCTCATGGCGGCGCGCGCCCACGGACTGCAGGCCATCGACGGTCCTTACCTCCAGATCCGCGACGTCGACGCCTTCCGCCGGTCGGCGCAGCGCACCGCCGCGCTGGGCTTCGACGGCAAGTGGGTGCTGCATCCGAGCCAGATCGATGCGGCCAACGAGGTCTTCAGCCCCCGGCAGGAGGACTACGACAAGGCCGAGATGATCCTCGACGCCTACGAATGGCACACCTCCGCCGAGGGTGGCGCCCGCGGTGCCGCGATGCTGGGCGACGAGATGATCGACGAGGCGAGCCGGAAGATGGCTCTCGTGATCTCCGCGAAGGGCCGCGCCGCCGGACTGCAGCGCACCCAGAAGTTCGAGCCGCCGGCCTCCTGACCGGAACGACCAGCAAAAAGAACATATCGGGCGAACCATCGCAGCGGGCCGGTCCTCGTCGAGGCAGAATGGGGACCGGCGCCGCGACGGTCGGCGTGCATCGCGAAGGAGCCGAACGACATGACGAATCCCCTCGGACCCGGTCGCCAGGTACCCGGTCTGCCGACTCCCCCCACGGGCTGGCCCGTCGGTTCGTACCCGACCTACGCCGAGGCGCAGCGCGCGGTCGACCATCTCGCCGACCAGAACTTCTCCGTCGAGGACGTCACGATCGTCGGTGTCGATCTCATGCAGGTCGAGCGGGTCACCGGGCGGCTCACGTGGCCGAAGGTGATCGGCGGCGGCATCGTCTCGGGCGCATGGCTCGGCGTGTTCTTCGGTCTGCTGCTCGGCATCTTCTCCACCGACTTCCTCGGCCCGCTGCTCGTCGGCCTCGTCGGCGGCATCATCTTCGGGCTCATCTCGGCGACCATCCCGTACGCCGCGACCCGCGGCCAGCGCGACTTCTCGTCCACCATGCAGCTCGTCGCCGGCCGTTACGACGTGCTGTGCCAGCCGCCCACCGCAGAGAAGGCGCGCGACATCCTCGCCAAGCTCGCGATCTGATCGTCCGGCGGTCACGCGTCCGCCGAGGACGGCACTCGTCGTGACCCGCCCCGCGCCACTACTGTCGATTCCATGCCCGATCTCGATTCGGTGGCCGACGCCCTCTACGGCCTCGACCCAGGCGACTTCGTGGCGGCCCGCTCCGAATTCGCGGCGCAGGCACGTGAAGCGGGCGACCGCGAACTGACGGCGGCCATCGGCCGGCTGCGCAAACCGACGGTTGCGGCCTGGATGGTCAACCTGCTCGCGCGCGAACGGGCCGACGAACTCGCCGCGCTGCTCGACATCGGAGCGGCTCTGCGCACCGCGCAGCGCCGACTGTCCGGCAGCGAGATGCGGAAACTCTCCGAGCAGCGGCGCCGGGTGGTCGCCGCGCTCGAACGCGATGCCGGACGTCTCGCCGCCGACCGTGGCCGCAGCGCCTCGGAGAGCGCCCTGCGGGAGGTGGGACGCACCCTCAACGCGGCCCTCTCGGATCCCGATATCGGCGAGCAGGTCAGGCAGGGCCGACTCGACGCGATCGTCGAGTCGGACGGCTTCGGCGACCTGTCCGCGATGCCGCTCACCGTCGTCCGCGGCGGGTCCGACCGGAAGGACGAGGAAGACCGGACGAGGTCGTCGCGCGAGAAAGCGGGGAAGCGCGAGGATGCCGAGCGTGCTGCTCGTGAGGCGGAGATCGACGAGGCCGCCGCCGCTCTCGAGTCGGCGCACAGCGCAGCCGAAGAGGCGCGTGCAGGGGCGGCGACAGCGGAGCAGGAACTGGCCCGCCACGAAGAGGAGGTCGCCGATCTGCGGGCGAAACTCGAACACGCCGAGCAGCAGCGCACCTTCGCGCGTCGTGCCGCGGCCGAGGCGAAGAAGCGGGTGGTGGCCGCCGAGCGCGCCGTCTCGGCCGCCGAAGCGCATCTGGCGCGGACGAAGAACTGAGCGGTCAGACCTTCGTCCCCGCGACGAACCTGCGCTGCCAGGGCGTCTCGACCGCGCGCGGATGGTAGTGGCAGCGCACGAAGTCGACGGCTTCGTCGGGGGAGAGGCCGTCGAGGACGGCGAGGCACGCCAGTGCGGTGCCGGTCCGGCCGCGCCCGCGCCCGCACGCGATCTCCACCCGTTGCCGTCCCGCCCGGATCCATGCCTCGTACAGGACGGCGTGGGCGTCCTCCGGGTCGCGGGGGGTGCGGAAGTCGGGCCAGTGGATCCACCGCGACTCCCAGTCGAACGGCACCGGTGGACGCGCGAGGAGATACACCCCGAAGTCGGGAAACGGCTCGTCGAACTCGGGGCGACGTATCCCGCGTCCGCGCACGAGTCGGCCGGAGGGCAGCTTCAGCACCCCGGTGTCTGCTGGATCCCACTCGCGTCGCACGGTGGCAACCTACCCGCCCGGCGCCGGTGTACCGAACGTCACGGCCGTTCGCCCGCGTCCCGGGTTCGCGGTCGATAATGTCGTTCCATGGGTGAACGAACGGAACCGGAGATCAGAGTTCTGGAGTCGGAAGCCGAACTGCGGGCCGCGTCGGCGCTGTTCCGTACGGCGATGGTGGGACTGCCGTCGTGGCCCGAGGTTCCCGACGGGACGGTCGCCGACTATCTCGAGGCCGGTCGCACCTGGGGTGCCTTCCTCGACGGCATGCTCGTCGGCACCGTCGACGCCACGAGCGGGAAGCTGACCCTGCCCGGTGGCGCCCGGGTTTCTCACGCCGCGGTCACCCACATCGGTGTGCTGCCCACCCACACGCGTCGCGGCGTGATCTCCGGACTCGTGCACCGGCAGCTGCGCGACGCGCGGGATCGCGGTGAGATCCTCGCGACGCTGCGTGCCTCCGAAGCGACCATCTACGGCCGGTTCGGGTACGGCGTCGCCTCGACCTCGGTGTCCGTCGACGTCGCCGTGCATCGCGCCGCGCTGCGTCCCGAGGTGCCCGACGCCGGGCCGGTCCGCCTGCTGACCTATCCGGATGCATGGGATGTCCTGGCGCAGATACACTCCCGTCACCTGCCCTCGCGTCCGGGCACGATCGACCGATCGGAGTACTGGTGGAACTCGCGTCGGTGGCGCGCAGACTCGCTCACCGATCCGATGTACGTGGCGGTACACGGTGAGCCGGGACAGGAGGACGGCTTCGTCCGGTACCACCCCGTCGACACGCATGCGTGGTTCACCAGTCGTAACCGCACCGTCGTGGTCGACGACTTCTTCGCCCCGTCGCCCGAGGCGTATGCCGGCCTGATCCGATTCCTGCTCGGCCTCGATCTGGTCGACACGCTGCGGTTCGCGGCCCTTCCGCAGGACGATCCGATGCCGCTCGTCCTCGTCGACGCGCGTGCGGTGCAGTTCCGTTCGGTCTCGGACGAGACGTGGTTGCGCATCCTCGACCTCGATCGGGCGCTGTCGGCGCGGAGCTATCGGGGGTCGGGGTCGGTGACCGTCGAGGTGTCCGATCCTGTGCTCACCGACAACGCCGGCGTCTTCGAGATCTCCGCCGACGGCGTGGCGCGCACCGCCGGACCGGCCGACCTGACGGTGGACATCGCCGACCTCGGTGCGCTCCTGCTCGGCCGGCCCGGATGGAACCGGATGGCCGCCGCAGGGCGTGTCCGGGTGCAGCGGCCGGAGGCCGTCGACACCGCGGACCTGCTGTTCTCCTGGCCGAACGCACCCTTCGCGGGGACGTCCTTCTGACCCCTCCGGCGCGCCGAAATCCCTCCGGAAGTACGCCCTGCTCGTTTTGCTACGGCTGGCCGGTACGGGCGTTATCGTCGGATCACGAGGGTCCCCGATGGAGCGGAGTCGCGCATGAGACGAACGCGCACGAGACGGCGGGTGAGCCGGGCGGTCACGGCCTCTGCGGCCGCGGTGCTCCTGGCATCGGGACTGGCCGCGTGCGGCAGCGACGAGGAGGGCGTGGTCCTGTCCTTCTACACGGCCGCCGACGGTGCCGAGCAGTACGCGCAGGCTGCCGAGGCGTGTACCGCCGAGGCCGGGGGTCGATATCGGGTGGAGCAGAGGACACTTCCGAAGAACGCCGACGACCAGCGACTGCAGTTGGCGAGGCGGCTGACCGGCAACGATCCGGGTCTCGACCTGATGACCCTCGACGTCGTGTGGACGGCCGAGTTCGCGGAGGCCGGATGGGCACTGCCGCTGCCCGACGACGTGGCCGCCGCGGTCTCCGAGGGCACGCTCGAAGGCCCCCTCGAATCGGCGACCTGGAAGGACCGGCTGTACGCCGCCCCGCTCAACACCAACACCCAGTTGCTCTGGTACCGAAAGGATCTCATGCCGGACGGGCAACCTCCGGAGACATGGGACGAGATGATCGAGATCGCGAGCGGGCTCGCCGAGGAGGACCGCCCGTCGTGGATCGGCGTGCAGGGCCGGCAGTACGAGGGGTTGATGGTGTGGTTCAACACCCTGCTCTCGAGTGCCGGAGGCTCGGTGGTCGGGGAGGACGGGGTCACCGTCACGCTCACCGACAACGACGCGGCGGTGACCGCGCTCGACATCATGAAGCGCGTCGCGACGGCGCCGGGCGCCGATCCCTCCCTGAACCAGGCCGACGAAGCAGCCGTCCGCCTCGGTATGGAGAGCGGTCGCACGGCGTTCCAGGTCAACTGGCCGTTCGTGCTCCCCGGAATCATCGAGAACGAGGCGGCTCTTCCCTTCATCGACGACAACGGCAACGTCACCTCGCAGGACACCGGGAACACGGTCCTGACCGTCGACGGGGAACAGAATTTCCTTCCCGCACCGTATCCTTCGGTGATTCCCGGTGAGCCCGCCCAGGTCACCATCGGCGGTTTCAACATCGCCGTCGCCCGCACGAGCACCCACCCCGATCTCGCGTTCGAAGCCATGCAGTGCCTGCGCAACGAGGAGAACCAGCGCAACAATGCCATCGGCGGCGGCGTCCCGCCGACGCTCGCGGCCCTGTACGACGACCCGGCCTTCCAGGAGGCCTATCCGGCCTGGCGCGAGGTCCGTGCCGGTCTCGAGAACGCCGCGGTGCGTCCCGCTTCCCCCGCCTACCAGAGTATTTCGACACTGGTGACCGCCACCCTCAACCCGGTCGACCAGATCGATCCGCCCCGCACCGTCGAGGAACTCGCCGAACAGGTGCGCAAGGCGGTCAACTCGGAAGGACTGATCCCGTGACCGCCGTCGAATCGAAGCCGACCGACGAGACCCCCGAGGAATCGTCGCCCAAGACGAAAGTGGCGCTGTCCGAGGGGAAGAAGGCCGAACGGCGTCTCGGCCTGATGCTCGTCGCACCCGCGGCGATCGTGATGCTCGCGGTGACGGCCTACCCGGTGGGCTACGCCGTCTGGCTCAGCCTGCAACGCTACGATCTGCGGTTCCCCGACGAACGCCGCTTCGTCGGACTGTCCAACTACGTCGCGGTGCTGAGCGACGGATTCTGGTGGCAGGCCTTCATCGTCACCTCGTTCGTCACCCTCGTCTCCGTCGCGATCGAGTTCGTGCTCGGCCTGGCGATCGCACTCGTCATGCACCGCACCATCGTCGGGAAGGGCGTCGTGCGCACGGTGGTGCTGATTCCGTACGGCATCGTCACCGTCGCCGCCGCGTACAGCTGGTACTACGCGTGGACCCCGGGCACGGGCTATCTCGCGAATCTGCTGCCCGACGGCAGCGCCCCGCTCACCGACCAGATTCCGTCCCTGGCGATCATCGTGCTCGCCGAGGTGTGGAAGACCACGCCGTTCATGGCGCTGCTGCTCCTCGCCGGTCTCGCACTCGTCCCCGACGATCTGCTCAAGGCGGCGCAGGTCGACGGTGCCGGCGCGTGGACGCGCCTGGTGCGGATCATCGTGCCGCTGATGAAACCGGCGATCCTGGTGGCCCTGCTCTTCCGCACACTCGACGCCTTCCGCATCTTCGACAACATCTACGTCCTCACCCGCGGGGCCAACGGCACCGGGTCGGTGTCGATCCTCGGCTACGACAACCTGTTCCGAGCCTTCAACCTCGGAATCGGATCGGCGATCAGCGTGCTGATCTTCCTGTGCGTCGCGATCATCGCGTTCGTGTTCATCAAGTTGTTCGGTGCGTCCGCACCCGGCTCGGACGAAGGGGGCCGATGATGGCCGAGACCAGGAAACGGACGCTGTCGTGGTCGGCGGTGAACCTGATCGTCCTGCTCTACGCACTCGTTCCGGTGCTGTGGATCGCCAGCCTCTCGTTCAAACCGCCCGGCACCATCCAGGACGGTCGCTTCATCCCGCAGCAGTGGACTCTGGACAACTACCGCGGGATCTTCCGCACCGACGCATTCACGAGCGCCCTGATCAACTCCATCGGCATCGGCCTGATCGCCACCGTCATCGCCGTGCTCCTCGGGACGATGGCGGCCTACGCGATCGCCCGGCTCGACTTCCCCGGTAAGAAGCTCCTGGTGGGTGTGGCACTGCTCATCGCGATGTTCCCCCAGATCTCCCTCGTCAGTCCGCTGTTCGAGATCATGCGCGGGCTCGGACTGTTCGACACATGGGCGGCGCTGATCCTGCCGTACATCACCTTCTCGCTGCCCCTCGCGATCTACACCCTGTCGGCCTTCTTCAAGGAGATCCCGTGGGAGCTCGAGAAGGCCGCGAAGATGGACGGCGCGACACCGGGCCAGGCGTTCCGCAAGGTGGTGGCCCCGCTCGCCGCCCCGGGCATCATCACGGCGGCGATCCTGGTGTTCATCTTCTGCTGGAACGACCTGCTGTTCGCGATCTCGCTGACCTCCACCGAGCGGTCCATCACCGCGCCGGCCGCGATCGCGAACTTCACGGGCGCATCGCAGTTCGAGGAACCGACCGGGTCGATCGCGGCGGCGGCCGTCGTCATCACGATCCCGATCATCGTGTTCGTCCTGATCTTCCAACGTCGAATCGTGGCCGGACTGACCTCCGGCGCAGTGAAGGGGTGACTACCGTGGCCGAGATCGTGCTCGACAAGGTGACGAAGGAATATCCGGACGGCGCGAAGGCTGTCAGCGACGTGGATCTCGAGATCGCCGACGGCGAGTTCATCATCCTCGTCGGCCCGTCGGGCTGCGGAAAATCCACCACACTCAACATGATCGCCGGTCTCGAGGACATCTCCGACGGCGAACTGCGCATCGCGGGGGAGCGGGTCAACGAGCGGGCACCGAAGGACCGCGACATCGCGATGGTCTTCCAGTCCTACGCGCTGTATCCGCACATGTCGGTGCGCGACAACATCGCGTTCCCGCTCACCCTCGCGAAGGTGCCCAAGGACGAGATCGCCCGGAAGGTCGACGAAGCGGCCCGGATCCTCGACCTCACACAGCATCTCGACCGAAAACCCGCCAACCTGTCGGGCGGCCAACGGCAACGCGTGGCCATGGGACGTGCGATCGTGCGCAGCCCCAAGGCCTTCCTCATGGACGAGCCGCTGTCGAACCTCGACGCCAAACTGCGCGTGCAGATGCGCACCGAGATCGCGCGCCTGCAGAAGCGTCTCGGCACCACGACGGTGTACGTCACCCACGACCAGACCGAGGCGATGACGCTCGGCGACCGCGTCGTCGTGATGCGTGGCGGGCTCGTGCAGCAGGTCGGCGCC
Source organism: Rhodococcus sp. B50 (assembly GCF_013602415.1). NCBI lineage: Bacteria > Bacillati > Actinomycetota > Actinomycetes > Mycobacteriales > Nocardiaceae > Rhodococcus > Rhodococcus sp. B50. The sequence continues at coordinate 2,381,956 of NZ_WPAG02000002.1, read as the reverse complement.
CCGCAGGACCTGTACGACCACCCGAAGAACCTGTTCGTCGCCGGCTTCATCGGGTCGCCGTCGATGAACTTCGTTCCGGGACAGATCGAGAACGGTTCGGTGCGTACGTCGTTCGGGGAGTTCCGGCTTCCCGACGAGCGGTGGGAGGTCGTGCGCCGCAACAATCCGTCGCGTCAGGTGGTCGTCGGTATCCGTCCGGAGCATTTCGAGGACGCCGACCTGCTCGACCCGACCCAGCGGGAAGCGGGTGTGACCTTCTCCGCGGAGGTCGACGTGCTCGAATCCATGGGATCCGACAAGTTCGCGTACTTCACGGCCGAGGGTCCGGGCGTGCAGTCGAAGGATCTCGACGAACTCGCCGCCGACGCGGGCGCCGACATGTCGGCGGAATCGCTGGTCGCGCGGTTGTCCGTGGAGTCGCAGGCCGCGAAGGGCAGGACCGTGCAGTTGTGGTTCGACCCCGCGAAGATCGCGCTGTTCGACCAGGACACCGGCGCGAACGTCACCCTCTGACCCGACGGACTTCGGTGGGTCCGCCCCCGCGATACGGGGTCGGATCCACCGAGATCGTCCATCAGCGGGGCGCGCGGGTCCGGAGTTCGTCGACGATCTCCTCGCTCCACACGTGCCGTCGCACGAGGCGGTAGCGCTCGCTCGCTATCCACAGGTACACCTCGGCGTCGGTGCGTGAGCGCAGCATCCCCGCTTCCCGGGCCATCGCGACGACGGGGACGAATTCCTCCTCGTACCAGCGCCGCGCGATCTCCTCGCGCGTGAGGTACTCGCCGAGATCCTGCATCAGGCGGAAGCCCCACGCCTCGACGGCCTCGGCCAGCTCGGCGTATCCCCACGGGTCGGACACGCGGATCGTGTCCTGGGCGGTGCCGTGCAGGGGGACGCGGCCGAGGAACATCCGGAAGTGGTCCTTGCGCACGAGATCGGGACGGGCGGTGATGCCCTCTGCGGGCACCTTCGTGGTGATCTCGGTGACGTAGGCGTCGATGGTGCGGTCGCCCTGCGCGTAGGCGATCGACACGCGGTGGTGCCCGTCCTGCACGAAATGCATCGACCCCACCCGGTACACGGAGATCGGGGGCATGGCCTCGCCGCGCCGCCGCGCCGCCGCGATGCGTTCCCACCGGGTGCGCAGGCGTGCCGAGGTGGGACGGAAACGGCGGTCGAAATCGTCGGCGCGGTCGACGCTGCCCACGATCGAGGCGACCTCGATGATGTGCAGCCCGAGTCGTCGTTCGCCGAGGCGTCCGAGTGCGGCGACGACGTCGTCGAAGGGCAGCACCGTGTTGACGTCGGCCGGTTCGCGGCGCAGCCATGCGATCAGTCGGGCGTACTCGGCGCGCCGACGTTGCCGGGCGAAATCGTCGCCGGCGTCGGAGACCGGAAAACCGGTGTCGCGAGCCACGCTTCGACGGTACCGGGCAGTGCGGAGGTCCGGGTGGGAACCGCATGTGCGGGGTGGGGTCTACATTGCAGGAGTGACCGATGCAGTTCTCACCGCAGTTCGCAGCCACCTCGCCGAGCATCTGACCGTGCCGGGGGATCCGGAGCCGGAATCGGCGTCGGTGACCTTCCTCGGTCTCGAACCGATCGAGGTCCTCCGCTTCCGTGGTGCAGAGCTCCTGCGGTACGCCACTCTGGGATGCTCGCGGCATCCGATGGGCGATCCGACCGACATGGTGGCCGACCCGACGCGGGGGCCGCGCGCCGAACTGCTGCTGAGCCTGCGCGACAGCGAGGGCATCACCGCCGGGGTCCATCGCACTCTCGCGGTGCTCGCTGCGCTGCCCGCCGTGGAGGGGGTCGTCCTCACCGACGACGCACTGCTCGATCTCGGTGAGCCGCTGTGGCCGAGTGCTCCGTTCACCGCGGTGTTGCTCGAGACGGCCGACGTGCCGTCGCTGGAGTTGCCCGAGCCCTCCGATCCGGTCCACTTCTTCGAGGCTCGCCCGATCACCGGTACCGAAGCGGCTTGGAAGCGGCTGAAGGGTACAGAGGCGCTGCGCGAGGCGTGGGAGGAAGCGGGCATCGACCTGAGCGACCCGCGCCGGGCACAAGCACGTCTGTGATCGCCCCGGTTCTCACCGACCGCGCGCTCGGACGCGCCACGCTGGCCCGCCAGCACCTGCTGCGCCGGAGCAGCACGGATGCCCTGACGATGATCGAGCATCTGCTGGGACTGCAGGCCCAGGCACCGCTCGCACCGTATTTCGCCCTGTGGACCCGCATACGGACCTTCCGGCCCGAGGCGTTGTCGGACCTGCTGGAGTCGCGTGCGGTGGTCCGGATCGCGTTGATGCGGGGCACGGTGTTCGCGGTCTCCGGCGCCGACGCGCACGCGCTGCGTCCGTGGGTGCAACCGGTCCTCGACCGGGGTGTCGATGCGAACAAGGCTCACCGGGTCGGGCTCCACGGTCTCGACAGGCCGGCGCTCGTGTCGGTTGCCCGGGAGCTGTTGGCCGGCACTCCGAGGAGCCAGGCCGAACTGCGCCCGTTGCTCGCCGAACGGTTCCCCGACCAGGATCCGGCCGCGTTGTCGCATGCGGTGCGGTGCCTGCTCCCGCTCGTGCAGGTGCCTCCGCGCGGGTTGTGGGGACGATCCGGACAGCCACGCCTGGCGCACCTCGACGAGTACGTGGGCGCGCCGGCCGCCCTTCCCGTCCCGGATCGGTTGCTGCTGCGGTATCTCGGGGCCTTCGGCCCCGCGAGTGTCCGGGACGCGCAGACCTGGTGCGGCCTGACGCGGCTCGTCGAGATCTTCGACCGGCTCCGCCCACAGCTCGTGGTGTTCCGGGACGCGCGCGGAGTGGAACTGTTCGATCTTCCCGACGCGCCGCGACCCGACCCGTCGGCCCCTGCCCCGGTGCGGATCCTCGCGCCGTTCGACAACGTGCTGCTCTCGCATTCCGATCGCACCCGATTCGTCTCGGATGGGGACCGCACGCGGATCATGACGCAGAACGGGATCATCGCGCCGCTGCTTCTCGTCGGGGGCACGGTCGCGGGCAGTGCCCGCGTGATCACCGACGGGGCCACCGCCGCCGTGGAGATGGCGCCGTGGCGGACGATCACCGCGTCCGTCCGGTCGGCGCTCGAGGCCGAGGGCATGCGCCTGCTGAGCTTCGCGGCTCCGGAAGCCGACACGCACGATGTGCGGTTCCTCGAAACAGCCTGATCCGGTGGGCTGTCAGCCCTGCGGGACGACGACCCCGAGGGACCCACCTCCGAGGCACACGGTGGTGCCGGGTGTGGACGAGCGGGCCTGCAACGCCGAACCGTCTCCGGAGACGCGGACGTACACCGTGCCGAGTCCTGCGGTGACGGGAACCGTGACGGAGCCGTGGCCGGGGAAGCCGAGATCGATCGTGCCGTCGGCGGACGCACGGTAGTTCACCTGCACGGTCCATTCCCAGTCGCCCGCGGGGGAGTCGAGCGGAAGGGCCGTGACGGCATCGGCGGTGACGAGATGGCCGCAGTCCGGCTCGGGACCGGGCGGGACGGACCGCAGCGGCAGCAGCTCGGCGGGTGTGCGGTGTCCGCCATCGTCGAGGACCCAGAGGTCGGTCGCGTAATCGCGGATGTCGGACCGGCCCGGTAGCGCCGAGAAGACGGATCCCACCAGGTTGTGCGGATAGGTGACCGGCAGCAGGATCCACACCGACACCGGATGGTCGAGCACGGTGTCGTCGGGCCGGGCGGTCAACGCAGCCTTCGCCGCTCCGAGATAGTCGCCGGTCGGGTTGTCCGACCAGCTGCGCGCGAACGTGGCGGTCGACCACAGCGAGCCGACGGTGAACGCGGCCGCGCAGGCCCAGGCGACCGCCCGAACGACGCGAGGGTGGGACGACGCGCCGCGCTGCGGGGCGCGCAGGATCAGCGCCGCGGCGATCGCGACGACCACGGCCGAGTCGGCGAAATAGCGCAGGGTGCGGGCGAGCTCGTAGGTGGTCTCCGGGCCGAAACGCGTGCTGATCATCGCCGCGAGCGAGGCCAGGACGTAGGCGATCGTCGCGAGCCACACCGGCCCGGTCCGGCGCCTCCGGCGCACCGTCCACACCGCTGCAACAGCGACGCCGAGCCACGCGACGACGACGAGCACGAGCGGGGGATCGGCCCACGGGGGGCTCGGATTCCACCGCTCCCACTCCCACGGGCCTCCGAGCAGCGACGGCAGCAGCCCGTAGGAGATGCCGTGATGGGTCAGCCCGGCCACCATCGACCACGGAGGAATCCCGAACCGCGATTCGACCACTGTCGCGTAACCGACCGCCCACCCGACCAGCACGGCCGCCGACGCGAGCCACAGCGGGCGGGCCTGCGCCCAGGTGCGGCGGACCGGTCGCGCGAGCCCGTCGACGTGAGACGCGAGCGCGACCGTCGCGAACGCGGCGAACGGAACGAGGACGGACTTCTCGAAGAACAGCAGGGCTACAGCGGTGACGACGAGTGCACTCGCGAGATGGCGTCGTCGCCCGGTCCTGCTGTACTGCAGCGCATCTCCCGCGACCCAGGCGAGCGCCGTTTGCAGCGGCAACGCGTTGAGCGCGGCCGCCCACCACGCGAAGGCCGGCAGGGTCAGCGGGGTGAGGAGGTAGAACAGCAGCGGTCCCCACAGGGCGCGTCGCGGACCGAGCAGCAACCAGAGCACCCGCAGCACCGCCAGCGATGCGAGCAACTGCCCGACCACGAGCGAGGCCGCCGCCGGCCACCATTCCAACGGCGCGATCGCTGTGGCGATGCCCGCCACGAGGAAGGCGGCGGGCATCAGGTGACCGTCGTGGTCGTATCGCAGGAACGCGTCGGACAGCAGCGGATACGACCCCGAGCGTCCGACGAGGATCAGGTCGTCCCAGTAGAACTCGCCGGTCGCGGCCACCCCGGTCCGGAGGATCGTCTGCAGCAGGATCAGGGCGAGGGCGACGGCGAGCACGTGGCGCCGCGGCGATCGCGCCGCCTGCGCAGCGTGTGTCGGGGCTTGGTCGAGTTCGGTAGTCAAAGCCAGTTGTTGCGCCTGAAGGTGACGAACAGTCCCACGGTGATCGCGACGATCGCGGCGAGCACGACGTAATAGCCGTACTCCCAGTGCAGTTCCGGCATGCGATCGAAGTTCATGCCGTAGATCCCGGCGATCATCGTCGGAACGGCGGCGATCGCGACCCACGCGGAGATCTTGCGCATGTCGGTGTTCTGCTGCACGGTGACCTTCGCGATCGCCGCGTCGAGCAGCGTGCCGAGCGTCTCGTCGAAGGCGGCGATGCGGTCGGACACCGTCGTGTGGTGGTCGGCGACGTCGCGGAAGTACCGCCTGACGTCTTTCGGGATCGGGTTGCCCGGCGCCCGGATGAGTTGCTGCAGCGGTTCGGCGAGCGGAACGACGGCCCGGCGCAACTGCACGATCTCGCGTTTGAGCATGTAGATCTGGTCGACCGCGATCCGCGTGTCGGGGGTGAACACGAGCTCTTCGATGTCGTCGACGTCGGGCTGCACGGCCGTGGTGACGGCGAGATAGGAGTCGACCACGTGGTCGGCGATCGCATGGAGCACAGCCGCCGGACCGCGGGCCAGATGCTCGGGATCCCGCTCGAGGCGCTTGCGTACCTGCGACAGCTCCGAGTGGTCGCCGTGCCGCACGCTCACGATGAAGTCGGGGCCGGTGAACAACATGATCTCACCGGTCTCGACGATGTCCTTGGTGGTCGTCACCGACTCGTGCTCGATGTAGCTGACGGTACGCAGCACCAGGAACAGCACGTTGTCGTAGCGTTCGAGCTTCGGACGTTGATGGGCGTGGACGGCGTCCTCGACCATCAGTTCGTGGAGTCCGAAGGTGTGCGCGACGCTCGCCATCTGCCGTTCGTCGGGATGGTGCAGCCCGAGCCACACGAATCCGGTGCCGCGCCGGCGTACCTCTGTGACCGCCTCGGTGTGGGTGTAGCGGCCGGGCAGGCGGTGCCCGTCGACGTAGACCGCGCAGTCGACCACCGCCTGCTCGGTGGGGACGGTGGGGGCCGGGGGAGTGGGGCCGCGACGGGTGGCACGAGAAGGCTGGTGCGGCATGTTGTCCTTCCTCACGGCATGCCGCTGCGGCGCGGCCGGTCGCGTCGCCATGCTAGCCCGCCGACCTGACAGACTGGAGGCGTGCGTATCGATCTCCATACCCATTCGACCGCATCGGACGGTACCGACGCTCCTGCCGAACTGGTCCGTGCTGCAGCCCGGGCCGGTCTGGACGTGGTGGCTCTGACCGATCACGACACGACCGCGGGGTGGGACGAAGCCGCGGCGGCCCTGCCGGCGGGGTTGCGTCTCGTCCGGGGGATGGAGATGTCCTGTACGGGCCGCGGGGAGGACGGCGCCCCGGTCGCCGTGCACCTACTGGCCTATCTGTTCGACCCGCACGACCCGGTGTTCGTCGCCGAACTCGAGCGGCTCCGGGGCGAGCGGGTCTCGCGGATCCGGGCGATGGGCATGCAGATGGCCGACGACGGTCTGCCGATCGACGTCGATGCGGTGCTCGCCGAGGCGGGTCCGGCCGCGGGCCGGCCGCATCTGGCGCGAGCCCTCGTCGCTGCCGGTGTGGTGCCCACGGTCTCGGATGCGTTCACCGAGCTGTTGTCCCCGCGCGGCCGTTATTACGTACCGAAGGCCGACACCCCGCTCGCCGACGCGGTGAAGATGGTGACGGCAGCGGGAGGTGTGCCGGTGATGGCGCACGCCCGGGCGCGCTCGCGCGGGCGGCTCCTCGCCCTCGACCATATCGAGGAACTCGCCGAACTCGGTCTCGGAGGTGTCGAGGTCGATCATCCCGATCACAGCGAGCAGGACGTGCGGACGATGCGCGACCTCGCCCGGGCGCTCGGTGTGGTCGTCACGGGATCGTCCGATTATCACGGCGACAACAAGGACGTGAGGCTCGGCAGCTTCACCACCGCACCGGCGGCCTATGAGGCGCTGCTCGACCGCGCGACCGGCGTGGAGGTGATCGCGGGATGAGGCGACGGGGTGCGGGCTACCCGCACGAGGAGTACGAATCGCGGAACGACGAAAACTACTACGACAGTGAGTACTACGACGAGCCGTACTACGCGGACGACGGGTACCACGCCGATCCCTACGACACCGCACCGCCGCGCCGGTCGAGTCTGCCGGTCCGCGCCGCGCGCGCGATCTCGGGTGTGGTGTGCGGGGCGGTGCTGGTCCTGACCGCCGTGGTGTGCGGCGCCCAGTACCTCGCCGGCGACCGCGGTTTCCCCGGTCCGGGGACCACTGCGGTGGCCGCGCATGTCGTCGCCGCGCTTGTGGCCGTGATCGCGCAGGTGACGGCGGACCGCAGGTCCGGTGGCACGGCTCTCCTGTCGAGCGCTGTGGTGATCTTCACTGCATCGATTCTGATGCTCACCCAGTGGTGGGGATGACGGCCCCGAGTGCCACCACTGCTACCCGTCGGTAGCCGTCGTGTAACTGCGGGAATTCGGGGCGAGGCGCCCCCGCGGAGGTGTTCACGGCACGTAAACTCACAGGTGAGACGACAAAACCGTGAGACCTTCGCAATCGATGCCGATTTGATTGTTCGTCTGCAAAGGTGGCAAACTTGCGGCAATCCGAAAGCCGGAATACCCCGGAATCGGACGAAGGATGGCAGACCCACCCAGGGCTAGATCACCCAGGGCTCGATGCCAGGGCCACCCGCCCCGGCTCCATCACGTTCCGGAAGCCGTACAGCGTTGTACAGCGGCAGTCGTGATCGCGCCCGGAAGCTTCAACCCAATGTCCTTGGCGAAGCACTGCAACTCGATGCATGGATCGATATGAAATGCATTGAACTGTGGTGTTTTCGCAGCTACCGAGTCCAGAGGTCGACTCGGAACACGCAGGAGTGTCATCGTGTCAATTGTGTCTGATGCACCTACCCCTCAGAAGCTCGAGTTGACGGACGAGGAGATCTTCTCGGGTCACGTCGACGGCAAGCTGTCGGTCGAGCTGACCGCGCCGCTCGAGAACCAGCGCGATCTGTCCATCGCGTACACCCCCGGTGTCGCCCAGGTCTGCCGCGCGATCGCCGCCGACGAGACCCTGGTCGACCGGTACACCTGGACGAACCGCCTGGTCGTCGTCGTGTCCGACGGCACCGCGGTCCTCGGTCTCGGCAACATCGGCGCCCGCGCCTCGCTGCCCGTGATGGAGGGCAAGTCCGCGCTGTTCAAGAAGTTCGCCGGGCTGAACTCCATTCCGCTGGTGCTCGATACCACCGATCCCGACGAGATCGTCGAGACCCTCATCCGGCTGCGTCCGTCCTTCGGCGCCGTCAACCTCGAGGACATCTCCGCCCCGCGCTGCTTCGAGATCGAGAAGCGCGTCATCGAGGCACTCGACTGCCCCGTCATGCACGACGACCAGCACGGCACCGCGATCGTCGCCCTGGCGGCACTCAAGGGCGCGCTCAAGGTGCAGGGACGCGACATCGCCGACCTGCGCATCGTGATCTCCGGCGCCGGCGCTGCCGGCGTGGCGTGCACCAACATCCTGCTCGCCGCCGGTGCGCGCGACGTGGTGGTGCTCGATTCGAAGGGCATCATCTCCGCCGATCGCACCGATCTCGGGGAGATCAAGGCCGACCTGGCCTCCCGCACCAACCCCGAGGGCCGCAAGGGCGGCATCACCGAGGCGCTCGACGGCGCCGACGTCTACCTCGGCGTGTCGTCGGGCACCGTGCCCGAGGAGATCGTCGCGACGATGGCCGACGACTCCATCATCTTCGCGATGTCGAACCCGGATCCGGAGATCCACCCCGAGATCGCTCACAAGCACGCCGCGATCGTCGCGACGGGTCGCAGCGACTTCCCGAACCAGATCAACAACGTGCTGGCTTTCCCCGGTGTGTTCAAGGGGGCACTCGACGCCGGTGCCCGCCGTATCACCGAGGGCATGAAGCTCGCCGCCGCCGAGGCCATCCTCTCGGTCGTCGGTGACGAACTGGCCGCGGACAAGATCGTCCCGAGCCCGCTCGATCCGCGCGTCGCACCCGCCGTCGCCGAGGCCGTCGCGGCCGCGGCGAAGGCCGAAGGTGTCGCCGACTAGGGATTCGTTCCCGGCGAGATCGCACCGAGCGCCCCGATCCGAACCGCACAAGGGTTCCGGACCGGGGCGTTCGGCGTTGCGATGACCGGTGGGCGACAATGACCGCCGTGGCGAACGAAGCGAGACCGACCCGGCCGGTCGCGGCGACAGTGCTCACCGCATGCGCAGTGGCGGCCGTGCTCCAGGGATGCGCGTCACCCGTCCTCGACGAGGCGACGCCGTCGGCGACGGTGATCGTCGGCGCGGGTGAGCGACCCGACGAGGAACTGCTCGCGCACCTGTACGCAGCAGCCCTGCGCGGCAGCGGGACCGACGTTCGGGTGCGCTCCGACGTCGCCGATCCTCCCACAGCGCTCGACGCCGCCGAGCTCACGCTGATCCCCGGCTACACCGGACGCCTGCTGGCGTCCTACGACCAGGGCGCCGACCCCACCGACGCCGAGGACGTCTTCGAGGCGCTCGCGCGGGCGCTGCCCGACGAGCTGACCATCTCCGACTACGCGTCGGCTCAGGACCGTGCGGTTCTGCTCGCCGACCGCGAACGGCTCGCGCAATGGTCGGTGAGCCGGGTGGCCGACCTCGTAGACCGGTGCCCGGAACTGACGTTCGCGGTGACCGAGGACTTCGAATCCGCGGGCGGACTCGACGCGCTCGAACGCGCCGACTGCCGCCCGCGCGAGGTACGGCGGATCAAGGATCCACAGTCCGTCGTAGTCGCGTCGGAACCCGGCACCGTCGTCGGAACCACCACGACGTCACCCGCCCTCGCGGCGATCGAGGCGGATTCGCCTGTGAGCACCGTGCCCGACGCACCCGACCGCACCCAGCGGGACGACACGAAGGCAGGCGGCGCGTCGGCACCGGTACTGCCCGCCCAGAACGTCGTCCCGGTCTTCCGCAAGGGCACGCTCGACGAGGCACAACTCGACGCGTTGCGGACCATTGCCGGTGAGCTGACGACGAGCGATCTCACCGAACTGCGCGCGCGACTCGACGACGGCGAGGATCCGAGGTCCGTCGCCGACGAATGGCTCGCGGAACACACCTGATCGCGAACGCCCGGTGCTCAGCCTGCGCGGGTACCCATCCGTTCCCGGAGGAACACGCCGAAATCGGCGATCGCCGCGGCGGCCTCGGGAACGAGCGATGCCTGCAACGGCGCGACGTGCCACAGTTCGGGCTGCTCGACGAAGGTGACGTCGACGCCCGCCGTGCGGAGTTTCTCGGCGTACCGCCGGACCTGCGGGTAGAACATCTCCGCGGTGCCCACCTGGATGAGCGTCGGCGGCAGACCCGTGGGATCGGCGTGCATGGGCGCGTAACCGGGATCGGTGGGATCGCCCCCGGCCAGATACGCCTCGGCCGAGGAGTACACCCACCCCTTGTTGAGGACGACGTCGTTCACGTCGGGCAGGTCGCGGTCGGCCGGGTCGCTCCACGGCGACAGCAACCCGAGCGCGGGCGGGGTGATCGCGTGCCGGTCGATGAGCCGGCGCGCCGTGGCCGCCGCGAGGCCACCGCCGGCCGAGTCGCCGGCGATCGCGGTGCCGGACACCTCGAAGCCGTGCTCGCCGACGAGTTCGAGATAGGCCGCTTCGGCGTCGTCCAACGCCGCCGGATAGGGATGCTCGGGAGCGAGCCGGTAGTCGAGGACGTACACCGCCGACTCCGCCGCGGCGGCGAGATGCGCCGCGAGCGAGCGGTGCGTGGCGAGCGATCCGCCGGTGTACGCACCGCCGTGCAGGTACAGGATCGCCGTGGTTCGCTCGGTGGCACCTACGGTGATCCGCTCGGCGGGGCGTCCGGCCAGGCGGACCGGGCGCACCACGGTGTCCTTCGGAAGGAACTGCAGCGGCGCGGCGAGTTCGAGCAACCGGCGTTGCGTGGCGAACGACCAGCGCGGTGACAGCAGGGCACGGAAGAGAGGCCGCAGCGCGGTCCGCGCCACCCGCGGTGACAACTGGGGTGTCGGAGGCATGCCGCAGCCTATCCCTTCGGCACGACCCGGGAGGTCACCGTGGCGACGACACGCTGATAGGCCGGCCCGGCGACACGGACGAAGGCGTCGAGCAACTTCGCGTCGGCACCGACGAGTACGCGAGCCTTGTTCTTCCGGACACCGGTGAGGATGGTCTTCGCGGCGTCCTCCGGCGTCGTGCGCGCGAGCTTGCGGTCGAAGAACTCCGCGAAGGTCGCCTGGTCGTCGCCGTCCGGGACGGCGGCGTTGCGGGCGATCGCGGTCTTGATGCCACCGGGATGCACGCACGTGACTTGCACGGGATGCCGGGCGACGAGCATCTCCTGCCGCACCGCCTCCGTGAAGCCGCGTACTGCGAACTTCGCAGCGTTGTATGCCGCTTGGCCCGGGATGCTCAGCAGACCGAACAGGCTCGAGACGTTGATCAGGTGACCGTCGCCGGATGCGATGAGGTACGGCAGGAAAGCCTTGGTGCCGTTGACGACTCCCCAGAAGTCGACGTCCATCACGCGCTCGATGTCCTTGAACTCGGTGCGCTCGAAGTCGCCGTGATAAGCGATGCCCGCGTTGTTGTACACCTGGTGGACCGCACCGAAGTGAGCGGCGACCTGCTCGGCGTACTCGAGGACCTTCTCCCGCTGGGTGACGTCGAGATGGTCGGCCTTCACCTCGGCACCGAGATCCCGTGCGCGACGCGCGGTCTCCTCGAGTCCGGCGGTGTCGACGTCCGAGATCGCCAGACGGGCACCCTCGGCGGCGAGGGCGAGCACGAGGGCTCGGCCGATTCCGGAACCGGCACCCGTGACGACGACGACTCGTCCTGCGAAATCACTCATCGAACTGCTGCCTCTCGAGACGTGCGCTCCTGTGCGGGAAGGTCGGTGGCTACGGGGAGATCGGACTCGGCGACGCTGCGGTACGCATCGAGGTCGAACCGGCGTGTGATGCGCCGGAATTCGAAGGTGAATCCCGGCCACAGTGTGGTGTTGTTGCCGTGCTTGTCGAGATACCAGCTCGCACACCCGCCGTTGTTCCACACGCTCGAACGCATCGCGCGCTGCAGCTCGCGGTTGTACTCGTCCTGCACGTCCTCCCGGACCTCGACCGTGCCGATGCGGTTGCGGTCGATCGTGCGGATCGCGTCGACGACGTAGCCGAGCTGCGACTCGATCATGTACACCATCGAGGTGTGGCCGAGACCGGTGTTCGGGCCGACGAGGAAGAACAGGTTGGGGAAGCCCGCGACCGAACTGCCCTTGTACCCCTGCATTCCGGTCTCGTCGAAGACCTCGGCCAGCGAACGGCCGTCCTTGCCGAAGATGCCTGCGAAGGTCGGCGAGTCGGTGACGTGGAAGCCGGTCGCGACGACGATCGCGTCGACCTCGCGTTCGGTGCCGTCCTTCGCGACGATGCCGCGCGGGGTGACGCGGGCGATGCCGTCCGTGACCAGGTCGACGTTCGGCCGGTCGAGTGCGGGATAGTAGTTGTTCGAGATGAGCATGCGCTTGCAGCCGATGCCGTAGTTCGGTGTGACCTTCCGGCGCAGTTCCTTGTCGCGGATCTGCCGGCGGACCTGGATGCGTGCGGCGAGTTCGAGCGGCTTCATGAAGGCCTGTGCCTTGGCCAGGCCCACGACCTGGGTCTCGCGGGCGGTGTACTGCAGGGCACGCGAGAGACGCTGGAAGCCGGGGATGTAGCGGAAGGCGAACCGCTCGGGCGCGGTGTACTCGCGGTCGAAGCGGGGGAGGATCCACGGTGCCGTGCGCTGGTAGACGTCGAGCCGGCCGACGGTGCCCGCGATCGCCGGCACGATCTGGATGGCCGAGGCTCCGGTACCGATGACCGCGACCCGCTTGCCGGTGAGATCGGCGTCGTGGTTCCACCTCGCCGAATGGAAGATCTCGCCTTCGAAGCCGGAGATGCCCTCGATGTCGGGCAGCGACGGCTCGCACAGTGCGCCCACCGCGGAGATCATCACCTTGGCGCTGTACTGCCCGCGCGTGGTGGCCACGTCCCAGCGGTGCGTCGCAGTGTTCCAGCGGGCCGACTGCACGTCGCAGCCGAAGACGGTGCGCCGCCGGACGTCGTACCGGTCGGCGACCGAGCGGATGTACTCCTGGATCTCCGGTTGCGGCGAGAACGAGCGTGTCCAGCCGGGGTTGAGGGCGAAGGAGTAGGAGTACAGGTTCGACGGCACATCGCACGCGGCGCCGGGGTAGGTGTTGTCGCGCCAGGTGCCGCCGACCTCGGACGCGCGCTCGAGGACGAGGAAGTCCTTGCCCGCCTGCGACAATCGGATGGCCGCTCCGAGCCCGGCGAACCCGCTGCCGATGATCAGGATGTCGACCTGACGGATCTCCGCGTCGGCGACGGTATCTGTTACCGGAAGACTCATGTACTTGAGGCTAGAGCGTTCCAGTGACGTGGTCAACACTTGTTGACCATAATTCAATAACGGTGCTTGCATGGTGGTCGTGGCAGAAGACAGTCCCGAACCCCGCCGGACCCGCCTCGGTCCCGCCCAACGCCGGGCCCAGCTGATCGAACACGGACTCGAGCTGCTCGCCGACCGGCCCCTCGAGCAGATCTCCGTGGAGGAGGTCGCCGACCGGGCCGGGGTGTCGAAGGGCCTGCTGTTCCACTACTTCGCCTCGAAGCACGACTACCACGTCGAACTCGTGCGGTGCGTCGGCCGGGACCTCGTCGAGTACACCGCGCCGGCCGAGGACCTCGAGCCCATCGAGATGCTGCGGGGCACGCTCGTCGCGTACGTCGACTACGTCACCCGGCGCCGCGACATGTACGTGTCGATCCTGCGTGGCGCCACCAGTGGCGACCCCGACATGCGCGCGGCGTTCGAGGACACCCGCACTGCGATGGTCGAGCGGACCGTCGCGCACCTGCCCGCCATCGGGATCGAACCGACCCCCGCCGTGCGACTCGCCGTCCGCGGATGGGTGGCGTTCGTGGAGGACACGACCATCGCGTGGTTGCGCGACCCCGAACTCACCCGCGACGAGTTCGTCGAGCTGGCCATCGCCGCGCTGTCCGGCGTGGCCCTGGCGGCACATTCGCTCCGGGGCAACGCGGGGGACGATCTCAGCGGTCGTGTCCGGGAAGGTACTCCTGCAACTTCGTCTTGACGCCCTGTTTCACGAAACCCCAACGGTTCTCGTCCCCGGACAGGACGGCCTTGGCGACGTCGGTGAACTGTTCCCATGTCGCGTGCGGCGGGATCGGCGGCATGTCCGGATCGGTGTACACGTCGAGCACCGTCGGGCGATCCGCGGTCAGTGCGCGATCCCAGGCCGGGCCCACTTCGTCCGTGGACTTCACGGTTTCGGCGCCCAGCCCGAGACCACGTGCGAAGGCGGCGTAGTCGACATCCGGAAGTGTCTGGGACTCCGCGAATTTCGGTGCTCCTCCCATCGCGCGCATCTCCCAGGTCACCTGGTTGAGGTCGTTGTTGTGGAGGATCGCGACGACGAGCCGCGGATCCGTCCACTGCTGCCAGTACCGCTGAACGGTGATCAGCTCGGCCATGCCGTTCATCTGCATCGCGCCGTCGCCGGCGAACGCGATCACCGGACGGTCCGGATGCCCGAACTTCGCGCCGATCCCGTACGGCACGGCCGGTCCCATCGTCGCGAGCGTGCCCGACAGCGAACCGCGCATGTCGCCGCGGAACTGCAGTTGCCGCGCATACCAGTTGGCGGCCGAACCCGAGTCGGCGGTGACGATCGCGTTGTCGGGCAGTCGCGGTGAGGCCTCCGCGAACATCCGCAGCGGGTTGACGAACTCCGTCTCGACCTCGGCCTGCTGCCCCATGATCTGCCACCAGCGGCGCACGTTCTGTTCGATACCCTCGCGCCACGAACGATCCTCCTTGCGCCGGAGCAGCGGGATGAGCGCATCGAGCGCCGCGGCGGCATCGGCGACGAGGTTGACCTCGTTCGGGTAACGCATCCCGATCCTGTTCGCGTCGACGTCGATCTGCACGCAGCGAGCCTGGTCGTATTCCGGCAGGAACTGGCTGTAGGGGAGGGACGAGCCGACGATGAGCAACGTGTCGCAGCCGGTCATCATCTCGTGGGTGGGTCGCGTGCCCAGCAGGCCGATCGATCCGGTGACCCACGGCAGTTCGTCCGAGAGCACGTCCTTGCCCAGCAGGGCCTTCGCCGCCCCGGCACCGAGAAGATCCGCGACCTGCTCGAGCTGCGCCCGCGCACCCCGGGCGCCGCTGCCGACGAGCATCGCGACCTTGTTCCCGGCGTCGAGGATCTCGACGGCCCGTCGGATCGCGTCGTCGTCCGGCGCGATGCGGGGACGGTCGAAGCCGACGCTCGACGGCACCATCTTGAACTCGTGGCCGGGTGGGGAGTAGTCGAGTTCCTGCACGTCACCGTGGATGATCACCGCTGTCGGCGTGCGATAGGCGATGGCGGTGCGCATCGCCCGGTCGAGGACGTTGGGCAACTGCTCGGGCACCGTCACGGTCTCCACGAAGGCCGACGCCACATCCTTGTACAGCGTGTGCAGGTCCACTTCCTGCTGGTACGACCCGCCCATCGCAGAGCGGTCGGTCTGACCCACGATCGCCACCACCGGCACGTGGTCGAGTTTCGCGTCGTAGAGGCCGTTGAGCAGATGGATCGCGCCGGGGCCGGAGGTCGCCATACACACCCCGGGCCTGCCCGTGAACTTCGCGTAGCCGACCGCCTCGAAGGCGCTCATCTCCTCGTGCCGGGACTGCACGAAGACCGGATCGTTGCCGGTGCGGGTCCAGGCGGCGAGAATCCCGTTGATGCCGTCCCCGGGATAGCCGAAGACGTGGTCCACCCCCCACTCGCGCAGGCGGTGCAGCAGGTAGTCGGCCACGGTCGGGTTCGCCATCGGTAGCTCCTCGCAGGACGCGATAGGGGGTCCCCGGAAGGGTGCCCGTCACGTCCGGCCCGAAACACCCCGGAAAAGGCGTGAGCCGGGTCGATCGTCCTTGGGGGACGAACGACCCGGCTCACATGAGAACCGTCAAGGGCCCGAAGGGTCCGAAACGGAGCTTCTAGCGACCGAAGGCCTTCTCGAGGATCTCCTGCTGCTCGACAGCGTGGACCTTGCTCGAACCGGACGACGGCGCCGACATCGCACGACGCGACACGCGCTTGATCCCGCTGAGCTTCTCGGGCAGCAGTTCCGGCAGCGCGAGGCCGAGGAACGGCCACGCACCCTGGTTCGCCGGCTCCTCCTGGACCCAGAAGAACTCGGACGCGTTCGGGTACTGCTCGAGGGTCTCGGCGATACGACGACGCGGCACCGGGTACAGCTGCTCGATGCGCACGATCGCGACGTCGTCACGACCTTCCTTCTGCTTCTTCGCCAGCAGTTCCCAGTAGATCTTGCCGGAGGTCAGCAGCACGCGGGTGACCTTCGACCGGTCGGCCGTGCCCTCCTCGTAGGGGACCTCCTCGAGCAGCGAACGGAACTTGCCCTGGGTGAAGTCCTCGACATTGCTGACCGCGGCCTTGTTGCGCAGCATCGACTTCGGCGTGAACACCACCAGCGGGCGGCGGATGCCGTCGAGATGGTGACGACGCAGCAGGTGGAAGTAGCTCGCCGGGGTCGACGGAACCGCGACCGTCATCGAGCCCTCGGCGCACAGCTGCAGCCAGCGCTCGATGCGGCCCGAGGTGTGGTCGGGACCCTGGCCCTCGTGGCCGTGCGGCAGCAGCAGCACGACGTCGGACAGCTGACCCCACTTGGCCTCACCGGACGAGATGAACTCGTCGATGATGGACTGCGCGCCGTTGACGAAGTCGCCGAACTGCGCCTCCCACAGCACGAGCGCGTCGGGGTTGCCCACCGAGTAGCCGTACTCGAAGCCCAGACCCGCGAACTCGGTCAGTGCCGAGTCGTAGACCATGAAGCGACCACCGTTGCCGGCCTGGGTGGCCAGCGACGCCAGCGGGCTGTACTCGTCGCCGGTCTTGCGGTCGATGATGACCGAGTGGCGCTGCGTGAACGTGCCGCGACGCGAGTCCTGACCGGCCAGACGCACCAGGGCGCCTTCCTCGGCCAGCGAACCGAACGCGAGCAGCTCGGCGAACGCCCAGTCGATCTTGCCGTTGCGCGACATCTCGCGACGCTTCTCGAGCACCGGCTTGACGCGCGGGTGCACCGTGAAGCCCTCGGGTGCCTCGGCGAAGGCGTCGCCGATCCGCTCGAGCACCGAACGCTCGACGGAGGTGTCGAGACGCTTCGGCGGGGTCTGGTCGAGCTCGACCGACTCCGACGGCTCCGGCTGGTACTTCTCGAGTTCGCGGACCTCGTTGAAGACGCGTTCGAGTTGTCCCTGGTAGTCGCGCAGGGCGTCTTCCGCTTCCTTGAGCGAGATATCGCCGCGGCCGATCAGGGCCTCGGTGTAGCTCTTGCGGACGCTGCGCTTGGTGTCGATCACGTCGTACATCGCCGGCTGGGTCATCGACGGGTCGTCGCCCTCGTTGTGACCGCGACGGCGGTAGCAGATCATGTCGATGACGACGTCCTTGTGGAACTTCTCGCGGAAGTCCACGGCGAGCTTCGCGACCCACACGCAGGCCTCGGGGTCGTCCCCGTTGACGTGGAAGATCGGCGCACCGATCATCTTCGCCACGTCGGTGCAGTACTCGGACGAACGCGAGTGCTCCGGCGCGGTGGTGAAGCCCACCTGGTTGTTGACGACGATGTGCACGGTGCCGCCGGTGCGGTAGCCGCGCAGCAGTGCGAGGTTGAGGGTCTCCGCCACGACACCTTGACCGGCGAACGCAGCGTCGCCGTGCAGCAGCAGCGGCAGGACGGTGAAGCCGTCCTCGCCCTTGTCGAGGATGTCCTGCTTGGCGCGGACGAGGCCCTCGAGCACCGGGTTGACCGCCTCGAGGTGCGAGGGGTTCGCGGTGAGCGAGACCTTGATGTCGTTGTCGCCGAACATCTGGATGTAGGTGCCCTCGGCGCCGAGGTGGTACTTCACGTCGCCGGAGCCATGAGCGGCGGCCGGGTTCAGGTTGCCTTCGAACTCGGAGAAGATCTGCGAGTACGGCTTGCCGACGATGTTGGCGAGCACGTTCAGGCGGCCGCGGTGCGGCATCGCGATGGCGACCTCGTCGAGCGTGTGCTCGGCGGCCTGGTCGATGATCGCGTCCATCATCGGGATGACCGACTCGGCGCCCTCGAGCGAGAAGCGCTTCTGGCCGACGTAC
Organism: Rhodococcus sp. B50; assembly: GCF_013602415.1. Classification (NCBI taxonomy): domain Bacteria; kingdom Bacillati; phylum Actinomycetota; class Actinomycetes; order Mycobacteriales; family Nocardiaceae; genus Rhodococcus; species Rhodococcus sp. B50. The sequence goes on along the minus strand of NZ_WPAG02000002.1, from coordinate 2,363,656 downwards.
TTGGTCTGCAGGAACGTCTCGAACGCCTCTGCGGCGTTGAGGCGGCTCAGGATGTACTTCTGCTGGGCGACCGTCGGCTTGACGTGGTGCGCCTCGACGCGCTCCTGCAGCCACTGCTGCTGCTCGGGCTCGAGGATGTGGGTGTACTCGACACCGACGTGGCGGCAGTACGCGTCGCGCAGCACCGACAGCACGTCGCGCAGCTTCATCTTCTGGCGGCCGTGGAAGCCACCGACGTTGAACTCGCGATCGAGATCCCACAGCGTCAGGTCGTGGGTCGTGACGTCGAGGTCGGGGTGCGACCGGAACTTGTCGCGCACGAACTGCAGCGGATCGGTGTCGGCCATGAGGTGGCCGCGGCTGCGGTAGGCGGCGATGAGCTCGAGCACACGGGTGTGCTTGTCGACGAGGCCTTCCGGCACGTCCTTGCGCCAGCGGACCGGCTCGTAGGGGATGTGCAGAGTGTGGAAGATGCCGTCGTAGAAGTCGTCGCTGATGAGCAGCTCGTGGATCTTCTTCAGGAACTCACCCGACTCCGCGCCCTGGATCACGCGGTGGTCGTAGGTGGAGGTGAGCGTCAGCAGCTTGCCGATGCCCATCTCGGCGATCCGCTCGTCGGACGCGCCCTGGAACTCCGCGGGGTACTCCATCGCGCCGGCGCCGATGATGGCGCCCTGGCCCTGCATCAGACGCGGGACCGAGTGCACGGTGCCGATGCCGCCCGGGTTGGTCAGCGAGATCGTGACACCCGAGAAGTCGTCGCCGGTGAGCTTGCCGTCGCGGGCGCGGCGCACGATGTCCTCGTAGGCCGAGTAGAACTGCGCGAAGTTCATCGTCTCGCAGTTCTTGATGGCCGCCACGACGAGCGAACGCTGGCCGTTCTTGCCCGGCAGGTCGATCGCGAGACCGAGGTTGGTGTGCTGCGGCACGACCAGGTTCGGCTTCCCGTCGACCTCGGCGAAGTGGTTGTTCATGTTCGGGAACGCCTTGACCGCCTGGACGATCGCGTAGCCGAGGATGTGGGTGAACGAGACCTTGCCGCCCCGGGTACGGGCGAGATGGTTGTTGATGACGATGCGGTTGTCGAACATCAACTTCGCGGGAACCGCGCGAACACTGGTGGCCGTCGGGATCGACAGCGAGGCGTTCATGTTCTTCGCAACGGCAGCAGCGGCGCCGCGCAGAACCTTCTTCTCCTCGGCGGCCTGGCCCGACGGGGCGGCGGCCGGCTTCGCCGGCGCGGCCTGTGCCTTCGGCTGGGTTGCAGGCTTGGTCTCGGCCTTCGGTGCGGGCTTCGCCAGCGCGGCGGGGGCCTTCGTTGCAGGAGCGGCGGGGGCCTTCGCTGCCGGCGCGGCGGGGGCCTTCGCTGCGGGCGCGGCGGGGGCCGAAGCGGAGGAACTCGGCGCAGATGCGGTGCTCGGCGCGGGCTTCTCGGTCGTGGCGGTGTCGGAGCCGTTGGTACCTCCGGCCACCGCGGCTTCCGGCGAATAGTCGGTCAGAAATTCGTGCCAACTCGCGTCCACGGACGAAGGGTCGTCCTGGAAGCGCTGGTACATCTCGTCAACCAACCACTGGTTCTGTCCGAACTGTGATGTAGAGCTGCTGCTCACGGCAGTTGTTCGCCTCGTTTCTTTCTTCGGTACCCGATCGGAGCGCCTGTGCGTATGAGGCTAGCCCGTAGCATGTGACGATCCGAACTGACCGCGCATGTCGGTGGGCTAGCTCACAATCTGGTGCGATGGGGTCTCCATCGATGACGGTTCTCGAGAGCCGATTATTCCCTCAAAGGTGCATCGGTGCAGCGCGCACCCCGTTACAAACGTGAGGACGATCTCATGTTCGATCCTTCCGTGGCAGATGTGAGCAGGGCTTCGGGCTCCTCCGGAACGAGACCACCGGTAGCGAGTTGCCACAAAGTGGTGTACAGACCTCCCGCTCGGCGCAGCTCGTCGTGGGGCCCACACTCGACGATACGGCCGTCGTCGATGACGACCACGAGATCGGCACGAGCGGCGGTCGCGAGACGGTGCGCCACCACTACGGCCGTCCGCGAACGCGCCACCCGCGCACCCGCCTCGAGCACCGCCTTCTCGGTGGCGGGATCGAGGGTCGCGGTGGCCTCGTCGAGCAGCAGCAGATCGGGATCCACCAGTTCGGCGCGCGCGAGCGCGATGAGCTGCCGCTGGCCCGCCGACAGACCCTGCCCGCGCTCACCCACCGGATGGTTCATCCCGCCGGGGAGCCCCGCGACCATGTCGAGCGCCCCGACGGCCCGCGCGGCGGCCTCGATCTCCTCGCGCGTCGCGTCGGGCCGGCCGTAGGCGATGTTGGTCGCCACCGTGCCCGTGAACAGGTGTGCCTCCTGCGGCACGACGCCGAGCCGGCCCCGATAGTCGCGCAGGCGGTACCGGCGCAGATCGGTCCCGTCCACCCGCACCGAACCCGAGGTGGGGTCGTAGAACCGCGCGAGCAGCTTGACGACCGTCGACTTCCCGGCGCCGGTCCGGCCCACCAGGGCGACCGTCGACCCGGCCGGGATCGTCAGGTCCACCCCGCTCAGGGCTTCGCGTTCGGCCTCGCGGTACCGGAAGCCCACCTCCCGCAGGTCGACGTCGCCGCGGAGGTGCCCGGTGACGGCGACCGTGCCCTCCTGCGCCGACTCGAGTGAACTCTCGGTCCGCAGGAGGTCGCCGATCCGGTGCAGACCCACCCTTGCCTGCTGGTAGCCGTCGAAGACCTGCGACAACTGCTGGATGGGTGCGAACAGCAGGTTCAGGTACAGCACGAACGCGATCAGTACACCCGGCCCGACCGCACCCGACGCCACCTCCCGCGCCCCGACGAAGACGACCGCGGCGAGCGCGAGGTCGGACAGGAAGGTGATGAACGGGAAATACAGCGAGATCGCCCGTTGCGAGCGCAGGCGGCTGCGCCGATAGGCCTCCGCGCGCTCGGCGAAACGACGGGCGGCGGTCTCCTCGCGGCGGTAGGCCTGCGCGGCGCGCAGACCCGTGACGTTCTCCTGGAAATCCGCATTCACCAGGGATATGCGTTCGCGGGACTGCGCGTACGCCGTGCCCGAGATCTTCCGGAACCACAGGGTCGCGACCGTCAGGATGGGCAGCACCGCCAGCACCACCAGGGCCAGGGACAGGTCGGTCGCGATCAGCGCGATCGAGATGCCGGTGAGAGTCAACACCGCCACCACCGCGGTGGACAGGCCGGTCTGGATGAACTGCGACAACGCGTCCACGTCGGTCGTCATCCGGGTCATGATCCGGCCCGACAGTTCGCGTTCGTAATAGTCGAGTCCGAGTCGCTGCAGGTGTGCGTACGAGCGCACGCGCAGCCCGAACAGCACCCGCTCGCCCGCGCGCGCGGTGAGCACGGTCAGGATCGCGACCGCGATCCAGCCGAGCAGCGCGAGGACCACACCCACGGCGGTCGCCTGCCACAACCGCGACGGCTCGGCCGGGGTCACCCCGCGGTCGACGGCGAACCGCACGAGCGACGGGAACGCGATGCTCGTCAGCGACTCCACCGCGAGGCACAGCACGACGAGTGCGAGCAGGGCACGCACCGGGCGCAGCGTCGTCCACAGGCGGAACTGCGGGTCGGGCAGGCGCAGGGAGTCGGACTGCAGGGCCGGATCGCTCCCGGGGGTCTCGGTGGCGGGGGGAAGCGCCGCGACCGCAGCGCGCAGTTCCGGGGTCGGCGCCACCGCGCCGAGCGCACCCGTCATAGGTCCGCCGCGACCACCACCGCCCGCCGGTCCGCCCCGACCGCCACCGGCGACCGCCGTGTCGACGACGGCCCCGGACGGCTCGTCGCCGGGCCGCTCCGGCCACAACTCGCCGGCCGCCACCGGACGCTCCGGAGCCGGCACGACGTCCTCGTCGGTCGAGAGCAGACGCCGGAAGACGGGACTGCGGTGATCGAGTTCGTCGACCGTTCCGATGTCGACGATGCGTCCGTCGTCGAGCACGGCGACCCGGTCGGCGAGCGCGAGCGTCGATCGCCGATGAGCGAGCACGAGCGTCGTGCGGCGTCGGCCGGCCCGCAGCGCGCCGTAGATCGCGGCCTCCGTCTCGGCGTCGACCGCGGAGGTGGCGTCGTCGAGGATCAGCACCCGCGGATCGACGAGCAGTGCCCGCGCCAGCGCGACCCGCTGTCGCTGCCCGCCGGACAGCGTCAGGCCGCGTTCGCCGACGACGGTGTCGTAGCCCTCGGGCAGCGCATCGACGAAGTCGTCGGCGCGCGCCGCTGCCGCAGCGGCCCGGATCTCGTCGTCCGACGCGTCGGGTCGGCCGAGGGCGATGTTGGACGCGACCGAATCCGAGAACAGGAACGGCTCGTCGAAGACGAGACCGACCGCACCGCGCAGGTCGTCGGCGCGCAGGGTGCCGACGTCGATGTCGTGCCCGTCGGCGGTCAGGCACACCGATCCGTGGCGCGGCGCGTAGAACCGGGGGAGCAGCAGCGAGAGCACGGTCTTGCCCGAGCCCGCCGGACCGACGATCGCGACGGTCTCGCCGGGTGCGATCTCCAGGTCGAGTCCGCGCAGCACGTCCCGGTCGTCGTCGAAGCCGAACGTCACATCCTTCAGGTGCACCCCGAGCGGACCGTCGGGCAGCGCGACGGGATGCGGAGGATCGGCGACGTCGGGTTCGGTGTCGATCACCTCGTACACCCGCTCCACGGCGGCGCGGGACAGTTGCGCCATGATCACGACCTGCGACAGCGTGCGGGTCGTCGCCGTCATCGTCGCCACATAGGCGGTGAACGCCACGAAGGTACCCACGGTGATCCCGCCTTCGAGGGCGAGCCAGCCGCCGAGCGCGATCGTGGCGACGAGCCCGAACTGCGGGATCGCACCCAGCGGGGCCGAGAACCACGCATTGATCCGGGCCGCGCGCAGACGCTCCGCGTACAACCGGCGACCGTGCTCCTCGAGCTGGTCGACGGCGCGGGACTCCTGACCGAATCCCTTCACGACCCGCACCCCGGTGACGGTCTCCTCGACGTGCTGGGCGAGATCGGCCGCGCGCTGCTGCGCCGACCACGTCGCGGCGAACAGCTTCGGGCGCACCACCCGGACGAGGCCGCCGATGATCGGGACCGTGACCACCGCGACCAGCGTGAGCAGTGGTGAGAGCGACATCATGATCACCAGCGCGAGCACGAACTGCAACAGCGCGCCCGCCGACATCGGCACCATCGCGAGCAGACCCTGGACGAGCTGCAGATCGGTGATGGACCGCGAGACCACCTGACCGGTGCGGATGCGGTCCTGACCGTGACCGTCGAGACGCTGGAGCGAGCCGAGCAGACGCAACCGCAGGTCGTGCTGCACGTCGAGCGACAGACGTCCGGCGAGCATGCGCCGCCCGTACTGGCAGCCGAACCGGATCACTGCCCCGCCAGCGATCGCCCCTGCGGCGAGACCGATCAGACGCAGGTCGTCGGCGGGCACATCGCCCTGCCCGGTCGCACTGTCGACCGCGACTTTCGTCAGCAGCGGGAAGGTGATGTCGATCAGGGCGGCGACGACGGTGACGGCCAGCGCCCCGAGAGCCGTTCTGCGGTGTTTCAGGCATTCGGCGACGAGCCGGGAAATCCATCCCGGCGAGCGCGGAATCGGGTCGTGTGCCATCGAACCGACATTAGCGCCGCGTGACGACAGACCGGGTCGGAGCCCGTCGGAGAACGCCGGGGCGCAGGGAGCTGCGTCAGACGATGTCGGCGTTTCGGGTCCGCCACCAGCCGAGACCGCCCAGCACCACGGTCCAGAAGACCAGGAGCAACGGTGCCAGCGGCCACGTCATCTCCAGCGTCACGTCCTCGGGCAGCGACACCGCCGAGAACAGCACGTACCACGTGACCTGCGCCGGCAGGTACGACGCGAGCGTCCCGAGACCGAGACCGTGCAGGACGAGCGAGACGATCAGCTCACCGAACGGCACCCATGCGCAGATCGCGAGCACACTGCCCGTCGTGGATCGTGTGAGCAGGCCGAGCCCGGCTCCGATGAGTGACCACATCAGCGCGCAGAACAGGCCGATGAACAGCACTTTGGCAACCGACCCGAGGTCGGCGCCCTCGAAGCCGCCGCCGAACAACACGAGCGTCGCGGCCGCCGCGAGTTCCGTGACGATGCAGTACAGCAACCCGATCACGGCGACGGTCGCGAGTTTCACGCCGACGACGCGATCGCGGCCCCGCGTGGTGAGGAAGGTCGTCACGATCGTGCGGTGCGCGAACTCGCTGCCGGTCGCCACCGCACCGAAGATCGCGGCGAACAGGAAGACCAGCGACAGTGCGAGGGAGATGCCGACCGCGGCGGCGACGGCCTCGGCGACACCGTCGCCGAAGCCGTATTCGAGTTGCCGCGCGACCGGCAGCGTCAGTGCGCCACAGAACAGGCCCACCATCAGCGGTGCGATGCCGAGGATCCACCAGTAGCGCAGGCTCAGGACCTTGCGGAACTCGGCGGTGAGAAGCGCGGTCATGCGGTCGGGCCTCCTTGTCCGGCCGGCGGTCGGTTCGCCTGCCCCCACTGCGACTGCGGATACTGCTGGGTTTGTGGATACTGCTGGGCTTGCGGGTACTGCTGGGCCTGGGGTTGGTGGGGTCCGTGCCCCGGGTACTGCGCAACCGGAGCGGCCGCGTAGCGACCTGCCGTCATCGCCAGGTACACCTGCTCGAGATCGACGTGTTCGACACTCGTGCCGAACAGCTTCACCTCCGCGGTAGCGGCGATCTCGGCGATGCGGTCGGGAGCGGCACCGACCACCGCGAGCCGTCCGTCCTGCTGTACCTGCGCATCGGTGTGCCCCGCCGCGGCGAGCGCCGTCGCGAGGCGGGCCGGGTCGGAGGACGCGACGAACACCCGCGAGCGGTAGGCGTCGCGCAGGTCCGTCATCGAGGTCTCCGCGACCAGGTGCCCGTTCGCGATGACCACGAGACGGTCGGCCATCTGCTCGATCTCCCGCAGGATGTGACTCGAGATCAGCACGGTCCCGCCGTTGCCGGCGAAGGCGCGGAGGAAGTCACGCAGCCAGGCCATGCCCTCCGGGTCGAGTCCGTTCGCCGGTTCGTCGAGCACCAGATAACGCGGTTGCCCGAGCAGCGCCGTCGCCAGGGCGAGTCGCTGCCGCATGCCGAGGGAGAACTCACCGAGGCGACGTCTCGCGACCGATCCCAGGCCGACGAGGTCGAGCATCTGCTTCGCCCGCTCGTCGGGTACGCCGATCGCGGCGCAGTAGATCTGCAGGTGCGTCAGCGCCCGGTGCTTGGGATGGGCGCTGCGCGCGTCGAGCACGGCGCCGACGACCTGCGCCGGCTGCTGCAGGGCCGTGAACGGCACGCCGTCGACGAAGGCGTTCCCGGCACTCGGCCGGATCAGACCGAGCATCATGCCGAGTGTGGTGGTCTTACCCGATCCGTTGGGGCCGAGGAAACCCGTGATCGACCCCGGCGGAACCGTGAACCACAGATTCGACACGGCGGTGTGGTCGCCGAACGCCTTGCTCAGGCCGTGGACGGCGATCCCCGCGCCGGGCGCCCCCGAGGGCACCCGCGGATCGGGTGTGCCGTACGGCGGTTGCGCTGACGGTGCTGTCACGGATACGGACCCCCGCGTCGTCGAGATGTGGGTGCGGCTCGTGCCGCGGTCGCCGTGAGCTTACGGGTCATCCGAGGAAGGGCAGGACGGCGTCGAGGAATTCGCGCGGGGCGTCGAGCTGGGGGCAGTGCCCCGCATCGGGGATGATCACGACCCGTCGCCTGCCGCCGGCCTGCACGCGCCGCGCCGCGTGAGCAGGTGTCAGCCGGTCGCGCGCACCCCACACCAGCAGGGCCGGCATGTCGAGGGCGTGCACCATCTCCGGGATCGGCAGCCGGCCGAGTTCGCCGATGGCGTGCCGGCCGACAGTCAGCAGCGTGTCGACCTGCTCGCGCGTCGCGTAGTTTGCCGCGAACGCCGCGCGCACGGCCCGGTCGAAGGTGCCGCGTCGATGCACCGCCGCCCGCCCGTACAGGGTGCCCATGGCCTGCTGCATCACCGCGGCGGGCAGCGGACGCAGCAACGCGCGCGACAGTTCGACCGGTACCTGCGCTCCCCGCGTCCACCACCGGGGGATCCCGGTGAGACCCGGCATGTCGGCGAGCACCACTCGATCGACGCGGGACGGGTGGACGGACGCGAACACCAGCGCCGTCACCGCCCCGAGGGAGTTCCCGACCAGCGACACCGGCTCGGGGGCGTCGTCGACGAGTTCGGCCACGACGTCGACGTAATGGTCGAGCACCGGTGTCTCCCAATGCTGCGCGCTGCGCCCGAAACCGGGCAGGTCGACCGTGAGCACCCGATGACGCTCGGCGATCGCCGGTGCGACCTTGCACCACGTACCGCCGTGGTCGGAGAAGCCGTGCAGCAGTACGACGGTGCGCGGTCCCGCACCGGACTCCCGGACGTACACCTTCCCGTCGGCGGGCACCGTCAGTCCTTCGGTACCGGAACCCCGGCGTCGATGATCGGGGCCTCTCCGCTCACCGGGATGACGGGACGGGCGGTGGGCCATGCGGCCGGGGGAGGACCGAAGGCGTCGCGCGCGTGCTGGATCGTCCGCTTGCCCAGCGCGCGGTTGCCCACACCACCGATGGCGGCACCGATACCCGCGGGGACGAGCTTGCCGATCAGCAACGGACTCCGCTTGGCGAAGTATCGGCGGATGAACTTCTTGACCAGCGAATTGTTCAGCGTCTTCAACTGGGTGCCGCCCGCGCCGGTGGTCAGCGCCTTGGGCCAGTTGCGCAGCGACGCGCCCGTCGCGGTCGCGACGATCTCCCGGCCGGCATCGCCGAGCGAGACCGCGAGCACCAGCGCGCGGCGCTGCTCGTGGCTGTGGGGTTCGATCCCGTGCACCGATGCGATGGCCAAAGTGAGCAGCGCGGACGCCTCGAAGAAGAAGGCCGTCTCGGCGCCCACCGCGCCGATGGCCGCGAGGGTTCCGACGCCGGGGAAGGCGGCGGTCGCGCCGGCCGCCGACCCACTGCCCGTGACGCTGAGCAGGAACTGCTTCTCGAGACGCTCGATGATCTGCGCCGGGGACTCGTCGGGGTGCGCGCGCCGCATGAGATCGACGTACTTCGCCACCGCGGGACCCTGCAGCCTCGCGCCGTTGTCCAGCATCTTGACGATGAAAGCCTCTGCGATGCCTGGTTTGCTGCTCATCGTGCCCCTGTTCTCCGGTGCTCTTGTCTTCCGGACTGCTCTCACTACGCTGGTGCCATGACCGGGTCCGCAGTCGGGGTATCGGACGGCGCCAGACGGCGTCCGGCGCCCCTGCTGACACCCTACGTACGTTCGTACGAGGGGTATCGGCTCGACGGTTTCCCGCCGGGGACCCACCTGGGTATGCCCTCTCCGGAGGTCACCGTAATCCTCACGATCTCCGAACCTGTCGAACTCTCCCGGGGCGACGGGCAGCCCCCGGAGCGTTTCGATGCTCTCGCCGGAGGACTGTCGACGCGACCGGTGCCCATCGTCCACGATGGACGCCAGCACGGGATGCAACTCGCGCTCACGCCGGCGGGCGCTCGCGCACTGCTGGGTGTACCTGCCGCCGCACTCGGTTCGTGGGCCGTCGATCTGGAGGACGTCATCGGTGCCGACGGTCGGGAATTGTTCGACCGGATCGCCGCGGCCGGGTCGTGGGACGAGCGTTTCCGTGTTCTCGATCGGGTGCTCGCGCGGCGCCTGATCTCCGCGCGGTCGACGGGCCCGGACGGGCACCTCGTGCACGCCTGGCGCCTGCTGGTGTCCGATCCCGCCCGTCCGGTCCGCGCCGTCGCGGACGAACTCGGATGGAGCAGACGCCACCTTGCGAACCGGTGCGCCGGCGAGTTCGGGTTGTCCCCGAAGGATGTCGCGCGGGTGGCGCGGTTCGACCGGTCTCGGAGGATGTTGCGGGCGGACCCCGGCCGGCGACTCGCGGACGTCGCCGCCGAATGCGGCTTCTACGACCAGGCACATCTCGCCCGCGACTGGCGTGATCTGGCCGGCGTGCCGCCGTCCCGGTGGCTCGAGGACGAAGTGTTCCCATTCGTCCAAGACGAGTGAGGCGGCGGAGCCGACACTCGAAGACATGACGAACACAACGAACTTCACTCGGCAGTCGGCGACCGGCACACCCACCGTCGACACGGTGTGGCCGTGCTTCGCCTACACCGACGCCCGGGGCGCGATCCGCTTCCTCGTGAACACTCTCGGATTCGTCGAGACGGAGGTCTACGGGGAGGGCGAGTGCGTCGACCACGCGGCCCTCCACTGGCCCTACGGCGGCGGCGTCATGCTCGGCTCGACCGGTCGCGGGTCGCCGCTCGATCAGCACGCCGACGTGGGCACGGCCTATCTCGTGCTTCCCGACGACGCCACCGTCGATGCCCTGTACAAGAGGGTGCTCGCCTCGGCGCAGGCCGACGACCCGGCGGTGCGGGCGACCGTGACCGTCGAACTCCGCGACGAGGACTACGGCTCGCACGGGTTCACCTGCCGCGACCCGCACGGTGTGTACTGGAGCATCGGCACCTACCGACCGCGCCGGTCGTAGCGGGATCCGTCGGACTCCCGGTCAGCGCGCAATCGCGCCGTGCGGTCAGCGCGCAATCGCGCCGTGCCCTTCGGGGACCACCTCGCTCGGGCGCGGCGGGGGCGGCGGTGTGCCGTCCCCGAACGGCCGCCCGCCGAGTGCCTCACGACCGTGCGGGTCGAGCCAGTTCGACAGGTCCGGTCCCTTCGGCACGATGCCCGTCGGATTGATGTCGGTGTGCACGAGGTAGTAGTGCTGCTTGATCTGCACGAAGTCGATGGTGTCGCCGAAGCCGGGGGTCTGGAACAGATCGCGCGCGTACGCCCACAGCGCCGGGAAGTCCGCCAGCCGGTTCCGGTTGCACTTGAAGTGCCCGTAGTAGACGGGATCGAACCGGACGAGCGTGGTGAACAGGCGCACGTCGGCCTCGGTGATGGTCTCACTCACGAGATAACGTCGCGCCCCGAGGCGTTCCTCGAGCCAGTCGAGGCGGGCGAACAGGCGGTCGAAGGCCTTGTCGTAGGACTCCTGCGAGCCGGCGAAGCCGCACCGGTACACGCCGTTGTTGACGTCCCGATAGACGAGCTCGGCCACTTCGTCGATCTCGGCCCGCAGTTCCTCGGGGTACAGATCCGGTGCGCCCTCACGGTGGAACTGTGTCCACTCGGTGGAGAAGTCGAGGGTGATCTGCGGATAGTCGTTCGTCACGACCTGCCCTGTGGGGACGTCCACGACGGCCGGGACGGTGATCCCGCGGTCGTATTCCGGGTAGCGGGCGAGATAGGCGTCCTGCAGTCGCGGGATGCGGAGGACGGGATCGAGGCCGCCCGGGTCGAGATCGAACGTCCAGCTGCGCTCGTCGTGCGTCGGGCCGCACAATCCCAGCGACAGGGCATCCTCGAGACCGAGCAGTCGCCGCACGATCAGGGTGCGGTTGGCCCACGGGCAGGCGCGGGCAGCGACGAGCCGGTACCGCCCGGCTTCGACGGGGTAGCCGTCGCGCCCGTCGGCGGTGATGCGGGTGGGGATGTAGTTGGTGTCGCGGGTGAACTCCGCACCCGGTTCGACGTACTTGTTCTCGGTCACCTGCGCATCCTTCCGCACTGTCCTCACCGTTCGGGTGGTACCCGAACCGTCACGAGGGTTCCCCAGATGTCGTATCCCGACACCGCCGCGACGGTCCGGGCACCGCGGTTGTCGCGGCGCATGCGGGCGAGCGGGACGAGCCCGGCGTCGAGCGCATCATGGGTCGCCAGCGTTGCGACCGTCGATGCGAGACCCCGGCGACGCGCGGCGGGTGTCGTCAGCACCCGTACGTCGACCAGCAGCGATCCGAGTTCGCTGTAGGCGGCGCCGGCCAGGGGACGGTGGTCGTCGTCGAGTAGCACGAACACGCGCGACGGCTCGTTCGGCGACAGTTCGGCCTCGGTGACGTCGTCGGGCGGGCAGCACCGCAGCAGTTCCGCGAGGTCGCCCGGGTCGTCCGAGACGAGCGGGTTGTCGACGCGCGTCGCGTCGATCCAGTCGGTACACAGACCGAGGATCTCCGTGCGACCGGCGTGGCCGGCGACGACGACTTCGGCGTTCGATGCGTCGAGTTCGGCGGGGTCGGGTTCGGCCGCGAGACGGGAGACCGCGGTAGCGGGACCCACGATCGCCGTGGCGCGCCCCACCGCCAGCACCCGCACGTCGCGGACCGAGTCGTCGACCCGTGTGACGCAGCCGGGTTCGGCGAGGGCACCGTCGGGTAGGCCCAGTGCACGACACCACGCGAGGGCGGCGATGCTCGAGATGTGCGGGTCCACCCCGCTACCGTAGACCGCCGACGAGGGGAGAGGTCCGGTGAGCGACAACAGCGAGGTGGACACGCGCGAACGCGGGTCCGAGGTGGCGGTGGAGATGTCGGACGGTGCCCGCTGGGCGGCGTTGGGGGCGCTGTGCCTGGGCTTCTTCATGATCCTGGTGGACAGCACCATCGTCGCCGTCGCCAACCCGGCGATCATGCGGACCTTCGGTGCCGACATCGCCGCCGTCGTGTGGGTCACGAGCGCCTATCTGCTCGCGTATGCGGTGCCGCTCCTCGTGACGGGCCGCCTCGGCGACCGCTTGGGGCAGCGACGGGTCTATCTCGCCGGGCTGGTGCTGTTCACGATCGCGTCGTTGTGGTGCGGCTTCTCGTCGACGATCGAGATGCTCATCGTCGCGCGGGTCTTCCAAGGTTTCGGTGCGGCGCTCATGTCGCCGCAGACCATGGCCGTGGTGACGCGGATCTTCCCGCGTGAGCGGCGCGGGACCGCGATGGGACTATGGGGGGCGGTGGCCGGTGTCGCGACGCTGGTCGGCCCCCTGGCCGGCGGTGTTCTGGTCGACGGTCTCGGCTGGGAATGGATCTTCTTCGTGAACGTGCCCGTGGGAATCATCGGGTTCGCGCTGGCCGTGCGGTACGTGCCCGTGCTGCCGACGAGTCCTCACCGGTTCGACGTGCTCGGGATGCTGCTCAGCGGCGCCGGTCTGTTCTGCCTCGTGTTCGGGATCCAGGAGGGCAACTCGTTCGAGTGGACCACCCGGGTGTGGCTGCTGATCGTCGCGGGCATTGCGTTGCTCGCCGTCTTCGTCGCGCAGCAGTCACGCAACCGGGGAGAACCGCTCGTGCCGCTGTCGCTGTTCCACGACCGTAACTTCGGCCTCGCGAACATCGGCATCGCGACGATGGGCTTCGCCATCACCGGCGTCATGCTGCCCATCATGTTCTACGCCCAGTCGGTGCGTGGTCTGAGTCCTACCGGTGCCGCACTGCTCATGGTGCCGATGGCGGTGTTCAGCGGTGTGCTCGCGCCGCTCGTGGGCAGGCTCGTCGACCGTCTCCACCCGCGACTGATCGCAGGCACCGGATTCTCGCTGCTCGTCGTCGGGCTGGGATGGCTCGCCCTGGTGATGACCCCCGACGCGGAGATCTGGCAGTTGCTGCTGCCGATCGCCCTGATCGGTATCGCGAACGCGGGGATCTGGTCTCCGCTGTCGGCCACCGCGACGAACGGGCTCGCGCCGAGTCGCGCGGGCGCGGGCTCCGGTGTGTACAACACGACGCGTCAGGTGGGCGCGGTGATGGGCAGTGCCGCTCTCGGCGCGATGATGGCGGCCCGGCTGTCGGCGAACGGCATCGGGGGCGGTGGGTCGTCGGAGACGGAGACGTCCGTCCTGCCGGAACCGTTGCGCGCGCCGTTCGCCGCCGCGATGGCGGAATCCCTGTGGCTTCCCGCCGGTGTCCTGATCATCGGACTCGTGGCCGTGCTGGCCTTCGACCGCCCCGCGAGTCAGAAGGAACAGCGTGCACCGGAGGACCGCTCGGCGCCGGCGACGGCCTGACGAGAGTCCGCAGTACGGCTGAAGCGTGTCCGTGACCCGCAGTTTCCTCACACGGTTGTGATCCACGCCATATAGTGCAGGCACGCACGCCGGGTGGGAGGTGGCATGTCGGTGGCCGTAGTGGAGATTCCTGCAGGCAGTCGTTGGCTCCGGGACGATCGGGTCACTCGCTGTGCGAGCGGCATCCTGCAGTACGACGGCCTCGAGCCGTGCCTCGCGGAGTTGCTCGACCGGAGTGCGCTGCGTTTCGCGAACCGGGTCGCCGTGGTCGACCGTTGCGGTCGCGCGCTCACCTACCGCGAACTGTGGGCTGCCGCCGCCCGCGTCGCCGGTGGCCTCCTCGACCAGGGTGTCGGTCCCGCCGACCGTGTGGTGGTGAACCAGCCGAACGGTATCCGCTGGCTCGTCGGTTTCCTCGGAGTGGTCCTCGCCGGGGGCGTCCCTGTGCTCCCCGCCCCCAGCTGCAGCGCGGAGGAGGCAGCGGAGATCGAAGGCCACAGCGGTGCGGTGCTGACCCTGGACTCCGACCTCCCCGACGGCGTCGCCTTCCTCGACGGCGGGGCGTCGCCGGACGAACTGGCGGTGCTCTACTACGTGCGCGTCGCCGGTGGTGGACTACGTGGCGTCGAACTGACCAACACCAACGTGCTGTCGACGATCGAAGCCGTCGCGCACGCGATGGACCTCTGCGGCGACGGCATCCGGACCGTGCTGACGGCTCCGCTGTCCACGGCGGTCGGATGCAGCGTCCAGTTGCTGCCCACGCTCGCGTTCGGGGGCACCGTGGTGGTCTCGGGATCGCGGGTGATCCGCGCACCGTGGCGGCACCTCCGCGCGGCCTTCCCCACTTCGCGGTGTGTGCGGGGCTGGGGGGTCGCAGAGACGGGAGGGATCGGTCTGCTGCTGCCCTCGGAACATCGCTCTCGTCATCCCCGCAGCATCGGTGTGCCGTTCGGCGGGATCGAGGTCGCGCTGCTCGGACCCGACGCCGAGAACGGCGTCGGTGAACTCCTGTGTCGCGGGCCGAGCGTGGCCCGGCGGTACTGGCGCGAACCGTGCGCGACGGCCGACGCGTTCAGGGAGGACGGCTGGTTCCGCACGGGGGATCAGGTGCGCATCGACGACGAGGGCTTCGTCGATCAGCTCGCCGTCCGGGTGTCGTGATCCCTGGAACAGGTTCTCGTCGGGTATACAGCCTGTAACCGGGATGATCCGGCATTTTCCGTAGTGGAGAGGTATGCCCATGTCCGACGTAGTCCTGCTCGAACGACGCGATCGCGTTCTCGTCATCACCATCAACCGGCCCGACGCACGCAATGCGGTCAACGCCGCGGTGAGTCACGCCCTCGCCGAGGCGGTCGACGAACTCGACGGCGACGACTCCCTGTCGGTGGGTGTACTCACCGGCGCCGGCGGTACCTTCTGCGCAGGCATGGATCTCAAGGCGTTCGTCGCGGGCGAGAACGTGGTCGTACCGGGCAAGGGCCTCGGCTTCACGGAAGCGCCCCCGCGCAAGCCGCTGATCTCCGCGGTCGAGGGATTCGCGCTCGCCGGAGGAACCGAACTCGTCCTGGCCACCGACCTCGTCGTCGCGGCGAAGGACGCGAAGTTCGGCATTCCGGAGGTCAAGCGCGGCCTGGTCGCCGGTGGTGGTGGTCTGCTGCGCCTGCCCTCGCGCATCCCTTACCAGAAGGCACTCGAGCTCGCGCTCACCGGGGATGCGTTCACCGCCGAGGAAGGCTACGGCTACGGTTTCGTCAATCGCCTCACCGAACCCGGTGGGGCACTCGAGGGCGCTTTCGAGCTGGCCGAGCGCATCACGGCGAACGGACCGCTCGCCGTGGCGGCGACCAAGGAGATCATCGTCCGCTCGGCCGACTGGTCGCGCGAAGAAGCGTTCGTGAAGCAGATGGAGATCATGGCGCCCGTGTTCACTTCGGAGGACGCGCGTGAAGGTGCCACGGCCTTCGCCGAGAAGCGGCCTCCCGTGTGGAAGGGTCGCTGAGCGGTCGGACACGCGAGGGCGAGGGAACGAGAGAGGGTGAGGATCAGGTGACCGACGGTTTCGCCGAATTGCACGTACACATCGAGGGCACGCTCGAACCCGAGCTGATCCTCGCCCTCGCCGAGCGGAACCGCGTCGCTCTGCCCTATCGCGATCTCGACGACCTCCGCAGTCGCTACGAGTTCACCGACCTGCAGTCGTTCCTCGACCTGTACTACGCGAACATGGAGGTCCTGCGCACCGCGCAGGACTTCGCCGACCTCGCCCGCGCCTATTTCTCACGTGCGGCGCGGGCGGGTGTCACCCGCGCGGAGTTCTTCTTCGATCCCCAGGCCCACACCTCGCGCGGTGTCGCGCTGCCCGAGGTCGTGGCCGGGCTCGCCGACGCGGTCGCCGGTGCTCATCGGGAGTTCGGGGTCGACGCGGCGATGATCGCGTCGATCGTGCGTGATCGTCCGGTGCCCGAAGCGCACGAGGTGTTCGGCGAACTGCTGCGCCTCGGCGCGCCGATCATCGGGCTCGGGCTGGACTCGGCGGAGGTGGGCCACCCGCCGTCACTCTTCGAGGACGTCTTCGCGCGGGCTCGGGCCGAAGGGCTGCGCATCACGGCGCACGCGGGGGAGGAGGGACCGCCGGAATACGTCTGGCAGGCACTCGACCTGCTCGGCGCCGAACGCATCGACCACGGTATCCGCTCGCTCGAGGATCCCGAACTCGTCGCGCGCCTGGTCGACGAGAGCATCCCGCTCACGGTCTGCCCGTTCTCGAATGTCCGCCTCCGCGTGGTGGATACCCTCGCCGATCATCCGCTGCGCCGGATGCTCGAGGCCGGTCTCTCGGTGAGCGTGCACTCGGACGATCCCGCCTATTTCGGCGGTTACGTCGACGACAACCTCGTGGGCCTGAAAGACCAACTCGGTCTCACCGATGCCGAACGGGATGTGCTGCAGCGCAATTCATGGGATGCAGCCTTCCTCTGATCGGCAGGTCGTCACTCGCCCAGGACCCGACGTAGATACGGGTTCGTGAAGGTGCGGTGCGGATCCACGCGGTCGCGCACGACGAGGAAGTCGTCGAATCGCGGGTAGAGATCGCGCAGATCGCCGTCGGTCAGGGAATGGAGCTTGCCCCAGTGCGGGCGTCCCCCGGCGGCACGCAGGATCGGCTCGACAGCGTCGAAATAGGGCCCGTGGTCGCGCCGGTGGTACTGGTGCACGGCCACGTACGCGGTGTCGCGGCCGTGCGCGGTGGACAGCCACACATCGTCGGCCCGCGAGAACCGCACCTCCACCGGGAAGCCGATGCGGACATCGTTGCGCTGCAACCACTCATCGATCTCGCGCAGGGCCTCCGGAAGGTGGTCGGTGGGTATCGCGTACTCCATCTCCCGGAACCGCACCCGGCGTTCGGAGGCGAACACCCGGTAGCTGCGGTCGACGAACGTGCGCGGCGAGAGGACCCGCGACGCCACCCGGTTCAGGGCCGGGATGGTGGCGGGAGCACGCGTTCCGATCTGCTGGAAGAGCGCGAACGCTCCATTGGAGAGCAGTTCGTCGTCGAGGAGGGTGCGCACCCGCCCGAGCGGCTGCACCGGTGCCGCACCGGGGAGGCGGGTGTTGCGTTTGACGAGCACGCCGTCCGTGTGCGGAAACCAGTAGAACTCGAAATGGTCTACGTCGTTACGCAGTTCGTCCAGGGCGTCGAGCGTCGCCCGGAGCGACGAGGGTGCTTCTTCTGCCCGGAGGCGGAAGGCAGGGACGCAGTCGAGCGTGACGGTCGCGAGGACGCCGAGTGCGCCGAGTCCGAGGCGCGCGGCCTCGAACAGGTCGGGTTCGTGTTCGGGGGAGCAGTCGACGATCCGGCCGTCGGCGAGCACGATCGTCGCACGGCACACGGCTGCCGCGAGTCCGCGGAAGGCCGTACCGGTGCCGTGGGTGCCGGTGGAGATCGCGCCGGCGACGGACTGGACATCGATGTCGCCGAGGTTGGGGACGGCGAGGCCCTGTGCCCACAGCAGGTCGCTCAGATCGCGCAGTCGCGTCCCCGCCCGCACCGTCACAACCGCGCCGGCCGGTGACCGCTCCACCGAGACGAGGCCCGACATCCGGTCGAGCGAGATCAGCGTGCCGTCGGTGACGGCCGCATCGGTGAACGAGTGCCCGGCACCCACAGCCTTGACGTGTTCGCCCTGGTCGGAGGCGCGACGGACGATGCGCGCGAGGTCGTCGACGGTGCGGGGGGTCTCGAAACGGCGGGGCGTCGCGCTCGCGGTGCGCGCCCAGTTGTGCCAGGTGGACATGCCCCATCTTCGACCTGGACAACCGTCCAAGTCAACATCTGGTCGGAAACAGTTCCCGACCTCTACGATCGGGGCATGTCGAATCGGTTGCCTGCCGACGAGCGCCGCACCCAACTCGTGGCCGCGGCACTGGAACTGGCAGAGGGTGGGGGAGTCGGAGCCGTCACGGTCCGTGCCGTCGCCGAGAAGGCCGGAGTGTCACTGGGTGTCGTCCATTACTGTTTCGACAGCAAGGAAGCCCTCGTCGTGGCGATGGCGAACGCCGTCATCGGCGAACTCGCCGGGGCCATGCAGGCCGCGTTCGACGTGCCGACGGACGCGCAGCAGACCGGCGGTGTCGACTGTCTGCGTTCGATGCTCCACGCCGGTCTCCGGGCGATGTGGTCGGCGATCGAGTCCACGCCGGGATTGCAGACCCTCACCTACGAGATCACGACCTACTCCCTGCGGCACAACACCAACGGCAGTCCCGTGAGCGGGGACATCGCCGTGCAGCAGTACCGGCTGATGGACGAGCAGGCCCGCCTGTTCCTCGACAGTTGCGCCGAGCGGTGCGGCGTCGAATGGTCGCTGCCCACAGCGACGGTCGCGCGACTGTCACTGGCGTTGCTCGACGGAGTCGTGCTCCGCTGGCTGGTGGATCGCGACAGCGACTCGACGGCAGCCGAATTGGGAATCATCGCCGACATCATCGCGAGCCGTGCCGTAGAACGTTCCTGACCCGCCCGCTCCGACCCGATCACGCCGAAGGGACCGCCCGTGCTCCGTGCTGCTTCCGCCCCCGACGACGTCCTCGACCGGGTGCAGTCGGCCACGGCCGACCTCGACCCGCCGTTCGCCGCCGTCGACCTGCCCACCCTGCGGCGCAACGCCGACGACCTGATCCGCCGCGCCGGCGGTGTGCCCGTGCGGGTCGCGAGCAAGTCGGTGCGCTGTCGTGCCGTCCTCGCCGAGGTCCTCGGTCCGGAACTGACCACCCGCGGCGGTTTTCGCGGCATCATGGCGTACTCGCTTCGGGAGGCACTGTGGCTCGTCGAGCACGGAGCCCGCGACATCCTGATGGGTTACCCCACGGTCGACCGGGCGGCGCTCGGGAAGCTCGCGGTGTCGCCGGACGCGGCGCAGGCGATCACGCTCATGATCGATTCGGCCGAGCATCTCGACATCATCCGTGAGGCCCTGGGGGAACACGCTTTCCGGCCCAAGGTGTGCCTGGACATCGATGCGTCGTTGCGGGTGGGTCCGCTCCACCTCGGTGTGCGCCGTTCTCCGCTGCGCGACCCGCAAGCCGCCGCCGGCCTGGCACGTCGCGCCGCCGCCGCCGGATTCGACGTCGTCGGAGTGATGTTCTACGAGGCCCAGATCGCGGGCCTGCCCGACTCGTCGCTGCCGGTGCGGCTCGTCAAGGGACTGTCGGCGCGGGAGCTCTCCTCGCGCCGCCGAGCCGTGGTGGAGGCCGTGCGTGCGGTCGTGGGAGACCTCGAACTGGTCAACGGCGGCGGAACCGGCTCGCTCGAGGTGACCACCGCCGATCGTGTCGTCACCGAGGCCACCGCGGGGTCGGGGCTGTACGTGCCCACCCTGTTCGACGGCTACCGGGCGTTCACCCCGAACCCGTCGATGTTCTTCGCGCTGCCTGCCGTACGGAAACCGTCACCGTCGATCACGACGTTGTTCGGTGGCGGGTACATCGCGTCCGGCCCGCCCGGCACCTCGCGAGTGCCGCGCCCGGTCCGACCCGCGGGGCTGACGCTGCTGGGGACGGAGGGTGCCGGAGAGGTGCAGACCCCGGTGCGCGGTCGCGCGGCCGCCTCGATCCCGGTCGGGGGACGGGTGTGGTTCCGCCACGCGAAGGCGGGGGAACTGTGCGAGAGATTCGACCGGGTGTATCTCGTCGACGAGAACGGACGCACCGAGGTGCCCACCTATCGCGGTGAGGGCGGCTGCTGGTGATCTTCCGTCTCCGGCAACAATGAGTTCATGCCGTTGACGTTCTTCCCCGGGTCGGTCGGCCGGGTCCATTGGCGGTGCCGGACCGTCGACGACGCGAGAGCCGGTGTCGTGTTCGCGCACGGCTTCGGGCAGCACACCGGGCACTACCATCGTTTCGCCTCCGGTCTTGCCGCCCACGGCATCGCGTGGTGGGGACTCGACCTCGCCGGACACGGACTCTCCGAAGGAGAACCCGGCTCACCGGGCAACGTCGAGTTCCACGCCGAGGACTTCGGCGTGCTCGCCGGCCTCGCCGCCGAGTCCGGTCTGCCGCTGGTGGCGATGGGCCATTCGCTCGGCGCGGCGACGGTCCTGACGGCGCTGGGTGCCGAGGCCTTTGGTGGTACCCGCTTCGCGGGCGTCGTACTGTGCGGCACGCCGCGCACCGCGGCCCTGCCGCAGACGGCCGAAGCGCTCCGAGCGAGCGACCTGCCGGTCCTGCTGGTCCACGGCGTCGACGACCGGCTGGTCCCGATCGACCCGATACGCGAGTGGGCGTCGTCGGTGCCCCGGGCACAGTGGCGCGAATATCCCGATGCCGGGCACGACCTGTTGCACGAACCCGTGCATCGCAGGGTGACCTCGGATGTTGCCGCGTTCGTGGGCGACCTGGCCGGCCGGATTCCCTGAGAAACGACCGGGCCCCCCGCGGTTGCGAAGGGCCCGGTCGTAGGTGGAGCGTCAGCTGTAGATTGCTGCGATCTCGGCACCGTGCTTGTCGTGGATGATGTTCCGCTTGAGCTTGAGCGTCGGGGTCAGCTCGCCGCTCTCGATGCTGAAATCGGTCTCGAGGATGCGGTACTTGCGGATCGACTCGGCCTTCGAGACCTTCTTGTTGGTCTCGGCGACCGCCTCGTCGATCTCGGCGATCAGGTCGGGGTTCTTGATCAATTCCGCGACCGTGGTTCCCGCCGGCAGGCCGTGGCGCTCGAGCCAGCCCGGCAGGGCCTCCGGGTCGAGGGTGATCAGAGCACCGATGAACGGCTTGGAGTCGCCGACGACGATGACCTGGCTGATCAGCGGGTGGGCGCGCAGCGAATCCTCGAGGATCGCCGGAGCGACGTTCTTACCGCCCGCGGTGACGATGAGTTCCTTCTTGCGGCCGGTGATCGAGATGAAACCGTCCTCGTCGATCGTGCCGATGTCGCCGGTGTGGAACCAGCCGTCGCGGATGGCTTCCTCGGTGGCCTTGTCGTTCTGCCAGTAGCCGTCGAACACCTGGGGGCCCTTGAGCAGCAGCTCGCCGTCCTCGGCGATCTTCGCCGCGCAGCCGTTGAACGGCTTGCCGACGGTGCCGATCTTCTGTTCGGCCGGGGTGTTCATGATGATGCCGCCGGTCGTCTCCGTCAGGCCGTAACCCTCGTAGATGGTGACGCCGACGCCGCGGAAGAAGTGGCCGAGGCGCGCGCCGAGTGCAGCACCGCCCGACACGGCCTTGGTCACGTTGCCGCCGAGCGCGGCCTTGAGCTTGCCGTAGACCAGCTTGTCGAACACGAAGTGCTGGATCTTCAGGCCGAGGCCCGGGCCGCCGTTCTCGAGTGCCTTGCTGTATTCGATCGCGACGTCGGAGGCCTTCTCGAAGATCTTGCCCTTGCCGCCGTCGTAGGCCTTCTGCTTGGCCGAGTTGTAGACCTTCTCGAACACGCGGGGTACCGAGAGGATGAAGTTCGGCTTGAAGACCGCGAACTGGTCGAGCAGCGTGGTGAGGTCGGAGGTGTGACCGACGGTGACCTTGCTGTCGAATGCCGCGAACGAGATCAGGCGTGCGAAGACGTGTGCCATCGGGATGAACAGCAGGGTGCGCTGGCCCTCGTGCATGGAGTCGGGCAGGGCGAGACCGCAGGCCGCGGACTCCGAGGCGAAGTGGCGGTGCTTGAGCTGGACGCCCTTCGGCCGGCCCGTGGTGCCGGAGGTGTAGATGAGGGTCGCTGCGGATTCGGCCGTGACCTGGTTGCGTCGTTCCTCGACCTGCTCGTCGGTGACCGCCGCGCCGCGCGCGACGAGTTCGTCGACCGCGCTCTTGCCGCCCGACGCCGGCTCGATCTGCAGGACCTCGCGCACGGTCGGAGCATTCTCGGCGACCTCGCGCACGGTGTCGACGTGACCCGAATTCTCGACGATGAGCAGCTTGGTCCCGGAGTCCTCGAGGATCCACTGGGCCTGGTCTGCCGACGACGTCTCGTAGATCGCGACGGTGGCACCGCCCGCGGTCCAGATCGCGTAGTCCAGCAGGACCCATTCGTAGCGGGTCGCCGACAGCACCGCGACGCGGTCGCCGAGCTCGATGCCCGACGCGATCAGGCCCTTCGCCACGGCGCGCACCTCGGATGCGAACTGGCGCGCGGTGACGGGAACCCACTTGCCGTCGACCAGTCGCTCGAACGGCACGAACTCCGGCGACTCCTTCTCGTGCCGGAAGACGCTGTCGGCCATCGACGTGTTCTCGGGAATCGAGAACGACTGTGGCACGGCAATCTCACTCACTGTGACCCCTCCATCATTAGGTACTGTCGGTGTGCATTGCATCACATGTCGTTGGTAAATGCATTACCCCACGGACCGATTTGCCCCTTTTTTACAGTCCGATAAGCAGTGATCTACGTAACAATGCTACCCGTCGGTAACGAGGATTACCACTATCGGATAGTCTCGTCGGATTTTCCGGTACCGGAAGTACCAGTATTTCGGAGGAGATGGACGGCCTCGTCGTCGCCGAGTTGATGAAAATCGTCGTAAGCGGCGCCGACGCTGTCGGTGTCCACCGGCGTCCACGGGCAGATCACCTCGTCGGCCATCCGGCCGGCCCGGCGCAGTGCGTCGGGAGATGCCACCGGCACCGCGAGGACGACTCGGGTCGCTCCGGAGGCGCGCGCGGCGAGGCATGCCACGGCGGCGGTCGCGCCGGTGGCGATCCCGTCGTCGACGATGATCGCCGTGCGGCCCTCCAGCGGCACCCGGGGACGACCGGCGCGCAGAAAATCGGCGCGCCGGGCAAGTTCGGTCAGCTCGCGCTGCTCGATGGCCGCCACGGATTCCGGGGCTATCCGCCCGTGCCGGATCACGTCGTCGTTGAGGACGCGGAAGACGGCGTCGTGCGCGGTCGGTTCTCCGGCGGTTCCGGGACCCGGTCCTTCGGCGATCGCGCCCATCGCGAGTTCGGGATGCCAGGGCACGCCCAGTTTGCGCACCACGAGGACGTCCAGGGGTGCATCGAGGGCCGCAGCGAGTTCACGGGCGACGGGAATGCCGCCGCGGGGCAGTGCGAGAACCACCGGGTCGGCGTCGCGCAGGTGCCCGGCCGACCGGGCGAGTCGCCGGCCTGCCTCCTCGCGCGTGGCGTACCTCACACGTCCAGTATGGGACGGTCCGTCCGGGCAGGCGAGCATTCACCGTCCGGACGGACCGCGGATCTCAGTCGAGATCGCCCGACAGGTAGGAGTGGTAAGCGGGCAGATCGAGCTGGCCGTGGCCGGACAGACCGATCACGATCACCTCGGGTTCGGTGAGGCCCCGTGCGTACTCCGCGGCCGCCGCGATCGCGTGCGACGACTCCGGTGCCGGCACGATGCCCTCGTTCCGGGCGAAGAGCACCGCCGCGGAGAAGGCATCGGTCTGTGCCACGGATTGTCCCTGCACGTAGCCCAGCTCGACGGTGTGGCTGAGCAGCGGTGCCATGCCGTGGTACCGCAGCCCACCGGCATGGATGGGATCCGGGATGAAGTCCTGGCCGAGTGTGTGCATCTTCAGCAGCGGCGTCAGGCCCGCGATGTCGCCGTGGTCGTAGCGGTACTCGCCACGCGTGATCGACGGGCATGCCGCGGGCTCGACGGCGACGATGCGCGTCTTCGCCCGGTCGTGCAGGACCTCGCGCAGGAACGGGAACGACAGGCCGGCGAGATTCGAACCGCCGCCCGCGCAGCCGAAGACGACATCGGCCTGGTCCTCGCCTGCGGTCCGCAGCTGTTCCACGGCCTCGAGGCCGATGACGGTCTGGTGCAGCACCACATGGTTGAGCACACTGCCGAGTGTGTAGCGGGCCGCCGCGTCCTTCACCGCGACCTCCACGGCCTCCGACACTGCGATGCCGAGCGAGCCGGGCGTGTCCGGATGCTCGGCGAGGACTGCGCGACCGGCGTCCGTCAGGTCGGACGGGCTGGGATGGACTGTGCCACCGTACGTCTCGATGAGGAAGCGACGATACGGCTTCGAATCGTAGGAGGCGCGGACCTGCCACACCTCGAGATCGATACCGAACTTCGCGCACGCGAACGACAGGGCCGAGCCCCACTGTCCCGCACCGGTTTCCGTCGTGAGTCGGGTGACGCCGTCGAGCGAGTTGTAGTACGCCTGGGCGACCGCGGAGTTCACCTTGTGGCTACCGACCGGGCTCACCCCCTCGTACTTGACGTAGATGCGGGCCGGGGTGCCGAGCGCCTTCTCGAACGAGCGGGCACGGAACAGGGGAGTGGTGCGGTAGCCGGCGTAGACCTCGCGCACGGCCTCCGGGATCTCGATCTCGGTTTCGGTCGACAGCTCCTGCTCGATCAGTCCCGAGGCGAACAGCGGCGCGAGATCGTCGGCGGTGATGGGCTCGCGGGTGCCGGGGTGCAGATGCGGCGGCGAGGCCACCTCGAGATCGCCGACGATGTTGTACCAGTGCGTCGGAATGCCGGAATCGGCGACGGACGGAGGCGTCGTGGAGGCGTGCGCGGAGGGGGAGGCCGTCACTGTGGAATCCTTCGGGTCGGGGCCGATGACATGCTCAGTGTGACGTGCCCCGGAGGCCCGGGACGGCGTGGGGTGTGTCATGATCCGGGCGCTCGAGTCCAGGTCGCAGTCGGGTCCGGGCGCGAAGAGGTGGATTCATCCGATAAACTGCTGGTCAAATGAGTGAAATTCAAGACGCCCCCGACCAGGAGACCGCAGCTCTCACGTTTGCCGATCTCGACATCGACGCCCGTGTGCTGCAAGCTCTTTCGGATGTGGGTTACGAGTCCCCGTCGCCGATCCAGGCGGCGACCATCCCACCGCTGCTGGAGGGACGGGACGTCGTCGGTCTCGCTCAGACCGGCACCGGCAAGACCGCCGCCTTCGCGGTGCCGATCCTCTCGCGTATCGACACCTCCGTGAAGCGGCCCCAGGCGCTGGTGCTGGCGCCCACCCGAGAGCTCGCGCTGCAGGTCGCGGAGGCTTTCGGTAAGTATTCCGTCCATATCCCGGGCCTGTCCGTTCTGCCCATCTACGGCGGCCAGGCCTACGGTGTACAGCTGTCCGGCCTCCGCCGCGGCGCCCAGGTCATCGTCGGTACTCCCGGACGTGTGATCGATCACCTCGCCAAGGGCACCCTCGACATCTCCGAACTCGAGTTCCTCGTCCTCGACGAGGCCGACGAGATGCTCACCATGGGCTTCCAGGAGGACGTCGAGCGCATCCTCGCCGACACCCCCGACACCAAGCAGGTCGCGCTGTTCTCCGCGACCATGCCGGGCGCGATCCGCCGGCTGTCGAAGCAGTACCTCAAGGATCCGCAGGAGATCACCGTCAAGTCGAAGACGACGACGTCGGCGAACATCTCCCAGCGGTGGGTGCTCGTCTCCCATCAGCGCAAGCTCGACGCGCTGACCCGTGTCCTCGAGGTCGAGACCTTCGAGGCGATGATCATCTTCGTCCGCACGAAGCAGGCCACCGAGGATCTGGCCGAGCGGTTGCGGGCACGCGGCTTCTCCGCGGCCGCGATCAACGGCGACATCGTGCAGGCCCAGCGCGAGCGCACGATCAACCAACTCAAGAACGGCACGCTCGACATCCTCGTCGCCACCGACGTCGCCGCCCGTGGTCTCGACGTCGAGCGCATCAGCCACGTCGTCAACTACGACATCCCCCACGACACCGAGTCGTACGTGCACCGTATCGGCCGTACGGGCCGCGCCGGCCGCTCCGGCGACGCGCTGCTGTTCGTGGCTCCGCGCGAGCGGCACCTGCTCAAGGCGATCGAGCGGGCCACCCGTCAGCCGCTCGCCGAGATGCAGCTGCCCACGGTCGAGGACGTCAACGCCCAGCGCGTGTCGAAGTTCAACGACTCGATCACCGAGGCGCTCGCCTCCGATCACCTGCAGTTGTTCCGCACGTTCGTCGAGGACTACGAGCGTGAGCACGACGTGCCGCTCGCCGACATCGCCGCCGCCCTGGCGGTCCTGTCGCGCGACGGCGAGTCGTTCCTCATGGAGGCCGAGCCCGAGCCGGTCGCGGCGCCGCGCCGTGATCGCGAACCGCGCGAGCGTCCGCCGCGGCGTTTCGACGAGGGGCCGAAGGTCGGTCGCGACGGCCAGGAGATGACCACCTACCGCATCGCCGTGGGCAAGCGTCACCGCGTGCAGCCCGGTGCGATCGTCGGTGCCATCGCCAACGAGGGCGGACTGCGCCGCGGCGATTTCGGGCACATCAGCATCCGTGCCGATCACAGCCTCGTCGAGCTGCCGAAGGATCTGTCGCCGCAGACCCTCGATGCCCTGCGCTCCACCCGCATCTCGGGCGTGCTCATCCAGCTGCAGCCCGATTCCGGTGCGCCGTCCGGACGTCCGAGCTCGTATCGCGGACGCGACGACCGGCGCAGCGACGACCGACGTGGCGGAGACCGTCGCGATCACGGCAAGCGCGATCGTGGGGGCAAGCGCGAGTACGGCGAGGGCCGGCGTGAATACGGGGAGGGCCGGGGCCGCTCCGGCGACTTCACACATCGCAGCGACCGCAACGACCGTGGTGGTCGCGGCGGTTACCGCGACTGAGCCCGCTCGGTCCGTCGCTTCATCAGGCCGTCGACGAGGTGGTTCGGTAACGACGCCAGGCTCATCGACGACGCGCTCGGCACGCTGCGGGCCTGTTCGTCGGACAGGCCCGCCGGCGCGTTGCGCACGGCGTCGCACTGATGGGAGAGCAGCTTCAGCAACAGGTCGTGTTCTCGGGCACTCATGCGTCGAATATCGGCGTGGCTTCCGACAACTTCGACCCCGAATCGGCGAACTGCGTGCGGTACAGCTCCGCGTAGCGGCCACCGGCCGACAGCAGATCCTCGTGGCTGCCGCGCTCGATGATGCGCCCGGCCTCGACGACCAGGATCTCGTCGGCGGCGCGGATGGTCGACAGACGGTGCGCGATGACCACCGACGTGCGACCTTCGAGCGCCTCGGTCAACGCCTCCTGCACGGCGGCCTCCGAGGTCGAATCGAGGTGCGCCGTGGCCTCGTCCAGGATCACCACGCGCGGATGGGCGAGCAGCAGCCGGGCGATGGTGAGCCGCTGACGTTCCCCACCCGAAAGTCGGTAGCCGCGCTCTCCGACCACGGTGTCGAGTCCGTTCGGGAGCGACTCGATCAGCCTGTCGAGGCGGGCACGCCGCAAAGCGTGCCACAGTTCGTCCTCGCCGGCCTCCGGGCGGGCGAGCAGCAGATTGGCGCGGACGGTCTCGTGGAAGAGGTGCCCGTCCTGGGTGACGAGACCGACCGTCGCGCGGATCGAATCGGTGGTCAGTTCGCGTACGTCTGCTCCGCCGAGCAGCACGGCGCCCGAATCGACGTCGTACAGGCGCGGGATCAGTTGGGCGATGGTCGATTTCCCGGCACCGGACGATCCAACCAGCGCGACCATCCGCCCGGGCTCGACGCGGAACGACACGTCGTGCAGCACCTCGTTGCCGCCTCGGGAATCCAGTACCGCTACCTCCTCGAGGGAAGCGAGCGAGACCTTGTCCGCGGACGGATATGCGAAACCGACACCGCGGAATTCCACGGAGACCGGACCGTCCGGAACCGGACGGGCATCCGGCGACTGCTCGATCAGCGGCTTCAGATCGAGGATCTCGAAGACCCGCTCGAAACTCACCATCGCGCTCATGACGTCCATGCGGGCGCTGGCCAGCGCGGTCAGCGGCGAGTACAGCCGCGTCAGGAGCATCGCCATCGCCACCACCGAACCGGGATCGAGCTGATCGCGCAGCGCGTAGAAGCCGCCGAGACCGTAGACCAGTGCGAGCGCCAGAGCGGACACGAGCGTCAGAGCGGTGACGAACACGCTCTGCAGCATCGCGGTGCGCACCCCGATGTCGCGGACCCGCTTCGCCCGGACGGCGAACTCCTTCGACTCCTGCGCCGGACGGCCGAACAGCTTGACCAGGGTGGCGCCCGGCGCCGAGAACCGTTCGGTCATCTGCGTGTTCATCATCGAATTGTGGTTGGCCGCTTCCCGGCTGAGCTGTGCGAGCCGGGCGCCCATGTGCCGGGCGGGGATCACGAAGATCGGTAGCAGCAACAGCGCGAGAAGTGTGATCTGCCAGGAGATCCCGATCATCACCACCAAGGTGATCGCGAGGGTGACGATGTTGCCGACCACGCCGGACAGGGTGTCGCTGAATGCGCGCTGCGCACCGATCACGTCATTGTTCAGGCGTGAGACGAGAGCGCCCGTGCGGGTCCTCGTGAAGAAGGCGACCGGCATGCGCTGGACGTGATCGAAGACCGTGGTGCGCAGGTCGAGGATGAGATCCTCACCGATACTCGCCGAGAGCCAGCGATTGGCGATCGCCAGGCCGGCCTCGATCAGCGCGATCGCGGCGATGATCACCGCGAGCATCACCACCACCGACACCGCGGCACGGTCGACGATCGCATCGATCACCCGCCCGGCGAGCACGGGTGTGGCGACACCGAGCGCGGCGATGAGCACGCTCAGGACGAGATAGAAGGCGATGTTGCGTCGGTGCGGTTGCGCGAATGCGGCGATCCGCCGCAGGCTCGCTCGGGAGAACGGTCGTCGATCGCTCTCGGCGTGCATCGCGTTGTACATCGCGTTCCACGCGGTGACTTCCATGCTCATGGGGCCGGCCTCCTCTGGTCGCAGCCGAGATTAGGACCTCGAGTGCGCTCGAGGTCAAGCCTAGGCGGAAGCCACGACAGGGAGAGACGTCAGCGCGCCACGTCGATCACCACACGGGTCGGCCCGGTGAGGGAATACACCGAGAACGGGGTGCCGTGTGCGGCGACGCCGATGAACGACTGGGTGACGCCCTCGAAGACCCCGGCCCCGTTGACCTCGACCACCGATCCGCCGGGTTCGGCGAGCACGGGATTCGGGCCGTCGTACTGTTCGACCCCGCTGTCGAACGGATAGGCGGAGCCGTCGATGAGCACCTGCAGCACGGCATCGCCGGCGACGGCGACCTCGTTGCCGCTGCCGTCCTGGATCGCCTCGTCGACGTAGCCGACCCGCCATCCCGGCGCGCCCTCTCCACCGAGTTCGTAGACCACGCGGTCGAAGCCCTCGTGCCGTCCGGTGCGGATGTCCACGACGGTGAGTTTCGCGTCCTCGCCGGCCGGGGAGACCTTGTCGCGCGCGTCGCGCGGGACGTCGGCGGAGGTGGTCTCGGGAGCCGAGGACGTCGGGGTGTCGACCGAGACGGCGGGGGAGGGCGCGGGCTGGTCGGCGCCGGCGGAGCATCCCGCCAGGACCAGAGCGGTGGCGGTGACGGCCAGGGCGAGACGCGTGTGCTTCATGGGGCTCATGGTACGTCGGGGTGCAGGACGGCCCTGCCGACGCTCGCGGGGGTTGACCGGATCGAGACATGCGGCGCACACTTCATCCGAAGATGATTTCAACACTCGATGAATTGAGTGGATCATGAACGTCGACCACACCTCCGACGCCGTCGACATCCGCGACCTGCATGTCCGGCGCGGCATCCACCGAGCCCTCGAAGACGTGAGCGTGCGGGTCCCGCGCGGCTCGATCACCGGCCTGCTCGGGCCTTCGGGTTGCGGGAAGACCACCCTGATGCGCACGATCGTCGGCACCCAGATCGTCGAATCCGGCACGGTCACCGTGCTGGGTCTGCCCGCGGGCAACGCCGCACTGCGCCGCCGCATCGGCTACGTCACCCAGGCGCCGAGCGTCTACCCCGACCTGACCGTCGCCGAGAACGTCTCCTATTTCGCCTCCCTCTACGGACGGAAGGGAACCGCGGTCGCCGACACCGTCGCGGCGGTCGGGCTCACCGACCACGCCCGCGACCGGACGTCGGCCCTCTCCGGCGGCCAACTGGGACGGGTGTCGCTCGCATGCGCGCTGGTGGGCGATCCCGAACTTCTCGTCCTCGACGAACCCACCGTCGGGCTCGACCCGCTCCTGCGGGCCGAGCTGTGGGAACACTTCCGTGCGCTCGCCGACCGCGGAACCACACTGCTCGTGTCGAGCCACGTCATGGACGAGGCCGACCACTGCGACGAGCTCGTCCTGCTGCGCGAGGGCCGGCTGGTCGCCCGGCTGACCCCGGCCGAACTGCGTGAGCAGACAGGGGAGACGGGCCTCGAGAACGCCTTTCTCCGACTCATCCGGAACCGGACGGGAGCACGACCGTGAGCGCCGTCATCTACGCCACCACGACCACGCGCATCCTGCGTCAGCTGCGGACGGACCATCGCACCGTCGCGATGATCGTGCTCGTCCCGAGCCTGCTGATGACGTTGCTGTACTTCATGTACCAGAACGTGCCCACCGGGCCGGGCGGAGTCTCGCTGTTCGACCGGATCGCCGTCACGATGCTCGGGATCCTCCCGTTCGTCGTGATGTTCCTGGTCACCTCGATCGCGATGCAACGCGAACGCAGTTCGGGCACTCTCGAACGACTGCTCAGCACGCCGCTGACGAAACTCGATCTGCTCGCCGGTTACGGCAGCGCCTTCTCGGTCGCGGCGGCCGTCCAGGCCGGCCTCGCGTGCGTGGTGACCTTCTGGTTGCTCGACGTCACCAGCGCCGGTTCGGTGCTGTGGGTGCTGGTCGTCGCGGTGCTCGTCGCGGTACTGGGTGTTTCCCTGGGGTTGTTGTGCAGTGCATTCGCCCGTACCGAGTTCCAGGCCGTGCAGTTCATGCCGGTGATCGTCATCCCGCAGTTCCTGTTGTGCGGATTGCTCGTCCCCCGGGAAGCTCTGCCCGACTGGCTGCGCTGGATCAGCAACGCGCTGCCGTTGAGCTACGCCGTGGAGGCCCTGCAGGAGATCACCGTGAACCCCGGTGTCACCGGCGTCATGGTGCGGGATCTGGTCGTCGTCGCGGCGTTCGCTGCCGCGGCTCTCGCGCTCGGTGCGGCGACACTGCGCCGCCGCACCCCGTGACCGACGTCGCCGGGCCCCGGCGCCCCGGCCGCCGCCCCGGAAACTCGGGCGCTCGCGACGAGATCCTCGCGAGTGCACGGGAACTGTTCGCCGCCGAGGGATTCGACAAGACGACGGTACGTGCGATCGCGGCCCGTGCCGGCGTGGACCCGGCGCTCGTGCACCACTACTTCGGCACCAAACTGCAGTTGTTCACGGCGTCCATCGCGCTGCCCGTCGATCCGCGGGACGTCCTCGCCCCCGTCTACGCGGCCCCGTCCCGGGAACTCGGCCGGACTCTCGCGACCGCCCTTCTCGGCGTGTGGGATTCCCCGCACCGCGACGCTGCCGTCGCGATGTTCCGTGCGCAGATCACCGGCGGCGACAGCGGTCTGATCCGCTCGTTCCTACTGGAGGTCGCGCTCGCGCCGCTGCTCGAGCGCATCGATCGTCCCGTCGGCACCGGCAGATTGCGCGCGGAGCTGGTGGCCACCCAGATGACCGGAATCATGTTGGTGCGCTACATCATCGGACTCGAACCACTCGCCTCGATGCCGTCGGAGCAGCTCGTCGAGATCGTCGCCCCCACGATCCAGCGGTATCTCACGGGTGAGCTGCCCGAGGCATGACCGCAGCCTTCGCGGAACGTATGCTCCGTCCGGAGACAGAGGCGCGCTGTCGACCGGGTGCATCCGTCCGCGCACGGTGCACCTGCGGAACGGAGTGCGTCGTCAGGAGTGTTCGCGGAGGAAGGCGATGTCGTCGGCGAGCCCCTCCGCCGGGGTCTCGAGCACGATCGGTGCGTCGGCCTGCACGGCGATCTCCGCGAGCAACTGCGGATCGATCTGCCCGTCGGCGAGATTGGCGTGCCGGTCGCGGGCCGAGTCGAACTCGTCACGCGAATTGTTCAGGTGCACCAGGTCGATCCGGCCGGTGACCGCGCGCACCCGTTCGACGATACCGACGAGATCCTCCCAGCGGCCCAGGCATGGCAGGTGTCGAGGCAGAAGCCGGGACCATAGTCGCCGACGGCGTCCCACAGCCGTCCGATCGCGTCGAGGTAGCGTGCCATCGCGAAGTCGCCGCCCGCGGTGTTCTCGACGAGGATCGGCACCCCGAACCCGCCCTTGTCCTCCTGACGTTCGAACAGCTTGCGCCAGTTCTCCACTCCGGCGGCGACGTCCTCACCCGCGCGCACGTGCCCACCGTGGACGACCAGCCCGAGCGCGCCGATCCGCGCGGCCGCCTCGGCATGATCGGCGACGGCCTTGCGTGACGGCATCCGCACCCTGTTGTTCAGGCTCGCCACGTTGATGACGTACGGCGAGTGCACCACCACGTCGACATCCGACGCGAGGATCTGCTCGGTGCGCGGATGCACACCGGGCTTCGTCCACTTCTGCGGGTCCGACAGGAACACCTGCACCAGATCGGCGCCGAGATGTTCGCCCTGACCGATGGGATCGTCGTCCTGCCGGACGTGCGCACCTATCCGCATGCCCCACAGGGTAGGGGGATGTCCCGGCGACCGGGACCACAACACCCGGACCTACCCGGAATCTGGTCGACTCGTTGCATTCGACGACACGACGAACGACGGGAAACAGACGACGCATGGGCACACTCGACGGCAAGGTCGCGCTGATCACCGGGGCGGGGCAGGGGATCGGTCAGGGAGTGGCGTTCGCGCTGGCCCGCGAAGGCGCGGCGATCGCGGTCACCGGCCGGACCGAAGCGAAACTGGTGGACACTGTCGAGCAGATCCGCGCTCTCGGGGGCACTGCGGTGCCGGTCGTGTGCGACATCGCCGATCCGGACGAGATCACCGTGGCGGTGGACCGGACGGTCGACCTGCTCGGTGGCATCGACATCCTCGTCAACAACGCGAGCTTCAACCCGCTCGGGCCGCTGCTCGACCTGAAGCCGGCCGTGCTGGACAAGGCGTACCGGACCGGTCCGCTCGCCGCGCTGCACGCCATGCAACTCGTCCATCCGATCATGAAGGAACGCGGCGGCGGTTCGATCGTCAACATGGTCACCTCCGCCGCGGTGCGCTGGGACGCGAGCGGTTACGGCGGCTACGCCTCGACCAAGGAAGCACTGCGATCGTTGACCCGCACTGCGGCCTCCGAATGGGGCGTCGACGGCATCCGCGTCAACGCCGTCGCCCCGCACGCCCTGTCGCCGGGCCTGAAATGGTGGACCGAGACGAATCCGGACGAGGCCGCCGAGTTCGTGAACTCCATCCCGCTCCGCCGCATCGGCGACCCCGAACAGGACATCGGCCGCGCCGTGGTGTGGATTGTGAGCGACGACGCACGCTACCTCACCGGCGCGACGATCCCGTTGGACGGAGGCCAGGCACGCTGGGCCTGAGGCACTCGCCCCGGCATACGCCCGTATCCCCGAATCGAAGATCGGGGTCCTCCCCGATGGTGCCGAAGTCCCGGCACCGGGAAGATGGGTGCATGCCACTGCACTCGGCCCCAGCAGCCCGCGCCCAGGACCTGAAGAAGATCTACGGCAGCGGAGAAACCTCGGTACACGCCCTCGACGGCGTGACCGCCGACTTCGCCGCCGGTGAGTTCACCGCGATCATGGGTCCCTCCGGATCGGGCAAGTCGACCCTCATGCACTGCCTCGCAGGTCTCGACAGCGCCACCTCCGGAGCGGTCTTCATCGGCGACACCGATCTGACGACCCTGTCCGACAAGGGGATGACCCAGTTGCGGCGCGACCGCATCGGGTTCGTCTTCCAGGCCTTCAACCTCGTTCCCACCCTCACCGCGCTCGAGAACATCACCCTGCCGGTGGACATCGCGGGCCGCAAGGTCGATCAGGAATGGCTCGACACCGTCGTCACCCGTCTCGGTCTCACCGACCGCCTCGGACACCGCCCCGGGGAGCTGTCCGGTGGTCAGCAGCAGCGCGTCGCGTGTGCGCGTGCCCTCGCCGGCCGGCCCGAGATCATCTTCGGCGACGAGCCGACCGGCAATCTCGACTCCCGCTCGTCCGGCGAGGTGCTCTCCATCCTCCGGGCCGCCGTCGACGAGTTCGACCAGACCGTCGTGATCGTCACCCACGACCCGCGTGCGGCCGGCTACGCCGACCGCGTGGTGTTCCTCGGCGACGGACGCATCGTCGACGAGATGCGCGAACCCACGGCCGAACGTGTGCTCGACCGGATGAAGCAGTTCGATCCCGCCTCCGCGGCACCCGTGGCGGAATAGGAGATACCGCGATGAGTGGGAATCCCATCCGCAGAGTTGCCCTGCGCAACCTCGCCGCCCACAAGGTGCGGCTCGCTCTGACCGTGCTCTCCGTGGTGCTCGGCACGGCCTTCATCACCGGCTCGTTCGTCTTCACCGACACGCTGCAGCGCACCTTCGACAACATTTTCGGCGACGTCGCCCAGGGCGTCGACGTTCGGGTCAGCACGGAGGAATACGGCACCAGCGGCGTCCCGATCGAGGCCGTCGACGAGGTCGCCGCGCTCCCCGGCGTCGATCGGGTCTCCCCGTCGATCGGTGGCGGCATCATCGTCCTCGACTCCGAGGGCGCCGCGATCCAGACCGGAGGTGCGCCCGCCGAGGGCTACGCCTACATCCCGCCCGACCGTCTCGTCGGCGAACCGGAGGTCTTCGTCGCCGGTGCACCGCCCGCGGAGAACGGGCAGATCGCGCTCAACGAGAGCGCGGCGGAACGCGGCGATCTCTCGGTCGGTGACAGCACGACGGTGCTCACCATCTCCCAGGGGATGGTGCCGGTGACCATCAGCGGCATCTACCAGCTCGACACCGATACGGGTGGTTATCTCGGTGCGTTGTTCACCGAGCAGCAGGCGTCCCAGCTGTTCACCGACGGCCGGCACGTGGGCTTCTTCGACGTCGCGGGCGACGGGTCGCTCTCACCCGACCAATTGCGCGACGAGGTTGCGGCGGCGCTGCCCGATCTGAAGGTCCAGACCGGTGCCGAAGTCACCGAGGAGACCAAGTCGCAGGTCTCCGAGGCACTGAACTTCCTCAACTACTTCCTGCTCGCGTTCGGCGCGATCGCACTGCTCGTCGGCACGTTCATCATCTACAACACCTTCTCGATGATCGTCGCCCAGCGACTGCGCGAACTCGCCTTGCTCCGCGCGATCGGCGCGAGCCGCAAGCAGGTCGGCCGGTCCGTCACCCTCGAAGCCTTCGTCGTCGGCCTGATCGGCAGCGTCATCGGCATCGCCGCTGGTGTCGCCCTCGCCTACGGCCTGCGCGCGGCACTGAACGCCGCGGATCTCGGACTGCCGTCCGGCCCGCTGCAGCTGTCCCCGCGCACCGTGATCGTCGCGCTGCTCGTCGGCGTGGTCGTGACCATGATCAGTGCATACGCCCCGGCCCGGCGCGCCACCCACGTTCCGCCCGTGGCCGCGATGCGGGAGGAATCCACGGCGACGGTCGAATCGCTGCGACTCCGCACGATCATCGGTGTGCTCTGCGCAATCGTTGGTGCGGCTCTGGTCGTGGTGGGCGCCCAGCAGGTCGGCGGTGGCGCGGCCGCGACCGTCGGCATCGGCGCCTTCCTGCTGATCCTGTCGGTCCTGTTCGCGGCGCCGGCGCTGTCCCGGCCCGTCGTGAACGCGCTCGGTGCCGTCTTCGCCCGACCCTTCGGATCGATCGGCCGGCTCGCGCGCACCAATGCGACCCGCAACCCCCGGCGCACCGCCGCGACGGCCTTCGCCCTCACCCTGGGCCTGATGCTCGTTTCCGTCATCGGCGTGTTCGGTTCGTCGGCGAAGGCGAGTGTCGACTCGCTCGTCGACAACGGCGTCGAGGCGGACTTCATGCTCACCGGACCTCAGATGTTCGGCGTTCCGACGCCCGCCGCGGATGCCGTACGCACCGTCGACGGCGTCGAGGAGGTCGTGCCCGTCTACGGAGTCCAGGCGAAGATCGACCAGGATTTCGAGTTCGGCGCCGCCGCAGGTGGGCCGCTCGAAGACGTCCTCGACCTGCAGATCACCGCGGGCACCGTCGACGTGACCGGCAACGAGATCCTGGTGTCCCGGACCGCGGCGAGCGATCGTGGCTGGCAGGTGGGGTCCGTCGTCCCGCTCACCAGCCGTGACGGCGACACCGTCGACACCACCGTCGCCGGCATTTTCACCGACAACCAGCTCATCGGTCCGTGGGTGATCTCGCAGCAACTGTTCGAGCAGTTCACGCCGCCGACCAACCGCTCGGCGCTCGTGGTTCTCATGAACACCGTCGACGAGTCGGAGCAGGTGCGCACGGCGATCGAGGACTCCGTCAAGGACTACGTGATCGTGCAGGTCCTCGACCGCGAACAGTTCAAGGGGCAGCAGGCACAGCAGATCGACACGCTTCTCGCGATCCTCTACGGCCTGCTCGCCCTCGCCGTGGTGATCGCGATCCTCGGCATCGTCAACACCTTGGCGCTGTCGGTGGTGGAGCGACGGCGGGAGATCGGCATGCTCCGCGCAGTCGGCATGCAACGCGCCCAGGTGCGCCGCACGATCTATCTCGAGTCGCTGCTCATCGCGGTGTTCGGTGCGGTCGTGGGTGTCGTGCTCGGTCTCGCGTTCGGCTGGGCCTTCGTGCGCACGCTCGCCGATCAGGGGCTCGACATCATCTCGGTGCCGTGGTCGCAGGTCGTGGGCATGCTCGTCGCGTCCGGCATCATCGGTGTGCTCGCGGCGCTGTGGCCCGGGCAGCGGGCGGCGAAGACCCCGCCACTCGACGCGATCAGCGATATGTAGACAGCAGCGACATGTAGACACGAGAAGTGCCTTGCGGACACGAGTTGTCCACAAGCAGTGGAGTTGTCCACAGTGACCGGCCCGCGGAGCATTCCGCGGGCCGGTCGTCGTCGGCGCCCCCTACGGTTCCTCGGCAGGGGGTGGTGGTGTGCGGGTGGACGATCTGGCGGGCTGGGACCCGGATGCGCTCGACCGATTGGCGGCCGAACTCGCGCTGTGCGCCGACGCGGTCGACGCCGTGTCCGGCGACGTCCTGCGGTGGGCGTCCTTCGGAGGCACCTGGCGGGGTGCGGCGCACGACAGGGCGTGGTCCGTATCGTCCTCGCGCAGCAGGGAGCTCGCGGCGCAGGCCGAGTCGTATCGACAGGCGGCCGGGTGCGCGCGGTTCGTCGTACCGCGACTGCGGGCACTGCACGCGGAACTGGGCGAACTGCGGTCCCGGGCCGCGGCGCGGGGTCGCGTCCTCGACGACGACGAACTGCTCGCGGCGCCGGTGCGCGCCCTGCTCGTCCGCGCCGATGCTCTGGACCGGGAGGCCGCCGCTCGGTTGCGCGACGGATCCGACTCGGCGGACACCGCTCCCGGAGGCGGTGAAGGCATCCATACCGCGTTCCCACGATCCGGACCGGTGCCGGCCCTGCCGGATCCGGGCGCCGACCCCCTCGAGGTCGCGCGATGGTGGAACGGGCTCGACGGGGCGGCACGCACCGCGCTGGTCGCCGAGCATCCCGAGCGGATCGGTGCGCTCGACGGAATCCCGGCTGCGGCTCGCGATCTCGCCAATCGCGCTCTGCTCGACGGCGAACGCCGCCGACTCGAATCGGTCGCGGCGCGGTTGCAGGCCGAACTCGACGCGATGTTCCTCGGCGGCACTGCGGTCGCGAGCCTCGGCGTCACGGGATTGTTCACCGACGCAGACGCGGGGTTGGAGCAGACGCTGCGGAAGCTCGAGGCCCTCGACGCGATCGACGCGACCCTCGCCCACGGCGACCGGCAACTCCTCGCCCTCGACCTGTCCGGACGTGAGGCGATGGCGGCCGTCGCCGTCGGGGACGTCGACACCGCCGAGCACGTGGCCGTCTTCGTCCCCGGCGCGGGTTCGACCGTGCAGGGCAATCTGGAGGGTTACGACGCCCAGGTCGCGGCCCTGCGCGACTCCGCTCGGCTCCGCCTCACCGACGACTCCGGCAGCGAACCCGCGGTCGCGGCCGTCACCTGGTTGAATTACCAAGCTCCCCAATGGGGCTGGGGTCTCGCATTCACCGAACGCAGTCCCGCCTCCGACCTCGCCGCCCGGATCGCCGCTCCTCGGCTCGCCGGCTTCCTCGACGGCATCACGGCGTCGCGCAACGACGACCCGCGCATCACGACGGTCGGGCACTCGTACGGAGCGGTCGTCTCCGGCCTGGCGCTGAAGGACACCGGTGTGGCCGATGCGGCGGTGTTCGCCGGCGCTCCGGGAATCGGGACCGGCGACGTGGGCGACCTGCGTATCCCACCCGGATCGGCCTATCTCGTCGAAGCCGACTGCGACATCGTCGCCGACGTGGGCACCTTCGGTGGCGACCCGAGCTTCCTCGACGGTCTCACCCATCTTCCCGCGGGCCCCGGCATCACCTCGGCCGGTGCCCCGCTCGCGGGCATCACCGGCCACAGCTCGTATCTCGCCCCTGGAACGTCGAGTTCCCACCACATCGCCGGTGTCGTCGCGGGCACCGCAGAACGGAG
Organism: Rhodococcus sp. B50; assembly: GCF_013602415.1. NCBI lineage: Bacteria > Bacillati > Actinomycetota > Actinomycetes > Mycobacteriales > Nocardiaceae > Rhodococcus > Rhodococcus sp. B50. Next base: position 2,324,775 of record NZ_WPAG02000002.1, on the reverse strand, counting down.
TACACCGTGACCGCCATGCCGAGAATCCGCGCCGGGCTGTGCGTCGCCCTGCTGGCACCGCTCGTGACCGCGTGCACCACCACGGTGACGCCGGTCGCGATGCCCGAGCCGGTAGCCGCGACCAGCGCGGGCGCGGTCGAGTTCTACACCGCTGTGCAGCGCGACGTCCTCACGGCGCTGTCCGCCGAGTTCCCCGGGGTCCGATTCGAACCGAAGTACGCGAGTACCACCGCCGGATGCACGCTGCCCGACGGCGCCTCGGGTGTCACGGTGCACCTTCCGATCCACGGATCGGGGCGACCGGTGCCGGTGGACGAACTCGACCGTGCCGCCAGGGTCTTCGAGCACACGGCGGCGCGGGCCGGCTTCCACGGCCGGCACATACTTCCCCCGGACACCGGCTTCGCCGTCCGGATGTTCGCGGCCGACGGCTCCTACATCACCTTCGGAAGTTACGTCGCCGCGAGCGTCGGACTCACCGTCGGTTGTTACCGGAAGTAGGCCCCGGTGTCGGTTAGGCTCGTCCGAGCGACGGCCGCTCGGCTCGTCGTGATTCGTGCTGGCAGCCGTGGAGGGACGAACAGATGCGCCCGATGCTCGGCATCTCCGTCGACGACGGTGAAGTGTGTGCGGTCCTCGTCGACGCCGACGTGCCGAGTCTCGGTCCGTTCGACTCCCAGCGAGGTTTCGGTGCACCCGGGGACACACCGGCCGAGGCCGCCGCCGCTGCGGCCTCCGCGATGGCGGAACGCGCGTCCGCGGCGTCGCTGACCCTGTCCGCCGCCGCGGTGGTGATGGGTCCCGAGAACGACGAGGATGCCGAACCGGTCACCGAGGCCGTCCGGGCCGTGCTCGACGTCGACGTCGACACGGTTCTGCTCGACGATGCGCGGTTGGCGTTCCTCGCCGGTGCGCCCGAGTTGGCGGAGCTGCCCGTCCTGGCCCTGCACACCCGTACCTACGGCGTCGAGTCGGCGTCGATGGTCGACGTCCCCTCGGGCACGGTGCTGTCCACGGTCAGCCCCGACGGCGACGAGTTCGGTCCCTACACGCAGTCCCTGCCCGAGGCCATGGACGAAGCGGTCGCCCGCGCCGGAACCTCGCCCCACGCCGTGGTATTCCTCGATCTGCGTCCTGGCGACGCCCGTCCGGCCCGGGAACTCGCCACCGTTCTCGGTGTTCCCTTCGTGACGCCCCACGGGGTGCCCTGGCATCGCGCGACCGGCGCGGCGCTGGTCGCGGCGGCCCGGCGTGCCCCGACGGTCGTTGCCACGTCCACGAATCGTCGTCGCGGCACCGTCCTGCTGGCCACACTCGTCGCGCTCGTCGCCCTGCTGGGTGGGGGACTGGCGGTCGCGGTGAGCAGCGGTGTGCAAGCGGAGCGCTCCGCCCCCGGACTGCAGACCGCGGTCGCACCACCACCGTCGCCGGTGCCGTCGCCCGATCGCACACCCGTCGCCGACCCGTGTTCCGTGGCACGACCGGCTTCATGGCCGGCCCGCGCCTCCGATCCGGACGTCGACCCGACGCCGTCGCCGGAGACGACGGCCACCGAAAACCCGTGCGGCAGCGCACGACCCACTGCGCCGTGATCGTTCGCAGGTCGCTCGTCTGTGCCGCTCAGGGGCGCAGTGCGCGACCCGCGCGTGTGAGCGCCGCGGCATCGGACGCCACGACGACCTCCTCGAACCGGGCACGATAGTCGCCGAGATCGTCGCCGACGGAACCGACCACCGCGACTACCGGCACCTTGCCGCAGCGTGCGAGGATCGCCGAGACGATCTTGCCCGCCCGCGACTGGCCGTCGAGCCGTCCTTCGCCGACGACCACGAGATCGGCGGTGCGCACTGCGTCGTCGAAACCCACTGCGTCGAGCACGAAGTCGGCGCCCGAGCGCAGTTCGGCACCGAACCGCGACCACATGCCGCCGGAGAAGCCACCGGCCGCACCCGTGCCGTCCACCTCCCGCGGATCGCGCGGGAGCGTCAGCGCTGTCTCCTCGAGGCGGCGCGTGAGCAGTGCGACGGCGGCCGGATCGGCACCCTTCTGCGGCCCGAAGATCCGTGCAGCGTCGGTGTAGCGGGTCGTGACGTCGGAGAGCACGGTCACGCGTGCGTCGCCGAGCCCACCCCGCTCGTCGATCGCGGCGATCGCGCCCGCACCACCGTCGGTCGTCGCCGATCCACCGGCAGCGACGACGATGTGCCGCGCCCCGCGTCGGACGGCGTCCGCCATGACCATGCCGGTGCCGTAGGTGTCGGCGGTGACGGCGTCACGCGGACCGTCGTGCGGGGTGGTGATGCCGCTCGCCGTGGCGAGTTCGACGACCGCCGTCCCGTCCGGCGACATTCCCAGCAGCCCGCGGCACGGTGCGTGCCACGGGTTCACGGCCTCGACGTCCGTCCGGGTGAGACCGAGTGGTTCGGCGAGCGCGTCGAGTGTGCCCTCGCCGCCGTCCGCGACAGGCATCCGGATCGCAGTGTGCCCGGCACTCTCCACTCCGGCCGCGATCGCATCGGCGACCTCGACGGCGGTGTAGGTGCCCTTGAAACTGTCGGGGGCGATCAGGATGCGCGTCACCGCAGCACCCAGTCGAATGCCTCGGCCTCCGAGCGGGCGCCCTGCCGGGCACGCGACCGGTTCGGTTCGTCCAGTTCGGCGACGATGTCCTCACCGAGGCGGACCAGGGCGCCGAAGACCTCCGGGTCCAGCCACGACGGACGCGTCGCGAACAGCAGGTCCTCGCTCGCGGTGTTGCCGCTCGCACCCGGCGCGAACGGACACCCCCCGAGGCCGGCGAGCGCACCGTCGACGACGGTCGCGCCGGCGTCGATCGCGGCGAGGCTGTCGGCGACACCCAGGCCCCAGGTGTCGTGTCCGTGGTAGACGATCCGTCGGTCGGGGGATTCGGCGGCCAGTCGCGCGACCAGCGACGACACCTGCCCGGGCACGGCCTGCCCCAGGGTGTCGGCGACGACGATGTCGGCGGCTCCGTCGGTGCGTGGGTCGCACGCGATCTCGACGACCCGGTCGGGGTCGACCGGCCCGTCGAACGGGCACGTGAACGAGGTGGCCAGGCACAACTGGATGCTGCCGCCGGCGGCGTGGGCCCGCTCGATCGCCGCCGGCATCGCGGCGATGCTGTCCTCGGTGTCGCGGCCGATGTTGGCGCGGTTGTGGGCGTCGGATACCGAGAAGCAGTACTGGAACCGGCGGGCCCCCGCCGCGATCGCCTTCTCGACGTGACGCGGCGTGGCGACCCAGATCCAGCAGCGGTCGAGTTCCTCCTCGGTCAGTGCCGCGACGAGATCGAGGGTGTTCGCCATCGGCGGCACGAGGTCGGCGCGGGCCAGGGAGCCGATCTCGAGTTCGGGGACTCCCGCCGCGAGCAACGCCCGCACGATCTCCACCTTGCGTTCGGTGGGCAGCAGCTTGCCGGTCAGCTGGAGGCCGTCGCGCAGGGTCACGTCGCGCAGGATCACGTCCGTGCGTGCTCGGTCACTCGTCGGTCCCGCCACTGCTCCGCCTCCCCGTCGTGTTCCTGCCCGACCCCACCGTGTCGAACCGCCAGTATGCCCCGGTCACCGCGCGGGCACGCTTCGTCGACACACCGGAGGACTTTCGCAAGGTCTGTGACAGATGACACTATCCTCACCGTTCTGATCGTGACTTGCCGGAAGGTGCGGGGACATGGCTTCGGTCCTGGGAAAAGTGTTGCTCTGGATCGCTCTGGTGGGGGGACTGGCCGGGGCGGTGGTCGCCGTCCGGGCGCTCCACGTCAACGGACTCGTGGCCTCTCTCATCGTGGCCTCGGTGACGGGACTCGTCCTGCTGCGCCTCCGCCCGGAGGCGCGCGACGACTCGGACTCCGATATCGCCGTCACCTGACAGCCTCCGGCATCCCCTCGCGCGAGGTCTCCGACACTGGCGTCGCCTGACGGGAAACGGGACTGTCGGAATGTAGGGTGAGGAACGGCGCCCGGGTCGAGGGCGCCTCGCGCAGACGCGCTGCACGAGTGCGGCGTCGACGCCGGAGAGGGGGCCCGCGGCCTCCGCCGGGCGTGGAAGAGGAGCAACGGTCAGTGTCGCTGTGGTCTCGTGCGATGTCGGTGGGCGAACTCGACAGCCGTCGCTGGGTGGATCTGATGCCGTGGCTCGACCGCTACGGTTCGGCCCGCACCGCTGCGCTCGGCGCGCTCGTGTCGTCCTCCCGATGGTGGGAGAACGAGTCGCCCGCCACGACCTCCGAGCACACCGAGATCCCCGAACTGTGCGCCGAACTCGCCCACATCTACGTCACCGACCATCCTGAGCTGCGGTTCGCGGACGCTCTGCTGCGTGAGGACGAAGTTCCCGTGGCCGCACTCGATCTCGGTCCGGCCGCCGCGACGCTCGTGGCGCGCCTTCCGCACGCACCCACCACGGCCGAGTTGTTCAGCCGCAGTCCGGCCGATCTGCTCGGGGTCCGCGGCGCCGACCGCGAGGCAGTGGAGGAGATCGTCTGTGCCGCGCTCGTCGCGACGGTGCTCGGCGAGCCGTCCACCCTCGAGACCGATCCGCGTGCCGCGCGGGTGCCCGCTGCGGTGTTGCTCCTCGACGACCTGGCCGCGCTGGCACGGTGGCGCCGGGTGTGCGGTCGGGACGACTCACCCCTCCTGCAGGCCGTGATCGACGACGGAGCGCCGGAGGAGATCCAGGACGCCGCGGCCCGTCTGCGGGCGCTCACCGCCCGAGACCTTCCGGTGACGGCGCCGTCCGATCCGATCGCCGAGCTCACCGAGTACCTGCAGGGACTGCCCGACGCGGAGCGTGCCGCGTTGCGGCGCCGCGTCCACGACGACGTCGACGATCCGGCGGGGCCGTCCACCTTCCCGTTCGGCACGGCGGTGGGCGACCTGCTGGCGGCGTTGCGCGTCGACGTGCGACCGGTGGCGTCGTTCGACCGCATGGTGCGGGCCCACCCGGTGCTGAACCGGACCGTGCCGGGTTTCGACGTGCCCCTGTGGCGAGTGCTGCACCGGCTCGACGATCGTTTCGAGGTCGCGGACGGGTGGATCGCCGTGCCGGATCTGCCGGACGCCGAGAAGCAGACACGGGGACTGCTCTCGGAGTTCGAATCGCCGAACGGTGTGGTCGAGCCGGCCGCGGTGAAGGCGGTGTGGTCACTTCCCGACGGTGAGTTCGAGGCGTGGACGCAGTACTGCGGCACGACGACCTTCGAAGGCCGACTGCTGTCTCCGCCCGCCGGACTCGCGGGTCGTGCCGCCCAGGTCCTCGAGGTGCTCGGCGATCCGCTGACCGCCGACACGCTCGTCGCGCGTATGGGTGTCAACGCCGACGTCCACACGCTCGTCTCCGAACTCGCCGACGACGAGCGCTTCGCGTCCGACGGCGAACGCTGGGCGCTGGCCGAGTGGGACGTCGACGTGGTCATCGCCATCCGCAACCGCATCGCGCGACTGGTGGACGCCCGCGGGGGAAGCGCTGATCGCGACATGGTGGTCGCCGCGCTCGTCGACCGGTTCGGTATCTCCGAGGACTCCGCCCGAACATTTACAGGCGGAGGAGATTTCGAGGTCGTCGACGGTCGCGTCCGGCGTCGTCACCGTTCGCACGTCCCGATCGCCGTGCCCGAGCGCACGCGTCGCCTGTACCGGCTGGGCGACGCCTGGCGGCTGCGGATCCCCGCGACGCGCGACCACCTGCGGGGAGCCGAGTTCACGGTTCCGTCCGCCGTCGCGACGATCGCCGGCTGTGCGCCGGGTGGGCATGTGGTGCTGCCGTCCCGCCTGGGAGGGCAGACCCTGCGCTGGACGGGACCGGCGCCGCTCCTGTCCTCGATCCGCCGGTTCCTCGAGGACGTCGGCGTGGAGGAGGACAACGAGCTGCTGCTCGAGATCCGTACCGACGGCCGGTTCGACGTCCTGCCGCTGCGCACCGTCGCCGACAACGCCGAACCGTTGCGCAAGGCGCTCTCGCTCATCGGCCACACCGAACCGGAGACCGTCCCCGAGGAGCGGATCGCGGCGGCACTTGCCTCGGCCCTCGGCCTCGACGGGGAGTCGCGTCCGCGGCGGATCCTGTCGGCCTACCGCGCCCGCCGGGAGACGGAGGTGGTCGCGCTGCTCGAGCAGGCCTGGGTGCGCGTCGCGAACTGATCGGGAGACGTGATGCATCCGGACCTCGGACGTAGCACGATTGAGGAATGGCCGACACGTCGAAACCTGCCGCCGCAGTCCCCACCGCTCCCGACGCGGTCCTCGAGGCGTTGCGCGGAGCCATCGCGTCGGTGGAGGCCGCCGTCGTGCGGCTCGAAGGCGAGGATGCGGCACCCGGAACCGTCGACCGTGTGCTCGACCTGGCCGGGGCACCCCCGGCCGGCGACATCGTCGCCACTCACAACACCCTGACCAGAGCGGCATCGATCGTCGACCACACCGGCGGTCTGTCCGACAGGGACTGGTCGGCCATCGCCGAGGTGGGCCCCGTCTTCGCCGAGACCGTGATCCGTCTGCGCGGTCACGTCTCGTCGTCGCTCGACGATCTCGGGCTCGACGCGACGGTGGGCGAGCACATCGAACTGCTGCAGAAGGTGGCGGCGGAAGGAGCGCTGGGGGAGACGCTCCAGCTGCTCGTGATCGTCGAGGACTGCCTGTTCCTGTGGCATCGCGTGCACCTGGCGCGCACGCGTGACGAGGAGTTGCGCGACGCGCTGGCGTCCGCACGGCAGGTTCTGTCCGACCACTTCACGCAGGATGCGGCGTTGCTCCGCCGCGCCCGCGCCGCACTGGCCCGATTCGCGGAGGGAACTCCGATCGAGGTCGTCCGTCGTCTGTCGTCGGGACGGACCACGAAGGTGCTCGCGGGTCTGCGTCAGGACTTCGACGACTTCCGGTGGGCGTGCCGTGCCGACGAGGCCGGCTGGCTCGACGACGAGGACCCTGTGGTGGCCGAGGCTCTCGACTCGATGAGCAGTCCGCTCAAGGCGGTCGGGGGAGTCCTCGGCGACGTGTTCGAACGCGGCCGGGCTCGGGTGACGGAGACGTGGAATCGCTCCGACGAGTCCGCGCCCGCTGCCGAGACCGGCGACGAGCAATAGGAGTTCCGGTACCGAAGATGTGAGAACGCACGGTTCGCATACCTAGCTCTGCTAGGGTCACCGCTATCCATAGAACTTCTAGGTATGAGGGCGACATGTTCATCGAGAAGGATCTGGTGGCCGCCTCCGCCACCCCGCTCGTGCTCGGCATCCTCGCCGAGGGCGAGTCGTACGGGTACGCGATCATCAAACGCGTCAACGAGCTGTCGCAAGGCCGGATGCAATGGACCGACGGGATGCTCTATCCCCTCCTGCACCGCCTCGAGCGGGCGGGGCACGTGTCCGCCACCTGGCGCGTCGCCGACAACGGGCGCCGCCGCAAGCATTACGCCATCACCGACGCGGGTCGTGAGGTCCTCGCCGAACGGGCGGCGCAGTGGACGGTCGTCGCCGACGCGCTGCACCAGGTGTGGCAGTCGGCCCAATTGCCTCCCGCGGCCGCACCGGGGTGGTCGTGATGACACTCGATGCGCACCTCGAATCCCGGATCGCCGGCTGGCGCAGTTACGTCGCCGACCGCCGGGTGATCTCGCCCTCCGACATCGACGAAATGGAAGACCATCTCCGCGAACAGATCTCGGAGTTCGTGTCGGTCGGATTGACGGCCGACGAGGCGTTCCTGGTCGCGGTCGGCAGGATGGGAGGTCTCGACGAGATCTCCCACGAGTTCGCCCAGGAGCACTCCGACCGCCTGTGGAAGCAACTCGTCCTCACCCGCCACGGCGGAGAGGAAGCCGGAACCCCGCGTCGCCGCAGAGAACTCGCGGTCGTCCTCGCCTGCGCGCTCGGCGCCGGACTGGCCGTGCGGGCCGGGCTCGAGTGGCTCCCGGAGACCGCGCTCCTGCGCAACGCCGCCGTGCTCGTCCTGCCGTTCCTCGCGTTGTACTTCGCGTGGAAACGGGAGATGAGCCCGAAGAGCAGTGCGCTTCTTGCCGTTCCGTTCGTCCTCTCGGCGGTCGTGCTCAACGTGTTCCCCTTCGAGCCGGGTGGTGCCACCGAGGTCATCGCGGCGATCCACGCCCCGGTCGTCCTGTGGTTCGTGGTGGGCGCGGCCTACGTCGCAGGGCAATGGCGTTCCCATCGCCGACGCATGGACTTCGTGCGCTTCACCGGGGAATGGGCTGTGTACCTGGCGCTGCTCGCGCTGGGAGGCGGCGTGCTCATGGGGCTGACCGCCGGTGCCTTCAGCGCCCTGGGGATCGACCTCGAACCGTTCTTCGAACAGTGGATCGTCCCGTTCGCACCGGCCGGAGCGATCGTCGTCGCGGCGTGGCTCGTCGAAGCGAAACAGCAGGTCGTGGAGAACATCGCACCCGTACTCACCCGGGTGTTCACACCCGTCACGATCCTCATGCTGGTCGCGCTGTTCGTCGCGGTGGTCGCCTCCCACAGCGTCGTCGACGTCGACCGGGGCCTGCTGATCCTCATGGACCTGATCCTCGTGCTCGTACTCGGGCTCCTGCTGTATTCCATCTCGGCCCGCGACCCGCATGCCGCACCGGACGTCTTCGATCTGTTGCAGGTCGTGCTGATCGCCGCGGCGCTCGCTGTCGATCTGCTGATGCTCACCGCGATGGCCTCGCGCATCGCCGAGTTCGGCTTCACCGCGAACAAGGTCACCGCGCTCGGCCTGAACCTCGTCCTCATGGTGAATCTGGTGTGGGCGGCCCGGCTCGGTGTGTCGTTTCTGCGGGGACGCGCCGGTTTCGCAGCCGTCGAGCGGTGGCAGATGCGGTATCTGCCCGTCTACTTCGGGTGGGCGGCGCTGGCGGTCGTCGTGATTCCACCGCTGTTCCGGTTCGTCTGAGCGTCCCCGGCCCGGGGCTACGGTAGGAGCATGCCCAGGACGGACGCGGTGCCCAACTACACGATCAGGCAACTCGCGGCCTTCGTCGCCGTTGCCGAGTGGGGCACCATCACCGCGGCCGCCGACGCGATGCACATGTCGCACTCGGCGGTGTCCTCCGCGATCACCGATCTGGAGAAGGCCCTCGCGGTGAAGCTCCTCGTCCGGCAACGCGCGCGCGGAGTCAAGCTGACGCCGACCGGTCACGCGGTGCTCGAACGGGCGAAGATGCTGCTGCACCACGCGAGCGAACTCGAGAGCGATGCGCGTTCGGAGGCGGGCGACGTCGTCGGGCCTGTGGCGGTGGGGTGCTACCTCTCACTCGCCCCGACGTTGTTGCCCGCTCTCATCGCCGAGTTCACCCGCGCCCATCCCCGGGCCGACGTCGATTTCCGCGAGGACACCCAGACTCGTCTGCGGATGCTGCTCGACTCACACGAACTCGACGTGGCCTTCCTCTACGACCTGGATCTCGAACCGGGACTCGAGACGGTCACCCTCGACGTGCGTGAGCCCATGGTGCTCGTCTCGGCCGATCACCCCCTCGCCGGCGCCTCGCGGGTACGCCTGCGCGACCTCGCCGACGAACCGATGGTGCTCCTCGACGCTCCGCCGAGTTCGGGGCACGCCCTGCGGGTGTGCGCCGAGGCGGGCTTCACCCCGTCCATCGCGTACCGGACCCAGACCTTCGAGACGGCGCGATCGTTCGTCGGCCGCGGACTGGGGTGGACTCTGCTCGTGCAGCGGCCTGCCGTCGACGTCACCTACGAGGGCCGGGCACTCGTCCTGCTGCCCATAGTCGACCCGACTCCGGAACCCGTTCCGGTCGTGCTCGCCTGGCGCAAGGACGCCCTCCCGAGCCGTGTTGCCCAAACTTTCACCGACTTCGTCGTCGATGCCGCGAGGACTGCGTAAGCCCTCTGACATGGTCGAACGTCCGCATTCGCGGAATTTCCGTGAATATTCACCGACTTTGTGCGCTTTGCAAACGATGTGACCGCTCTCATCATTGGTCCATTACATCCGAACGCTCGTTAATCGGATGCCTCGGATCGACCGCCGGAGAGGGCACGAACATGACCGTCCTTGACTCGACGCCGCAGTCGTCGACAAGAGCCGCACGCAAAGCCGCGCTCGGCAGTTTCGTCGGCACTGCCATCGAGTGGTACGACTTCTTCATCTACGGCACGGCAGCGGCACTCGTGCTCGGCCCGCAGTTCTTCCCCGGTTCGTCCGACGTGGCCGGAACGCTGGCGGCCTTCGCCACGCTCGCGGTCGGGTTCATCGCACGCCCCATCGGCGGCGTCGTGATGGGTCACTTCGGTGACCGCATCGGCCGTAAGTCCATGCTCGTCGTCTCGCTGCTGCTGATGGGCTTCGCGACCGTGGCGATCGGTCTGCTCCCGAACTACGCGGCTATCGGCGTGGCGGCACCGATCCTGCTCGTCGCCCTGCGTTTCATCCAGGGTCTCGGTGTCGGCGGTGAGTGGGGCGGAGCGGTGCTCGTCGCCACCGAGAACGCCCCGGCCGGAAAGCGCGGCCTCTACGGTGCGGCGCCGCAGATCGGTGTGCCGGCCGGTGTGCTGCTCGCGAACCTCGTCTACCTGCCGCTGACCGCCTTCCTCAGCGAGGAGACGTTCAACGCCTGGGGCTGGCGCGTCCCGTTCCTCGCCTCGGCGGTACTCGTCTTCGTCGCCATGTGGATCCGCCTGGGTCTCGAGGAGAGCGCGGAGTTCAAGGCCGCCAAGGACGCACCCGCGACCGAGGAGAAACTGCCGATCCTCGAGGTGCTGACCCAGCACTGGAAGACCGTGCTGCTCGCCGGCGGCACCTTCATCGCCACCAACGGCATCGCCTACGCCTACATGGTCTACGTCCTCAAGTACGGCGAGGCCACGCTCGGTTTCAGCAAGACCACGATGCTCACGCTGCTGATCGCCTCGTGCCCGTTCTGGATGGCCGGCATGGCCTTTGCCGCGTGGCGTTCCGATCTCGTAGGACGCCGCAACATCTACATCAAGTCGTCTGCGGCACTGGTCGTTGCGGCCGCCCTGTTCTTCCCCCTGATGGACACCGCGATCCTGCCGGTCATGCTCGTCGCGATGGTCGGCCTCGGGTTCACCCTCGGCTGCTGTGCCGGCCCGCAGTCGGCCCTGTTCGCCGAACTGTTCCCGGCCAAGATCCGCTACAGCGGTGCGTCCCTGGGCTACCAGGTCGGCGCGATCCTCGGCGGCGGTCTCGCACCGATGGTCGCGACCTCCCTGTTCGCCGCGACCGGCACCTCTCTGTCCATCACCGGCTACTTCGTGCTGATCGCGCTCATCAGCCTCATGAGCATCCTGCTGCTCCGAGTGCCCTCCGCCGGGCACGCGGACTTCACCGACTCCCGTCGTTCTTCCGAGGAAGGTGTCTGACCATGTCGACCTACTACCAGCCGCCCAAGTACTCCGCGTCGGAGTTCGACTCGATGACCCCGGCCGACGAGACGCTGCCCGTCGTCGTGGTCGGTGCTGGTCCGGTCGGCATGGCCGTCGCCCTCGGCCTGGCCCAGCGCGGTGTGCCCGTCACGATCCTCGAAGCCGCCGACCAGGTGTCCTTCGGCTCGCGTGCCATCTGCATCTCCCGACACAGCCTCGAGGCCGCCGCACGACTCGGCTTCGGTGAGGAACTCGAGAAGATCGTGCTGCCGTGGGTCGGTGGCCGCAGCTTCTACCGCGACCGGCAGGTTCTGCACTTCCAGATGCCGCAGCGTGATTTCGACGTCCGCCCACCCATGATCAACGTCTCCCAGTCGGAGTTCGAGCAGATCATGGTCGACACCATCGAGCAGAACCCCCTCATCACGCTGCACTGGAAGGCGCCGATCGCCGGGATCCTGCGCGGCGAGGACGAGGTCACCCTGGAGGTCGACACCGTTGCCGGCAAGCGCCACCTGCGGGCGCGGTGGGTCGTCGCCGCCGACGGCGGCCGTAGCCGCATGCGCGAACTCGCGGGACTGCGGTTGCAGGGCACCAGCTACGAGGGTCGCTACGTCATCGCCGACATCCACTGGGAGTCCGATCTCCCCGCGGAGCGCATGGTCTGGTTCGACCCGCCGAGCAACCCCGGCTCGACGATCATCATGCACAAGCAGCCCGGCAACATCTGGCGCATCGACTACCAGCTCGATCCCTCCGAGGACGCCGAGATCGAGACGCAGGAGGACGCGATCCGCGCCCGGATCGCCAAGCATCTCGACTGGCTGCAGAACGACCTGCCGTGGACCCTGGAGTGGAAGGGCTTCTACAGCGCCCGCGCGCTCGCCCTCGACGAGTTCACCCACGACCGCCTGCTCTTCGCCGGTGACGCAGCGCATCTCGTGCCGATCTTCGGTGTGCGCGGCCTCAACTCGGGCATGGAGGACGCCGAGACCCTCGCGTGGCAGCTCGCCGCAGTCGTGAACGGCAACGCCGAACCCGCACTGCTGCAGGCCTACTCGTTCGAACGTCACAACGCGTGGGAGCAGAACGTCGCCAATGCCGGCAAGTCCACGCTCATCATGAGCCCCGGCAGTCACGGCTACCGCACCACACGCGACGCGATCCTCGCGCTCGCGGTGGGGCGCCCCGAGTTCGGGCACCTGATCAACCCCCGTCAGTCCAGCGCCACCCACGCCCGTCTGTCGCCGCTGACCTGGTCGGTCGCTCCCGGAACCGAGGGCGTGCTGCCGGGCGATCCCGTCGAGGACCGCCGGATCCGCATCGCGGGCGAGGAGACGTCGCTGAACAAGGCGCGCGGAACCGGATTCGCCGTGCTCGGTGTGGGCCTCGACGAAGCAGGCGCGGCCGCTCTCGCCACCGCCACGAGCGAACTGGCGCACGCGCTCGCACCCGAGAGCGTCCGTGCCCTGGCCATCGAGAGCGCTGCGGTGGACGGCGTGACGCTCCTCGACGCACCCGAGCTCGTCGACGCACTCGGTGCGACGGTCGGCGAGGCCTTCGTGATCCGTCCCGACGGACTGCTGCTGTGCCGCGTGCAGGTCGCGGACCTGGGCGGTGTCGCGGCGTCCCTGAGCTCCGGAGTCGCGCCGGCCGGCGCCGAACTCCCGGCCCGCCCCGCCGAGCAGGTCACCGAGGACGACCAGCGTCGTGAGAACGTGTGGCTCGGTCTGTCGACGGCTCTGGACCAGGCCGCCGAGGACGACCGCGAGGGCTTCCTGGTGCGACTCGCGCTGGTCCTCGGCTCGCAGGTCGACCGCCGGCAGTTCGAGGAGGCCATCGCGGCCGCCGCGGACACCTCGCCGCTGCGCGTGGAAGAACTGGCTCCGCAGGTCTGAGCGGTTATCTCGCTCGAGCGTCCGCCCCCGGTTGTCCCCTGCTACCGGGGGCGGACTGCTGTCACGGGGGGACTACCGCAGCGCGTCGAGTGCCTCGTCGATCGGGACGTCACCGTTGTTGAACTCGATGGTGCGGCCCGCCGTCTCCGGCCGTTCGAGCACGGCTGCGGCGACGGCCGCGACGTCGGCGCGCGAGACCTGCCCCTTGTCGCTCGCCCCGTGCCCTTCGATCTCGATGCGTCCCGTAGGCGGATCGAGGGTCAGCGCGCTCGGGCCGAGAATCGTCCAGTCGAGGTCGGTGCCCCGCAGATGCGTGTCCGCGGCCGACTTGGCCTCGGCATAGGCGTAGAAGCTGTTGTCCTCGGGGACGCCGTGGTCCGGGCGGGCTCCGAAATACGACACCATCACGTACCGGCGCACCCCGGCCTCCTGCGCGGCGGTCATCGATGCGATCGCTGCGTCCCGGTCCACCGCGTAGGTGCGTTCGGGATTCCCGCCGCCCGCGCCCGCAGACCAGACCACTGCGTCGTGACCGCGCAGCAGTTCGGTGATCTCGGCGATGTCCATCTTCTCGACGTCGGCCACGACCGGTGTGCCACCGGCAGCCCGCACATCGTCGGCGTGATCGGGATTGCGGATGAACGCACTGGTCTCGTGACCGGCATCGGCCAGCAGTCGCTCGAGATGGAGTGCGACCTTGCCGTGTCCTCCGAAGAGTGCGATTCGTGCCATGGAGACCTCCTGACGATGACGTGGTTCCCGTGCAGCATGCCCCGAACCGGCCACCGCGAACCGTGACGTACTCCGTGAACCGCGTGATCAGCCGATACGTTCGAGCGCGCGGTCGACGAGATACTCGGCGATCGCCATCGACGAGGTGGCACCGGGCGACGGAGCGTTGCGCAGGTGCACGACCCGGCCGTGGCCGGTGACGACGAAGTCGTCCTCGAGGCCGCCGTCGGAGTTCATCGCTTGGGCGCGGATGCCGCGCGGTCCCGGCCGCACGTCGTCGACGGTCAACCCGGGCATGTATGCGGCCGCGTCGGCGACGAACCGCCGAGTGCTGCTCGCCGTGCGTAGTTCACGACCCGCTGCGGGGAGATTGTGAGCAGCGAACCGCCAGAAACCGGGCCAAGCGACGGCATCGCGCAGATCCCGCCACGATCCGCGCTCGCCGCGATAGGCCTCGCGACCGGGGGAGAGGAAGGCGTTCGGCCCCACCATCACCTCGCCGTCGATCCGGCGGGTGAGGTGTACTCCGAGGAACGGATAGCGAGGATCGGGCACCGGATAGATCAACCCGCGCACCTTCGCCGCCGCGTCGGGCTCGAGCAACAGATAGTCGCCGAGGAATGGGACGATCCGCGGGTCGCGGGTGTCACCGGAGGTGTGGGCGAGGCGGTCGGACTGCAGTCCCGCGCACGTGATCACCAGGTCGAAGGCCAGTTGATCGTCCGGGATGTCGACGACGACCTGCTCACCCGTCTCGCGGATCGCCGTCACGGTGGTGCCGGTCCGCACCGTGCCCCCTGCGGCCGCGACGTCGTCCGCGAGCGCGCGGGTGACGGCGACGAAATCGATGATCGCCGTGTGTGGGGAGTGCAGGGCTGCGATCCCGACGGCGTGCGGTTCGATCGCCGTGATCTCGTCGTCGCCGATACGTCTGATGCCGGGGACCCCGTTCGCCGTGGCCCGCGAGAAGATCGCGTCGAGTCGGCCGAGTTCCGATTCGTCGAGGGCGACGACGAGTTTGCCGCACTCGTCGTAGGGCAGACCCTTGTCCGTGGTGAACGTCTGTAACAACTCCACTCCGCGCCTGCACAACCGGGCCTTGAGGCTTCCGGGCGTGTAGTAGAGGCCGGCGTGCACGACGCCGCTGTTGTGCCCCGTCTGATGCGCGGCGAGCCGGTCCTCCTTCTCGAACAGAGTGACGTCGGCGTCCGAGAGGGCGAGTTGCCGAGCGGTCGCGGCACCGATGATGCCCCCACCGACCACCGCGACGCGAAGGTTGCGAATACTCAAGGGCCGCTCCCCGTTCTCCGCGGATCGTGGTGTCCGTCTGCAGTTCGGCGAGTATATGCCGCGACGGCTCGCCGACAAGCACGATCCGGGTAGGGGAACCGGCACTGTTCGAAGCAGTTCTGACCGGAACACTCGCGAAATCCCCCGAGTGAGGGATGGTCGAGGCACCCGACCCCGGCCGACACTGAATTCACGGAAGAGAGGGGTTCATCGAGAACCCTCGTCGATCGGATATCACCATGAAGAAATATCGATCACGTCGTTCCATTGCTCTGCTCGTGGCGACCTGCCTCGCCGTGGCGATGGCGGGCGTGGCCTCGGCGGTGCCAGCTCCTGCCCACCTGCATTTCGGTCGGGCCGTGAGTGTCGGCGACGGAACTGCGCGTGCGTATGCCACCCTCGACGCGAACGGCGCTCCGACTGCCGTCGGCATCCGTCTCTCGCCGACTGTCCTCGACGGACTGCCCGATGCCGACGGGATGTACATGCTGCACCTGCCCGTTCAGGCGTCCGACACGGTGTTCGACCACGTCATGTTGAACTGGAATCCGCGTGGACACGACCCGACCGTGCTGTTCGGCAAGCCGCATTTCGACGTGCACTTCTACATGACCGACATGGCGTCGATCGAACGGATCGACCCTGCCGCACCCGATTACGCCGACCGCGCGGCACGGCTTCCGGACCCGAAGTACATGCCTGTCGATTACGTGACCCCGCCGGGCATGCTTGCCTCCCAGTTGGCGGTGCCGCTCATGGGTGTGCACTGGCTCGACGTCACGGAGGGAATGGTCCCCGGCGTCTACAACTTCACCGAGACCTTCATCAACGGATCGTGGGACGGCGACTACACATTCATGGAACCGATGATGACACGGGAGTGGCTGCTCACACGTCCGGCGATCCGCGAACAGATCAAGTTGCCGGCCGCCTATCAGCACTCGGCCTACTATCCCACCGTCTACAGCGTCGGATTCGACGAGCAGGCACAGGAATACGACATCGCCCTCGAAGGGATGGTTCCGCGTCAGGCGTCCTGATCGCGATGCCCGTGAGAAATCCTGCGGAGACACAGGAATCGTTCAGTGCGAAATCAATCCGAACGGAGGAATGTCATGCCCGTAACCGAGGAATCCGTCGTCATCGACAAACCTGTCGACGAGGTCTTCGCCTTCTTCGCCGACCCGGAGAGCGCTCCGGTGTACATGGCGAATGTGATGGACTACGAGCTGGTCTCGGGTGAAGGCGGCAAGGAGGGATCGCTCGCGCGTGCCATCGTCAAGGTCGCCGGACGGAAAATCGAACTCACCGAGGAACTGGCTCGGGTCGAGCCCGGCAGAGCCCAGCACCGCCGCAGCGTGAAGAGTCCGATCCGGTACGAGACCGTCTATCGCTTCGATCCGGTGGAGACGGGAACCCGCGTCACCTTCCACCAGGACACCGAGGACGTCGGGAGCTTCTTCGGCAAATTCACTCAGCCCGTGGTGGAGAAACTGTACGCACGCGATGTGCGGAACAACCTCGAACACGCGAAACAGCTCCTGGAGGAGGGGGATGCGGACGAAGGGTGACGTGAAGTCCCGACCGGCACCTGTCAGGGGGGGTGCCGGTCGCTTCGCGTGCACTCGTCAGTGGTCTGTTCGTCGGTGGTCGACGAGCGTCAGAACTCGATCGGCCGCTGCCGATGCCCCGTCGACACCCCGGAGCCGAACACCGAGTTCCCCTGCCGCCGTGCGATACCCGTCCTCGGTCAGCAGACTGTTCAAGGCAGCGCGCACCTGCTCGGGCGACGCGGTCTTCCGGAGGCGGATGCCCGCACCGGCCTTCGCCACCTCGCGACCGATCATCGCCTGATCCGTCACTGCGGACATGGGCATGATCAGCATCGGAAGACCGTGGGCCAGTGCCCGGAAGGCCGTCGCATGCCCGCCGTGCCCCACGACCACCGAGCAGGTCGGCATCAACTCGTGGTGCGGAACGTACCGGCGGACGGCCGCATTGGGCGGTACGCGCAATCCGGTGGGATCGATCGCAGGTCCGGTGGTGACGACGAACTCGGCGTCCATCTCGGCCGCCGCATCGAAGATGCTCTGGTAGGTACGGCGCTGGCCCGGGAAACCCGCCGTGCTCAGGCTGACGAGTACTCGCGGCGGTGTTCGTCCGACCGCGGCGGCCTTCGCGTCGTGGATCGCACCCGTCCAGATCAGCGAACCGTTCGTGTGCCGTCGCCCGGCCGGGTCGAGCACCCGATCCGAGCACACCAACCGCATGTCGGCCTGCTCCCACAGCCGCTTCGGACCCAGGCCGCGCAGACGCGCGCCGATCCCGAACGGCCCGTGACGGAACGAACCGTCGAATGCGGAGAAGAAGGTGTGGAACAGCACTACGTGCGGCACTCCGGTGCGCGCCGCCGCGTCCTGGGCGTTGAACAACATGCAGTCGACGATCACCAGATCGGTCGGTTCCCTGGTGATCTCGTCGTGCACGTCCCGGGCGACCGCGGCGTCCGTCGTCATGGCGAGGGCCATGGTCAGCACCTTCGCAGTGCTCAGCTCGACGTGCGGGGTCCAGGGCGGTGAGTGACGATAGCTGCAGAAGACGAGACCGGCGTCCTCCGCGACTTTCCGCTGCGACTCGTGGCCGAGAACCCGCACGTGGTGGCCGCGGCGATGCAACTCGCGTCCGAGCGCTGCTTCGGGCGGGTAGTTCCCGCCACCCTCCAACGTGACGATCAGGATGCGTGCCACGTTTTCACCTCTTCCGCTGCGCACCGACCCGGACGTCCTCGGGGGCCGGCTTCTCGACGAACCACCCATCCGGTCCGACCGTCGTACCGATCCGGGGCAGGCAGTGGGTGAAGAACAACCGTGCGACGAGTTCCTGACGGCTGCCCACACCGGTCTTCGCATAGATGCTCTTCAGATGGTCCTGCACGGTGTACGGACTGATGAACAGTCCACGTGCGATCTCGGTGCGTGACTCTCCCGCGAGAACGCGCGCGAGGACATCGGTCTCCCGCTCGGTGAGGCCGTGGAGCGCGGCCGTGAGGGCCACGAGCTGAGCAGGTTGTGCGGGTTCGATGGCGACGACGATCCGGGCCGATTCTCCTCGGCCGTCCAGCGACCCGGCCCGGAGGACGAGCCACTGACCGTCCTGCGTGCGGGCACGTACAGCACGCGCTGCGGTGCCCTCGTATCGGAATCGAACAGCGATCACCACGGCGGGGAGCATGAAGGAACCTTCGTAGCCGAGACGCTCGAGATACTCCGTCGCCTGGGGAGTGGCCGATTCGATCTCGTTGTCCGCTCCCACGACCACGACCGCCGGTCCGGAACCGGCAAGTGATTCGTCGGATGCGAGTAGAGGGGATCCGCGCAACAGCGACAACCGGAGTCCGTCACCGATCTCGCTCACGCATCCCGCGAGCGTCGCCACCTCCTCGGCGTCGAAGCGACGGCCGGGACCGCGCATGAGAGTGCCTCCGCCCCAGACGCGGCCGTCGCGACCCCGGAAGACGAGTCGCACTTCGTCGTCCATTCCCTGAGGTTCGAGGATTTCGTTGTAGGGCAGGGCATCGCGGATGTCGCAGTCGAGGGCCTCGCGGATCGTCTGGACACCGGTTCGTGTCCGGGCGAGCCTGCCGTAGGTGTTCGCGAAACACGACGTGCCGTATTCGATGTGCGCCACCGTCTCGGCAGCGCGACCGGAGGGGTCGTCGGCATCGAGCATGGTTACGCCCGTGAACATCATGCTCGCCGGATCGACGAGGGCGATGCAGCCGATGTCGAAGGGGATGCGCCGGCGGATGGCGTCGAGGGCGGCGCGCCGGAACTCGGTGGGTTCAGCGGTTCCGAGCGCGACGTCCCGCACCTCGTCACGAAGCGCCCCTGCCTGCCGTGCCGCGGCCATATTCTCAGTATGTGCTGGTCACGGCTCTCTCGATACCCCTCGACGCGGTAGGAACTCCGCATATACGGCGAATGCCGTCCCCGATCGGTGGGATCGGAGACGGCATTCGGAGGGAACGGGACGAACTGCTCAGCGGGTGCGGGCCGAACTGTATCCCCAGAGCCAGTCGGTGTACTTGTAGCTCGAGGTGTCGCGGATGCGGAACAGCTCGTTGCGGGCCTCGCGACCGGCACCGTCGAGATGCCACAGATCGCCCCACATGCGTCCGGTGGTGAGGATGCGGTTGCAGCGCGGTGCGCGTTCGGCGTTGACGTCCTGGAGGATCTTCGGCCAGTTCTTCGTGTCGCCCTGCAGATCCTCGGCGGCGTAGTCGGCGAGGCATCGTGCGTCCTCGAGTGCCATGACGGCACCGGAGGCGAGATACTGCAGCGGCGGATGCGCGGCGTCGCCGAGCAGGATCATCCGGCCGTCGACCCAGTTGTCGATGGGATTGCGGTCGAACATCGGCCACCAGCGATCGGTCCACAGATACTTCAGTGCGGCCTGCACGCTCTCGTGGCAGTGATCGTAAGCGTGGGCGAGTTCCTCGGGGCTGCCCCACATCTCCTCACCGCGGAGGAAAGCAGGGGACTGGAACACCGCGACCTGGTTGAGCATCTCGCCCTGACGCAGCGGGTACTGGATGAAGTGGCAGCGAGGGCCGATGTAACCGACGACGTCCTCGATCTCCTCCTCGAGCGGAACCTCGTTCATCGGGAAGGTGCCGCGGAATGCGACGTAACCCGAGCCGACGGGCTTGTCGTCGGAGAGCTTCGGGCGCAGACGCGAGTGCAGCCCGTCCATGCCGAGCGCGACGTCGCCGACGTGCTCCTCGCCGTTCTCGAGCACGACCCGCACGGTGTCACCCTCGGTGACCACGTCGGTGACCGTGGAGTTCGTCCGCAGATCGGCGCCGGCCTTGCGGGCCGCCTCGACGAGCACGGAGTGCAGATCGGAGCGGTGTACTACGAAGTACACGCCGCCGTAGTGCTGCTGGTAGTCGTGTCCGAGGTCGATCTTGGTGAGGATCTCCGCGGTCACGGCATCACGGAAGACGAGGTTCTTGGGCAGCACGCCCTTCGCGATGACCTCGTCGTACACACCGAGTGACTGCAGGATGCGCGAACCGTGCGGGCCGATCTGAAGGCCCGCGCCCACCTCGCCGAACTCGGGAGCGCGCTCGAACAGCGTGACCTGGGCGCCCTTCTGCGCGAGAGCGAGGGCGTTGGCGACGCCGCCGATGCCGCCGCCGGCAATGAGAACTCGTGCGTCCTTCAGGTCGGACATGACACTCCTTCGGGTGGTGTGAAGCAGGGGAGACGGGGTCCGCGATCAGTGCATGGAGATCGGGCGAAGCGAATCGTGACGTGCGGGGAACTTCTTCCAGATCACCGTCAGCAGCAGCGACGAGATCAGGGCGCTGACACCGAAGAGCACGAAGTTGGAGTTGGCACCGAGGCCGGCGGCGAGCAACCAGCCACCGATCTGCGGGGCGGCGACGGCACCGATGCGTCCGACGCCGAGTGCCCACCCGAGCGCGGTACCGCGCAGGTGATCGGGATAGTAGGACGCGACCGCGGCGATGATCAGGGCCTGCGTGCCGTGGGTGCCCACACCGGCGAGCACGAAGATCAGATACACCGCGGCGACCGGCGGGTCGAGCAGCAGGGTCAGCAGTGCGACACCGGCGATGAGCGCGGCGATGATGCTGGTCGGCACCGAGCCCCATCGCACGCCGCCCCAAGCGGTGATGAAGGAACCGGCGACCGCGCCGAGATTCAGGGCGAGGGAGAACGTGAGGGCGTTGCCGAGGTCGGTGCCCTCGCCCTGCATGAGCTTGGGCAACCAGGTGCCGAGGCCGTACCAGGCGAGCAGTGTCACGACGGTGACGGCCGCGAACATGATGCTGATGGCGCGGAAGCGGGAGCCGAGCAGTTCCTTGAACCCACCCTCGGAGCTGTCCGGATGAGTGCTGGGTACGGCGTGTTTCGGCAGGACCTTGATCGCGAGCGGTACCAGAACGAACAAGGGAATCAGAGCGAACGCGAACATGGGCCGCCAGCCCCAGTTGGGGATCACGGGGATTCCCACGAGCGCGGCGATCGAGCCGCCGATCGGGACGCCCGACATCATCATCGTCGCGACCGCGGCGCGCCACTTGTCGGGCACGAGTTCTGCGGCCAGGGCGTTCGAAGTCGGCACGAGTCCGCCGAGGCCGATGCCGGCGACGAGACGTAGCGCTCCGAAGATCGCTGGTCCGGGAGCCACCGCGCACAGCGCCGTGAAGACGGAGAGGACGACGACGCAACCGATGACGGCGTTCTTGCGGCCGATCGCGTCGGAGAGCCGACCCGCGAGCACCGCGCCGATCATCATGCCCACGAACGCGAGGCTTCCCAGTGTGCCTGCAGTGGAGGAACTGATGCCCCATTCGTCCTGCAGGCTCGAGATCACGTTGCCGTAGACGATGAGGTCGTAGCCGTCGAACACGACGAAGAGCCAGCAGACGATCACCGCGATGACGTGGGCCCGGGGGAGGGTGATGCTGCCTCCGGCCCGCGTCGGTGAAGTCTCGTTGGGGGGATGCATTCCTCAACGGTGGGCGCGTGCCACCCTCCGATGCAATAAAGTTCTGCTATGCAGAACAAGCCGATGGGCACGATTCGTAAGCCGACGTACATGCTCGAGTCGGTCGACAACGCGTTGCGGTTGCTCCAGCTGCTCCGCGATGCCGGTGCGCTCCGGCTCAAGGATGCGGCTGCAGAACTCGGGACCGCGCCGTCCACCGCGCACCGTCTGCTGGCGATGCTCGTCTACCGGGGCTTCGCCGTGCAGGACGAGAAACGGATGTACCATCCGGGGCCGGCGCTCGGCGTCGGCCCGGCCCGGCAGGGCTGGACGCGAGACTTCACCGACATCTGCCGTCCTCACATGGAAGCGCTCGCGACGCTCGCCGACGAGACCGTCAACCTCGTGATCCGGGTCGGATCGCAGGCGCGATTCCTGTGGACGGCGGAGACGGCATCGATCCTGCGTGTGGGTGATCGCCGAGGTCAGGTGCTACCCGCCGAGCTCACGGCGGGTGGCCGCATCCTCCTGGCCGAGCTGCCCCGCGCGGTGCTCGAACAGCTCTATCTGCGGCCGGCGGACGAGCCCCACATCAGCCACGGACCCAGCCCCGCCTACGAGACCGACCGCCGCATGGCGATCGGGGAGTTCGAGGAGTTCGCGCACGAACTCGAAGCGGCACGCAAGCTGGGTTTCGCGGTCAACGTCGAACAGACGGAGGAGGGCGTCGCGGCGCTCGGGGTGGCGATCCGCAACGGTCGGGGCACCGCGATCGGTGCCCTCACGGTGGCCGTGCCGGTCACCCGTTACCGCCAGCACCTGCGCGGCAAGCTGGTCTCCCAGATGCAGGCGGCGGTGCGTGGCATCGAGGTCGACGTCGCCGATATTGCCGGACCGGACGCCTTGAATTCCACGGTGCAGAAATAGATGGCTTCGCCGGTTCAGGCGCCCCTAGTTTGGAGGTAACGCCGGACAAGGAGATTTCATGACTGCCACCGAGCCTGTCGATCCCGAGCTCCAGAAGCTGTACGACGACTTCGAGACCGAACACCTCAACCCGTTGTGGACCCAGATCGGCGACCTGATGCCGATGGTCCCGACGTCCAAGGCCGTCCCCTTCGTCTGGAAGTGGTCGACGCTCTATCCGTTGGCGCAGCGCGCCGGCGACCTCGTCCCGGTCGGCCGCGGCGGAGAGCGTCGCGCCATCGCGCTCGCGAACCCGGGCCTCGGCGGCGTCCCGTACGTCACCCCCACGCTGTGGGCGGCAATCCAGTACCTCGGCCCGAAGGAGACGGCTCCCGAGCACCGGCACTCGCAGAACGCCTTCCGCTTCGTCGTCGAGGGCGAGGGCGTGTGGACCGTGGTCAACGGCGACCCGGTCGCTATGCGTCGCGGCGACTTCCTGCTCACCCCGGGCTGGAATTTCCACGGCCACCACAACGAGACCGAGCAGCCGATGGCGTGGATCGACGGCCTCGACATCCCGTTCGTGCACTACACCGACACCGGTTTCTTCGAGTTCGGCTCGGACGGTGTCACCGACGAGGGCACCCCGGACATCTCCCGGTCCGAGCGGCTGTGGGTCCACCCCGGTCTGCGCCCGCTCGTGGGCCTCGACCGCAAGACCAGCTCGCCGATCGCGTGCTACCGCTGGGAGCACACCGATCGCGCACTGAACGAGCAGCTCGCCCTCGAGGACGAGGGTTACGCCGCCACGCCCGAGCCCGGTCACGCCGCCGTCCGCTACACCAACCCCACCACCGGTGGCGACGTCATGCCGACGATCCGCGCCGAGTTCCACCGCCTGCGCCCCGGAGCGCACACCCGCGCCCGTCGCGACGTCGGTTCCGTCGTCTTCCAGGTCTTCGACGGTGAGGGCCGCTTCCATCTCGCAGACAAGAGCCACGACGTCACCAAGGGCGACATGATCGTCGTCCCGTCCTGGGTCGAGTGGTCGCTCGAGACCGACAAGGGCGTCGATCTCTTCGCTTTCTCCGACGCACCGATCGTCGAACGTCTGCATTTCAACCGCACCATCATCTCCGAAGGAGCCTGAACCTCATGCGTCTCGCCACCCTCCGCCTCGACGGCGGCACCGCCGCCGTCCGCGTCGACAACGACTCCAGCGCCACCGTCATCGACGGTTACGCCGACCTGTCCGCACTCCTCGACAACCCGGAGTGGAAGTCGGTCGCCGAGCAGGCCTCGGGCAAGACCGTCGACCTCGCCGACGCCGATTACGCACCTGTCGTTCCCGCGCCGGGCAAGATCGTGTGCGTCGGCCTGAACTACGGGACCCACATCAAGGAGATGGGCCGCGACCTGCCGGAGTACCCGACCCTGTTCTCGAAGTTCAAGGAAGCCCTCACCGGCCCGTACGACGACGTCGTCGTGCCTGCCTACGCAGCAGCTCAGCTGGACTGGGAAGCCGAACTCGCCGTCGTCATCGGCAAGCAGGCCTACCAGGTCTCCGAGGCCGACGCCGCCGAGTACATCGCCGGTTACTCGGTGATCAACGACTACACGATGCGCGACTACCAGTACCGCACGCTGCAGTGGGATCAGGGCAAGACCTTCGAGAAGACCAGTGGTTTCGGTCCGGTCCTCGACACCGACTACCAGCTCGGCACCGGCATCGAGACCCGTCTCGAGGGCGAGGTCATGCAGTCGTCGAACACCAACGACCTGGTGTTCACCCCGGCCAAGCTCGTCGACTACATCTCGCACATCGTCACCCTGCAGCCCGGCGACGTCATCATCACCGGCACCACCGGCGGTGTCGGCCACGCCCGCAAGCCCGCGCGTTACATCCAGAACGGTGAGGTCTGCGAGGTCACCATCGAGGGCCTCGGCACCGTCCGGAACAAGACGATCGTCAAGTAGGAGAAGCCGAACCGTGGGATTCAACGATCTCGACCTCTCCGAGCGGCTTCTCATCGCCCGGCGGGGCACCGCGTACCTGTCGCAGCGCCTGGCCGAGCTGACCGACGACGAACTCGACGGTCCCACCCTGCTCGAAGGGTGGACGCGCCGACATCTCGTCGCGCACATCGGATACAACGCCGCGGCGCTGTGCCGGCTCATGGACTGGGCGGCGACCGGGGTCGAGACGCCGATGTACGCGTCCACCGAGCAGCGGGCACAGGAGATCGCCGACGGCGCGACGCTGAATCCCGCCGCTCTGCGGAACCTGTTCTCCCACACTGTTGCCCGTCTCGACGAGAAGTGGCGGCATCTTCCGGAAGCCGCATGGAAGTCCGAGGTCCGCACCGCGCAGGGACGGCTCGTCCCGGCCGAGGAGGTCGCCTGGATGCGCACCCGCGAAGTGTGGATCCACGCAGTCGATCTCGACAACGGTGGCCGCTTCGGCGATTTCCCGCCCGTCGTGCTCGACTCGCTCCTCGACGACATCGTCGGCATGTGGCGCAAGAAGGACCTCGGTGCGGGCATCGCCCTCGAGGTCGACGGACGCGAACCCGTCCGGGTGCAGGACGACGCCGAGACCACCCACACCGTGCGGGGGGATCTCGCCGGCATCGTCCGCTGGGCGGCCGGTCGCGGAGCCGTCGGCGTTGCCGGAGGCCAACTCGCTCCGCCACGGTGGCTCTAGATGTGACCCTGAACGTCCCCTACGTTCGCACCGATACGACGAAGGCCCTTCCATCCCAGCGATGGAAGGGCCTTCGCCCGTCTGCGAGGAAGCGATGTCAGCGGTTCCGCGGAGTGGTCAGCGCGGATCCCGCTCGCACCCGATCCCGTCGTTGTCGCGGTCGAGACGCGGCGCGTAGCCGGGGTCGTTGCGGTGGACCGGAGCCGCACCGGCATTCCACGCCTCGGTGCAGTTCTTGAACCCACCGCTCGGCGCGGCCGGAGCCGGACGGGGAGCCGGAGCCGCCTGAGGAGCCGGAGCCGCCTGGGGAGCCGGAGCGGCCTGGGGCGTGGGCGCGGCGGGGGGAGCCGGGGCAGGTGCCGGAGGCGGCGCGAACGGGTTGAACGACCCGCTCGGGACGAGCTCGGCGATGCCCTTCGGGAGCAGGTCCACGAGAGGGAAGGCGCCTGCGGTCGAGGGTGCGGCGACCGTCAGGGCAACACACCCCAGCGTCGCAGCGACAATGCGGCGGAACTTCATGCGCGAGGCCTTTCTGTACTTCGTCAGGATCCGATGTGCCGGATCCGAACGAAATGTCGGATTGCGCGTCGCGTGTGTTACGTCGCCGTGTGACAGACGACGATCGGTCCGCTCGCGACCGGATGTCGCGAGCGGACCGATGTTCTCCGGACCTGCCGGGGGACGGTCCGGATGTCTTGTCGTACGCCGGGTCAGCCGGCGTACGTCGTCTCGAACGGCACGACCACCTTCGGGTCGATCCGCATGACGGTGTAACCCGCCACCGCTCCCGCACCGAAGCCGGGGGCGAAGATGCGCACCGGTTCGGTGATCACTCCGTCGCGGACGGCGTCGTGGATCGCGAGCGGGATGCTCGCCGACGACGTGTTGCCGACCTTCTCGATATTGAAGTACAACCGGTCGGCCGAGAGTCCTGCGTTCGCAGCGAGCTCGATGACCATCGTCTTGTTCGCCTGATGGGGAACGATGAGATCGATGTCGTCGAGCAGCGACCGCTCGGCGTCGTCGGGGGAGGGGAGGGCCTTGATCTCGTCGAGCATCTGCGCCAGATAGCGACCGGCGAGCGTCTTCACCTCGGGTCCGTAGACCGTGATGAAGTTGTCGAAGTCCGGATTCGGCCAGATGATCGAGTTGACCTCGCTCGTCGGACCGCTCGCGTAGCTGTTGAAGAACTCGAGATCGGGTGCCTCGCCCTCGGCGGCGGGCGAGACGACCATCGCCGCGGCACCGTCACCGAAGATCATGCGGGACGGCCGGACGTTGCCGATCTTGTCCGAGAACTTCTCGACGCACACCACGAGGACGGGACGCTTCACCTGCTGCAGGATGCGGGTCGCCTCGGCCAGGCCGTAGGGCATACCCGCGCACGCCGCGATCAGGTCGAACGAGGCATGGGTCTGACCGATGCCGAGTTCACCCGAGATCCACGTGGCGAGGGACGGGATCAGCCGGCCGCTCGTGCACGTGCAGGTGATGACCGCGCCGATGTCCTGCGGGCCGATGCCGGCGTGGGCGACCGCCTGCTTCGCCGCGATCAGGGCAAGTTCCTCGAAGGTGCCCGAGGTGTACCGGCGCTGTTCGATCCCGGTCTTCGCCGTGATCTCGTCGGCCGACATCGGCGACCAGTTGTAGGCGGTGTTGCGGATCAGGTCCTCGTTGGTGCACACCTGATCGCCGTGAGCCACCGCGATCGCGTCGATGCGCGGTGCGACCGCGAACTCCGACCGCACGTCGACGGCCGGGTAGGGCGTCGACGGGGCGACCGGTTCGTGCCGCGTGAACGAGGTGGCCTTGCGGGTCTTCCCGGAGGTGGCCCGGTTGATGAACCGCTGCACCTCGCGATTGCGCGGGTGCGAGACCACGACGTAGTCGTCGTCCTTCAGGTCCGCGACCCGCACGAGTTCGAGTTCGTTTCCGTCCCAGGGCTGCTGGTTGTGCAGCACCATCGACCACCGGCTCAGTGCCTCGAGTTCGGCGACGTCCTCGTGGCAGTCGAGGATCTCGTCGTATCCGAAGACGGGGTGGTTCGGATCGAAGTGCCGGACACGGAGGGTGATGTTCTCCGGATCGGAGAGCAGCTGCGCGACAGTGGGTTTGACGGTCGGAAGATCGCCGGCGAAGTGACGACGAGAGCCGAAGACCGCGAAGAGCCGATCGAAGATGTGATCCTCTGCGGTGCTGTCCCATGCGCGGGGAAGCGAGCGGTAGGCCTCCTCGACGGCTCCCAGCCGCTCCTCGGCCTCGGGCCAGGGAGTCAGGCGGGGCATGTAGACGTCGTCACGATTACGGGGCACGTCGCCCCAGCGGGTGACCCGCCGCTCGAACATCATCAGGGCGAAACGATCGGCCCAGAACACGTTGAGGGCCATGTCCCGCATGATCTCGAACTTCGAACCGTAGTTACCCAGTTCGTGCCGGGCGAGGATCTCCGAGACCGTGGGTGCCTTGGTGTCGAAGTCGCGGCGGATGACGGCGTCGAGATGCTCGACGCTGCTCAGCGTGGAGAAGTCGAGTTCGGGAATGAAATTGGAGGGAAAGACGATTCGGCCGTGCCGATTGAGCTCGAAGGGCTGCATGTGCGAGGGGACCGTTCGATTCGAAGTTGTGGTGGGAAGGCCGGATCACATGTCCAGGCCGCCGTTGACACCCCACACCTGACCGGTGATGTACGAGGAGGCGTCTGCAGCGAGGAAGTGCACGACCCGGGCGATCTCCTGGGGGTCGGCGAGTCGCTTCACGGGGATGGTGTCCGTGATGCGCGCGAGCACCTTCTCGGGGATGGCTTCGACCATCTCGGTGGCGACGAAGCCCGGGGTGACGGTGTTGACGGTGACGCCGATGCCGTTCGAATCCAGCTTGTCGTTCTTGGCCAGATAGAAGGCTGCTTCCTTGGCGAGGGTCTTGGTGAGGCCGAACAGACCGGCCTTCGATGCCGCGTAGTTGGCCTGGCCGATGTTTCCGGTCTCGCCGATGACAGAGGAGACGTTGACGATGCGCCCGGTGCCGCGCTCGAGCATGTGTCGCAGTGCTGCCTGCGCCAGGTAGAACGCGCCCGAGAGGTTCACGCCGAGGACGGTGTCCCAGTCCTCGTCCTGCATCTTCAGTACCGTGCGGTCGATGGTGATGCCGGCGTTGTTCACCAGGATGTCGAGGCGACCGTGCGTGTCGATGACCTCGTCGATGGTGCGGCGGCAGTCGTCTGCGTTCGCGACATCACCACGGTGCACCGAGTAACGGACCTCCTTGCGGCCGTTCTCGTTCAGGTCTGCGAGGAACTGATCGGCCTGCGAGGTGTTGCGTCCGTAACCTGCGGCGACGGTGGCACCCTGACTCGCGAGGCTGCGGCTGATCGCCGCACCGATGCCGCGCGTGCCGCCGGTGACGAAGGCGACGCGTCCGCGGAGCTTGTTTCCGCCGGCGTCGGTCTGCGGAGTGGGTTCGATGGTGCTGGTCATGCTGATCTCCTCGCTGTGAGGGGACAGCGACGGACCCGGCGACGATGCCGGATCGACGTGCTTGTTCCCCTGCTCCCCTGATTTCTCGGGAGGAACACGTTCGGCTCCCCCGAGCCGTGGCGTGTCCTCCTCGCGGACTCGATGTCCGCGATTCCCTGCGACACCAATAATGCAGCACCGTGGTTGTGTTGTCAGCTGGAACATTTCGATGGGTCCGACCATGCGTTTCTGGCCGATGGTAATGAAAAGTGTTTGAGCTCAAATGAATTCGGAGATATTTTCGTGCTACTGGCGAGTACCGACATACTGCTTGTTCGCTCGATCGGGTGTCGGGGGCCGCCTCGCTTGCCGAAGGATGTCATGGTTGGCGCAGCGTGTTACCGCAGGGTCAGATGCCGTCGAAATGCACTGTGTATGTTCAAGAAATGTTCATGTATCACCGGAATATGTTGGTGTGCAACATAATAGAGTTGGCGGCGTCGGATCTGAGTAAACATCCGGTGTGGCACTGTGGCGGCACTCGGTGTCACCTCGCGGGGCTTCAGGGACCAACCGACCGGTATTCCCGACCCGAAGTCGGTTCACACTCGAGTCGTGTGTGACTTTTGACACATACGCCCCGCGCTGTGGTGCAAGCGCCTCGGGGCGGGATGGGAGGATGGCGCCGTGAGCCGAATCCATCTTGTCGAAACGTCGGTAGCGCACCTCGAGGTCGGCGTCGACGGGGAGGGGCCGGCAGTAGTACTGCTTCCCTCCCTGGGGCGCGACTCCTACGAATTCGATCCGATCGCGAGCGACCTCGCGGCAGCGGGATTCACCGCTCTGCGACCGCAACCCCGAGGTATCGGCCGCAGCCGCGGGCCCATGACCGACCTCGACCTGCACGACCTCGCCGGCGATGTCGCCGCCGTCATCGAGCACTTCGATGCCGCTCCCGCGGTGGTGGCCGGTCATGCATTCGGGCACTACGTGGCCCGTGTGCTGGCCGCCGACCGGCCCGATCTCGTCCGGGGGGTCGCCGTGCTGGCCGCCGGTGCCCGCCGCTTCCCGGCCTCGCTGACCGAGCGTGTCGCCAAGTGTTCCGATCTGTCCCTTCCCGACGACGAGCGCCTCGTGCATCTGCGCGACGTCTTTTTCGCCGAGGGGCACGACCCGGCGGTGTGGCTCGACGGCTGGTGGCCCGAGGCGATCGTGTCGCAACGGGCCGCGATGGCCGCGACCGACAAGGAATCGTGGTGGACGGTCGCGCCGTCACCTCTGCTCGACGTGCAGGCCGGTGAGGACGTCTTCCGGCCCGCGGAGACCCGCGGTGAGCTCGTCGAGGAGTTCGGAAGCGAACTCGTCTCCACGGCCCTCGTGCCGGGTTGCGGGCACGCCCTCGTCCCGGAATCCCCTCACGAGGTGGCCCGGACCCTGGTCGAGTGGATCCGTACGCGCCTCGGATGAAGGTTTCGTCATCTTCTGCTCATCGCCCCCTCATCGTCGTGCATCAGAGTTGCCGGTGATCAGGACGGAACACCGAGTCGAGGAGAACGATCATGGCGATGAGTCGTACCGCATGGACCGTGACCGCTGTGGCGGTCGCAATGACGGCCGGCACCGTCGGTTTCCTGTCGGCGAACCGGGGTGAGTCCGCTCCCTCCGAACCGTCGTCGTTCACGGTCGCCCGCGTGGCGGACGAGATGACGACCGGCAGCCCGGAAGGAACCGTTCGGGCGGGCATCGACACCGCCCGGGCTGCAGGACCGGGGGACCTGCCCAGTGACGTCCCCTATATCGACGTCACGACGTGCGACGCGTGGTTCGAGGACTGGGACGACACGGTGCCGGACCACGTCGAGGACTTCTACGACGACTGGGACGACCGTTGCGACGATCTGCACAACGACGATTACGACGACTGACCGGCACGACAGAAAACGACCCCCACCGGATGTTCTCCGATGGGGGTCGCCTCGTCTGTGCGGTCGTTACGCGAGCGTGCGCGCCATGCCTCGCTCGACGGCCGCGATGATCTGGGGACGCAGCTCGACAGCGGGCACGATCGCATCCACCGAGCCGACCTGCTGCGCGCGCTGGATGTTGTGGATCGCCTCGAACTCCGCTGCCACCTCACCCAGCTTCTCGGACCGCACCGCGGTGCGCAGCGCCGTGAGTTCGACACCCAGACGTGCCTTGTCGCCGTCCTCCGCGGCCCGCAGCTGGGCCTCGAGTTCCACGACCCGCGGATCGCTCGCGGTGCGCTTGTTGACGTCGCGGGTGAAGACGACTGCTGCCGCCGGAGCGCCACCGAGCACCGACGCGAACGAACCCTCCACGGCGAGGACTTCCATGTTCTCGTTCAGTGCGCCCGAGAACACCACGAAGGCACCACCGTGGTACCGGGAGACCACCACGAACACGATCGGACCGTCGAAGTTGACGATGGCCCGGCCGATCTCGGCGCCGTACTCGAGCTGCAGGTTGCGCAGCGACTCGGGGGAACCGTCGAAGCCCGACAGGTTGGCGAGCACCACGAGCGGGCGGTTGCCGCTCGCCGCGTTGATCGCCCGCGCCGTCTTCTTCGACGACTTCGGGAACAGCGTGCCGGACGTCCACTGGTCCGGTCCGTCGGCGGGGAACCAGCCCTTGCGCGGGATCGCACGGGACTCGATACCGATGACGCTGACGGGGATACCGCCGAGATGCGCGTCGAACACGACCGAGGTGTCGGCGTCGGCCATGTCGGCCCACCGCTCGAGCACGGCATGGTCCTGGTCG
The DNA here is from genome assembly GCF_013602415.1 of Rhodococcus sp. B50. Taxonomy (NCBI): domain Bacteria; kingdom Bacillati; phylum Actinomycetota; class Actinomycetes; order Mycobacteriales; family Nocardiaceae; genus Rhodococcus; species Rhodococcus sp. B50. Next base: position 2,293,134 of record NZ_WPAG02000002.1, on the reverse strand, counting down.
ACCACGGAGCGCATCACCGTGCGGATGTCGAACGGCTTCTTGCGATCCGGGTTGGTCTCGGACGAGAAGATGTCACCGACGGTGGTGAAATCGCTGGACGGATGCACGTGCGGGTACACGCACACGTTCCGGTCCACCGGGTCGGCGGACACGGCCTTGCGCGGGAAGCGCTCGCCCGGCGCGACATAGGCGTGGGCGTAGTGCGCGAACAGTGTCTCGATGGCAGCGCTGAGGTTGGGAGCCCAGTACTGCGCCTGGCCGTTGGGGCCCATGACGCGGTCGTATCCACCGATACCGAAGTTGTCCTCGGCGGAGACGCCACCCGAGTAGTCGAGCGACTGCTTACCGGTGAGCACCATGGCACTGTCCGGCGTCATCACGAGGATGCCCTTGGTATGCATGAGCATCGTCGCCTCGGCGTTCCAGTACGGCTGCGCGCCGACGTTGATGCCGGTGACCACGACGTTGATCTCGCCGCCGTTCTGCGTGAACGTGATGATGCGACGCAGCCCGCGCGACACCCAGTCCATGTTCTCGGTACCCGAGCCCATCGAGATCGTCGCGCCCGACGACAGCGCGAACCACTCGACGGGGGCGCCGAGGCTCTCGGCGAGATCGATCGCGGCGACCACGCGGGAGCATTCCGCCTCCGCGACGGTGCCCAGCGCCTTGGTGGGATCGCCGAACAGCGCGACGCGCTTCATGCCCTCGGGGTAACGCGGGGTCGGGGTGTCGACGACGCCGACGATCAGACCGGCGGTGTTGCGGCCGTAGGGACGGTCGACGGGCACGAGGGTGCCCTGCTCGTCGAAGTCGTACTCGACGAAGGTGCCCTGGCCGCCGGTGAGCAGCGGGATCAGCTCGTACGGGTAGACGGTGCCGCGGGCACGCGACCGCTGGACCTTCTGGGTGTACTCGTCGAGCGGCTTCAGCGGCTCCTTCGGCGGTTCGGTGACCCGCACGATGACGCCGGCACCGGACCGGTACGAGAAGCGCAGGGCGACCTCGCGTGCCGGCTCGTCGTGCCGATCACGCCACGAGCCGATGACCGTGATCTCCTCGAGGCCGGCACCCACGGTCAGCGGGGCCGCATTGCGGCCGATGCGACGCAGGTCCTCCATGTCGAGATCGACGGTGGGCCACACGTAGAGCACCACGCGGTTCGCGTCGAGACGTCGCCCGCCGCGGTTCGCCTGGGCGCGCCGCATGCCGTCGAGCGAGCCGGCGAGAGCGCGTTCGAAGGCCGGCAGTCCGACGATCCTGCCGGACTCGTCGCGCTGCGGGGTCAGGTCGCGCACCTCGGCGAGCGCGATGAACCGCTCGTCGGACGGGTTGTCCTGCGACACCAGGTGATACAGGTAGGTGTCGGGGTTGGCAGGCAGGCGGGTGCCGTCGAAGTTCTTCAGGCGCCACAGATCCAGACGCTGACCCGTGAGCGGATGGATGTCGCGGATGTTGGTCTCCTCCGCGTATCCGGTCTCGTAAGGGCGGAAGGTGAACACGTGCTCTTCGGCCGTGTCGGTGTGGCAGACCGTCACGGTCACGCGACGGGCCCCACCCGTCACCGTGCGGGCAGCGAGTTCGGTGCGCAGCGCGTCGGCCTGGGCGTCGGCATCGGCCGGAGCATCGTCCCACGCGAGGTAGAGGTCGATCACGAGGTTCTTCGTGTCCGGAACCGAGGCTGCGGACTCCTCGACGGCGTCGAGAAGCGAGGCGAACTCGGCCTGCGGTGCCTCCGCGGAGATCAGGTACAGACGCGTGCCGCGCAGATCGAAGTTGCCGGTGACGAACTGGTGTCCGCCGACCGTGCACGAACGGACGTCCTCGAGGGTGCGGATCTTGTAGGCGCGTCGGGTGATGACCTCGAGCAGCGGGCCCGGAACGGTCTCGGGGCGCGTGATCTGCTGTGCGAGAAGATCGATCAGCGGTTCGGGGGTGGCGACCAGCGACTCGATGCGCTGTGCGTAGTCCGCGGCCTGCGGATGCTCGGCGAGGTATGCGAGCGAACCGCGGACGCCGTCGTAGACCTGCTCGCGGGCCTTGCGGATCACCGGCTCCTCGAAGTAGCGGTACCGCAGGTTACGGGCGGCGTCACCGATGAGGGGGAAGCGGACCTGGGTCGCGACGATCAGACGGTCGAGGACCTCGTTGAGCTCGTGGGAGATGCCCACCTCGGTGTCGTCGCGCTCGACCCAGCGGTCGAGCAGCGAGGTGACCACGGGAACGTGGGCCTCGATGCGCTCGAGCGCGAGGAACAACCGGTAGACGGCCTCCTCGAGATCCGGGGTGCGATCGAGTTCGACGACGTCGTAGTGCCGCAGCGCACGGGCGAGACGCGCACGGAAGCTGTCCGGCAGACCCCCGACCTCCACGTCCAGCGACTGCAGGTAACCGTGGAAGAACTCGCGGGGACTGTGCACCCGGTCGTCGCTGTTCTTCTCGTCCTCGGTGGGGCGGTTGCGCGACAGTTCGCACACGTCGGCGAACGTCGTGAGCAGCGCCAGCTCGGCGCGGACGATCTCGCACGAGTCGACGGCCCCGGAGAGCCGCTCGTACTCGGCGAGCAGGGCCGCGGTGCGCTTGGCGGACACGTCGTATCCGGTGACCAGCGCGGCCAGTGAGTCGAGACGGGCAAGGGCGTCGGCGGCGACGTCGTCGCTCAGCGAGGGCGCCGGTGCGGCGAACGCCACGCGCTCGACGGTCTCGGTGACGACCTCCTCGACGATCTGGTCGACCCGCAGGAGGGGGGCACCTGCGTCGACCTGTGCATTGACGACGGCGAGAATCTCGCGGACCTTGCCGGCGAACGGAGCGCGGACCGCGGTCTCCATCTTCATCGACTCGAGCACGACGAGCGTCTGTCCGGCCTCGACCTCGTCACCGACGGCGACGGGGACCGCGACCACCACCGCCGGGGCGGGTGTGCGCACCACACCGGCCTCGTCCTGGCTGATCTGGTGGCTGATGCCGTCGACCTCGACGAGGAAGTGGGCGGGACCGGCGATCGACACCACGTTGTGGCGGTGGCCGCCGAGGGTCAGGCGCGACTCGTAGTCGCCGAGCCGCTCGACGTCGACGTCGAACTCGGCGGTGCCGGTGTCGACCCGGTAGCGGTGCGGACCGACCTGTCCGACGACGAGTTCGTAGGCCTGCCCCTGGTAGCTCAGTTCGACCTTGCGGCCGACGGCGTGGCCGGCGCGCGGGCGACCACCGCGGGCCGATGCGAGGAAGGCGGCGCGCTCGCGGGCCTCGTCGGTGTCGTAGACGTCGACAGCAGTCGCGATGAGTGCGACGTCGGCGACCTTGGACGGTCCGGTCTCGGTGCCGGCGCCGGTGCGGTCGAGCCAGCCGGTGTCGGCGGAGGCGTCGATAACCTCGGGGCGATCGAGCAGGTCGAGCAGGAACGACTTGGTCGTCGTGCCGCCGTCGAGGACGACGGTGGTCTCGCGCAGAGCGGTGCGCAGGCGGGCGAGTGCTTCGTCGCGGTCGCGGCCCCACGCGATGATCTTGGCGACCATCGAGTCGTAGTCGGGCGGGATGACGTCGCCCTGCGCGATGCCGGTGTCGACGCGCAGGCCGGACCCGAGCGGGAACTTCAGCAGCTGCACGGTGCCGGGGGCGGGTGCGAAGCCGTTGGCGGCGTCCTCGGCGTTCAGGCGGGCCTCGACGGCGTGCCCGAACTCGCCGGGGCACTCGCCGGGCAGCTTCTCGCCGGAGGCGACGAGGATCTGCAGCTTGACGAGGTCGATGCCGGTCGTGGCCTCGGTGATGGGGTGCTCGACCTGGAGGCGGGTGTTGACCTCGAGGAAGGTGAAGATCTTCAGGTCGGGCTGGTAGAGGTACTCGACGGTGCCGGCACCGGCGTATCCGGCCGCGCGGACGAGATCCGCGGAGACCGCGCGCAGGTGGTCGGACTGCTCCTTGGTGAGCAGGGGAGAAGCCGACTCCTCGATGACCTTCTGGTTCTTGCGCTGGATCGAGCAGTCGCGCACGCCCGGCGCCCACACGTTGCCGTGCTTGTCGGCGATGACCTGGACCTCGACGTGGCGCGCGTCGGTGACGAGACGCTCGATGAACACGACGGGGTCGCCGAAGGAACGCTCGGCCTCACCCTGGGTGCGTTCGAGGGCGAGTTCGAGCTCGTCCTCGGCGTAGACCTTGCGGATGCCGCGGCCGCCGCCGCCGGAGCGGGCCTTGATGATCAGCGGGTAGCCGATGGCCTGCGCGTGGCGGCGGGCGTCGGCCCGGGAATCGACCGGTCCACCGGACCACGGTGCGACGGGAACGCCGACCTTCTCGGCGAGGATCTTCGCCTCGACCTTGTCGCCGAGCAGACGCATGGCGTCGGCCGAGGGGCCGATGAAGGTGATACCGAGGCGGGCGCACAGCTCGGCGAAGGCGGGGTCCTCGGCGACGAAGCCCCAGCCGACCCACACCGCGTCGGCCTTCGCCTCGAGGAGTGCGCGCTCGAGTTCGGCGTGATCGAGGTAGGGGGTCGCCGCCGTGGTCGACGGGCGGAGGGTCACTCCTTCGTCGGCCTGACGGACGAACATCGCCCGTCGTTCGGCGTCGGTGTGCAGAGCGATCGTCTTGATGTCGTAGCCGTGCTCGGAGTTGAGCTCCCGGACTGCCCGGATGAGGCGTACGGCCGCCTCACCGCGATTGACCACTGCGATCCGCTTGAACATACTCGTTGCCACCGTTCTCCATGGTTTGTGCACGCATCGGGCGCGCGTCTCGAAGCTCCACCCCAATGAGGAGGACAAACTAACCGGTCCTACGTCCCACGTCTCGTGTTGGCGACGCGAGCGGGAACATGTAGCGGTCGGCTCCTCGTGGTTGGCATGGGCATGCGTGTTCGTCGTCGATCCAGCGGGCAACATCCGCGGTGTCCGAAGGACCGTTTCGAACAGGTCTCCGCAGCTACGGCCGCCGGTTGTAGCGGTCACGTCCCCCAGGGCGAAGGCTCCGTTCGGATAACAGCATGGAGGAAACATGAGGGTTTGTCACGTTTTGCTCCCGGACGGAGGGGTTCGTCGTTGCTCATCGACCTTCTCCCCTCACCGGCATTCGGGCACAGGAACTTTCGGACGGGCACGGGCTGCGAAAGGGGGCGCGGCGGAGGTGGGCGCGCCAGGTACTGCGCAGTAACACCCATCGGTAACTTTCGGGGCCCTTCACGGCCCACCTCGGATGACCCCCCGTTTCCGCTGGTACGCACCGATTTTCGCGCACCCGGAACCGGCCCCGACCCAGAATCGGGCGAATCGCGCCGAGCCCGCCCGGCAGTCCTGTGACATCCGTCACGACGCGCGAAAACGCGAAGGTCACAACCGAACCGGGACGCGCGTGTCGATGCCCCGAACGGTGAGCGCGGACGGTCCGGGATCCGGGCCGGTTCCGGGCATTCCTCCGAGTGCTCGCGGAATCTGGAACAGTGGACAGTGCGCGCCTACGGCCGAGCCGCGGGAGCGTGTACGGCGGACGAGCCCGCGAGGAGGATCCGTGCCCGATCGACCCCACGTCCCGGACCGCGACGACGCGCCCGGACACGACAGCTCGCCGGTGGACCGGCGCACCCGAATCGCCGGGCAGGTCCGTCGATGGTGCGAGAGCAGCAGCATCGAGGGCCGGCACGCGCCGCTGTCGGATGCCGCAGCTGTCGCGCTGGCCGCCGGCTACCTCGACGACTCCGCACGCGCGGTACTGGCGAACCGCCGGGGAGCCGGACGCCGGCTGCCGGCGCTCGACGGCTTCGGTGAGCTGCGCCTTCTCTCCGACGACCACGCACGCATCCGCGCGCGCATCGCCGGTCAGCGGCCCGGTGCCGCGCGACTCGCGCTCGAGTACCGGGCCAACGAGCTCGGCAAGCGCATCCGGTCGGCGCATCAGGCTGTCGTGTACTCGCCGTTGCATTACGCCCAGGGGGTCCGCGCCGTCCGCCGCGATCGGCGCGACGGACTGCACCTCGAGATCGAGCAGCGCGAAGCGCTGTTCGCCGCGCTGCAACGCACTCCCGCGCCCGTGCCGGTCGCGCCGGTGGAGCAGGCGCGGGGAATGGTGCTCGGTGTCGCCGTCGACCGCGTGAGCCGCTGGTCCGAGCGCACTCCGCTGGCCGAGGCCGGACGCCGCGTGGCCGAACGGCTCGGGCAGGAGATGCCCACCGGTGACGATCGCTTCGTCGACCGCTACGACACCCTGCTGTTCCTCGCCGGGTCCCTGTACGACCGCATCGAGGCGTCGGCGGCGTGGCGTTCGGGATATTTCGAGGTTCAACGAGCCCAGCTCGATCTCGCCGAGGAGCTCACCCAGATCGCGGTGGACACCGTCGCTCTGCGCGATCTGCTCGACGAGCTGAAGGCTGCCATCCGATCGGCGCCGGAGGCGCGTTCCGGACTCGAATCGCGGGTGGCCGCGCTCGAACCGGTATGGGATCAGATCCTCGCGCGCGTCACAGCCCTTGCGCGCATCGGAGACCTCCTCACGCGGGCCGAGGACCACCTGCACCTCGCTCGCATCGCGCAGCGCACCGCGAATCTCGACGAGCGGATCGACGATCTGATCGGCAGGTCGGGTGTGCGCGAGTTGTCAGCGGAGAACACCGATTTCGTGGGCGACCAGCTCGGTGCGGCGGCCGAGCCGATGGTCGCGCTCCGCAGTGCTTTGTGGACGGACATCGCGGAGCTCACGGCGAAGGAGTGACCCGGAGTCGCTGTCACCGATCACACCGATTCGGCTGCGATTCGGAGTGGATACCCGAACTCGGGAGACGTGACCGGCCTCACTGGTGCATTTGTCCGAACCGGTGGTAGCTTCCTCGCGTCCGGTCGGGGGTCGATCCACAAGGGGGGCGCGGTGGCGTCGCGGTTCGTGCGTACAGGTTTTGCGCTGGCTGTCGCTGTGGCGCTGGGTGTCTCGGGATGTTCCGGGTCGACGAGTGTGTCGGTCGTCGACGACCCGAGGCTCGAGGCGGAGTTCGAATCGGTCCTCGTCTCGGGACAGGCCCGCACGCTCGGGGAGATCACGGCCGCTGCGGGCATCGAGTCGTGGGACCGGATGTACTACTTCCGGGTGCCGGTGCTGATGAGCGAGCTCAACCGGATGATGCACACGCCGGGCGTGACCTGGCGCAGCCTGCCGGGGTCCGATGCCGAAGGGTTGATCGTCTTCGTCTCGCAGGAGCAGATCGTGCGCGCGGTCGCCGACCGCGAGCCGCCGCTGTACCTGAGCGGCTTCGCGACCTCCGACTCGAGTGTCACACCCGATGAGCTCGCCGGTATTCCGCGCCTCGCCGTCGAGTCCAGAGGGCGCTGATCCGGTAGCCCGCCACCCGGCTGCCCCGTATGTCGGTCCTCGGGTAGTTTTGCTCGCAACAACGAGTGAAGAATTTCTTTCCCGAAGAGGTGTGGGGTGGCACGGGTAATCGCGACGATCAACCTGAAAGGTGGCGTCGGCAAGACCACGACGACGGCCGCACTCGGCGAGTTCATGGCGGCGGAGTTCGGGCAGCGAGTCCTCCTGATCGACCTCGACCCGCAGACCAACCTCACCACGATGATGGTGGGGGAGGAGCGTTGGCAGGAACTGAACGAACTCGGGAGGACTCTCGCGACGCTCTTCCGGAAGGCGATCGACCCCGATGCCGACGAGTTCGACATCGAGAAGGCTGTCCAGCGTGGTGTCTCGCCCGTGCGTACGGTGCGTGATCTCGACCTGCTCGCGTCGTCCCTGGACCTCATGGACATCCAGGAAGGCCTCACCCACCAGCAGTACGCCGATCCCGGCTCGCATCGTCCGGTCGAGGTCCTCCTCTCGGCCGTGCGGCCCATCGCCGACCGATACGATTACATTCTCGTCGACTGCCCGCCGAATCTCGGCATCCTCACCCTCAACGGATTGCGTCTCGCCGACGGGTATCTGATCCCCACGATCCCCGACATCCTCTCGACCTACGGAATCCCGCCGCTGCAGACGAAGATTCGGGAATTCGCGGAACGGACCCGCCATCCGGTGCGCGAGATCGGTCTCGTCATCACGAAATATCGCAGTGCATCGAATCTGCACCGCGCCATCATCGAACAACTCCAGCGCGACGACCGGATCGCGAACGTCGTTCCCGCCTGGGTGCCCGAAGCCAACCAGATCGCGGCGTCCGCCGAGTACGTGCCCTACGGCACGCTCAAGCGCAAGTACGGCAACACCGGCCAGTACGACGCGCTGCGGATCCTCACCGAGACGATCATGATGAATGCGCAGGTGTACCTGTGACGAATTCCGGTACCGACACCGACATGGCACAGGCGCGTCTGCGGGTGCGTATCGGCGAGGCGAGTTCGGCGCTGTTCCGCCTCGACGAGGCAGCCCCAGGAACTGCCGGCGCACTCGTCGCCCTCGTGCAGGTGATCGCCGACGAGGCGGCACGTACGCCGCGCTTCGCGAAGGCGCTGGCAACCGCGCTCTCGGTGACCGCGGACGCGCCGGTCCGCACGACCGTTCCCGGCCGTGCTGCTCCTCCCGTCGCTGCTGCTCCTCCTACTGTGGCCAGGACGCCCGCACGTCGCAGCCGGCGTGCACCCGGCGCATTCGATCCGTTCGCGGTGTACCGCGAGAGCGGAGAGGCGACTCTGCGGGAGAGACTGTCGTCCCTCGGAGTCGAGCAGCTCAAGGACATCATCGCCGAGCACGCCATGGACTACGACAAGCTCGCGATGCGCTGGCGCACCCCGTCCAAACTGCAGGACCGCGTCGTCGAACGGGTCAAGGCGCTCACCACGAAAGGTGATGCGTTCCGGTGATAGGTCACAGTCGGTTCTTCTTCTGCTCGTAGCCACGTATGGTCGCTCGAGACCTCCGGTCTCGACAGAGACCGCAGGACGTGGGTGCATCGAGTCGCAGATCCCACTCGACCGGCCGATGTACGCACCGAGAAGAGGAGCCGACATGGGGGACATCGTTCGACAGGGAGTCACGGCCTTCGTTGCCGAAGTGCTGGCGCGCGGCGGCCGGGCCGAGCCGATTTCCGGGCAGCGGGACGTCCGCGTACGCGGGGCGGACGGCTCCGAACGAGTGGTGCGGGTGTGTTCGACGGCGAGCGATCCGTGGCTCGCGCGACGTCGCGACGGAGTTCCCGCCACCGACGGCGCAGGTGTGTCGCACTGGGTGTTCGTCGATCTCGCACCCTCGACACCGGAGTTCTACGTGGTGGACGCGGACGACATCGAAGCGGGAATCGAGGAGGAGGTCGCCCTCTGGCTCGCCGATCGCCCCGGCCGGACACCCACCGGCAGCCACCCGATCCAGCGCAGCAACGTTGTTCACGGTCACGATCACTGGGATCTGCTCGGTCTCGCGAAGATCAAGGATCCCGGGCGCGGCCCGGCGCCCGTGCCTGCCGCGACCGCCCGCGTGGAACGTCCGGCCGCACCGACGGTCGCGGAACCCGACGCCGACGACGGGCGGCTCGCGGTCGTGGCCGATATCGGGGGATACCGCGTGCAGGGGCGCGTCGATCCGGTCTCCGGGACGCTCGAGGTCATCCGCGGACCGATGGAGGGACGCCGCTTCCCCGATGCCACGGCAGCGGCCCGGGCGCTCGTCGCCTTCTTCGACGACCACGAGACGAGGCCCGACGGCGACGCCTTCTGGCGGAGCGAGGTCCTCAGGTGAGATTGCGTGCTTCCGGGAGCGGTTCGTTTCGATCTCGGTGACCACAACCGTCGACTCGGACGACGGATGGCGGTGAACTGAACGGGCGCAGTCAACAATGCCCGGTTCAGATCATCGAAGGGGAGATCGCATGACCATCACCGAACTCGATCGCGATACGACCACCGCCGAATCCGTCTATGCCGCCGGAGGGATCGCGGTCACCAGGCTGGGGGAGCGCATCGGTGCTCGCATCGACGGGGTGCGCTTGTCCGGGTCGTTGTCGCCCGAGACTGTCGAGGCGATCCGCTATGCGCTCGCCGTGCACAAAGCGATCGTCTTCCGCGGCCAGCATCATCTCGACGACGAGGAGCAGTGGGCCTTCGCGGGTCTGCTCGGCACGCAGACCCAGTCGCACCCCACCGTCCACTCGAAAGGCAAGCGGCTGTTGCCCATCGAGGGTGCCGCCAACAGCTGGCACACCGATGTCAGCTTCGTCGACCGCATTCCGAAGGCGTCGATCCTGCGTGCGGTGACGCTGCCGCCGTACGGCGGTGCGACGACGTGGGCGTCCACGACCGCCGCCTACGAGCAGTTGCCGGACGCGTTGAAGGCGCTCGTCGACAACCTGTGGGCCCTGCACACCAACCTCTACGACTATGCCGAGAAGCTCGACGCGGGCAGCTCGGATCCGGCCCTGACCGCAGAACGTCGGCTCTACCAGGACGAGTTTCGCCGCAACACCTACGAGACGATCCACCCGGTCGTGCGGGTCCATCCGGAGACGGGTGAGCGCACCCTGCTGCTCGGTCACTTCGTGAAGGAATTCGTCGGCCTCAAGTCGTCGGAGACTGCGGCGCTGTTCCAGCTCCTTCAGAGCCGGATCACGAAGCTGGAGAACACCTTCCGATGGGCGTGGGAGGACGGCGACGTCGCGATCTGGGACAACCGCGCCACGCAGCACTACGGCATCGCCGATTTCGGCGACCACGCCCGCCGGTTGCAGCGCATCACCCTCGCCGGCGACATCCCCGTCGGCGTCGACGGAACGCGCAGCCGGGTCGTCCAGGGCGACGCGAGCGAGTACTCCGTGGTGGAGCAGCCGTCCCGGCTGCCCGGCTTCGACGAGCGCTGAGATGTCGGAGCGCGAAACGGTCATCGGAACGCGAAACCTTCCGCGCCGGAGACGGTTTCGCGCTCCTCTCCGGCAGTGTCGCGACCGGTTGAGACCGCGACGTACCTCTCGTTCTTGCGCACCCACAGCACACCGTCACCGGCTGTGGGGCCTTCCGTCTCGAGTGCGCGCTTGAGGATCTTGTTGGTGGCGGTGGTGGGCAGATCCGCCGCGATCCGCACGTACCTCGGCCACGCCTTCGGGGAGAGATCCGCCTGTTGCGCGAGGAACTTCTCGAACTCCACAGGGGTGAGCGATGTCTCGTCGCGCAGAACCATGGCGCTCATGATCTGGTCGCCCACGTGCTCGTCGGGCACGCCGTATACGGCGACGCGGCTCAGTTGCGGAAGCCGCTGCAGGATACGTTCGATGGGAGCGGCGGCGAGATTCTCACCGTCCACCCGCATCCAGTCGGCGGTGCGACCGGCGAGGTAGATCCACCCGTCCGCGTCCTTGTAGGCGAGATCGCCGGACCAGAACATGCCGTTCCGCAGACATTCGTTCGTGGCGGCCTCGTCGTTGTAGTAGCCGGTGAAGAACCCGGCACCTTGCGTGTTCACGAGCTGACCGACGGCCTCGTCGGCGTTGATCAGCGCGCCGTCGTCGTCGAATTCCGCGTGGGCACAGGGGGTGACGGTCTCCGGATCGTAGACGTCCACGCCCGGCAGTCCCCGCCCGATCGATCCGGGTGGGGTGCCCTCGTCGCGGGTGATGATCACTGCGGCCTCGGTCGACCCGAAACCGTCCCAGACGGTGCAGCCGAAGCGCCGGCCGAACTCCTCGATGTCCCGGTCGGTTGCCTCGTTGCCGAACGCCACCCGCAGCGGGTTGTCGGCGTCGTCGGGCTGCTCGACGGTCGCGAGGATGTACGCGAGGGGTTTGCCGACGTAGTTCATGTAGGTCGCACCGTAGCGGCGCACGTCGTCGACGAAGTGCGAGGCGGAGAACGTCGCCGGTGCCATCGCGGCGCCGCTGCACAGCGACACGCACCACCCGGCGAGGATCGCGTTGGAGTGGAACAACGGCATCGACAGGTAGACCACGTCGTCGCTCGTGATCGAGAACCGAGGGACGAGAGTGCCGCCCGAGAACAGCACCATCATGTGGGCGAGCAACACCGGCTTCGGGTCGCCGCTCGTACCCGATGTGAAGATCAACATGAACGGATCGGTCGGTCCCACCTCGCGGTACGGCTCCAGCGGGCCGGCGCCGTCGACGAGTGCCCGCCACTCGGGGCTCGCGACGTCGAAGACGGTGACCCCGCCGAGGTCCAGGCCGTCGAGCAGTGGGGCATGTTCGGCGTCCGTCAGCAGGATCTGGCAGTCGGCCCGCACGATGTCGCGTGCCAGTCCCTCACCGCGACGCGTGTTGTTGATGCCGACGAGCGGAAAGCCCGCCAGCCCCGCTCCGGCGATCGCGTGGAGGAAGGCGGGAGTGTTGCCGAGGAGCGCGCCCACGTGGACCGGCCGGTCGCGCTCCATCAGCGACAGCAGTGCCGACGCCTGAGCGGACGCCTCCTGCAGGTGCTCGCGCCACGTCCACGTACCGGTGTCGTGGACGACGGCTGCGGTGTCGTTCTCGAGCAGTTCGCGTAGGGCCTGCTGGACGGTGTCTGCCATGTCTGCCTCGAATGTGCGAAGGGACGGGAACCGGATAAGGATCCCTCGGGGGCTACGGCGCAGCGAGATGTCGGGTCAGGAAGTGGATCTGATGCTGTACGGCCCGGTCGAACCAGTCCTTGCCGGGCCAGACGTCGAAGTGGTCGCACGGATAGTGACGCACCTCCGCGCGAGCGCGGAAGGCCGCCCGTGCCGCGGCATGCGGCGGTGCGCTGCGATCGAAGTCCGCGATCTGCACGAGGACGGGGCACGCGACGGACGACGCGTGTCGCGTGGGACGGTAGGTGCCGAGCGACAGCACGACGTCGGCGTCGATCTCGTTGCGCCAGGTCGGGCCGGCCAGGGACAGATAATCCTCGTGGTAGCCGTCCAGAGACAGGGCGGCGACCGTGCCGGGTGGCCCCACGATCGGGATGGTGGTGGACGAGCGTCGCGCGACCGACCCGACGCGGCTGCGGATGCCTGCTGCCGTCGAACGGACCAGCGTGGAGGGCGCGTGGTGTCGTGCGGCGAGGACACCCGCGGCCGGTCCGTCGACGAGCGGGGTCAGGGACACGACGGCCGCGACGTCCCGGTCCTGTGCCGCGACGGACAGGACGTGCCCGCCCGACAACGACACTCCCCACAGCACGGCGCGACGGGGGTCGGTCCCGTCGAGTCGACGCGCCGTCTCCAGAGCGGCGCGGTAGTCGGCGATCTGCCCCGCGACATCGACCCGCTGACGGTCGGTGCCTCCGGACTCACCGAATCCTCGGTAGTCGAACGCGAGCACGTGCATGCCTGCTGCGGCGAGACGCTCGGCGAACGGGGCGAGTCCGGAGTCCTTCGTCCCGCCCAGTCCGTGGGCCATGATCACGACGGGCACGCCGTCGTCGCTGTCGAACACGTCGGAGCCGGGCGTGAAATGCCAGGCGTGGACGGTCTCGCTGTCCGATCGGAAGGTCATGGGACGCGGGGGCATGATGCCGCCTCCTTCGATGCCTGGCCGGCGCGGGCGATGCCGGCGGGCAGCTCGCGCGTCCGGATGTCGAACTCGTAGGCGAAATAGTCGAGCTGCTGCGTGTGCCGGGGCCGGTCGAGCATGTGCCCGGTGAACTTGCGCTGATCCTCGACGATGACGCGGCGCATCTCGTCCTCGGAGGGCAGTGCGTAGCGGCCGATCGCAAAGGCCGCGATGAGCCGTGCCTGGCATTCGACGAACGGGAACAACGTGGGGGTGGCCTGCGCGAACCCGGCGAACGCGAGGTCGGGGACCCCCGGCGCGAAGATCCGTTTATAGAGCGCGATGTGGTTGTCGGGAGCGCTGATGAACGCCGGATCGAAGAACGGGAAGGTGATGTTGTAGCCGGTCGCGTAGATGACGACGTCGAACTCGGCCGACGTCCCGTCCACGAAGTGGATCCGGTGATCGTCGAGCCGCTCGATGTCGGGTTTCGGCACGATGTCGCCCGATCCGAGGCGGAGCGGCAGTTCGACCGACTGGGTGGGGTGCGCCTCGAAGAACTTGTGGTTCGGAGTGGGCAGCCCGTACCGCTCGGGACGTCCCGACAACAGGGGCTGCCCCCACTGCGCGACCTTCCGTTGCCACGCCATCGGTATGTAAGGGACGGTGCGGTAGAACTTGTCGGCCGGGCGGCCCGCGATGTACTTCGGGACGATCCACGCGCTCGACCGCGTCGACAGCGTCACCTCGGTCTGCAGCGCCTTCGACGACAGTTCCACGGCGATGTCGGCCGCGCTGTTCCCGAGCCCCACCACGAGGATGCGCTTGCCCGCGAAATCGATCGGGGTGCGGGGATCGATGTAGTGGTGGGAGTGGAGCGATTCACCGGCGAAGTGCCCAGGAAACTCGGGCACCCGGGGATCCCAGTGGTGACCGTTCGCGACGACGAGGAACTCGAACTCGCGCGTGCTCCCGTCCTCGAGGTCGAGTTCCCAACCACCCTCGGGGCGGCGGCGCGCGTGCCGGACACCGTTGCGGAACTCGATGTTCTCCCGGAGGCCGAAGGCGTCGGTGTAGCCGTCGAGGTACTCCTTGATCTGGGTGTGGTGCGGGAAGTCGGGATAGGACTCCGGCATCGGGTAGTCCTTGAACGACAGCTGATGCTTCGACGTGTCGATGTGCAGCGAGCGGTACGCGCTGCTGTGGCCGTTGGGATTGCCGAATGCCCAGTTCCCGCCCACCCGGTCGGAACTCTCGAAGCAGGTGTACGGCACCCCGTAGTCGCACATCATCTTTCCGGCCGTCACGCCGCTGATACCGGCGCCGATGATCGCGGTGGTAGGTGCCGACATGGTGTCCCTTCGACGCTGTGGCGCCGGTGCGGTCCAGCACGCACCGGCAGTGACGACGGTCACAATGTAGAACACGTTCCCTTCCGTGTACACGAGGGATTCCGATGGTCTTTTCCCATGTCGATGTCGAGTCGCAATTCGGTCCGCGAACCCGGTGCGTGGGTGTGACGGAACGCATACTCTGGGTGCACCTGCAGCATCGCGGGTGGTGATCGTCGCGCGCGTCGATCCCGTCCGCGCCGCACCGTTGCCGCCGCACGGCGGCTCGAGGAGGCCCGATGAACGCGGTTGTCGCTCCCGTCAAGCCCACGCGGCCCTATCCGCCGCGAGCGAAGTCCAAGGGGGCGGTCATCCATGACCTGATCACCACCACGGACCCGAAGACGCTCGGGCTGATGTACATCTTCACCTCGTTCGCGTTCTTCCTGTTCGGTGGTCTGCTCGCCCTGCTGATGCGCGCGGAGCTCGCGGTGCCCGGTTTGCAGTTCCTGTCCAACGAGCAGTACAACCAGCTGTTCACCAACCACGGCGGCATCATGCTGCTGATGTACGCGACGCCGGTCGTCTTCGGTTTCGCGAACTACATCCTGCCGCTGCAGATCGGCGCTCCCGACGTCGCCTTCCCGCGACTGAACGCCTTCAGCTACTGGCTGTTCCTCTTCGGCGCGCTCACCGTGGCGTTCGGATTCATCACCCCGGGCGGTGCCGCCGACTTCGGTTGGACGTCCTACATGCCGCTCGCCGACGAGATCCATGCCCCCGGTATCGGTGGAAACCTGTGGTTCCTGGGTCTGGCGGTGATGGGTCTGGGCACCATCCTCGGTGGCGTCAACATGATCACCACCGTGGTCTGTATGCGCGCACCGGGCATGACCATGTTCCGGATGCCCATCTTCACGTGGAACATCTTCATCACGATGATCCTCGTACTCCTCGTCTTCCCCCTCCTCGCCGCGGCGTTCATGGGGGCTTTCG
The DNA here is from genome assembly GCF_013602415.1 of Rhodococcus sp. B50. Classification (NCBI taxonomy): domain Bacteria; kingdom Bacillati; phylum Actinomycetota; class Actinomycetes; order Mycobacteriales; family Nocardiaceae; genus Rhodococcus; species Rhodococcus sp. B50. The sequence goes on along the minus strand of NZ_WPAG02000002.1, from coordinate 2,277,426 downwards.
TCGACCGCGTGATCGGTGGCAACATCTACGATCCCGCCACCGGCGGCGTGCTCCTCTACCAACATTTGTTCTGGTTCTTCGGTCACCCCGAGGTGTACGTCGTCGCGCTGCCGTTCTTCGGCATCGTCTCGGAGATCTTCCCGGTCTTCTCCCGCAAGCCGATCTTCGGATACAGCGGCCTGGTCTACGCGACCATCGCGATCGCGGCGTTGTCGATCGCGGTGTGGGCGCACCACATGTACGCCACCGGCGCGGTGCTGCTGCCCTACTTCTCGTTCATGACCTTCCTGATCGCCGTGCCGACCGGTGTGAAGTTCTTCAACTGGATCGGCACGATGTGGAAGGGCCAGATCACCTTCGAGACACCGATGCTCTTCGCCGTCGGCTTCATCGTCACCTTCCTCTTCGGTGGTCTGACCGGTGTCATCCTCGCGAGCCCGCCGCTCGACTTCCACCTGCACGACTCGTACTTCGTGGTGGCGCACTTCCACTACGTGCTCTTCGGCACCATCGTGTTCGCGACCTACGCCGGCATCTACTTCTGGTTCCCGAAGATGACCGGCAGGTTGATGGACGAACGCCTGGGTCGTTGGCACTTCTGGCTGACCTTCATCGGCTTCCACACCACCTTCCTGGTGCAGCACTGGCTCGGTAACGAGGGCATGCCGCGTCGCTACGCCGACTATCTGCCGTCCGACGGGTTCACCACGCTGAACACGATCTCCACCATCGGTGCCTTCATCGTGGGGGCGTCGACGTTGCCGTTCGTGTGGAACGTCTTCAAGAGCTACCGCTACGGCCAGGTCGTCACGGTCGACGACCCGTGGGGTTACGGCAACTCGCTCGAGTGGGCGACGACCTGTCCGCCGCCGCGGCACAACTTCTACGAGTTGCCGCGGATCAGGTCGGAGCGTCCGGCCTTCGAGCTGCACTATCCCGACATGGTCGAGCGGATGCGCGCCGAGGCCCACGTGGGCCCGGGCAGCGACAAGCACGAGGTGAATGTGCTCGAGGGCGCCGACCGCACGCCGGGCGACCTTCCGCGTGAGTGATCGACACGTGTAGAACCGCCGATCGAACGCACCCGCCGAGGGACGGAGCCGAACGAACATGACCGGAATCGAACCCGGCGGGAGCGTGCCCGCCGAGGTGGATGTCCTGATCGTCGGCGCCGGTATCTCCGGTATCGGCACGGCCTACCACCTGAAGACGAAACGACCTTCGACGACCTTCGCGATCGTCGAGGCGCGCGACGCGCTCGGCGGCACGTGGGATCTGTTCCGATATCCGGGCGTTCGATCCGATTCCGATCTGCACACCCTCGGGTACGAGTTCAAGCCGTGGCGGAAGAAGCACGCGTACGCCGGGGGCAGCGAGATCCTCGGTTACCTGCACGAGACGGTGGACGAACACAGACTCGCCCCGTACCTGCATTTCGGGCACCGCGTCGTCGACGCGTCGTTCTCGTCCGAGACCGGAAGGTGGACGGTCACCCTGCTACGCGTGAGTGACGACACCACGTTTTCGGTGACCTGCAGGTTCTTCTTTTCCGCGACCGGTTACTACGACTACGACGAGGGGTACAGCCCCGAGTTCGACGGCAGCGACGACTTCCGCGGCACGATCGTCCACCCCCAGCACTGGCCCGAGGATCTCGACTGTTCCGGGAAACGGGTCGTCGTCATCGGCAGCGGTGCCACCGCAGTGACGCTCATCCCGGGGCTGGCCGGTGTCGCCGAGCACGTGACGATGCTGCAGCGCTCTCCGTCCTACGTCCTGGGGTGGCCGAAGGAGAACAAGGTCGCCAACGCACTGCGACGTGCACTCCCGACACCGGCGGCCGACCGCGTGATCCGCTCCCTGAGTATCCGTCTGCTGCATGAGATGTACCGGACGAGCCGGCGGGCACCGAACGTCTTCCGCCGGCTTCTGCGTCACAGGATGACGAGCGTGCTGCCCGACGACTATCCCGTCGACGTGCACTTCAACCCGTCCTACGACCCGTGGGACCAACGCCTGTGCGTCGCGACCGACAGCGATCTCTTCCATGCGATCGCCGACGGAGATGCATCGGTGGTCACCGACCGGATCGTCCGGTTCACGCCGACGGGGATCGCCCTCGAGTCCGGTCGCGAACTCGAGGCCGACATCATCGTCACCGCGACCGGCCTCAACATGGTGCCGTTCGGTCGGGTCGCACTCGACGTCGACGGCGTTCCCGTCGACTGGCACGAGTGCATCACCTACAAGGCGTCGATGCTCACCGGCATACCCAACTTCGTTTTCGCGTTCGGCTACGCCAACTACTCGTGGACGCTGAAGGTCGACCTCACCGGCCACTACCTGTGCCGGCTGCTCGACCACATGGACAGCCGCGGTTACGACGTCGTCACCCCGGTCTGCGACGACCCGACCGTCGGCGGAGGACCGTTCTGGGACCTCACCTCGAACTATCTGCGGCGATCGGCCGATGTGTTCCCCACCTCCGGAGCGGACGGCCCGTGGTCGATGGAGCAGAACTATTATCTCGACCGTAAACGCCTGCGCCGCGATCCGGTGGACGAACCCGCACTGCGCTTCACGAGTGTGGCGGAGACGGTGGATTCATCGATCCCAGGAGACCGTCGGGAACCCCCACCACGAGTGCCCGAGCAGCGCTCGTCACTGCCGCAACGTCGCTGATCCCGAGAACGGTCAGCGACGCCGTCGCCAGCGCTTCGGGTAGTCCGGCGTCGATATCGCCGTTGTCGGCGCGGATCCCGATGACCGATTCGACGATCCGGAACGGCAGGTGGGTGCGGGGATCGCCGTCGCCGACGATCCGCGCCGCGAGAGACCGGTAACGCTCCATCAATTGCCGGCGCTCGTCCCGGAAACGATCGAACGGCTCGGTGCGAATCTCCGGAAGGTGGTACAGGGCGCCGAGATTCCATCTGCCGGCGGACAATTGGGCAGTGTCGAACCAGGCGAGTGCGCACAGGCGCACCTCGGGCGGCAGTGTGTCGTCGAGGTCGTCGTCGAAGTCCAGGGTCGGTTCGACGGTGTCTTCGAGCAAGGCGACGAGGATGTCGTTCTTCGTCGCGAAGTGGTTGTACAGCGACGCCTGCCGGATCCCGACGGCCTCGGCGATCGACCGTGTCGAGGTGGGGGAGAACCCGCGGGTGGTGAACAGTTCTGCTGCGGCGTCGAGGATCTCGGCACGCGCGGTCGGTCCGGGTCGGCGCGGCGCGTGAAGGCGGGGACGTCCTGGTCCTGCATGGGTCACCTCTCCACTCTGACACGACGAAAGTCGGTGCAGCACGACGGTCTTCGCTCGTGAAGATTTCGTCACACGGATGAAACACACGTCACGGACTCGTTACGCCGTGGACATTCCCCGAAGATGCGCGATCGGAAAACTGTCGATCGACAGTTTCCCCGGACCGCCGATCGGAGCGCCATGACCGAGACCCTCGCGACCGCCACCACGCACGCTGCTCGTGCCCATGCCCGAGCGCAGGCAGGAACCGTCACCGACGCGATGCCGATCGTCCCGGCATCCTCGTGGCCGGCTCCGCCCAGTGGTCGCGCGGCGTCGATGACCTGGGCCGAGACCGTTCCCGGTGGCCGCTACACCAGCAAGGTCCTCGCCCGCGGCACCCGGCTTCGCCTGCGGGACGTCCACGGCACGGCCTGCGCCCACATCCTGCTGTTCCGTGCCGACGCCCCGCACGAGCGACTCAACGTCGCCGACACGGTGAAGGTCCCGTGGCAGGCCTATCTCGGTGTCGGGCACCCCCTGCTCTCCGATCAGGGTCGCGTCCTCGCCACGATCGTCGCCGACACGTCCGGTCGTCACGACGCGCTGTGCGGCACGACGCACCTCACAGGGAACACCGCGAAATACGGTGAGGGATCGCTACATTCGAGTTCCCCTGCCGGTCGCGAACTGTTCACGGTTGCCGCCGCCAAACACGACCTGCAACCGCGCGACCTGCCGCCCTCGCTGTCCTTCTTCCACGGTGTCCGCGTCGAGGAGGACGGAGGCCTCGTCAGTACCGGCAACGCCGGCCCCGGTGCCGCTGTCGACCTGCTGATCCACCTGCCGGTCATCGCATTGATCGCCAACACCGCACATCCGCTCGACCCGAACTCCGAGTTCATCACCGGCAGCCTCGAAGTCCTCGCCTGGCGAGCACCCGGAGAACTGAACTCGCTGCCGAACACCGACCCCGAGTACCAGCGCGCCGTGCTCAACACCGACGACGCCTGGGCCGCCGCCACGTCCGAAACGGAGATCCGCCGATGACCATCACCGCAGACACCGCAGAACTCGCTCTCGTCCCCGGCGACGTCGTCCTCGACGAGATCGTCGGACTCCGCGGCCCGTGGTCCGCTGTCGTCGCCGCGGGCGACGTCCTCACCATCATCGACCTGCACGGCAACCAGGCCGTCGACACCCTCGTCTACGACGCCGCCGACCACACCCGCCGCTACAGCGCCGCCGCCACCGTCGCGGCCCAGCAGAACCTCTTCCTGTCCACCGGATCGGTCCTGCGCGACGCCGACGGTGTGCCGCTGATGACGCTCGTCGCCGACGAAGTGGGCAACCACGACACCGTCGGCGGAGCCTGCTCGCAGGAGTCCAACACCCTCCGCTACGGCCACCACACCAAGCACCAGCACGCCTGCGTCGAGAACTTCCTCATCGAAGGCGCCAAGTGGGGACTCGGCAAGCGCGACCTGGTCTCCAACATCAATTTCTTCATGAATGTGCCGGTCGAGGCCGACGGCACCCTCGGCATCGTCGACGGCCTGTCTGCTCCCGGCAAGCGACTCGCGATCCGCGCCGAGCGCGACGTGCTCGTCCTCGTCTCGAACTGCCCCCAGATCAACAATCCGTGCAACGGCTTCGACCCCACGCCGGTCCGCATGATCGTCACTCGCGGGGAATGAGGTAGCCATGACCACCAAGATCGCCGTCGAACGTCCCGGAATGCTCACCACCGTCCAGGACTATCCCGGACGCACCGGATACTGGCAGATCGGTGTGCCGCCCTCCGGTCCGATGGACGACCTGTCGTTCCGCCTCGGCAACGCCGCCCTCGGCAACGACGAGGGCGCGCCGGGCCTCGAGACCACGATGGCCGGCCCCGCTCTGCGGTTCACGGAGGAGACCGAGGTGTGTGTGACGGGTGCACCTGTCACCGTGCGCGTCGACGGAGTCGCCGTTCCGCAGTGGCGACCCGTCACCATTCCCGCCGGCGGTCTGCTCGACATCGGAGCCGTCCCCGGCCCCGGACTGCGCGTCTACATTCTCGTCCGCGGCGGCCTCGACGTCCCCGAATTCCTCGGCAGCGCATCCACCTTCACCCTCGGAACGTTCGGTGGCCACGAAGGTCGCACGCTGCGCGAGGGTGACGTCCTCGTCGTCGGGGAGAACGCCTCCGCCGTCAGCGTGCCGGTCCCGTCCGAGCACGTGCCCGCACTGAGCACGCACTGGGAGATCGCGGTCACCGAAGGACCGCACGGCGCACCGGAATTCTTCACCCGCGCCGACATCGACACCCTCTATGCCACCGACTACGAGGTGCACTTCAACTCCGACCGCACGGGCGTGCGGCTCATCGGCCCCAAGCCCGAATGGGCGCGCACCGACGGCGGCGAAGCGGGTCTGCACCCGTCGAACATCCACGACAACGCCTACTCCGTCGGCGCACTCGACTTCACCGGCGACACCCCGATCCTGCTCGGTCCCGACGGACCCAGTCTGGGCGGGTTCGTGTGCCCGGTGACCGTCGTGGCCGCCGACCGCTGGAAACTCGGCCAACTCGCCCCCGGCAACACCGTCCGCTTCGTTCCTGTGCGCTCGCAGCACAGTGCGTCCCGTCGCGAACTCGGCCCCGGCCGCCGTGCCGGACTGTCGCTCGTCGTCTCGGGTGGTGGCGACGGAGACGACGGCGTCCTGGCCCGCCGCGACGGCCACACCGCCGTCACCTACCGGCGCAGCGGCGACGACAACGTCCTCGTCGAATACGGCGATATGACCCTCGATCTGGCGCTGCGGGCCCGCGTGCACGCGCTGCACCAGCGCCTCGAAGCGGAGCGTCCCACGGGTCTGCTCGAACTCACACCGGGCATCCGGTCGTTGCAGGTCAAGGTCGATCCGGACGTCCTGCCCGTGCCGGGTCTGCTGAGTCTGCTCGGCGAGGTCGAGGACACTATCGGCGACAGCGACGAACTCGAGGTTCCGAGCCGTCAGGTGCGACTCCCGCTGTCCTGGGACGATCCGGCGACCCGCGAGGCGATCCAGCGCTACGTGCACGGCGTGCGTTCCGACGCCCCGTGGTGCCCGTGGAACATCGAGTTCATCCGCCGCATGAACGGCCTCGGCACCGTCGCCGACGTGTTCGACACGGTCTTCGCCGCCGACTACATGGTCCTCGGACTCGGCGACGTCTACCTCGGCGCGCCGGTCGCGACGCCGCTCGATCCGCGGCACCGCCTCGTCACCACCAAGTACAACCCGGCCCGTACCTGGACCCCTGAGAACGCCGTGGGCATCGGTGGTGCCTACCTGTGCATCTACGGCATGGAGGGCCCCGGCGGTTACCAGTTCGTCGGCCGCACCACGCAGGTGTGGAACCACCGGCACCCGCAGTCGGCCGGCCCGTTCGAGGACGGCACCCCCTGGCTGCTGCGCTTCTTCGACCGCATCTCGTGGTACCCCGTCGACCCCGACGAACTGCTCGACCTGCGAGCGGATCTCGCTGCGGGTCGCGGTGGGGGAGTGGAGATCACCGACGGCACCTTCTCGCTGGCCGATCACCGGAAGTTCCTCGCCGACAATGCGACGTCGATCGCCGACTTCCAGGCGACGCAGTCCGTCGCCTTCGGCCAGGAGCGCGCACGCTGGAAGGCGAACGGCGCATGACGGTCGCCGAACGTGTCCGCGTGACGGGAACCCGGTTCGAACGAACCCTGTTGGCTCGGCCGGACGCCGAACCGGACACCACCACCCGCGTCACCTGGCTGCAGGGCGAGCGGCTGTACTGCGACCTGAGGCGACCTGCGTCGCTGCCCACGATCACGGCACCGACCCTCACGGACATGGGCATCGACGATCTCGTGGCACTCGCGACGCAGGACGGATTCGCGGGCCGGTTGCTCGACCGCGGTGACCACGTCGAGTGGGAGCGCGTCGTGTCGTTCCACCCGCTCGGGCCGACGCCCGACGCCGGCAGCCTCGCGGTCCTCGATGCCGATACGCTCGTCGAACACGGTGTGTTCGAGGACTACACGGAACACTGGAGCATCGTGGACGTCTCGCCGGACGTCGAGGAGCATCTGCTCGAGGACCCCGACACCGGAACAACCGCAGTGCTCGTGCGCGTGGGGGACACCTTCGCGTTCGCACGCGGGCGCGATCGTACGATCGGGTCCGAGCCCCTCATCGAGCAGATCCACGGGGTGGCAACGCTGTCCGAGGCTCGTGCACTGGTCGACTGCGAGATCTCCGTCGGGCACGTGCGCGACAGTCGGTGGATCATCACCGCGTCGACCCTTCCGTACCGTGTCGGAGATGCGCTCGACCCGACCATCGGCGACGAGATCCGCATCCGCGACACGGCATTCGACGGAACGCCCGCCACGAGACGGTGGTGTTCCGTCGACCCGACCCAGAGGAGTACTACATGACGTTCACAAGCATCCCCGTCATCGATGTGCACGCATTGGTCTCCGGTGACGAGACCGGACGGGACGCAGTCGTGGCGGAACTCGGGCGCGCCGCACGGGAAGTCGGCTTCGCACAGATCGTCGGCCACGGTGTCGATCCCACGCTCGTCGGCGGATTGAATGATGCCGCGGAACGCTTCTTCGCACTGCCGGAAGACGCGAAGATGTCGGTGTACATCGGGAATTCCTCGAACCACCGCGGCTACGTGCCGCCCGGTGAGGAGGTGTTCGCCGGTGCCACTCCCGATCACAAGGAAGCGTTCGACCTGTCGATCGATCTCCCCGCCGATCATCCCGAGTACCTGGCAGGCAACCCACTCCTCGGCCCGAACCAGTGGCCCGACCTGCCGGACTTCGAGAAGCCGGTCGGCGCGTACTACGAGGCCGTATTCGCCTTGGGGCGTGTACTTCTGCGGGCATTCGCCGAAACGCTCGGCGAACCCGCCGACCTGTTCGACCGGTACGTGACGACGCCGCCGGCACAGCTCCGCATGATCCACTATCCCTTCGATCCCACGGCTTCGGACCGCCCCGGCATCGGCGCTCACACCGACTACGAGGTGTTCACCCTGCTCCTGCCCACCGCACCGGGGCTCGAAGTGGTCAACGCCGACGGCGACTGGATCGACGTCCCCTACCGCGACGACGCCTTCGTTCTGAATATCGGTGACCTGCTGGAGATCTGGACCAACGGAGTGTTTACAGCGACGTCACATCGAGTGCGTAAGGTTGCCCAGGAGCGTTACTCGTTCCCGCTGTTCTTCAATGTCGACTACGGCACCCGGGTCGAACCGCTGGAGAGGTTCGTCGAAGCCGACGGACCGCGATACAGCGGAGTGACTGCCGGCGAACATCTGTTCGCGCAGACCGCGCAGAGTTTCACCTATCTCCGTCACCGCCTCGCCGCCGGCGAGATCGCTCTTCCCGACAATGCACGTCCCCTCTATTCGCTCGGACGCGAAGCCCAACGCAGCGCTCCTGCCGTCTGACCCTCTCCATACGGAGCTGCCATGATCATCACCGGTGTCGCCGTGTGCCTCGTCGTACTTCTCGGGGCCGGCTTCTACTCCACCCGCAAGGTCCGCGGACAGGCCGGGAACTTCCTGCTCGCAGGTCGCTCGCTCGGTGCCCCCGTGTTGGCGGTCCTGCTCATGTCCCAGGTCATCGATTCCAACGCGACCCTCGGTTCCGCCGACCTCGCCGCCGGATTCGGCTTCTGGGCCGGGGCCGCGATGCCGCTCGGTGTCGCGCTCAGTGTCCTGCTCGTCGGAATCTTCTTCGCGAAGCGTCTGCGGGCGACCGGCGTGGTGACCCTGCCGGAGTTCTTCGCCCGCCGCTTCGGGCGCGGCACCGAGATCACCGCCTCCGTCCTCACCGTGGGCAGCTTCGGCATCCTCCTCGCCGGCAACCTCGTCGCCCTCGCCTACCTCCTGCAGTACTTCCTCGGCCTGAACTACACCGCCGCGGTACTGGTGATCATCCCGTTCGTGCTCGCCTACACGATGGCCGGCGGCATGTTCGCCAGCGTCTACACCGGCATGGTCCAGTTCGCCGTCATGGCCGTCGGTATCGTCTCCCTCCTCGCGTGGGTGGCTCTCGGTCCCGGCTTCACCCACGGGGACGGCCTCGGCATCGGTGATCTCGGCCAGCTCACCGATCCGGCGCAGGGCGCCGCGATCAACTGGGCCACGATCGTCGCGCTCGGGCTCGGCAACCTGGTCGCGATCGACCTGATGCAGCGTGTGTTCTCCGCCAAGTCGCCGCACGCGGCCCAGCGCGCCTGCTTCTCCGCGGCGACCGGCATTCTCCTGCTGTGCGTGCCGCTCTCGTTCGTCGCGCTCGCGGCGGTGTCGATCGTCGGTGACAGCGCCGCCGACGCGCCGATTCTCTACGTCCTGCTGGGCGAGTACACGCCACAGTGGCTGTCGATCCTGGTGCTCTCCGGTCTGGTGACGGCCTCGCTGACCACGATCAGCGGAGTACTGCTGTCCACGGCGACGGTGCTGGTGCGCAACGTCTTCCGCGTCGGTGGCGAGAATGCGGCGATGTCCTCGGACGTCATGAAGGCCACGCGCCTGCTCATGCTGCCCATGGCGGCGTTCGGCGCGCTCGTCGCCCTGCGCGTCCCGCAGACCGGCATCCTGCTGACCCTCACCTTCGACCTGCTGCTCGCCTCGCTCGTCGTCCCGTTCATCCTCGGACTGTTCTGGTCGCGTGGCGACGGTCGCGCCGTGGCTGCCGCGGCGATCGCCGGGATCACGGTGCGCGCCGGCTTCTTCGTCCTCACCCCGACCATCTACGGCGTCGACAACACCCTGCTGTACATCCCGAATTCGCTGGTCACCTCGTCCGTTGACGGCTGGACCACCTTCATCGGATTCCTGGTGTCGCTGGTCGCCTACGTGACGGTCGCGCTGGTGCGACGTCCGGTTCCTGCGATCACGGTGCCGGAACCCGCCGTCGTCCCCGCGAAGCAGCCGGTCGCGGTGTAGTTTGCACGCCGAACCGGGGCTCGCCACCGCAACACGCGGGGCGAGCCCCGGTTCACCGCGTCAACCTCGCCGCGCGACGTGCCGCCTGTCGCAGTCGTTCTGCAACGACGTCGAACCGTTCCAGCTCCGACCACGTCCAGCGCACCACCTCGAAGCCTGCGTCGCGGATCGCGTCCTGACGGAGCTTCTCGTCGAACACGTCCCGTGGATCGGAATACTTGATCCTCCCGTCGAATTCTCCGACGACGCCGTTCTCCCACATGAAGTCGACGCGATAGCGTCGCCCGTTCCCGCCGACGATCTCGTGCTGAAGGATCGGCCGCGGTAGTCCGGCTTCTGCGATGCGTATTCGAGACAACGACTCTCCGGCACTCTCACTGCGACCGTCCAGGAACGGAACGGCGGCGCGGGCCTTCGCGAGACCGTGCCTCTGTCCGGATCCGGCGAGCACCCGGAGCAGATCCGCCGCGGTGTCCGGATACAACCGCAGAGCCGAGTCACCCACGACGACGGCCTGATCTCTCGGCAACGTCCGGGCGAGGTCGACAACCGTCCGAGCGACCGATGTCACCGGCAGGCCGTCGAGGAGAACGACGTCGTCACGGAGTTCGGTCGGGTGCACATGGATCTGCGACGTCATCCGCCCGTGCCGGTGCGGTGGCCTGGAGACATGTACGTGTTCGAGCGAGACCCTCCACAGGTCCAGCCCATGAAGGGACGCCGCAGAAACGTGGCTCAGGACCGTTCCCGCTGAGAGCTGTCGACCGAAATGGCGTGCCCGGACACGGTGCACTCCGACCTTGCCGAGTTCCTCGACGTCCGACCGGCGCAAGAACATGCCGCGTCCGAGGCGGACGAGATCTCCGGCCCTGGTTGCTCTGCGGATGTCGTTGTCGGACATCCCGGATGCCGTCAGTGTCGCGGTCGTGAGTATCGGTGGATCGCTCATGAGGTGATCGTCGCAGCCCGCGCGAGTGCCACAGTTCCGCAGAAAGCTCACGGGTGCATTCTGTGAATGAATGCATCTGTTGTGGAGAACCCGTGCCCTACAGCAGTTTGCCCGCCGAACCGTACTTCGCCCGTGCTATAGGCGGGGTGAAGTACGGTTCGGCGGGCGAGGTTTTGCCGAGTATCGCGCTACTTCTCGAAGACGATGTCCTCGATGAGCATGTGCTGCTCCACCGCGGAAGGTGCCTGCATGCCCGGGGCCTGATCGTCCGAGTGCGACGCCTTGAACGAGTCCGAACGCAACCACGCCAGGAAGTCGTCCTTGGAGTCGAATTCCATGGTGGACACGTAGGGGAGGCCGTCGGCCGCGGGGCGCATCAACGTCGTTCGGTTGAGGCCCGGCACTCCGTCGAGCGTCGAACGCATGCTCTCGACGAAGACCTTTTCGAATGCCTCGGTGGTATCGGCGGGGACGTCGATGCGGTTGGTGATGACGTACACGGTGACCCTTTCTGAGAAGTCGTGGCAGACCCGGGAGCCCTCAGGAATTATAACGACACCCTGTCGATAACCTGCGGTCCGTGCCCGCCCACGACGCGCGGATCGGTGGGGCCACCCCGACCGACATCTCCCAGAACTGCGCGTAACGGCCACCGTGTCGCAGCGTGACGGTGGTCGAACGGCTCAGGCGCCGGACCGACCGGCGGCGACGCTCTCCTGTACAGCGGGATTGCTGATCGTCGGATCGGGACTCCACCCGAGGATCGGCGGGACGAAGACGCACTCGAGCGGCCCTGCCGAGCCCGGATCGAGCGCCTCGAGAACGAACCACGCCGCGTTCGGATCGTTGACGATGCTGGCATGTTCGACGAAGTCGTTCGTGCAGTGGTCCTGCAGCACGATGTTCGTCGCGTTGGGTGCTTCGCGGTAGCCGCTGGTGTACGGGAGGACGATCTCCTCGTAGCGGGTCATGATGTTCGTGTACGTCACTTCGTCGGCGTAGATGCCGGCCTCCTGGATCATGTGGATCCAGTCCGATCCGGCGAGGACCTGCGGGCATGCACCGCACCCGAGGAAGTGGACGAGATTCTCCACATCCTGCCGCACGCCGACGTGCTCGAACAGCTCGAACGACGCCGCGAGCAGAAAGGCGTGGCTGCCCTCGTAGACCGGCCCGAGCGAGATGTAGTCGTCGACCTTCTCGTTGCCGCCGAGGAACTTCACGTACCAGACGGGCATCAGGGTGCCCTGCGAATGTCCGACGAGGTCGACCTTCTCCGCGCCGGTCGCGGCGAGGACCTCGTCGACGAACCCCGAGAGTTGCTGTGCGCTGTCCTCCATCGGCAGCAATCCGCCGACGGAATTCAACGGCCAGGGGAGGTCGGCGTGGTTGCCGTAAGTGAGGGCGAAGACGCAGTAGCCCTCGTTCGCGAGGAGGGGCCCGAGGTACGACCAGTTGTTGTGCCGGTTGAGCACCGTGCCATGGACGAGCACGACGGGATCCGGATGTTCCTCCGACGGGACGCAGTCCCAGTCGTTCGTGCCGAGCGCGCTGCCGTTCGGATCGCCGAACTCGTGAGCGAACCCGTCCAGGAACGTTTTTCCGACGGGTAGGGGAGGAACGGGCTCCTCGGCGGCTGCCGTTCCTGCCCCAACCACGGTGAAGGCGACCGCGAGTGCCGCGGCGACCCAAGAGCGTATCTGCATTCCCATCCCCCCGAAGTATGTGGATGGGCATGGAAGTTAACAGAAATTCTCCCTGTCGGGCAGTGCGGTTCCCATGCGGGTCGGTGCTGCCTCAGGCCTCGGTGTCCTCCGAGGAGCGCGCGGACTCCACGGCGTCGGTCATGGAGCCGAGAAATTCCCGCACGACCTCCAGTTGCGGCTCGGAGAAGGACTCGAGCGCGGCGGATGCCCGGGCGAAGAGCGGACCGAAGAAATCCCATCCGAGTTTCTCGGCCGCCGGGGTTACGCGCAGGATCACGCGCCTCCGGTCGTCGCTGTCGCGATCCCGCCGCACGTGACCGGCCCGTTCGAGCCTGTCGACGAGTGCGGTGACCGAGGCGGTGTTGAGCCGCAGGTGCTCGGCGAGCCAGCCGGGTGTCGCGATCTCCCCGGCCCGTTCCCGGTCGAGAAGTCCGATCAGCGCTCGCAGATCGGTGGGATGCAGCGCGTGTTTCTGTGCGAATTCGGCGCCTAGCAGATCGAGTTGCACGGTGAGCGCGCGCAACCGGTGGATCATGTCGAGTCTGCCGTCGTCCGTCACGTCACCTCCGCCTCTCGACAGACTCTACTCGCCCACCTAGTATCTCGATCATCGAGATATTCGACGGTGGAGGTTCCGATGATCCGGTCACCACGTACGCCCTTCGTCGACACGGCCGACGGCCGCGCGTTCTACGACGCGTACGACACACTTCTCGCGAAGTGGCCGCGCGGCACCAAGATTCACGACCTTCCTTCGCGCTTCGGCACCACCCGCGTCACCGAGTACGGTTCACCCGAAGCTCCACCGGTCCTGCTCCTCCCCGGCGCCGGAGCGACCTCCATCGTCTGGTTCGCCAACGCCGCCGCGTTGGGGGAGCGTCATCGCGTGCTGGCCGTCGACCTCATCGGGGATGTCGGACGCAGCGTCGCCTCCGGCGATCCCGTTCGCAACGTCGACGATCTGCTCGAATGGCTCGGATCCGTCGCCGATACCGTCGGGGCGACGCGGTGCGCACTCGTCGGTCACTCGTACGGCGCGATGATCGCACTCGCGGCAGCCGTGCGGACTCCCGAACGGATTGACCGGCTCGTGCTGCTCGACCCCAACTCGTGCTTTGCCGGGATGCGGCCCGGATATCTCCTGCGGGCACTTCCTGTTCTCGTCCGGCCCACCGCCGCCCGCGAACGGGCATTCCTCGAGTGGGAAACCCGAGGGGCACAACTCGATCCCGACTGGATCACCCTGATGGCGCTCGGCGCGGCGCACTTCCCGACTTCGAAGACGATCGTGCCCCGGCGGCCGTCAGCGGAAGCGCTGGGGCGGTGCACTGCCGACGTCACGGTGGTGCTCGCGCCGTTCGGACGAGTGCACGACCCGGACAAGGTGGCACGTACTGTACGGAAGGCCCTACCGTCCTGCCGGGCCGTCACGCTGACCGTCGGTACCCACCACACTCTGCCCATGCACCCGAGCGACGAGATCGATGCCGTGCTGCGGGACGCACTGGATGCAGAGGTGCGTATCGATCCCGGGTTGTGAGCCAGATCACCATCCGGTGTCCGGGTGTCCATTTCCGCAGCTCACCGCGCGGTAACGGGGTGTTCGCCGCGGGTTCAGGGTCTCGATGTGATCCAGAAGCCATGGAGTCGTAGAAACACAATCGCTACCGTTGATGGCGATCGAGTGCCCCGAAACGGGCGAATGGAAGTGAGAGATCATGGGCAGCTCTCCAGCCCCTGAGCGAACAGCCGAATATCCCAGACCTTCGCACACCCTCCTTCATCTCACCGATACACACCTCGTCGGTGGAGACGAACTCCTCTACGGCACCGTCGACGCCGACACTCGCCTCGGACTGATCCTCGAGGACATCCGTGCCTCGCAGGTCCGTCCCGACGCTCTGGTGTTCACCGGCGACCTCGCCGATCGCGGTCAACCCGACGCCTACCGCAAGCTCCGCGGTCTCGTCGAGCCGCTGGCAGCGGCGCTCGGCGCCGAGATCGTCTGGGCCATGGGTAACCATGACGACCGGGCCGTTTTCCGAGAAGAACTCCTGGACGAAGCGCCCGCCGGCACGCCCATCGACGAAGTCCGCATGATCGGCGGGCTGCGGATCATCACGCTCGACACTTCGGTTCCGGGTCACCACCACGGCGAAGTCTCTGCCGAGCAGCTCGCCTGGCTGGCCGACGAGCTCTCGACACCCGCCCCGTTCGGTACCGTTCTCGCACTGCATCATCCGCCGGTGCCGAGCGTCTTCGACATGGCCGTGCTCGTCGAGCTCCGCGACCAAGCGGGCCTCGCCGAAGTGCTGCGCGGCACCGATGTGCGCGCCATCCTCGGCGGCCACCTGCACTACTCGACCTCGGCCACGTTCGCGGGCATCCCGGTGTCCGTCGCCTCGTCGACCTGCTACACGCAGGATCTGAACGTTCCGGTGGGGTCGCAGCGCGGACACGACGGCGCTCAGGGGTTCAACCTGGTGCACGTCTACCCGGAGACCATCGTTCACTCGGTGGTGCCCAGCGGAAGCTACGCCACCACCGGTCGACCCCATTCCGCGGAGGACACCGTGCGGCGACTCGCCGAAGCCGGCATCCGCATACCGGAGAACCCCGACCTCATCGTTCGCGTCTGATCGGACTCGGCGGGACCGGAGCAGTCCCGCCGAGTTCTCGCGTCAGCCGGGATAGTCGGCTTCCCAGGGCGCCGGAATCGGGTAGTACCGCTCGAGGAACTGCGTGACCTTCGCGGTGCGCAGCTCCAGGTCGACCTCGGGCGTGCTGCCGTCGTTGAGGCAGAACAGGTCGAGATTACGGCGCGCCAGGATCGTGTCCAGGCGGCGCAGCCCGGTCTTCACCGTGGTGTCGACGTACTCCACCTTCGCCGTCGTCTGCTGCACCGCACGGCCGGTCAACAGTGTGTAGTAGTGGTAGAAGGAATTCGTCACCGAGATGTTGTCGGCCGCCCGGAACGGGCTCGCCGCCGTCGCCGCGAACTCGTCCGCGAACTCGCGCTCCATCTCCGCCATGATCGACCTGCGCAGCGGGACCGGTGTGTGTTCGAGGTGCCGAGTGATGGTGACCCCGAAGCGGTCCTGCAGGAGTTTGCGGTTCATTCGGGCGGAGTTCTCGAACCCGCTGCGCGACGCGTTGTTTCGGCCGAGGCCGATCCGCACGTCGCACTCTATGAACTTGCCGACACCGCCGCCGGAGAAGAACAGGCTCGGGCTCACCCGTCGACCGAAGAACATGTCGTCGTTGGAGTACAGGAAATGCTCGGACAGTCCCGGGATGTGGTGCAGCTGCGCCTCGACCGCCATCGAGTTGTAGGTGGGCAGCGCGGACGGATCGGTGAAGAACTCCTCGCTGCGCACGAACGTCACGCGCGGATCGTCGGCGAGCCAAGCCGGTCGCGGCGAGTCGGTAGCGACGAAGATCCGCCGCACCCAGGGCGCATACATGTGGACCGAACGCAGGGCGTACTTGAGTTCGTCGATCTGCCGATAGCGCGCCGGCGAGTCGTCACCTTCGCCGACGACATAGTTCTGCATGAGCTTCGCGCGCTTGGCCTGGAACGACTTCGACGACCCGTCGACCCACGAGAACACGAGGTCGATCTCGAACGGGATATCGCCGGGATGCCGGTCGAACATCCCTTCGATGGTCGGCCACAATTGCCCGTACCGTTCCACGGTCGTCCGACGCATCTCGTCGCGCAGTGCGGTCGTGCGGGTGAGAGCGTTCGGGCGAGGCATGATCACCTCGTCGTCGGTGTAGGTCCACAGTTCGATCTCCACGCCGTTCGACGCACCGTAGCGCAACCCGCTGGTGAGCTCGACCCGCGGTCGGAACAGCCGGAACACCCGGTCCTTCTTGTCACGCGACAGGCGTCCGTCCGCGACGAGGACCGAGCGTCGCTTCGAACCGACGGCCTTCGAGTAGAAGGGCTCGCCGGCGCACCCCTCGGCCAGGGCGGCACGCAGCCTCGTACGGTCGGACCGATCGATCGCCAGGATCGGACGTTCGCTGTCGTCGCGCACGAGGAGGTAGTCGATGCGTGCCCGGTCGAGCACGCGGCGCAGGAACAGCACGTCCTCGATCTGCGCCTCGTCGGGCGTGGTCGTGGTGATGGGGATCGCGTAGCGATCCTCGAACCACACGACGTCCTCGTGTCTCGAGGGTCCGGGAACCGGGGTGCGGTCGAGTGGCGGGGCGTCTCCGACCTGCTGAGAAAGGGAGACATAGGGAGCGTTGTAGGGGGCCGGCGAGTGCGTCGGAATCTCCTTTCACGGGTCGGGACAGGAAAGGCCCATTTTAACGCCGATCTGAGCTAAGTTCCCGCGTCGGTGGTGTGACGATCTGATGAATGCCGGCGCCGACGGTCTCGGAGGGGTCGAGATCCCGAGGTGTAACCTGTGCGCAGGACTCGACACGGGGTGCCGGAAACGGCTGAGAGAACACCCGTCGAACCTGATCTCGATTATGCGAGCGAAGGGATGCCGAGCCGGCGACAGGCCTGAGGTCTGTTGCCCTCACGCACCCTTCCCCACACAGGGAAGGCACAGAAATGTCATTGCAGAACCAGGTCGTCCTTATCACCGGTGCCGGTCGCGGTCTCGGCCAGAGCATCGCGCAGGCGTTCGCCGACGAAGGAGCCGCAGTCGTTCTCGACTACCGACGCAGCGGTGAGAGCGCCCACGAACTGGCCGACAAGATCGGATCCGGGCGGGCCGTCGCACTGAAGGCCGACGTCACCGACCGCGGCGAGGTCGAGTCGCTGTTCGCACAAGCTCGCGAGCACTTCGGACGTCCCGTCACCACGGTCGTCAACAACGCACTGCCCGACTTCTCGTTCAACGGCGACGCCCGCGCCAAGGCAGACGAGATCGGATATGCCGCCTTCGGTGCGCAGTTCGACGGAGTCGTCGGCGGTGCCGTCAACGTCATCCAGGCCGCGCTGCCGGGCATGCGGGAAGCCGGGCGCGGCAGCGTCGTCAACATCGGCACCAATCTGTTCCAGCATCCGGTGGTCCCGTACCACGACTACACCGCAGCCAAGGCCGCGCTGCTGTCGCTGACCCGCACCTTCGCCGCCGACCTCGGCCCCGACGGGATCCGCGTCAACATGGTCTCCGGCGGTCTGCTGCGCACGACCGACGCATCGTCGGCGACACCGGAGGCGGTGTTCGACCTCATCGCGTCGTCGACGCCACTGCGGAAGGTCACCACCCCCGAGGATTTCGCGGCCGCGGTGCTGTTCTTCGCATCCGACTGGTCGCGGGCGGTTACGGGGCAGAACCTGGTGGTCGACGGGGGACTGGTGATGAACTGATGCCCGGACCGCGCACCCTCCACCTCAACGCCTTCCTCTACGGCGTCGGGCACCACTCGTCGGCATGGCGGCATCCCGACTCCGCCGCCGAACGCATCGGCGACATCACGTATTTCGAGGAACTGGCCCGCACCGCCGAACGAGGACGCCTCGACGCCGTGTTCTTCGCGGACGGTCACAGCGTCAACCCGAAGTACACGGCGGGCACCACCTGGTTCCTCGAACCGCTCACCGCGCTGGCGGCGATGGCGCGCGCGACCGAGCACATCGGTCTGGTCACCACCGTCTCGGCGAGCTTCTTCACGCCGTTCCACGCTGCGCGGATGCTGGCCTCGCTCGACCACATCAGTGGTGGCCGCGTGGGAGCCAATATCGTCACCTCGATGTTCGACGACGAAGCGCGCAACCACGGATTCGACGCGCTCCCGCCGCACGCGGAGCGGTATGCGCGGGCGGAGGAGTTCATCGACGTGCTGTGCGCACTGTGGGATTCGTGGGACGACGGCGGTGTCCTCGTCGACCGGGCCGGCGGCGCATTCCTGGACTCCGACGCGATCCGTCCGATCCATCACCGGGGCAAGCACTTCCGCGTCGACGGTCCCCTGACCGTGCCGCGGTGCCCGCAGGGCCGTCCCGTGCTGTTCCAGGCGGGCGCCTCGGAGACCGGACGCAACCTCGCGGCCCGCCACGCCGAGGCCGTCTACTCCGTCGCGTGGGACATGACGGCGGCGCTCGACTACGCCACCGACCTGCGTGCACGCATCGCCTCCGTCGGCAGGGACGCCGGTTCGGTCGCCATCCTGCCGGGGCTCGTGACCTATGTCGGTCGCACCGAGAACGAGGCATGGGCGAAGAAAGCGGAACTCGACGCTCTGCTCGACATCGACGCCGCCCTCGCCCAACTCGGAGTCTTCACCGGTCAGGACTACACGAGCCACGATCTCGACGCTCCCGTCGACGACCTGCCGCCCATCGAGGAGTTCACCGGTCCGCAGGGCCGCTATGCGACGGTGCAGCGCATCATCGAGACCCGTCGTCCCACGCTGCGCGAGCTGCTCGGTTACCTCGCAGCGGGTGGTGGTCACGCGACGATGATCGGCACCCCCGAGTCCGTCGCCGACAGCATCGAGGAATGGTTCACCGCAGGCGCCTGCGACGGTTTCAACCTGATGTGCCCCGCCTATCCGGATTCCCTCGACGACTTCGTCGACCTCGTGGTGCCGGAACTGCAGCGCCGCGGCCTGTTCCGGACCGAATACCCCGGGTCGACCCTGCGCGACTCGCTCGGTCTGAAGGCGCTGTAGCGGAGAAGAGCGCAAAACGGTCATCGGAGCGGGTTGTAGCGCGCGCCGATGACCGTTTCGCGCTGCTGAGCTTCCCGACGTGCCTGCTGCCGGTGGCGTGCACGCTCGAACCGATCGACGACGACGTGGAATCGCGACAGCTCCGCCCAGTTCCAGCGGATCACCTCCAGCCCGAGATCCCGCAACGCATCCTCGCGCGCCTTCTCTGCGAGCAGGTGGTGGCGTTCGGTGTACTTTCCGGTGCCATCGAATTCACCGACGATGCCGAGTTCACGCCACAGGAAGTCCACCCGGTAGCGGCGCCCGTCGCGGACCACGATCTCGTGCTGCAGGTCGGGCCTCGGCAGTCCCGCCTCGATCATGTGCAGCCGCGACAGCGACTCGCCGACACTCTCGCTCCGGCCGTCGACGAGGCGCGCCACCGACTCCGCCGCCACGATCCCGGTTCTGCCGCGACACGCAGCAACGATTCGGGGCAGGTCGAGGCGCGCTGTCGGATCCGCTCGCAACGCCGAATCGCCGATGACGAGAGCGCGCGGACGCGACAGCGTGCGCGCGACATCGACGACGGTACGAGCGAGCGACGTGACGCGCAGACCGTCCACGTCGACGACGTCGCCGTCCAGGTCGGCGGTATGGATGTGCAGGTCGTCGCTCACCCGGCAGCTGCGCGTCGACGGGCGCGTGAAGTGGATCCGTCCCAACGGCGCGTCCCAGACGTCGAGGCCGTGGACGACCGCGGCCGTCACATGACTGAGCACCTCGTCGGCGTCGAGACGCGAGCCGACGAGGCGTGCCCGGGCGCGGTGAACTCCGACGGGGCCGAGGGCGCCGACGTCCTCTCGTGTCATGTACGTGCCGCGAGCGATCCTGACGAGCTCGCCGTGCCTGAGCCGTGTGCGCACCGCACGATCCGATATGCCGGCTTCGGCGAGCATCGCCCTCGTCCACACCTGTCGTGTCATGGAACCGATCATCGGGCACGGCCGGACCCGTTCCAGGGCAGTCGCACTCCGATCGTCTCGATCTGTGGAGAACACGAATCCCTGTGGACAGCCACGGGATCCGGCCGTGCTCGCTCACCGGCTGCCGGTACGATCAGCCGCCCGGTGTCGGTGCCGGTGTGCTCTCTTCAGCTCCGGGGGCTCGCGCCGGGTCGCCCGGTGCCTGGTAGTCGGAGCCGTAGAAGATCGGCAGGATGCCCTTGACGAGGGTCAGCGCCGAACCTTCACCGGACGGCACCGTCGACAGATTCGTCGCGATGACGATCGTCAGATCTGTCTTCGGGTCGTGGCCCATGAAGGTCATGAAGCCGGGAAGCTGACCGTCGTGACCGAGCAGCGGACCGAACTGGGCCATGCCGAGGCCGTATCCGGCGGTTCCTCCGCCCACCGACTGCACGCTGTCGAGCCGGGTCTGCTGCATCTGTTCGTCGAGCAGCCCGCCGCCGACCAGCGCCTTCACATAGGTGGTCATGTCGTCGACGGTGGAGATCGCAGCGCCCGCAGTCCACGCCCAGGAGGGATTGTCGTCGGTCACGTCGTTCGGCTTCAGTGTCCCTGCGACCGCTGCGGCCTGCTGGTCGTCCGGCAGTTCGAAGGTGTCGATGGTGGAGACATTGGTGCCGAACATGTAGCCCTGTGGGTGCGGATCGGGAATCGCGGCGTCGTCGATTGCCGGGAACGAGGTCTCCGCCAACCCGAGCG
The DNA here is from genome assembly GCF_013602415.1 of Rhodococcus sp. B50. NCBI lineage: Bacteria > Bacillati > Actinomycetota > Actinomycetes > Mycobacteriales > Nocardiaceae > Rhodococcus > Rhodococcus sp. B50. Next base: position 2,256,218 of record NZ_WPAG02000002.1, on the reverse strand, counting down.
GGGCAAAGATGCGCTCGTCGAACGCTTCGGCGACGGGCATGCCGGTCAGTTCTTCCACGACGAGTCCGAGCAGCACCGTATTCGTGTTGCTGTATTCGAACTGTTCGCCGGGCGGGAAGTTCACCGGCTGGGAGAACGCGATCTGCAGCAACTCCTCCTGCGTCCACGCCTTCTCGGGTTCGCGGTCCAGCGTCGAATTGAACTCCGGGTCGAAGGTGTAGCTGTACAGGCCACTCCGCATCTCGGCGAGCTGCGCGATCGTGATCGTGTCGCCGTTCGGGACACCGTCGATGTACTTCGAAATCGGGTCGTCGAGCGACAGGCGACCTTCCTGCACCAATTGCAGGATGGCGGTGACGGTCATCGTCTTCGTGTTGCTGCCGATGCGGAAATGGTCGTCGGCGGAGATCGGGTCGTCGGTGTCGATGGTGGACGTGCCGAAGACGCCGGTCCAGTCGCCGCGGTCGGGGGAGCTGATCTGTATCACCGCGCCGGGAATGGCGTTGTCGCGCATCAACCGGTCGACGGTCGATTCCACCTCCGCCGCATACTCGGGTTGAGCCTCCTCGGAGGAGGTAGGGGACGGCGCGGACTCGGGCTCGGTGGTGTCGGAACTGCACGCCGAGACGGCCAGTACGGCCACCGCCACGAGTGAGGCTGCGAGTGTCTTCATCAATCGTCTGCTTTCGGGATCGGTGGTCCCCGAAAGAACAGGGGACTCTGTGATGGTGTCACGAATTCGGACATTTCCCGCTGTCGAGGTGAATTTTTCACCCCCTCCGAACGATTCCGATCGCAGTGTCCCTCATGTCATCCTGGAACAGGACCGAATCCGTGTACGGAGGTCAGATCATGAAGGCACTGGTGTTCCACGGGCCGGGGAAGCGATCCTGGGAGGACGTCCCCGACGCAACGATCCAGGACAGTACCGATGCGGTGGTGCGGGTCGACGCGGTCACCATCTGCGGCACCGACCTGCACATCCTCGGAGGGGATGTACCCGAGGTGACCGACGGCCGGATCCTCGGCCACGAGGCCGTGGGCACCGTGGTCGAGGTGGGGGACGGAGTGCAGACACTCGCCCCCGGTGACCGAGTGCTCGTCTCGTGTATCACCGCGTGCGGCACGTGCCGGTTCTGTCGCGAGAGCCGGTACGGGCAGTGTCTCGGAGGCGGCGGCTGGATTCTCGGGCACCTGATCGACGGCACCCAGGCCGAGCTGGTCCGAGTTCCTTACGCCGACAATTCGACCCATCGCATTCCCGATGGCGTGAGCGACGAGCAGATGCTCATGCTCGCCGACATCCTGCCCACCTCCTACGAGGTCGGCGTACTCAACGGCTGTCTCCGGCCGGCCGACGTCGTCGTCGTCATCGGAGCCGGACCCATCGGACTCGCCGCGATCCTTGCCGCCCGACTGTTCAGCCCGAGTCGCATCGTGGCCGTCGACCTCGCCGACAGTCGCCTCGACGCGGCGAAGGCGTTCGGGGCGAACGTCGTGGTCAACAGCGGTCGCGAGGACGCGGCGGCCGTCGTCCGGGATCTCACCGGCGGTCTCGGTGCCGACGTCACCGTGGAGGCCGTCGGTTATCCCGAAACGTTCGAACAGGCGGTCGCGCTCGTCAGGCCGTGCGGACACGTCGCGAACATCGGCGTGCACGGCAAGCCCGCGACCCTGCACCTCGAAGATATCTGGATCAAGAACCTGACGATCACCACAGGGCTGGTCGACACCTACTCGACGCCCACCCTGATCGGTCTCGTGAGCAGCGGTCAGCTCGACACGTCGCCCATGATCACGCACCGGTTCGCGCTCGACGAGTTCGAACAGGCCTACGACGTGTTCTCCCGTGCCGGCGAGACCGGCGCGCTGAAAGTTCTCCTCACTGCCGGGTCGTGAGCTGTACGACGCTCATTCCTACTGATTGGCGACATCGAGGAGTTCCTGGATCTGCTCCGGCTCGACCCCCGGAGCGAACCCGGCGAGACGACCGAGCGGCATCGACGCCGCCATCTTCAGAACGCTCTCGTCGACTCCCACGTCGCCGCCGAGCGAACCGAACGCCTGCAGGACGATCTCGGCGGCCGCAGGGTTCTGGAACAGCTCTCCGAGAGACGACTCCATCGTCAACGGAACCCGCACCGCGTCGCCCGTCACGTCGACGGTGAGCGTCTGCCGGATGTCGCGGCTCGATGCGCCGATCCCGATGCTGTACGTACCGCCTTCGACCACCCAGGAATCGACCCGGGTGTCCCAGTAGGCGAGGTCGTCGCGCCGCACGCTCACGGCGACCCGTTGCGATTCGCCGGGAGCCAGACGGACCTTGGTGAAGCCCTTCAACTCTCGCGGCGCCCGCGCAACCGACGAGCCCGGGACACCGACGTACACCTGCACGACCTCGGCGCCCGCACGGTCACCGGTGTTGGTGACGGTGACGTGCACGGTGATGTCACCGTCGGATTCCACTGCGGCGTCGGCGTATTCGAACGTCGTGTACGACAGGCCGTGACCGAACGGGAAGGACACGTCGAGTCGACGCGCGTCGTACGAGCGGTATCCGACGAACAGTCCTTCGCCGTACCGCACATGACCGTGCTCGCCCGGGAAGTTCGTGTGGGCCGGGGTGTCCTCGAGGCGTACCGGGACGGTCTCCGCGAGGCGGCCGCTCGGATTCACCTGCCCGTAGAGCACGTCGGCGACGGCGCCACCACCGGCCTGCCCGAGCAACCATCCCTCGACGAGCGCCGGAACACGGTCGGCGAAGCCGCTCATCCGCACGACACCGCCGTTCGACAACACGACGACGACGTTCGGGTTCGTCGTCAGCACCGCATCGAGCAACGCGGTCTGACTCTGCGGAAGCTCGAGATCGTCGCGGTCGAAGCCTTCGGATTCGAGTTCGGCGGGCACACCGAGGAACACGATCGCGATATCGGCAGCTGCGGCAAGCGTCACCGCTTCGTCGACGAGTTCGGCCGAGTCCGATCCGTCGAGCGCGTAACCGGCGGCGAAGGGAACTTCCCGGCCGGACAGTGACCGGATCTCGTCGAGCGCATTGTCGAGGCGCGTCGGTTCGATCCGGGACGATCCGGCGCCCTGGTAGCGCGGCGTGCGGGCCAGTTCGCCGATCACCGCGATGTTCGCGTCGGTGGCGAGGGGGAGCAGGTCGTTCTCGTTGCGGAGCAGGACGATGCTCTGTCCGGCCGCCTCGCGTGCGAGCGCGTGATGGGCATCGGTGTCCAACGTCGCGTCGGGATCGGACGCAGCGACGGCCTTCTGTACCAGCTCGACCACCCGCGTGGCTGCCGTATCGAGCACCGACTCGTCGACCGTGCCCGCTCGCACCGCCGCGACGATCTCCGCGTCGGTACGACCTCCCGTGGACGGCATCTCGAGATCCAGACCTGCGAGGAGGGACGCCACGCGGTCGTCGACCGCGCCCCAATCGCTCACGACCAGACCCTCGAAACCCCACTCACCGCGCAGGACGTCGGTGAGCAGCCACGGATTGCGGGACGAGTACACCCCGTTGATGCGGTTGTACGAGCACATCACCGTCCACGGCTGCGCGTCCCGCACGACCCGCTCGAAGGCGCGCAGGTAGATCTCCCGCAGGGGCCGCGGGTCGACGTCGGCGGAAACCCGCATCCGATCGGTCTCCTGATTGTTCGCCGCGAAGTGTTTGAGCGACGCACCGACGCCCTGCGACTGCATGCCACGCACGAGCGCAGCGCCCAGAACGCCCGAGAGCAGCGGATCCTCCGACAGGTACTCGAAGTTCCGGCCGCACAGCGGGGAGCGCTTGATGTTGATGCCGGGTCCGAGCAGGACACCGACCTGCAGCGCGTGGGCTTCCGCGCCCAATGCCGCGCCGACGCGCTCGAGCAACTCCGGGTCGAAGGAACACCCCAACGCGACGGCCGGCGGGAAACAGGTCGCGGGCACGGACGAGTGCAGGCCGAGATGGTCGCCCTCCGCGGTCTGCTTCCGCACACCGTGCGGCCCGTCGGTGAGCATGATCGAAGGGATGTTCTCGCGCGCAACAGGTTCGGTGTGCCAGAAGTCGAGGCCGCTCATGAGCGACGCCTTCTCCTCGACAGTCAGTCGCGCCACGATCTCGATGGGTGAGCGGTCGGTCATGCTGCTCCTTCGGCCGGGTCGGTCCGCTGCACCATAACCCGTAGGAGAGACGGACGATATCGGTGGAACCGGACGTCGTGTTACAGCGGGAGGGCGGTTTCGATCCTGTCGGTAGACGGGTTAAGAATGTCCGATTGTGGTGGTTCTCGTCGGGGGACGAAGCGATCGGAGGAGTACGTGATCGAAGTGCACGCACCCGCGGAGGGAGTCGTGACGTTGCCCCGCGACCATCGATGGGTGGTGGTCGACGTCGAGACCTCGGGTGTGCGGTCCAACGCCCATCGGGTCCTGAGCGTGGCTGCCCTCGTGTTGCGCGAGGACGGCTCTGTCGAGCAGGAGTTCTCGACCCTCGTCGGCCCCGGCTGCAACCCGGGGCCGGTGCACGTCCACAACCTCACGCGGGAGCGCCTCGCCGGGTCGCCGCGCTTCGAGGACATCGCCGGTGAACTCGCCGGGATTCTCGACGGCGCCACGATCGTCGCCCACAACGCGTCGTTCGACTACGGATTCCTCGACGCCGAGTTCCGTCGGGCCGGCACCTCGCTGCCGGCGGAGCACCGTCTGTGCACGCTCGCGTTGTCGCGCCGGCTCGAACTCGACGTCCCCGACTTCCGATTGGCGACCCTCGCACAGCACTGGCAGGTCCAGCAACTCCAAGAGCACGACGCGTACGACGACGCGCGCGTCCTGTCCGAGATCTTCCTGCGCAGCGCGGCCATGGCCGACAACCTGCAGTTGCCGTTGCCCGTCGTCAACTGCCGCAGCCGCAAATCGGTGTATCCCGCATCCGTTCCGCGGGTCGCGTGCCAGTGGAAGAACCCGGGTCGCCTCGGCGACGACGGGCTCGTCCAAGGCATGAAGGTCGTGATCAGCGGCTCCACCGTCACTCCGCGTGTCGCACTCGCGAACCGGCTGACCGACGCCGGACTCGACGTGATGAACAACGCGAGCAGGCAGACCAGCGTCGTGGTGTGCAACGACCCGGCCGTGCAGACCGCCAAGGTCCGCAAGGCGATGGCCGAAGGCATTCCGGTGATCAGCGAACAACAGCTCGAGGAGCTGTTGACGCGGGTGAGGCCGGGCGAACCGAAGGTCGCGACCGTCGTCGACATCATCCCGCCACCGGAACCGCAGGTCGCGGTGGTGCCTCAGGTCCGGCCGCCGACCGGGCGGAAGCCCAAGCTGTGGACCGGACGCAAGGTGCTGTTGCTCGGCGGCACGCATCTGCAGGCCGTCATGATGCGCTCGCGCCTCACCCAGCTCGGTGCCCGTCCGGCCCTCAACTTCACGGCCGCCGTCACGGACGTGCTGGTCCTCGACGGGGGAGAGGCCGACAAGCGGATGACACGGGTCGCGGCACGTGAGCTGCCCGTCCTGCGACCCGACGACGTCGATGCCGCAGTGGAGAACGGAGTGGTGCCCCCGCATATGCGGGTGGAGTCACGGCTCACCGCGCCGGTGCTGTCCCGCGGTGAAGTGATCGACCTGCCGTCCGACAGTCACCGCTGGGCCGTGAACGTCGCCTGGAAGGCCGAAGCTGTCGGCGACGAATTCGACCTCGACATCGTCGCCTTCCTGCTCGGCGCCGACGAGAAGGTCGACACCGACGACGACTTCGTCTTCTACAACAATCCGCTCTACGACGACGGCGTCGTCGAACTGACCATCGATGGTTCGAGTGAGCACTGCATCCGCGTCGACCTCGCGGAACTTCCCGCCGAATGCGAACGCATCGCCATCGCGGCGGCCATCGACGGCAACCGCACCTTCGGCGAACTCGGCGCGGTATCGGTCGCGGTCGACAGTGAGACCGGCACCGCCGCGACCTTCGTGCTCGACGCCGGCACCACCGAACGCACCATGGTGCTCGCCGAGATCTACCGCCGAGCCGGCAAGTGGCGGCTGCGCGCGGTGGGGCAGGGGTACGACGACGACCTCGCGGCCCTCGCACGCCGGTACGGGGTGGATGTCGATGACTGATCTCTGAACCGTAGTTCGGGCGAAGATCAACCGAACGCTGCGGAGCGCGAAATGGTCATCGGTGCGCGTTATTGCGCGCTCTGATGACCATTTCCCGCTCCGTTGTCGGGGTCGGTGGTGGCGAGTTGGCGGGCCCAGTCGGATTCGGTGTCGAGGAAGGCTTCTCCACCGGTGGCGAAGGCGTCGCGGAGTTGGGTTAGGGCATCGATGAACTGCTGCATGCGTTCGCTCGCTGATTGTGGCGTTCCAGCACCCTTGCGGCGAAATCCCGCAGCAAGCTGTTTGGCGGACTCGAAATCTCCGAATCCACGCACATCGTAGAGGCCGTCGGCGAGCGTCTTGGATTCTCGGAGTTCGTCCAGCATCACCTCGCAGATTCGAAGTATCTCCGCGACCACAGCCGGTTCCAGCCGTACGAATGGCGACGACATGATGTCTCCTGACGATTCGACAGTTCAATCAGTGACGTATGGCTCGATCGAAGACACCAATTCCTCGAAGTCGGTGCACCACTCTTTGATCGGCGGGCCCCCGGGGTAATCCGGGTGGTAAAGCCTGTTCAAGATGACGGCCCCGAAGTTCGTCTGCAACAGGTAGCTGCACGTGAGGGTTCGATCGGGATCGACCCTCACCGCAGCAGGACGACCATTGACGGTCGTCGGCGTCGCTCCGGCCGGATTCTCCGCAAGCTGCTCGTCGAGAGAAACGTTTCCCGACAACAAAGTGAGGTCGTAGCGAGCCAGCACTCCCGGGATCTTGATAGTGCCTTTGTATCGGCACCCCAAGTAGGTGTACGTCCCCATCGGTATGTCCGCGAACTTCTTCTTCGCCGCGTCGTACCCGGCCGCGTTCATGACGTCGTCGGGGATGTCGTAGCAGGGATCGAAGGTGACCGGTGGTCTGCCCGAGTCGTCGGTGATGCGTGGGGTGCGGGTAGTCGGAGGGGACGCTGCGTCGCTCGTGGTCGGCTCTGCCGAACCCGGACTGCACGCCGGCGCCACTACCGCGAGTGCTGCGAGCGCGACGATTCCCCACTTACCCATGCGACCCCCGGTTCGATTTGTCGGCAGACGCTAGCACAGCGGTCCGGCCGGGCGCTCCGTCGCGCGAAGTGGTCACAAGAACGCGTTGTTGTGCGCTCCCTACGACCGCTTCCCGCATCCGCTCGCGAAATTGCTATGTGCACGCGCCGCAGCCGCAGCGGATGGCGAACCGGCGAGCGGATGGAGGTCACATCCCTTGTTCCCCTTGTTCATTCGGCCCCGCCGATGGTCCGCCGGACGCCAACCCAAACGCTCAGACGCGCGAAGCGGTCATCGGTGCGCGTTATTGCGCGCTCTGATGACGGTTTCCCGCTCCGTTGTCGGGTCGGTGGAGGCGAGTTGACGTGCCCAGTCGGATTCGGTGTCGAGGAAGGCTTCTCCGCCGGTGGCGAAGGCGTCGCGGAGTTGGGTGAGGGCGTCGATGAATTGTTCGACGCGCTCTCTGGCTGACTCGGGCGTTCCTGCGGCTTTGCGACGGTAGCCAGCGGCGAGTTGCTGAGCGGAGTCGAAGTCGCCGAAGCCGCGTGCTTCGGTCAGTCTTGTGGTTGTCAACCGCGAGTTTTCGAACTCGGCAAGCATGGTGTCGCAGATCCTCAGAATTTCATTGATGACATAAGGTTCGAGCCTGCTGAAGTCCGACATGGCTTCCCTTCTGATCAGTTGCGAACGTATGGTTCGATCGAGGCGACGAACTCCTCCATCCCTACGCACCATTCCTCCTGCGGGACAGGGCCAGGGCGATCCTTGTAGTAGAGCCGGATAAGGAATATGACTCCAAATTCGGTCTGGAGTGTGTACTTACATGAATCCTTGGTGTCGGGATCCAATTGCCGGAGCGCAGGTCGGCCGTTGATGCTCGTGTGAGTTGCTACATGCCCGTTCTTCTTCAACTCTTCGTCGAGGCTGACGTTCCCCGACAAGATATTCAACCCATATCCTCGCCTGACACCGGGGACGAGATCATCCTTCCGATACGTGCATCCGAGGAACGTGTACGTCCCCATCGGCATGTCCGCGACTTCCTTCTTCGCCGCGTCGTACCCGGCCGCGTTCATGACGTCGTCGGGTATGTCGTAGCAGGGGTCGAAGGTGACGGGCGGACGGCCGGAGTCGTCGGTGATGCGGGGGGTGCGGGTCGTCGACGTGGTTGCCTCGTCGTTTGTGAGGTCATCCGCGGCGCTCGGACTGCACGCCGTCATCACTGCCGCCACTGCTGCGAGCGCGATGATTCCCCACTTACCCATGCGACCCCCCGATCGATTGTCGGGCAGACGCTAACACAAAGCAGGCGAGGGGTGATGAGGGCTGATTCGTCGTACACGAACGCTCTCGGCTTCCAGGAAGCCGAGAGCGTTCGGTTACCTCCTCGACCCGACTATCGGTTCGCGAGGGTCAATGCTGACGGTCAGTACGCAAAGGCGTAGTTGTATCCGCCGTAGCTGCTATGGCTTTCGTCCCGTGCAACCAGGGTGTAGTTCGGCGGCGCACCGGTGCTACCCGAGAACAGCGGGTAGGAGACCGAGTAGACGGCGGCGTAGACGTAGTGCGCACGCTCGTTCTTGATCAGAGCAGACACATACGAATCGGACTCGATGCCGACCTCGATGACGCCGCAGTAATTGCCGTCCTGCGCCTTGGCGGGCAGGCTGACGATCTTGCTGACCTCGCCGTACCGGTCGTCGTACGAGATCTGGTTGTTGTGCTGGTTGGAGCTGCAGAACACGTACTTCACCGCGCTGCCGGAAACCGTCGCTGCCTGTGCTGCAGGGGCAGTGAGCACGGCGGTGCCCGTAGCGAGAGTTGCCGCAGCAGCGAGCGTTCCGATGAACTTCTTCATTGAATCCAATCCTTGTGTGAATGCTGTCGGTCGAGCGCACCCCGCCCTGGATGTGGGCTGCAGTCCGTATGAGGACGGGGCGGGAGAGTGTGGGACCCGGCGGCTTATGGCCGCGGGTCGTCGACGCCTCCACCAGATCGCGCATTCCGACACAGGGGCCTGCGCAGTGAAATCCGTCCTCGTCGACTCCGGGCAGGCCGAGGATGACGCGGCCGCGAGTCGGCGGGCAGGTTCAATGCGATGTCCGTTCTGTATGGAATGACCGTATGGGTGTCGTGCCTGCCGCCACCTGCGTTACACACAGCACCCCGGACCGAGAGCGCGAAATGGTCATCGGAGCGCGCAACAACGCGCACTGATGACCATTTCGCGCGCCGCTGCTGGCGCCGTAGCGTTGAGTCAGTCCTGCTCCCGTCCTGCGCCGGAACTCGACCGCAGCATCAGCGAGTCGCCCGGTCCGAACGACCATCTGAGCCCGCCCCGTGATTGCCGCGCGGCGGAATGGGCTACCCACCTGGGTAACCACCGGAAACATCGCAGTCGGGAGGCACGTTCATGAGTGACGACAGTTTCGGCGCACGCGACACCCTGAAGGTCGACGACACCGACTATCGGATCTATCGCATCGACAAGGTCCCGGGCTCGGAGCGACTGCCGTACAGCCTCAAGGTCCTGCTGGAGAATCTGCTGCGCACCGAGGACGGGCGTCTCGTCACCCGGGAGCAGATCGAAGCGGTCGCGGGATGGGATCCGAAGTCGACGCACAACCCGGAGATCCAGTTCTCCCCGGCGCGCGTCCTCATGCAGGACTTCACCGGCGTGCCGTGCGTCGTGGACCTCGTCGCGATGCGCGACGCCATGACGCAGCAGGGCGGCGACCCGAAGCGCATCAACCCTCTGATTCCTACCGAACTCGTCATCGACCATTCGGTGATCGCCGATGTCTTCGGCACCGAGGACGCCTTCCGGGTCAACACCGATCTCGAGTTCCAGCGCAATCGTGAACGCTACGAGCTGCTGCGCTGGGCGCAGGGTGCCTTCGACGATTTCAAGGTGGTTCCGCCCGGCACCGGCATCTGCCATCAGGTGAACCTCGAGTACCTGGCCCGCGTGGTCTTCACGCGGGAGGACGGGGACGGCGGGCTCGTCGCCTATCCCGATTCGCTCGTCGGCACCGACTCGCACACCCCCATGGTCAACGGCCTCGGCGTGGTCGGCTGGGGTGTAGGTGGTATCGAAGCCGAAGCGGCGATGCTGGGCCAGCCCGCGTCGATGTTGATCCCGCAGGTCGTCGGCTTCAAGCTCACCGGCGAGCTGACGGAAGGCACGACGGCGACCGACCTCGTGCTCACCGTCGCCGAGATGCTCCGCAAGACAGGCGTGGTCGGTAAGTTCGTCGAGTTCTTCGGTCCCGGCGTGGCCAACGTGCCGCTCGCCAACCGCGCGACCATCGGCAACATGAGCCCCGAGTACGGCTCGACGATCTCGATCTTCCCGATCGACGACGTCACCCTCGACTACCTGCGCCTCACCGGCCGCGACGACCGGCAGATCCGTCTCGTCGAGGCGTATGCGAAGGAACAGGGTCTGTGGCACGACCCGGATCGCGAGCCCGAGTACAGCGAGGTCGTCGAACTCGATCTGGCGAAGGTCCGCCCGTCCGTCGCCGGCCCGAAGCGACCGCAGGACCGCATTCCCGTCGCGCTCACACCCAAGGCGGTGACCTCGCTGCTCAACGGTGAGGAGGTGCCCGACGTCGTCTCCCGCGTCCAGGATTCGGGTGTCGACGAGGGCGTGCTCGAATCGTTCCCCGCCAGCGACCCGGTGTCGGTGCGCAGCGAGGACTCCCGCGACGAGCCGCGCGAGCCCGTACCCGACGATGCCGATACCTCGGCGCCGCCGTCGAAGAAGGTCCCGGTGCGGATCGGCGACGGCGACGAGTTCGAACTCGACAACGGCCACGTGGTGATCGCGGCGATCACGTCGTGCACGAACACGTCGAACCCGTCGGTGATGATCGGCGCGGCGCTGCTCGCGAAGAAGGCCGTCGAGAAGGGGCTGCGGAGCAAGCCGTGGGTGAAGACCACGCTGGCTCCGGGGTCGCGGATCGTCACCGACTACTACGAACGTTCGGGTCTGACACCGTATCTCGACAAGCTCGGCTTCAATCTCGTCGGCTACGGCTGCACGACCTGCATCGGCAATTCCGGCCCGCTTCCCGACGAGATTGCCGCCGCGATCGACGAGCACGACGTCAACGTCTCGGCCGTGCTGTCGGGCAACCGCAACTTCGAGGGACGCATCCATCCGCAGACGAAGATGAATTTCCTCGCGTCGCCGCCGTTGGTGATCGCGTATGCGCTGGCCGGCTCGATGCTCGTCGACCTCTTCAACGACCCGCTCGGCACCGACACCGAGGGCAACGAGGTCTACCTGCGCGACATCTGGCCCACCACGCAGGAGATCCAGGAGGTCATCGACGACGCGGTGCGTGCGGAGATGTTCGAGACCGGCTACCAGGACGTCTACACGGGCGACGAGACGTGGCGGAATCTCGACGTGCCCGACAGTGAGGTGTTCGAGTGGAAGGACGAGTCGACGTACGTGCGGCGACCTCCGTATTTCGAGGGCATGTCGTCGGAGCCCGACCCGCTGCACGACATCGAGGGCGCGCGGGTGCTCGCGCTGCTCGGCGATTCGGTGACCACCGACCACATCTCGCCGGCCGGGTCGATCCGACGGGACAGCCCCGCCGGTCGCTACCTGCAGGAGCACGGCGTCGACCAGGCCGACTTCAACTCCTACGGTTCGCGACGGGGCAACCACGAGGTGATGATCCGCGGCACCTTCGCCAACATCCGGCTGCGCAACCAGCTCGTGCCGGACGTCGAGGGTGGTGTCACCCGGTATCTGCCGACCGGCGAGCAGATGAGCATCTACGACGCCGCGCAGAAGTACGCGGAGGACGGCACTCCGCTGGTCGTGCTCGCGGGCGCGGAGTACGGGTCGGGTTCGTCGCGTGACTGGGCGGCGAAGGGCACGCTGCTGCTGGGTGTGCGCGCGGTGATCGCGCAGTCGTACGAGCGTATCCACCGCTCCAATCTCATCGGCATGGGCGTGCTGCCGCTGCAGTTCCCGGAGGGCGAATCGGCGCAGAGTCTCGGCCTGACGGGGGAGGAGGAGTTCACCATCACCGGTCTGGAGGGCGGCAACGAGATTCCCGAGACCGTGCACGTGAAGGCGGGGGACACGGAGTTCGACGCGACGGTGCGCATCGACACCCCCGCCGAGGCCGAGTACTTCCGACACGGCGGAATCTTGAAGTACGTGCTGCGTCAGCTCGCGCAGTGACAACAGAAGCGGGGGCTCGTGGCTACTGGGCCGCGAGCCCCCGTTCCGCTGCGGCGGTGCGTACGGCGTCGATGACCAGCCGCAGCGGGGGCCGTTCCGCAGCGATCCCGCGATGGGCGATGGAGATCGTGCGAATGAGCGGTTCGGTCAACGCCACCACTTCGACTCCGGGTGGGCTCAACGTCAATCCGAGATCGGAGACGAGGGTGACGCCCAGCCCCGCGGCGACCATCGACAGTGCTGTCGCCTGCTCACCGACTTCGTGGTTGATCCTGGGCTCGAACCCCGCGCGCTGACACGCGAGGCTCACCGCGCGACCGAAATGAGAGTGGGGCCCAGCGAGAACCCAGGGGTGCTCGGCGAGGTCGGCGAGTGCGATGGTGCCTGCCGGCACCGTCCCGGGTGGCACCGCGGCGTGCAGTCGCTCGACCGCGATCACCACCCTCGTCAGCTCCGGATCCCACAGCATCGGGTAGCCGGAGTATTCGATGACGAAGGAGAAGTCGAGGGAACCGTCGCGGACGGCGTCGGCGGTCTCTTCGGGTGTGAGCTCTCGCGTCCGGACCTCGATGCCGGGGTGTTCGGCGGCCAGCAGCGCCAGTGCAGTGGGTATCAGCGTGGACGCGACGGACGCCCACACGCCGGCTGTGAGGCGCGCGGTGACACCGTCGCGTGTCCGTTCGAGTGCGGTCGTCGCGCGCTCCACCGACTGCAGGATCTCTTCGGCATGCTCGGCGAGCAGTACACCGGCTTCGGTCAACTGGACCCGACGCCCCCGGCGTTCGAAAAGCCTTGCGCCGACATCCCGTTCGAGTTGGGTGAGCTGTTGCGAGACCGCCGAGGTGGTGTAGTGCAGGGCGAGCGCGGCGGCCGTCACGGTGCCACGGCGATGCAGTTCTCGAAGCATCCGTAACCGGCGCAGCGACAGCTCCATGTCGTCAGCGTAGGTAACGCACACAGGCTCGCAACCGCTGCGACATCGCGCTGTGTAGAAATCGTGAACTCTCACCTTCGAGTTTCGTAACTGGACGCTCCGCGCTACCCCCGGGCACGCTGGCGTCACCGGCCGAATCGCCGTAGCGACGACTCTGACGAACGGGGGACCGCACATGACCACGATGGCAGCACGCGTCGACGCGGTGGACACCCGCCAGGACGAACCTTTCATGCGCCTGATCTGGACGGACCCGGTGACGGGTGCGCACGGCTATCTCGTCGTCCACACCCTGGTGGGTGATATGGCGACCGGCGGCACACGCATGCGGGCCGGCTGCACGATGTCGGAGGTCGAGGATCTGGCGCGAGGAATGGCGGCCAAGACCGCGGTGTTCGACCTGCCGGTGGGCGGCGCGAAGGGCGGGATCGACTTCGACCCGAAGGATCCCCGTGCCGTCGGCGTGCTGCAGCGGTTCTGCCAGGCGATGCGTCCGTGGCTGAACGCGCATTGGGTCACGGCCGAGGACCTGGGTGTTCCCCAGCATCTTCTCGACGAGGTCTTCGAGCGGCTTGGCCTGCACCAGTCGTTCCATGCCGCGATCTGCCGCGCGGCGGATCCGGCGATCACCCTGGACCGGGTGCGGATGTCCCTGAACGCGCCGGTCGACGGCGGTTTCCTGCTGGGCGACGTGATCGGTGGTTACGGCGTTGCGCAGGCCTGCATCGCCACCGCGAACGCGTTCCGATGGATGCCGGCCGAGACCACCGTCGCGATCCAGGGAATCGGCACGATGGGTGGTGGCGCCGCCTGGTATCTGCACGAAGCGGGTATGCGCGTGACCGCCGTCGCCGATGCCGCCGGAACACTGTATTGCCGTGAAGGGCTGGATATCCCGCTATTGCTCGACCTGCGGGACGAATACGGGGAGATCGACCGATCCTGCGTTCCGTCGAATGTCGAGCAACTTCCGCGCGACGCGGTGATCGGCATTCCTGCCCACATCTTCGTTCCCGCTGCCATCTCCTACGCCATCACGGCGGAGAACGTCGGGCGGGTCGCCGGGCGGGTCGTGGTCGAGGCCGCGAACTCCGCGACGACTCCTGACGCCGAAGCCGTGCTCACCGGTCGCGGCATCCCGGTCATCCCGGATTTCGTCGCCAACGCCGGCGCGGTCGCGTGGGCGTGGTGGGTGCTGCTCGGGTGGGTGGGAACCGACCCGGAGGAGTCGTTCCGGCGCCTGCGTACCGAGATGCCGACCAAGATCACGCTGCTGGTCGAACGCTGGGCGCTGGATCGGGTGCCGCCGCGGCAGACGGCACGCCAACTCGGCGCGACCAACCACGCGCCGACGGCCTCGCGCACCATCACCATCCCCTGACCCTTCCAGCTCATCCTGTTACCGCAGGTCAGAGCCTCGACGACGAGGATCGACGGAAACGACGGCCGGCGTCGTCCGGGTCCGGAAACGCGCATGTCGATCAAGACTTCTAAGGTGGACATACCCGTCCCCGTGGACGGGCGGAAGGACGTCCGCAAGGGTGAGTGGAGAGCGCGTGGAGTCAGGCGAGAGCGAACCCCAGCTGAGGGATCGCGTGCAACGTCTGCTCGCCTTCCTTGCCGAGCTCGTCAAGGCCCGCAGCGCGCCCGTCCGCGTCGTCGACAAACACCGTGCCGTGATGTCCCTCGAGGAAGGAAACATCAGGGCCGGTCTGCGAGCCCATGCCGCCTCGGGCGACGTCATCCTGCGTGCGCGTCGCGCTCAGCTCGAAGAACCTCCGCGTCCGCCCGCAGAGCTCGCGAAGTACGTGCACGGGGACATCGCGGATTCCGCCGTCGAGCCCGAACTCGACCCGCAGGCCACCGGCATCGACGGTCTCGACGCCTGGCTGACGGATTGGCGGGCATGGGCGGTCGTCGACCGTGAGCGTCAGGCCGCCTCGCATCTGTACAGCTTTCTGCAGCGAGCGATGCTCGACCTCGAAGATCAGCCGGAATCGCTCGAGCTCGTCGTCGCGTCCGGGTTGCTGCACCTCTCCGAGGGCGTTGCGGGCGCGCGGGTCCACACGCACCTGATCACGCAAGCCGCGCTCATCGAGCGACAGGGCGACTCCGGCGACCTGGTGGTCCGGCTGAGCCCCAACGCCGGGCCGGCGCTGGAGGACGTCCAGCTCCTCACCGGGCTGGAGGTCTTCGATCCGACGAGTGTCCGCGAACTGCACGACGCCCTCGTCACCCAGGTCGCGTCGCCCCTCGACCCCGCCGCCCGCGTGTTCTCGAAGAGCTGGGCCGAGCGTGCGCTCACCGTGCCTGTCGACGTCGTCGAGCGTGCGGACGAAGCATCGTCGTCCGATGCCTTCGTGACGCCGTCGCCCGTACTCGTGCTGCGCAAGCGCGGCGCCCACTCGCTCATCGAGTACTACAACCGCATGACCGAGGCCGCCGCCGACGAGTCGAACCCGGTGCCACTCGGGTTGGCGCAGCTCGTCGAAGCCATCGAGCCGGCCGACCGGGTCGCATGGCTCGACCGCATCGGCACGCCGTCGAGCGAGTTCACGGGCGAGCAGTTGATGCCGCTGCCCGCGAACGAAGAGCAGCGCGACATCATCGACCGGCTCGCCGGCGACAGCGGTGTCGTGGTCGAAGGCCCACCGGGCACGGGCAAGACCCACACCATCGCCAACATCGTGGCGGCGTTGCTCGCACGGGGCCAGCGCGTGCTGGTCACCAGTGAGAAGGCGCAAGCCCTGCGTGTACTCCGCGAGAAGCTCCCGTCCGAACTGCAGGAACTCTGCGTGGCCGTCACCGACCCGGTGCACGGCGGCACGGTAGAGCTCACCCGTAGCGTCAGCGAAATCGCCATCCGCAAGGCGCAATTCAACGTGCGGCGCGCACAGGAGCGCATCGATGAACTCACCACGCAGCGCAACGACGCACTGGAGCGTCGCGCGACGCTGATGGAACAGATCCGGCAGGCGCGCGCGGAGGAAACCGAGGTCCACGCCGACGTCGCCGCCGGTTACGAGGGGACGGCCGCGTCGATCGTCCGGCGGGTCCGCGCGCACGAAGCCAAGTACGCGTGGTTGCCGGCGCCTCTGCTCACCGACACCCCACCGCTGACCGTCGACGAGCTGGTCACGCTCCACTCGTTGCATCAACGGTCGAGCGTCGAGCGCGCGCGCCGTCGCCAGCAGCGCTTCCCCGAACTGTCCCTGCCCACCCAGAGGGAACTGCAGTACGCGTGCGCCGCCGTCTCCCAGGCATCGAGCGGCACCACCAACGGTGAGACGCAGGGCCTGCTGCGGGTTCTCGAGAGTGCGTCGCTCGAAGCACTCGGCCGCATCCGCGACCTGTGCGAGCAGCTGCAGGGTGCCCTCGAGGACGCGGACCGGCTCGACGCGCGGATCCAGCGCGTCGCCGATGACGTCCTGTCGGGCCGGGCCCAGCATCTGTGGGGGAAGACCGCCGAACTCGCTGAGCTCGTGCAGGCCGCGCAGGAGGCCGACCGGATCATCGGTGCCGGCTCGGTGGAGACCGCCGTGACGGGACGGCAGGCCTTCGAGGCGTACGACGCTCTCGCGCGCAAGCTGGAGGCGGGCGACACCTGGCGCAGCGGTTTCACCCGCTTCCGGCGCAGCGACGAGCAATCCGCCGTCGAGGCACTCGGTGAACTCGCGACCGTCGACGGCGTCGCGGCCACCACCGCCCAGACCGCGCGCATCGTCGCCGAGCACCTTCGTGCGCTCGAAGCGATCCGGGTCGCGCGCGTCGTGCTCCGCGATCTCGGCATCGATATCGAGCTCGACGAGTCGCGCAGTCGTGCGGTCGGCACCCTCGTATTCCTCGACCGGGACCGCGCCATCGTCGACAATCTGGTGGCACGTGTGCACGACGTCGAATCGGCACTGCGCGAGGTCCATCCGGGTGCGCCGCGGATCACGAGCATCGAGCAGGCGCGCTCCACTGCGGAGTCGGCACGGACCATCGCCGCAGCGGGCACCGCGGAAGCGAGCAAGAACTGGCTCGAATCCATCGGCATGTACGTGCGGAGCCAGATCTCCGGGGGAGCGTCGCCCGAAGGACGCGCGCTGGCACGGGCCTTCCACGACGCCGACTTCGACGCCATCAATGCGGCCTTGGATGCGTGGGACCGAGCGGCGGGGGAGCAACGCGAGGAGCTGGAACTCGTCTCCCTCCACGCGCGCCTGACCACCGCTGCACCCGCGCTCGCGCAGGCCCTCGCCGAGAATCCGTTGAGCCTGGCGTGGCCGGTTCGCCTCGCAGACGTCGAGGAGGCGTGGGCGTGGCGACGCGCAGACGAATGGGTGCGGCGCTTCCAGGAGCGAAACGACGACGGGCAGTTCGAACGCGAACTCGATGCCGTCGAGAAGGACCTCGCGCGTCTCACGACCGAGCTCGTCGAGGAGAAGGCGTGGAGCGCGTGTCTCGACCGCACCACCGCCGAGCAGGTGCAGGCGCTCCATTCGTACCGCGATCACGTCGCGAGTATCGGTAAGGGAACCGGGCGCTACGCGGAACGTTATCGAGCGGCCGCGCGTGAGGCCATGCAGGTCGCACAGGGTGCGGTGCCGGCCTGGGTGATGCCGCTGCAACAGGTGCTGGCTTCGATTCCGCCCGAACAGAATTCGTTCGACGTCGTGATCGTCGACGAAGCGAGCCAGACCGACATCAGCAGCCTGTTCCTGCTGTGGTTGGCGCCGCGCGTGATCATCGTCGGCGACGACAAGCAGTGTGCACCGAGTGCGGTGTCGCTGGGTGCGCTCGACGGCGTGTTCAGCCGCCTCGACTCGTATCTGCCCGACATCCCGAACTACCTGCGCGACAGCTTCACTCCGCGGTCCAGCCTGTTCTCGTTGCTGCGGTCGAGGTTCGGCAGCATCGTCCGGTTGCGCGAGCACTTCCGGTCGATGCCGGAGATCATCGCGTGGTCGAGCGACCAGTTCTACGCCGACGATCCGTTGGTTCCCATGCGGCAGTACGGCTCCGATCGTCTGCAGCCGTTGCGCACCACGCTCGTCGAGGACGCGGCCGTCACCGGCCAGAACTCGACGCTGACGAACTACGCCGAGGCACATGCCCTGGTCGACACGCTCGTGAAGTGCGTCGAGGATCCCGCCTACGACGGCAAGACCTTCGGTGTGGTGGTGCTGCAGGGGCAGCTGCAGGTCGACATCATCCAGAACGAGCTGCTGGACCGGCTCACCCCGGAGCAGTGGGAGGAACGCAGGCTCCGCGTCGGCACGCCCCCGGACTTCCAGGGCGACGAACGGAACGTGGTGTTCCTGTCGATGGTCGTGGCGCCCGAACAGAACATCGCGGCGTTGACGCGGACCGAATACCAACGGCGGTTCAACGTGGCGGCCTCGCGTGCCCAGGACCAGCTGTGGCTGTTCCACTCGAGGACGATCGACACGCTGCGCCGCACCGACCTGCGGTACTCGCTGCTCGCCCACATGCGGACGACGTCCCCGCGCCCGGCCGAGCCGATGCCCGACGGCGTGATGCGCGACGAGCGGCACGAGGCATTCGACAGACTCTTCCAACAGGACGTCTTCCTGGACATCGCTACTCGCGGCTATCACGTGAACCCGCGGGTCGAGGTGAACGGCCACTTCATCGATCTCGTCGTGACCGGGGCAGCAGGCAAGCTGGCCGTCGCCTGCGACGACGAGCAGTGGCACACGAGCCCCGACCGGCAGAACGCCGATCTGGAGCGGGAGCGCGAACTGCACCGCAGCGGCTGGAAGTTCTGGCGGGTCCGGGAATCTGAGTACTACCTCGACCCGGTCGCCGCCCTGTCAGGACTGTGGGAGGAGCTGGAACGTCGCGGGATCGCGCCGGGCCGGATGGATGCAACGGTCGTCGGTGAGATCGCCGATCCGGGTACGCGATTGATGGCGGGAATGGACGACTACTGAAACGACTGGGCCGCCCCAGCGTTCGCGGTGGCCATCGGATAGAGAAAGATCTATGACGGCATAGCGATGAACGTCAACGGATCCGACTTCTCGAATCGGCCGCTGACATTGCCCGCGAGACCACCTTCGAGT
Source organism: Rhodococcus sp. B50 (assembly GCF_013602415.1). NCBI lineage: Bacteria > Bacillati > Actinomycetota > Actinomycetes > Mycobacteriales > Nocardiaceae > Rhodococcus > Rhodococcus sp. B50. The sequence continues at coordinate 2,236,862 of NZ_WPAG02000002.1, read as the reverse complement.
GCCGTGTCGCCCAGGAGGTCGAGCTTGCCCGCCGGTGCGCCTTCCGAGAGGTCGAGATCGCTCAGGTCGATCCACACGATGTTGGGGCGCGTCGTCGATTCGAACACGTAACGCTTCTCGGCGAGGTCGGCCACCGTCTGCCAGATCGTCTGCGAAGCATACGGTTTTCCGGGTTCGGGTACGCGGAACGGCTGCGCGGCATTGCGGATCACGCTGAGAACGCCCGCGATCGCCTGCACTTGGCTCTGCGGTTCCGGAAGGCTGCCGACGTAATGCGCTGCGCGAGCGAACCTGTCGGACGCATTACCGGTGCCGGGGAGTGGTGCCTCACCGCCGAATCCCTTCACCTTCTTCAGCAGTTCCAGCTGTTCGCCGTAGGCGGGGGAGTTCGTCATGACGGCGTAGTCGCGGCTGTGCCAGACCGTCGGTGTGCCGTCGAGGTATTCGATGATCGCGGAGTCGCCGGTCGCGTCGTCGAGTGCGAGATGCACGGCGGGTACCTCACCGGTCGCCGGGTCGCCCAGCGGAACGACCTGCACGCCGGTCTTCTCGATCCAGTCGACGGCCTCGGCGACGGTCGCGAAGTTGTCGAGGAAGTACTGCATCCACACCGCAACGCTGAGCGCGGGTCGGCTCTTGTCGTGGGTGCCGTAGTCCGATTCGGTGAGCCACAGGATGTGCCCACCGAGGCCGGCCTCGTTGAGTCCGTCGACGGTCATCATGTCGTAGGCACCCGCGACCACACTGCCGTACTTCGACGTCCACGAGAGTTGTCCACCGACACCGTCGTCGCGAGTGATACCCCGGGGGAGCGCCCACAGATTGGTGGCGGTTTCGCGGTGGTAATCCATGTTGCGTCCCACGAGCACTCGACCGGACGGGCCGTTCCACACAACTCGTGTGCACATATGCGACACCTTCCCGCGGTAGATCCGCGTCGACGAATTATCGATCCCCGTGAATCGACGTACTCCGGTTCGCATTCCTGTGTCGATTCACAAGCGATATCGAGGTTGTATCACGGGGTGGTGCGAGAAACCTGGAGAAAACTCGATTCGCCGGACTAAGCGGGAGGGTGAATTCTCCTCGTCACTCATCCGACGACAGTGCGTCGAAGACCGCCTTCACGCGCACCTCGTCCTCGATGCCGAGAATGTCCGCCCAGAAGAACCCGGCCTCGGTCGTGTAGGCGTGGCCGTGGCCACCGGGCACTTCGGCGGCGAACACCATGTCAAGCGTGACCTGCCAGAACGTCACGAACGGAATCCACGACATCCCCTTGTCGATGTCGGCGCCGCGCTCCTCGCGCAGCCAGTCCGGGCGGTGCCGGACCAGTTGGGAGGACCACCACACGATCGGATCGCTGGGATGCTGCCAGTACACGATGCGGGGAGATTCCCAGTCGCGCAGGCCGTCGAGTTCGGTGAGGTCGTCGGGTGTCGCAGCGAATCGCACGTTCTGCCCGCCGTAGATGACCGGGAGAATTTCGCGACTTCCCGGATCGCGCGAATCGGTGATACGTCGCCACTGCTCTGTGAAATTCGGTGTGCCCACCCAAAGCGCGCCGTCGGTTCGGGTGATCATGTCCTGCACGCCGGCGAAGGCCGATTGACCTCCGTACGAGCCCAGTGATTCGCCGAAGACGAGCAGCTTCGGCCGGGTTTCCGGATCGAGGACACTCCATCTCGCGTACACCGCCTCGAACAACGCGCGACCTGCATTGCGGGGCGAGACCCGGTCGGCGAGGAAAGCCAGGGGACTGGCGAGAAACGAATACTGCATGGCTGCGATGGCCGAGTTGCCGTCCGAGAGGTATTCCAGGGCGGCGGCGACGTCCTGGTTCACCCAGCCACGACCTGTCGTCGTAGCCACGGCGAGGTACTCGCGCTCGAAGGCGCCTGTGCGGTCGAGTTCGGCAACGACATGGGACGCGAGCACCTCCATCTCGTCGTAGTCCGTGTAGCCGTCGAGATTGTCGAGGGAGCGGTAACCGGCGTAGACCCGGATGGGCATCATCGCGGGTCCACCGGTCACCGCGGTGATCTCCTCCGGAGACGGACCGCCTGCGACGAACGTGCGGCCCTCACGGCCCAGCGAATCCCACGGTTCGAGCGACGCGTCCGACCCGGATCGTTCCGGCGCCTGCGGCTGCTCGACTCCGTCGGCGGTGCCCTCGTCCACGGCCATCGCCGATCCGTTGGCGATACGCGCGATCTCCACCGTCAGCAGGCCTTCCACCGCCCAGAACACGATCAACCCGACCAGCACGACACTCACGATCCGCGCCAACGGCCTCGGCAACACGCGGACGACGAGGCCGGTGACCCACTGCGCCACGCGCCGCAGACCGCGACCGATGATGAGCAGGAGCAGCGCCACGACCACGGAGACGAGCAGGACGCCGGGATAGTCCCAGCTACTGCCGGGTTCCATCCCGACGAGTTCGCGGCTGATGTCCTGCCACCACGAACCGAGGACGAGGAAGGTCGGCACCACCACGACGGCGACCACCGCGAGCAGGTACCAACCGACCTTCTTGACGGTCGCCGACCAGTTCGTCTCGAAGCCGCACTTGCGGACGATCCAGGCGAGGAGCACGCCGATCCCGTAGCCCGTGATGACGCTGATGCCGGTCGCGACGCCCTGCAGGTACCAGGGGCGGGGAAGCAGTGACGGTGACAGCGACCAGCAGTAGAACAGCAGCGCGACGGCGAGGCCGACCGGATGGAACCGTCCCAACCATCGCAGGATCCCGTCCTTCAGCCGAGCCGAGAACGAAGGGGACGGCTCAGGAGGTGCGGGCGGTGTATCGAGGGTCGTGGTCATCGGCGGTCACTTTCGTCGGTACCAGTGCGCAGGAAGGCATGGCGAAGAGACGGAATGCGAAGCCGTAGGGGAGAAACTATCAGAGCCTCGGGCAGCGTGCCGTGTTCGACTACTCGTCCGCGGTGTTCAAATGTCCGACGGCCTCAGCGATCCGCTGCGTGTCGGCGAGCGTCCACCCCTCAGGTGACGTCACCGCGGCCCAGCCGTAGGGGATGAGGTCCTCGTAGTTGTGCCCGTGACCGACGGGTGGCGACGTGCCGACCATGATGTCGGCCGCGACCTGAGCGAAGGTGACGATCGGGTACCACCGCATCGACGGTGAGCGATCCGCACCGGGAGGTTCGGCGAGCCAGTCGGGTCGCTCGAACAGCAGTCCCGGTCCCCACCACACCACCGGATCGGACGCATGCTGCAGATACAGAATCCGCGGGTCGTTCCACGGTCCCTGCTGATCCTCGAGCGTCTGCAGGTCGGAGGCGAACCGCACCGCGACACCGTCCTCGTAGACGGGCAGGACCTCAGGGCTGCCGGGGTCGCGATGGTCGACGATGCTGCGCCACAACTGGTTCGAATTCGGCGGTCCGACGAAGAGCGCGCCGTCGATCTTCCTGCGCATGTCGTCGATGTCGTCGAAGGCCGCCTCGGCAGACTGCGAGCCGAGGCTTTCGCCGTAGACCACGAGCTTCGGTCGCTGCTCCTCCGGCAGTTGCGACCAGCGTTCGTGAACCCCGTTGATCAGTGCGTCGCCGGCTGCCTTGGCGGCGGAACCGTCGACGAGGAAGGAGATCCAGCTCGGCAGGAAGGAGTACTGGATCGCAGCGATTGCAGAGTTGCCGTTGTAGATCATCTCGATCGAGTCGGCGGCGAACGGGTTCACCCAACCGGTGCCGGTGGTGCCGGCGACGACGAGGATCTCGCGTTCCCACGCCTTCGTGCGGTCGAGTTCGTCGAGGATCAACTGCACCTGTTCGTCGGGGGCGCCGTCGGCTTCGAGTCCCGCGTACACCCGTATGGGTTCGAGCGCGGGAGCACCGTTCAGTTCGGTCAGCTCTTCGGCGTCCATCCCGCCTGCGACGAACGTGCGTCCCTGACGACCGAGGCTCTCCCACGACGACGGGGATGCCGGGCTGCCCGACCGCTCGGGAACCTGCGGCTGCTCCACGCCTGGGTCGGTGCTGTTGTTGTCGTCGGCGAACACGATGCGTGCCGCCACAGAGCTGCTCGCGAGCAGCACCTGATCGACGAACACGACCACCGCGAGCACGAGGATCACCGGTGCGAGAACGCCGGCCGCGGCGACCGGAACACGCAGGCGGGTCGCGAGGAACTCCGCGAAGCGTCGTCCGACCCATCGCAATCCGCGTGCAATGTAGAGGAGCGCGGCGAAGATCGCGACGCTCACGAGACCGGTGCGGAGATACGCGAAGCCCGTCGTGGTCTCGATGCCCATGAGCGCGCGGACCTCGTTCTGCCATTCCGCCGCAGCGAGCAGGCTCCCCAGAAGTGTTCCCACCGCGATGAGGGCGACCAGCACTTCGACGATGCGGCGGACCGTATGGCGGCGTCGCCACCATGTGAGACGCGGAGCGATCCATCGCCGAGCGGGAAAGGCGACGAGCACACCGATGCCGTAACCGACGATGCCCGTCACGCCACTGATCAGACCCTGGAAATACCACTCGCGGGGGATGAGGGAGGGACTCAGGCTCCACGCGAAGAAGAGCAGGGCGACGACGAGGCCGACGAAGTCGAGGCCGAAGACGGAGAGGTGGCGTCGGGTGTTTTCACTCGACTCGTCGATTTCGAGGGGGGTGGCGGGAGCGGTCACGGTGCGACAGTAACTAATACGGAACGTGTACGCCGTCTATCGACCCTCCGCGCGATGGGGGTATGTCGGTAGGGCATATCTGCGACTCAGGTAATTTACGCTCGGATCTCAGGCTCCGCCGCCTACCCACGAACTCATCTTTTCAAAGTCGGTGCGCGCCTGGCCCGTCCCCAGACCTTCACCCGTCATCGTCCTCCCCTCGCCCTGAGCTCTCACCTGAGCGGGTAGGTCGACGATGGGATTGGGAATTCACCGATTGGAGTCGCTTTGCGGTCATGGTCGACTGAGAGAGGCAACGAGACGGCTCAGAGATCCCACACCTGATCGGGATCATCGAGCGCCGCGCGAATCTGTCCGAGATCACCGAGGTCGGCTAGGGGAGAGGTCTTGGCGATGTCGACGATCCCTCGCAGGACCTCGCTGATCACTTGTGAATTCTCTTGCTCCAGTGCCTGATCCAGTCGGGAGAACAAGGCATCGAAGGTTGTGCGGCGTTCGGCGAAGGACTGCTCGAAGTAGTCCCTGACGATGGACTCGGCCGACTTGATGCGCTGAACTTCCGCGGTTGCGTAGGTGTGCAGACGGGTGCGTTTCGTTTGTTCGACAGCGTGGATCTCGATGCACTCCTGCGCGGCGGTGACCAGCTGCGAGAGCGCTGCGAAACCGTCGACCGCAGCAATATTGCGTTTCACCGAGCCCAATACCTCGCCCTCGTGCACTTTCCGGTCAGCCTTGTTCGGCGCCACGGTCGTCTCCTTCGGTCATCGGGCGGTACCGCACGGTCAGATTCGCGCTGTTCTCGGTGAGCTCGCCGTGTTCGTCGAGAATGGGAGTCGCGGCGACGTCCCGGACGGCCTTCGACAGCGTGATTGCCTGCTGGAAGCGCGACGCATGTACGCGCGCATCGAAGGGCTCGGACTCGAGTACGTCCAGGGCTGCGACTGCTTTGACGGTCAGTGCGCCGAGCACGGAGCGCAATTCGTCTATGCGGTGGTCGACGGCGGTCAGGAGAGTGTCGGTGGTGCCCAATTCGGCATTCGCAATGTCGATCTTGGCTTGGAACTCGGCTGCTTCGGTGAGTGCCTTCTGGCCTTGCCCCTTGATGACGAATCCGCTGATAAGGAGAGCGGGGCCGATCGTCACCACATTCAGCGCTGCCGCGCCGAGTGCCACACCGCCACCACCGGCGGACAGCGCGCCTCCGCCGAGCCATGCCATTGCGGCGCTCTGCGCGGCTGCTCCCGAGAGACCGGATATGGCGGCCCCTGTGCTTGCGACACCGAAGCTCGTGGCGGCCGCCGATACTGCGGATGCGGTGCCGACACCGGTCGCAACCGATGCCATGGCGCCACCGAGCCAGCCTCCCAGATTCAGATCGAGGCCGTTCGGTCCGTCGACCTGTGTGATGCCGGCTTGGAGACCGTCGGCCAGCAACCGCTCGTTCTCCCGTACCTGCTTCTCGTGTCGACGCAAGAACTCCGCCATGCGGATGACGACGTCGGTCAACGCCTGTTGCTGCTGACCGCCCAGCGTCTCGAGTTGGGCGTTGGTCTTCCCGACGCGCTCCACGATCGCGTCGCGGCGCTTGGTGTACTGCTCGTGGGCCCTGCGCAGTTGGTCCGCGGCCTTCTTGCGGTCGGCGATGCCTTTGCCGCTGAGTGCGACACCGCCGCCGCCCGTCACGGCGCCGATGGCGATCAGCGCAGCCGGAATCAGAGGTAGGACCATGAGCTCTCCTTCGTGTGGTCGGCACAGTGTGCCACTCGACCCGGACAAATCAACCACCGGTCCCGCCTGAATGGCATGGACGGTCGGATGGGGAGGAAAAGGGTCGAATCGTCGAGATCTCAGTGTCCGCAAGGACCAAATCCTCTGCATCGACGGGACCAACTGCGCTCGATATTACGTTGGGGTAACGATCCCATTAGTACTCGTAACGGGCTGTGGGTGTCCCCCGATTGAAGGATCAATAACGCCGATATCTGCCGGGATGTACTCGCTCAGGAATCGGTCCGAAGCTAGCCCCCGAGAGAAGCCTGTGCAGTCACCGTCCGACCCGTTCGATTTCAGCGAGTACTCGAGTTCGCGAGACGGGATAGACACACCATCGACGACCCCGAGCGGACCTGCATGGGGGAGCGTTCCGACGTTCGGTTCCAATCCGGACCCGTTCGGTCCCGGAGCGTCGTCGCCGGCGTTCGCGTCCACCGATGTGTTCGCTTCCGAACAACCGGTGCGTTCGTCCGGATTCTCGCAGGGCAAGACCCCCGTCGGGCGCGTCGTCGCGGCGTGCGCGGTAGCGGTCGTGGGCGTAGCCCTGGCGATCATCGCCGTGGCGCTCGGCTCCGTGGGCTTCGGTCTCGCAGGCTGGGCGCTCGCCGGTCCCATCGCCGCTCTGCTTCTCGCCACGTACATGATCGCGGACACGAAGCAACGTGCTCTTCCGGTCTATCAGCCGTCGAAAGCGGCACAGGTCATCTATTGGGTAACCGTCGCATGCGCGGCGGCGGGAGTGCTCCTCGGCGCATGGCAGATTGCGGATTGGTTCGGTCGACTGTGAAGAAGCTTGCAACCGTCATCATCGTTCTCCTCGGCTGCCTGCTGATCGCGCCAACGGCGTCCGGCCAACCCCGTGAGACGGCGGTGGCCGACTTCGGTGGCTGCTTGGCGTCGCAGCGCGAGGGCGACCTGCTCCTGATGATCGACGAATCGGGCAGTCTGCAGCAGTCGGACCCCGATGCCGCCCGCGTCGAAGCCGCGAATTATCTTCTCGGCCAGCTTGCTTCCTTCGGTGCGTCCGCAGGTGTCGCGCTCGATGTCGCCGTGGCGGGCTTCTCCTCCGAGTTCACGATGCATGCGCCGTGGACCCGCCTGGAGCCCGGAACGCTGGGCGAACTGCAATCCGAGGTCGATGCGTTCCGCTCACGGACGTCCGGGCTCGACACCGACTACTGGCTCGCGCTCGACGGCGCCCGAGGAGCACTGGCGGAGCACTCGTCCGGAGGTTCCACTTCGTGCCAGGCCATTGCCTGGTTCTCCGACGGCAAACTCGACTTCACCGCTCGTGACGGGGAAAAGCCCTATGCGCCGGGTCTCTCGCTGTCCACCGACGAAGGCGTCGCTCAGGTCGTCGGCGCGGCACGCGAGTCGATCTGCCGACCCGCGGGCGTCGCCGACCAGCTGCGGTCGTCCGGTATCGCGACATTCGCGGTGGGCCTCGCCAACGGCACCGCCCAGGCCGCCGACTTCGACCTGATGCGCTCCATCGCGACAGGCGAGCCGGTGGCCGGTCAAGCGTGTGGTGCGCGGACGGAGCCCACGCCAGGCGACTTCTACCTCGCACAGAACATCGACGACCTGCTGTTCGCTTTCGACGCCTTCAGCAGCCCCGGTCAGGCTCCGCTCGAGAACGAGACGGGCGTCTGCGCCTACGAGGTGTGCGAGGAGGCCCAGCACCGCTTCGTGCTCGACGACTCGATCGGCTCCGTCACAGTTCTCGGATTCGCCGATGCCGAAGGTCTGGTGCCGACGCTCGTCAGCCCGAGTGGCGAAGAGCTCCCTATGGCCTACACCTCGGCAGAGTCCGGTTCGTCGGTCGACGGCGTCGCGGTCGATTACCGCTGGCTCTCCGATCGCTCGGTGTCGTTCACGATGGAGCAGCCGGAGAACGCCGCCGGCGAGTGGCAGGGCATGTGGGCTCTCGTGTTCGTCGACCCCGACGGGTCCGAGCCGGCTGCCCGCTCCAAGTCGAACATCCATATCTCCGGAAACCTGTTCCCGGCGCTGCTCGGTCAGGATGTCACCGCCATCCACGCCGGTGAGGTCACGTCCGCGGTCCGACTGGGAATCGTCGACTCCGACCGTGAGGAGATCGACCCGTCCGAGCTTCTCGGATCCGCGTATCTGGGCGTGTCGCTCACCGACGCGGCGCAGGTGGATCACACGTTGGCGTCCGGGGTGTCCAAGGACGCGATCGGTGAACCGATCGAGCTGGACCTGACGAACGTCGCGCCCGGTGAGGCGACACTGCGTCTCGTCCTCGAAGTGACCACCGCGGACGCCACCGACGAGTCGGGCTCCGTGATCGCTCCCGGCACCGACCTCACGCCGCAGTACGTGGACGTGCCGCTGAACCTTGCTCCGCCGATCGGCTACCCGACGGTGCCCGGCCGGATCGACTTCGGGCAAGTGGAAGGTTCCGGTACCTTCCCCGGCGAGCTCGTGATCCAGGGGCCCGGGTGCGTGTGGGTCGACCCTGCCTCGCCCGTCCGTGTCGACGCAATTCCGGACGGTGTCGGCAATGCCGCACTCACTGTCGGCGGAGCAGCTTCGCCGGAGAACTGCCTCACCATCGAGGAAGGAACGAGCGGCACGCTACCCCTCGAACTCGCTGTCCCCGAAGCGGGCAACGGTGCCTTCAACGGTGCGGTCCGTCTGATGATCGCCCCTGAAGGCGAGCCCGATCGCGCGATGCCCGTCGACGTTCCGTTCACGGCGGATCTGCTCAAGCCGCTCGACACCACACGCTTCTTGCTGGGCTTCCTGGCGGTGTTCCTCCTGGGTGTCGGAATCCCCTTCGCCATCCTGTATGCGCTCAAGTGGTGGGCGTCTCGCATCCCGGCCGAAACCCTCAAGTCGCAGAGTTTCCTCGTGCGAGTGTCCGACGGTGGGTTGTTACGCGACGGTCGACCGTTCACCCTCAACGACAACGATCTGCGAGAGATCGTCCGCAACCTCGACAAGCCGGCTCGAAACCTCGACGTCGACGGAGCTCGCCTCGAAGCCAAGATGGGTATGTCGCCCGTCGGCGCCGGTTACGTCCTCGTCCGTGCGGATGGGATGCTCGGCGCTTCGGGTGCGACTCCCGCTACCGATCGCAGCACCGGCCAGGCACGTCTGCCTCTCGCCGTGCACAACAACTGGGTGCTGCTCCACGACCCGAAGGGACCCGTCGACGAGGCGGTCCTGCTCCTGCTCGTCGGCGCCAATGCGTCGAACGAGCGCGTGCGGGGACTCGTGGACGAGGCAGGTCGGCGAGCACCGCGGATCATCGACGATCTGCGGGCCCGCGCACAGGGTTCCGACAGCAACACACCGCAGAACCCGACTTCGCCTCAGCCGGCGACGGCAGGTGCTCCGTCGTCGTTCGATCCGTTCGCCGCACCGGGGACACCTTCGGCTCCGACCTTCGGTGCTCCGCCGCCGTTCACCGGTGGTCCCGGCTTCGGGGGTCAACCGCCGACCGGTCCCGGATCAACACCGCCGGGACAACCCTTCGACCCGTTCCGTCCGCCCGGTTCCTGACGGCCGCGCAACAACTCTCTATCTCGATTCGGAAGGACCGCAATGAGGCGATTTCTGGTAGTTGGCTGCGGCGGATCCGGTGCCGTCACCCTCGCGTACATGATGGACCAGCTGCGGTCCGATCTCGCTGCCGTGGGCATCGACAAGATCCCGGGTGGTTGGCAGTTCGTCAGCGTCGACGTGCCCACCGCCCCCGAAGCCGGCCCGGACGGTCTGGGCAACGTGCGCGACCAGGGCGGCTACTACTTCGGTAGCGGTCCGCAGGGCGACTCGTATGCCGTGCTCGACAACGCGCTGAGCAACCAGTTGGGCGCACGGAACAGCCTCCACGAGATCGCGACCTGGGCACCCCGTGACCCTTCCGCGGTGACGGTGCCGATCGGCTCGGGGGCCGGCCAGTATCGGGCCCTCGGCCGCATGATCACCTTGAGCAAGGCCGGCGGCATCCGCGACACGCTGCAGCAGGCATGGGACCAGCTGTTCACGGTGCAGACGGCAACCGAGATGTCTGCCATGAAGATCCCCGGCGGGGGAAGCTTCGAGCAGGAGGAGTCGCCGATCGTCCTGGTCGTCTCGTCGATGGCCGGTGGTGCCGGCGCATCGATGGCGCTGGACATCTGCCGACTGCTCACCCTCATCCCCAAGCTCGACCCGCGCCTGATGGGCGTGTTCATGGTGGCGCCCGACATCTTCGACGGCCTCGGCCGCAGCGCGACGACCGGTGTGCGCGCGAACGCGCTTGCGATGCTCGGCGAGATCGTCGCCAGCCAGCTCGGCTCCGCACGTGAACACGACGTCGAGATCCTGCGTGCCCTCGGTCAGCAGGCCGGTGAAGGCGAAAAGGTGCCCTTCGCCCGAGTGTTCCCCGTCGGTCGCCGCGTGGGCGTCGAGGGTGCGCCCTTCGGTGACGGCTCGCAGAAGGCGATCTATCGCGGTCTCGCGCGTGGTCTCGCCGGCATGATGATGAGTGGCGCCGCGACCCGCCAGTTCGTGCAATACGACCTGACCAACGGCGCGGGTCTGTCCGGCCAACGCGAGAACATCGGCTGGGGCGGGCAGTGGGACAACCTGCCGTGGGGCACCTACGGGTTCTCCAGCCTGAGTATGGGACGCGACCGTTACGCCGAGTACTCCGCTCAGCGACTGGCGCGCAGCACCGTGGATCGCCTGCTCGACGGCCACCGCAACGCGGCCAGCGTCGCCTCCGACGAGGACCAGGTCAATGCGATCCTCGACAGCCAGTGGCAGACACTACTGACGAACATGGGTCTGCCGGTCATGCAGAACAATCCCGCCGGAGCGCAGGTCGGTGTCGGACCGTGGTTGACCGACAGCGTTCTTCCGTCGGCGGAAGCCCAGCGGATGGCACGTCAGATCGTGGAAACCGAGCTGCGTGCCTACCTCCCTTCGGGCAGTGGTCTGAGCGCGTCGCAGTGGGTTCCCGAGGTCCGACGAGCACTCGCGGCGCGTCGTCAGGCACTGGTGACCTCGGCCGAGCAACACGCGCTCGGTCACGCCTTCCAGTGGCACCGAGGACTGGCGCAGCGCATCGAGCAGCAGGTGGCCAAGGCGGTCGCCGATCTCGGTCTGCCCTACGCGACGGCAGTGGTCAACAGGCTGTCGATCCTGGGGAAGGACCAGATCCGGGCCGGTGCCGAGGAACTCTCGCGCCACGCGCCCGAGGACATCACCGTCCAGTCCGCCGACACCCTGCAGATGCTCTCCGCGCTCAAGGGCAACATCGAGAGCGACGCCGACCTCCTCGAGCGGGTGATCTCCAGCTGCAGCAACAACGTCTACCGCCAGCTGTACGCGTCGTTGTCCGGCAAGGTCTCCGAGGTCGCGGCCGCACTCGTGCCGGAGATCCTCAAGCCGCTGCTCGACGCGCTCAACGAGTCTCAGACGGCGCTGCGCAAGGCGCGGAGCAAGCCGGCGAGCGACGTCGGACTCGCTCGCCTTGCCACGGACCAGTACGGTGCCTGGCCGGCCGACAAGAGCGATCGCGTCCCCAAGCGTTTCGCCGAGGCCAACAACGAAGTGATGCTCACTCCGTCGGCCGATTTCATGGACCAGTATCGGTCCGACCTTCCGCTCGCAGTGGCGTCGGACGGTCTGGGCACTCCGCCGTTCGAGGAGGCCGTCAATCGCGCGGTCGCCGACGTGGTCACCGGTATCTGGACCACAATCGACGGCAGCCGGCCGCCGGGGGAGGAGCACCCGCTGCTCGAACGCACCTCGGCGTGGCGCACCCGTGCCTTCCCGTTCGATCCCGGTACCCGTGAAGCCCTCGTGCCCTCCGCCGCGCGGTTCGACGTGCACGTCCGACCGGCCGAACTGCTCGAACGCGCACGGCAGTTCGTGGCCAGGACGGGAGAATCGTTCGACAGGTTCTGTCGAGTCTCTCTGCGTGAGTACATCGAGGACATCTCGGTGCCCGAGTACGCACTCGACGAGCGTCGCGAGCGTCTCCGCTCCAAGTTCGTCGAAGCGCTCTCTCTCGCTCGACCGCTGGCGAGTGTGAACCAGCAGGCCCTCGAGGCGCTGCATCCCGGTCAGCAGATCGAGTACCGCTACAAGTTCACGTCGATCCCGTTCCTCAATCTCCCTGTGGCGGATGCTTTGTCGCAGGTGTTGCAGAAGAGCCCGATGATCGATCACGAGACCCGGTCGGAGTTCGTCCGGTTGCTGTCCGAGGAGGACAAGCTCACCCGCATCGACATCTTCGGCTCGTATCCGAACTACTCTCCGCTGGCATATGATTCCGTGCTCGGTCCGGCCGCGAAGCAGTGGGCGGATTCCACTCCCGCGCAGCAGGAAGCGTTCTGGCAGTGGCGTCGTGCGCGTCCGCTCGCCGCATCGTTGCCGATGCACGAGAGCGAACGGCGCGCGATGACCGCCGGGTGGTTCCTCGGACTGGTGACGGGTCGGCTGCGTCTGCCCTCCGAGCCCTACGACGAGCCGGTCCGCGTGTGGGACGGTGCCACGTCGAGTTGGGTGGACTTCCCGAACCCGCTCCTCACCCCACCTGCACGATTCCTCGCGAACAACGACTGGCTTCCCGCCGTCATGGAATCGGTGTTGATCGCGATGGCACGCTCGCACGAGTCGCCCGTCATGTCGTCGATGGCTCCCTACCGTGCACTGCGAGGGATCTACGACGCGTCGGCGGAGAAGCCGGCCAGCGGCATCCTCGAGGTGTCTGCCAAGGCCGTGCTTACCGACTGGCTACGCACCGGCGACACGGGAACCGGTTGGCAGTCCCAGGTCGCCGACACCGGCGCGGGTGTCTCGATCGATGCGCGCGCGAAGAACGCGATCGCCTGGCTGACCAAGGTCCGCGATCTGACCGGCCAGCACTACCTGGCACCGGGTCGGGAGGGAGCGCCCGGCGGAGGCGTGTTCTCGACCATCACGGTGCGCGAGCAGGCGTCCCAGACCCCGATCTACCGCGACATCGCCGCCGATGTGTACTGGGCAACAGGCGAACTCATTGCGCTCGTCGAGGAGTGCAAGGTTCGCGCCGAGCAGCCCGAGCACGTCGACACGGTCGCTCCCACCGTGAGCACCGCGACCGCCTCGTCGCAGACCTTCCGGATCCCGGACATGGGGCAGTTCTGAGATGGCGGCGGAAAGCAAGAGCGTTCTGACGGTCTTCGTCGGCTCGGCCGGTCCGGCCGCCGGCGTTCGGGACGTCCTGCGCGATCTCTCGACAGCGGAGCTCGTGGGTTCGTTCGTGTGGGTGGACGACTCCGAGATCGGTGACGCCGGAGCCCGGGTCCCGGCGGTGGAAACCGAGCGAGGGATCTCCCGGTCGGTCACCCTTCAGGACGTCTTGGCCTCACGTCACTACGACCTGGTTCGCCTGTGCGTTCTGGTGCCGAGTGGGCCGCGCGTTGTACCGGTACGTCTAGCCACCGAGACGATGCTCGCCGAGCTGTTGTCGTCGAACTCCGGAGGCGCGCGGTGCGTGCGTCTGCGGGTTCTGCTGCGTCGCCCCGCCGACGAGCAGTCTGCTTCCGCGATCCCCGCTCTGGCCGGGTGGCACAACCTGCTCGTCGCACCGGAGGACTCTCGTGGGCCGGGTATGGGCCACGAGTCGCTGACGGCAACGCACGATCCGGTGGATGTGGGCCGCCAGGCCGCACCGGTGATCGCCGGCATCACCGGATTGTGGACGGACATCGAGCACACCCCGTTCGATGATGCTCCCGTCCTACCGGGCAATTCGATGCGTGTAGTGCGGTCGTTCTACCGCCGCCTCGACACGTCGCATGCCGAACACCGGTTGCATTCCGAACTGCTGGAGTTCGACGGGCAACTTCCGCTTCCGCGCGACGCGGGCACCGCGGTGCTCTACGCCGACGATGTGCCGGCAGCGACGCGGCAGATGGCACATGCTGTGTGGGTCAAACACGGTCATCTGTTGATCAGCCCGCGAAAGAGCGCGCCTCCGAAGCGGGACGTCCGGACCATCACCTTCATGGACGCGGTGCGGATGACCGGACGTTTTCTTCTCGCGGTGCTGAAGAATGCTCCGTCCATCCTCATCACGCGGGCAATTCATCGAGCCTCCACGTCCGTGGCCTCCGCCGCGCAACGAGCACTGTTCGGATCGACGCCCGGTGCATACCGGGTCCTTGTGGGCGGCGTCGACGCGGACGGACAACGCGTGTCGTGGACCGAGTACGAATCGGCCTCGCGCCAGCTCGGCGCCGCGCTCGACGAGGCGAAGGGCACGCCGCAAGTGGCGGCGCCCGACCTGTCGGCCCTGTGGCGGGACTACGCCCGCGGTGCGCTGACACTCGCCGACGCCAGTGAACGATCGGCAGGCCTGCCCCCGATCCAGGTGGGTGCGCATCGTGCCGTCCTGCGGTCGGCAGCGGACATCGTTCCAGGCCCTGACGACGACTTCACCGACATCCCCGGCGTCGTCTCCGCCACGACACAACTGCACGTGGCCGAGGCCCCCGACATCCTCGGTGTCGAGGAGCTCCGCACCACGCTGCGTGGTCTCGAACAGGATTCGGTGATCGGTCTCGACGCGCGCCGCACCGGCGCAGCGATCCAGACGTGGGCCGCCGAGCGGCGCCACAGCTTCGCGGTGTCCTTCGGCTCCATTCTCACCAGCCGGCTCAGCGCGGACATCACCGAAGCGGGCACTCTGCTCGAGCGGATCAAGGGTGTCGAAGCCCTGCGGGACCCCGCAGAGGAGAGCGCCGAGGTTCAGAGACGAATGTTCTGGCGCGTGCGCATCGCAACGTTGATCGCGGTCGTGGTCGGTGTTGTGTCGGGTGTCCTCGCGTGGAAGGAGTTCATCTCCTGGTGGGCGGGCGGCCCGATCATCGCGCTGTGTGTCCTCGGGTGGGCCATCGCCGTCACGCTGATCTGCCAGAAGGCGCAGCAGTACCTCGAGGATCTGCTGGCAAGCAGGGAAGCCATCACCGCCGGCAACGAAGCCGACCGAGTGAATCTTCGTGCGGCTCTGCGTGAGATCGAGGTTCTGACCGGAGCCTACCGGCAGTACCTGTCGTGGAGTCGCGCGCTCGGGGCCTTCCTGGCCCGACCCCTCGGTGTGCCGAAGCACGTCCTGACTGCCCGCCGGCGGATCGACTGGGGTCTGCCGCGCCACAGTGCCATCGGATCCGGCAGCCCCGACGACGACAAGATCGCGCGTGTTGCCGATCAGCTACGGCAGGATCTGTTCACCGTCGGATGGCTCACCGAACCGTGGGACACGGTCTCGGCAGGAGCCGGTGTGGCTCTCGGCGGGATAGCACATGACATCACCCGCGACCCGAGCCTGCTGACCACCAAGGCGGGTGCCGGCTCGGGCTCTCCCCTCGACGAATGGTCGCTCATGTTCTACCGCGGCCGGGTGCAGTCCACCGGTGCGGCGGTGCTCTGGCAGCGGGCGATGAGCGAACTCACCGGTCCCCGCACCGAACTCGCTCGTGACCTTCTCGACGTCATCGAGTACCGCATCGACGGCACCGTCCATCGCTCCGGTATCGACGGCTTCCTCGCCGGGGTCGGGGTGCCGACCGAGGGTGGCTTCCTCGACCGCGCGGCGTTCACCGACACTGCGACGATGCGTGGTGCCTCGGCGGTGGCCGGTGAGCTCTACTCGCGGACACGGGTCGGTTGCGGCCTCGTCGCGGTCACCACCCAGTTCACCGAGGGTGTCTCCGCCGAGGATCTCGCCCGACCGACGTCGAAGCATGTCCGGACCGAGAAGATCCACGAGATCCCCGATATCGATCTGCGTCCCGCGCAGCGCGAGGAATCGCCCGCCGACAAGTCGGGTCGAACGTCGTACATCGCGCCTGCCGTCGACGGCATCAACTTCTGAGAGCGAGGATTTCCGTGTCGGAAGGTGTCATCGAAGCGCTGCAGCAGTGGCGGCAGACCGAGATCGACGAGGGTCGACTGCGGCCGGGACTGATCAAGGACACGCATCTGCAGCAGATCGTCCGGACCAATCGGCGCACCGTCGCCGAAATCGAGTCGATGCTCCCGCGCCACGCGAAGCCACTCGTCGAGGGTCTCGTCGAAGCGCTCACCTCGGCCACCGCGCAGAGCCCCGACACAGCTCCGTCCGAGACGACGTTCTCGACGCGGGAGCCCGAACCGGAACCGGTGGTCGTGCCGGTCGAGCCGCTTCCGGGCAGCGAATTCCTGGTCGACCTCGGAACCGAGGACTTCTGCGAGTATCTGCACGGCGAGTCGGAGTACGAGGTCGGTCCGCTCACGATCACCGCTGAACCGCGAGGTGGGCACCGCATCGAATGGACACCGCTGCCCGGGCGGTCCGGAACGACGGTGCTGTATCGAGTGGTGTCGGGGGAGACCCATCGGGCCTACAAGCCTGAGGCAGGTCGACTCGTCGGCGTCACATGTGGCTCGATGATCGTCGATATCGAACCTGCGGCAGCAGCGGTGCGTCATCTGCAGGTGTGGGCGCACGTCGGCAGCAACGAGCGCGATGCCGCGCAACGCCAGCCGGTGCTCATCGCCGAAGGACACGCTCTCAGTGCCGTCCAGGATTTCGTCGTCATCGAGGACGACGGTGCGGTGATCGGCCAGTGGTCGGTGTGGCCGGGGGTTTCCCGCGTCCGGGTTCTCCGCATCCCGCTCGACGGTCGCTCGCCCGTCACGAACGACCCGCGCTACCGGATCCTTGCCGATCAACCCAACTTCGGTGGATTCGTCGACCGTGATGCACTGCGTGGTCACCGCTACCTGTACCGCGCGATCTGCGAGATCGAGGTGGACGGTCAGACGCGCCTGTCGCCGGCGGCGCAGGCCGAGGTGCTCGTCTCCGCTGTACTCGAACCGGTCACCGATCTGCAGGTCACCACTCACGAGCACGAGGACGGTCTCCATTTCGACCTCGGATGGACCCCGCCGGACATCGGCAGCGTCGTCATGTACCGCACGGAGACCGCGCCGAAGGCGGGCATTGATCGGGAACTCCTGGAGGCGAGTGCCCTGGACGTCTCCGGTGGTCTTCCTATATCTGCGCGACTCGTGCACCCTGTCGTCATCGATTCGCAGGGCCGCCACAGCATGGCCAACGTGTCGTGGCCGCGGGGGTGGGTGCGTGCCTACTTCACTCCGGTGACCGTCCTTGACGAGCAGGTGCAGGTGGGTCGTACCGTCATCGCGACCCGACCGCTCCCGGCGCTCGAAGGTGTTCGCATCGTCGAGCGGTGCACCGAGCAGGTGGTGACGTTTCCGTGGCCTGAGGGCGCAGCGTCGGTGTCGGTCTATGTGAGCGCGGCGCAGGTGCCTGCCGAACATGCCATCGAGCAGCGACCGGTCGCGGAGATCTCCCGTTCGCAATACGAGCGGGACGGTGGGCTGCATCTGCGGGATCCGCTCCCCGAACAGGGTTGCGCCGTGCATGTCGTCGCCATCGCCTACACGGCCGGCGAACGTATCATTGGGAAGCCGTCCACCGTGGACTATCCGGGACTGTTGCGCATCCAGTACGCGGTCGAACCCCGGCCCGTTCCGGATGGTGGTCTGGTCCTGGCCATCCGGTTGGCGTCGGAGATCGAATTGTCCACCGCACCACCCTTCCTCGTCGTGCACAATCTCAGGCGGCTGCCGTTGAGTTCGCGCGACGGTCAACCGCTGGAGGTCCGTGGCGGAAGTAGCGGTACGCAGTCGGGCGCGCGGAACTTCCATCCGAACGGCCTGCGGCGCGAGTGGACTCAGCCATGGTTGGTCGATGTGGGCGAGGCAAAGGGATTCGTGCGCGTGTTCGCGGATGTGCGGCCCGAGCAGGCGCGCACCATCGCGTTGCTCGACCCTCCGGTGGAACAGATCAACCTCGGTCTGATCGACCGGCGTCCGATCGACGATCCGCTGGAGTGACGTGAGTGCCCACGACGCCGAACGCCCGAGGTTCGGCCAGCTCACCTATACCTCCTTCGACCGTCCGGGTACTGCGACCGCTGGAGGTTGGCAGGTCAAGGACATCACTGTCAGCGGTCATGCAATTCCCCAGGTTGAGGGGTCGGCCCGTCACGTAATTCCTCACCCGGCCGTCACGTAATTCCCCACCTTTGGGGCGTGTCGGCCGGGGTGTGGGTGCTGCTGCAGGTTCGCTTCTTCCCAAGGTCCATCTCTAGGGCCTGGGAAGGGGCCCGACGGTGGCAAGGAGAACGTGGACGATGACCGATCTGATAGAGCTGTTCCGGCACTGGCATGCCGGCCGCTCCCAGGTGCAGATCTCGACAGCCCTGGGACTCGACCGCAAAACCATCCGCAAGTACCTGGCTCCAGCCGTGGCGGCGGGGTTGACCCCGGGCGACGGTGAGAAATTCGACGAGAACCTGTGGCGCGAGTTGATCACGTCGTGGTTCCCGGAAGTGGTGGACCCGACAGCGCGAGCGGTGACCTGGCCGGCCATCGCCGCCCACCACACCTGGATCGAGGGCCAACTCGACGAGTCGGTGACCGTGGCGACGATCGCTCAACGCCTGCGCGACGACCGCGGTGTTCCGGTGTCGGAATCGACCGTGCGGCGGTATATCGCAACACGATTCGCCGATCGGGTCGCAGCATCGAAAGCCACCTTTCCCCGTGGTCCGGTCCCGCCGGGCGACGAGGGTCAGGTCGACTACGGCAAGCTCGGGATGTGGCGCGATCCGGCCACGGACCGGCGGGTGGCGGTGTGGGCGTTCGCGATGATCCTGGCCTGTTCACGGATGCTGTTCGTCCAGCCGGTGCTGCGGATGGATCAAACCTCCTGGTGCGCCTCGCATGTGGCCGCGTTCGAGTTCTTCGGTGGCGTCCCGGCGCGGATGGTGTGCGACAACCTCAAAACCGGAGTGGATCGGTCCGATCTCTACGATCCGCAGATCAACCGGGCCTATGCCGAACTCGCCGACTTCTATCAGGTGCTCATCGATCCGGCCCGGGCCGGCAAACCCAAGGACAAACCACGCATCGAACGGCCCATGCCCTATATCCGGGATTCGTTCTTCCGAGGCCGCGAGTTCACCTCGCTGACGCAGATGCAGGCCGCCGCGCTGACCTGGTGCACCGATGTCTACGGCCGGCACCAGCATCGCGGCCTCGAGGGCGCACAACCGGCAGCGGTGTTCGACGCCGTCGAGAAAACCGCCTTGACGCCGTTGCCGCCGCGGCCGTTCGCCCCGGTGGTCTACTCCACCGGCAAACTCGCCCCGGACTGCCACGTCAAGGCCGGCAAGGCGTTGTATTCGGCGCCGTGGCAGCTGATCGGCCGACGATTGCTGGTGCGCACCAGCGGCGATGTGGTGCAGATCTTCCACGACGAGCAGGTCGTGGCCACTCATGTGCGTCGCCCGTCGGGACGGGCGACGAATCCCGAGCATTATCCGCCGAAGAAGACCGCGTTCACGTTGCAGACGGTGGTGTGGTGCCGGGCCCAGGCCGAGCAGATCGGGCCCGGTGCGGTCGCGATCGTCGACGAGTTGTCGCAGATCAACGCGATCCATCGACTGCGGTCGATCCAAGGCATCGTCCGACTGCGGTCGCGTTACGACGATGCTCGCATCGATGCGGCCTGCGCCCGGGCCCTCGAGGTCGGTGATCCGCGTTATCGCACGATCAAGGGCATTCTCGTTGCCGGCACCGAACACGACGGGCAGGACATCGCCGATGCCGGGATCACCGCGCCGGCGTTGCTCCGTGGGCCGGCTGCATTCGACACCGAACGTTCAGCGTGAGGTCTGTTGACCGACTACCTATTTCCCTTTTCAGGAGGACTCTGTCATGACGATTCACGATCCCAGCCTGCGTGCTGCACTGAAGACATTGAAGCTGACCGGCATGCTCGACACTCTCGATGCGCGCCTGGCGCAGACCCGCGATGGGCAGCTCGGGCACCTCGAGTTCCTGCAGGTGCTCTGTGAGGACGAGATCGCCCGCCGGGAAACCGCCGCCTTGGCCCGGCGGGTGCGCCGGGCCAAGTTCGAGCAGCAGGCCACCTTCGAGGACTTCGATTTCACCGCCAACCCGAAACTCCCGGCCGCGATGCTGCGGGACCTCGCCGCCCTGCGGTGGCTCGACGCCGGCGAGTCGGTGATCCTCTACGGGCCTGTCGGTGTCGGCAAAACACATGTGGCACAGGCACTTGGGCATCACGTGGCCCGCCGCGGTGGGGACGTTCGGTTCGTCAAGTGTTCCCGGATGCTCGCCGATCTGGCCGGTGGACACGCCGACCGCACCATCGGTCAACGGATGCGCGAGTACACCCGGCCGCTGGTGTTGATCATCGATGACTTCGCGATGCGCGAGCACACCACCACCCAGTCCGATGATCTCTACGATCTGGTGTCCGATCGGGCGATCGCCGGCAAGCCGTTGGTTCTGACGAGCAACAGGGCCCCGAAGGACTGGTATCCGCTGTTCCCGAATCCGGTCGTGGCCGAGTCCCTGCTCGATCGGTTGATCAACACCAGCCACCAGATCCTGATGGACGGCCCGTCCTACCGGCCACGCAAACGCCCCGGAAACCGCACCGCGGCCGCGAACTGAACCAACCCGGGCACCGGTCCGGCTACCCTCGACTCAGCACACCCGGACATGGGGAATTCCGTGACGGAAACCCCTGGGGAATTACGCGACGGTCGACAACATCACCGGCGACCTCGACGCGGACGAGAAGGAACGGTTGCGAGCGGGGATCGTGACGCGATTCGACGCGGTCCCTCCGATTCCTCGTTTCCCGAATGCGGAGGAGCTCCGCAATCGCCCACGACGGTTGATGTACGCGCCCGGAGCGGGTCGTACCGGTATGTACTGGCACACGGTTCCGGCCGGTGCGGATGCGTCGGGACGACCCGGAAATGTCTTCGCGCATTGCCTCATCGATCGTGTCGGTAGCGAGGCGACCGATGGTCGTCCGATCGAGCGGTGGGGTTCGTCGGGTTGGCTCGTGCCCTACGGTGCGGACGAGGTCGCCGCGGCAACTCTCGGTGCCACCGAACCGGAACCGAGCGATCTCGTCTCCCGCGACGCCGTGTTGGATTTCCTGCTCGATCCGGACACATGGCGCGTCGGTGTCTTCAGTGTTCTTCTGGATGCGGTGGCACGAGCGCTCGAAGGCGGACCTCCGGTCGTTCTCGGTTGCCGGAATCCGCACAGAGCAGCGCTGTGGATCGCCTCGGTCTCGCACTTCATGTCGCCCGGCACGAGCCGGCGGTTCGGGTGGTCGACGTTCGATCGGCTACACGCAGTGGACGACGCCGTCGCGTGCGGCGCACACCTGATCGCAGTGCCGCTCGACGACCTGCCCGGAGATACACCCGGATGCGTCGTCTTCGGAGAAGACGAGTCGCCCGATCTCGGTGAACTCGACGGCGAACCGCACTGTGTCGACAACGGCGATCTCGTGCCGGTGACTCCCTGGTCGCTGCTCGCCCAGACGGTCTTGGTGGAGGAAGACCCAGCACGACGTGCGCTTGCCCGTCAGGACGCGATCGCAGCGGAAGTAGGCGACGACGGTCTCTCACCGATGTGGCCGTTGGCGATGGCCGTGGTGTCGGACGACGAACTCCACGACGCTCTCGACGAAGCGACGACGATTCTGTTGGAACACAGTCCGGAGACTGTCGCAGGTACGGAATGGGCGGCACTGATCGCCAATATTGTGGAACACAACCTCGGCAACAGCACTGAGGACGCGGCTCGAGCACTCGATCGCTGGTCACGCGACGACACCCTGGCACCGGCGGTGCACACTCTCGCCGCCTTGGTCTTTGCGCATCGCGCATTCGACGAGGTCGGATGGATCGCGAGTGCCGACCCGGTGCGCCGCGAACTCTTCGATCACTGTGATCGCGCACCGGATCTCGTCACCGCGGCAGAGCGCGCAATCGACCGGCTCCGACACCAGGTGGGCGCGGGAAGCGATCGCCTCGACGTCGCTGTGGAAGCTCTACGCACGATCGATGTGGTGGTGCGAGCAGGACTTCTCACCGCACGCAGTGAGGATCGCGTTTTCGAGATTCTCGAACTCGCGGTCGTGCCCGTCCTGTGCGATCCGAAGGCAGGACCTGCGGTGGTCGCCGAGATCGGAGAGGTGGGGGAGACCACCTGTGTCGACTTCGTGCAGCCGGCGGTGGTCACGCATCCCGACTTCCTCGCCCGACCACTGGGGCGCCGCTTGGAGCGTTCGGTCTTCGCATGGGTCGCCAGCAGCCTGAGGGAGCGGCCGACGTTCGATGAGCTCGTGGCGGACAGTTCCGTCGTGACGTCCCCGGTGAGTGTCCTTGTTGCCGAAGGTGTTTTCGGGCTCACCGCCGGCGGTGGACGTGTTCGCAGCGATCTGGCGACGGTTGCGTCGTGGCGTGCCTTCTTCGAACTCGAAGACGGCGCTGCGAGTGTCGACAGCCTGGATGAGGTGGTCGCAGCCCAGCAATGGACTGCCGTTCAATGGTGTCAGGCAATCGAGACGTTCCCACAGGTGGTTGCGCCGAGGTATCTGCAGGACGCTGTCGTGTGCAACGCATGGGCGTCGGATGTCGAAGCCGTCGCCGCTCACCTGATCCGAGTACGTCGCGGGGAGTTGAGGGGGCGCTGGCATGGGCATCGGTACCTCGATGCCCTTGCAGAGAGTTGGGCCGCGATCCGTTGGCAGGAGAGTTGGTCGACCGTCGGAGGGACCGAATTCGATCGTGCCTGGCAGCAGGACGGACTACCGGTACTCACCGATTACGCCCGACACTACGCAGCCGACCTTCCGGGCGACGTGCTCGCGCGGCTTGTCGTGTTTCTCCTGGGAGCACTTGCACGACCGCATCGAGATCCGTGGGCGGAACTCGACCTGCCGGCGACACACCAGGACGCACTCGTCGACGCTGTTGCGACCGAAGCGAGATATGCAATCGAGTCGATCGTCGAACTCGTCGAATCCGGTGTCATCGGAATCGAGTGGCTGCTCGCGCATGCGGTGTTCAGTTCGCCCAGAGCACCGAGAGAGGGCGGACTGTCGGCGCAGACCGAGTTGCTGAGTCGGCTCGTGATCGAGTCCGACGGTGGCCGGCAGGGACTGCTCGACGAGGTGGTGACGCGTCTGCTGCCCGCGTCGTGGTTCCGTGGGCCCGGGGCTGTGATGACGACGATCCACGCCGAACTGCGAGCTCGCGGTCGCCGCGATGCTAGCCGGGTGTGCGAAGCCTACGAAGCCTTCGTCGTGTGGTGGTTCGACCAGCGGCTGGCGGACGCCGAACGTGTGATTTCCGGACCGAGAGGATCGATCTGATGCCGGGTTACGTACTCGACGGTGCAGGGCGGGTGGAGTTGCCTCGGCAACCGCTGGCCGTCACCGTCACAGCGCTCGACGTTCCGGTGGTCGTTCGTGCGACGACCGCGGACGGCCAGGACCTATCATCGGCGCTGCATCCGAAGCCCGGCTTCGTGGTGTTGCCGCGGATCGACAGGGATGTCGTCGTGGTTGCCACCCCTGGGAACGACTCGGGATTCCCGCAGGGCACAGTGCTTCAGGCGATCGTCGCAGTGGACACGACGAATGCCGTCGACCCGGATCGGGCCGAGCTCACGCCCCTGGACGTGTCGGGACTGCACCATGTCGAACTTGCCACCATCACCCCGGTCGATGATCGGCTCGTCGTCCGCGCGCGCAAGACCGCAGTGGACGTCCCGCTGAACGAACTCGGTGCGCGAGCGCGCTCGGCCGCCCGAGGAGTGCTGGGTGTGGACCGATTGCCGGAGTCCAGGCAGGTTCGGGTCGAGGTCGACATCGACATCACGATGTCGATGCTTCCCCTCATCGAGAACGGCACTGTACGCGACGTCGTCGACCTTTTGACTGGCATCGCTGCTGTCGTCGGACGCCGGGAGGAACTGCACGTGAACCTGATCGGACACAAGGTCACGGCGCTGCCGATCGAGGAACTACGTCGCGCTGCAGACACCGTGCAGGGCGCGCTGGACGCTGCCGGACTGGGTATCGGTTTCCGGTCCTCCACCGTCGACCGGTCGCACCCCGCCGAATCCACTCTTGTCTTCACGGTGACCGACGCTGTGCCGGCGGATCACACGGCGGTGCCGGTCGGGGGGGTGCGCCGGCGTCCCATCATCCTGCAGGCCGGAGAGGACTCGCGGAACGAGCTCGAACCGGGCGGCACGGTCGTATCGACCGCGACCGAGACGCGCGCGAGTCGCGGATGGCTGGACGATCCGCAGGATCTGTTCCGAACCGTGAAGTCGCTCGTGGCGGGACTGGCCGCTGGCACGCACACGGAAGGTGCCCTCCGATGACGAAATGCCCACGGTGCTTCACCGACCTGCCGGCCGACCGGACTGCTTGGTTGCCTACTGCGCCCGCCGAGGTCGAGCCGGACCAGATCGCCACTGCTCATCAAGGGACACCTGTCCGGTCGGGGAAGGTTGTCTACCTCGACCGCCCGGCTGCAGCAGGGGCGGACTGGTGGCCCGAGGCCGAGACGGTTGAGGAGAAGGCCGGAGGGCCGGCTGTAGAGGCATGCCCGACCTGCCATTACCGACTCCCTGTCGGACTTCGGGGTGCGCAGACCACCTGTATCGCCATGGCCGGAGCGCGTGCCACCGGAAAGACCGTGTACATCGCGGTTCTCGTCAAGGCGCTCCAACTGCTCGGGGAGCGACTGAACTGCGTCGTAGAGCCGGCGACGTCCGAGACGGAGATGGTGTATCGCGAGCTGTACGAGAAGCCGCTGTACGAAGAACGCGGCATCCTCGAACCGACTCCCGCCGCGCATACGAGCAACCAGTATCAGCGTGAGCCGCTGATCTTCTCGCTCGGGGTATGGAACGGACGCCGTCAGTACCTGATCCTGCGGGACGTGGCCGGGGAGGACCTCGAGAACCCGAACAACGTCCACGTCCAGCACATGCGATTCTTCGCGCAGGCCGACGGTGTGGTGTTCATGTTCGATCCGCTTCGGGTCGAATCCGTACGTCAGCAGCTGCACGACCTGGTGCCGGTGCAGGAACGGGTCGGCGGTGACCCGCGTTCGGTGCTGCGCACAGTTCTCTCGATCATCGGGAACTCCACACCGAACCTCGCCGTCGTGCTCTCCAAATTTGATGCGCTCCAAGCACTCCACAACGTGGAGGGCAGCGATTGGAGCGAGATCATGGGACAACCGGGTGCAGCGTTCTCCCGCGACCCGAGTCTGCAGTACGCGCCGTACAACGAGATGGACGGACGACTCCTTCACGAGGAGGTTCGGAGTCTGCTGGACAAGTTGGAAGCGAAGTCGATGGTGATGTCGGTGGATCAGCCGCATACCGGTGTAGCGCTGAACAGCAGATTCTTCGCTGTCTCCGCTCTCGGCGAGTCGCCGGTGGGGGATCGACTGCACCACAACGGCATTTCGCCGTTCCGGTGCTTGGACCCAGTGAGGTGGATCCTTGCTCAGCGTGGGGTGTGGGTATGAGACAGCGCGTGCGATAGCCGGCTGGCTTCAGAACGCATGCGCGGTCGACAAGGGTGTTTCGATCCCGAATCCCGTGTAACGACAGAGTTACTCGCGACGATTCTCCATTGTCCGGCTCGAAGTGCCGGTTTTCAGAAGGAGATAGATCATGTCGTGGAGCGTCGGTACTTCTGTTCGTGCTGCAGGGACCGTCTTGACGGTTGTGGGGTTGGCGGCAGGTCTGTCGGCCTGCGGCTCGGATTCCGAGTCCACAACAGAATCGGCCTCGACTTCCGTGACATCATCGGTGTCTCAACCGTCTACGACGACCCAGGCACGTACGTCGGCGGAGACCACGACGAAAGCACCCGTGAGTTCTTCCACCACCGAGTTGCCTCCTGCTCCTGTGGCTGCGCCGAGAACCACCACGTCGTCGGCTGCGCCTGTCCCGACGACGGTTCCCATGCCGAACGTGGTGTGCATGAATCTTCAGGACGCGCAGAACCTTATTCAGGAGCTCGGCGTCTTCTACTCGCGTAGTACCGATGCGACCGGCAAGGGACGGAACCAGGTACTCGATGCGAACTGGGTCGTGGTCGGACAGACTCCGGGCGTAGGTGTTCCGATCGGTGAAGGTGACGCGGTGCTCTCGGTTGTGAAGCTGACCGAGCCGAATCCCTGCTGATTCGACATCGAATCTATAAGCCGGGGTCGCGCTGACCGAGACGACCCCGGCTCGGATACCAGAACAACGGAGTAGACGTGCATCCTTTGGTCAAGTGGGAATATCTCACCGAGTCGATCAGTGTCACCGAGCGGTGGAACCCGAAGAAGCAAGCAGAGTCGCTGCAGAACTTCAGCGACCGCTTGAACGGTCTCGGAGCGCAGGGGTGGGAAATGATCAGTTACCAGAACATCCCTTTGATGGGCAATCTGACGGGGAATGTGAAGGGTCAGCTCTACCTTGCGATCTTCAAACGGCAATTGGCTTGACGGGCGCCGGGTACCTCGTCGCGGATCTTGCAAAGCTCGCCATCGCTGTTGTGTGCTGAGCCTGATCCGCTGATCTATGTAGCCTTGGGGGGCTGCATCATTGAGTCCGCAGCGCATGCTGCATGATGGACGCCATGCAGCAGCTCGAGGCGCGTGAAGTGCCGCTCAACAAGGTCTTCTGTGGCGACTACGACTTCCATATTCCGGAGTATCAGCGGCCTTATGCGTGGCAGGTCGAGCAGGCCGGCCAGCTACTTGAGGACCTTGTGGAAGCAATGGATCGCGGCGGCGACGAACCGTACTTCCTCGGGTCGATCGTTCTGGTCAAGTCGCCGAATGCGGCGCGCGCAGAAGTCATCGATGGCCAGCAACGTCTCACGACCTTGACAATCCTGCTCGCGGTGCTTCGTGACTCCACGACGAACCCGGAACTCGCAAAGCAAATCGATGCGATGCTTCAGGAGCAGGGAAGCCTGATGCTCGACCTCGAAAGCAAACCGCGATTGGCGCTTCGAGCCAGAGATCGCGAGTTCTTCGCCGAGCACGTCCAGTCGCCTGGCGGGATCAAGCTTCTTGAATACGTCAAGCCGGGAAATCTGAGGACGGACGCGCAGCGCGCCATCCACGGAAATGGTCGCGCACTGTTCGGAACGATATCCGAATGGGTCGAGGATCGTCGGCTTCAACTCACGAAAATGCTTGCGGCCCGAACCTTCCTCGTGGTGGTCACTACTCCGGACCTTGCGAGCGCACACAGGATTTTCAGCGTCATGAACTCTCGTGGTCTGGATCTGTCGGCGGCGGACATCTTCAAAGCGCGGGTCGTCGGCGACGTGGCCGAGAGCCGGCGTGACGAGTATGCCGATCGGTGGGACGATGCTGAAGAGGCTCTGGGGACAGACGACTTCGCTGATCTATTCCTGCATATCAGAACGATTGTCGTCAAAGAACGTCCCAAGAAGGAGTTGCTGAAGGAGTTTGAGGAATCGGTCCTCTCGTCATACATTCCCGGCAAGGGAGCGGAGTTCGTCGACTCTGTCGTGGTGCCGTACGCCGAGGCATATGGCACCTTGCGGGATCAGAACTACACCTCTTCGTCGGGTGCGGAGGAGGTGAACCGGTGGCTGAAGCGACTGGACCAGGTGGACAACAGCGACTGGCGTGCACCTGCTCTGTGGGCGTTGAGAAACAAGAGTGATGACCCGGAGTTCCTCAACAGCTTCTTCCGCTCCCTCGAGCGACTCGCGGCAAGCATGCTCGTCCGGCGCGTGTATGCGACTCCCAGAGCCTCTCGCTACATCCAGTTGCTGAAAGACCTTACGGCCGGCCACGGTCTCGATTCGCCTGCGTTCGAGTTGAGTGGCGACGAGGTCAAGGAAACCGGTGATCGCCTGCGTGGCGAGATCTACAAGGTCGCTCCCGTGCGGAAGTACGTACTTCTCCGGCTCGATGAGTTGTTGTCGAATGCGTCCGGAGTCTCGTACGACCACCCGCGCATCTCGGTCGAACATGTGCTCCCGCAGAATCCGAAGGTCGGGTCGGATTGGATGAAATGGTTCACTCCTGCACAGCGCGAGTTCTGGACTCACCGACTCGGCAACTTGGTGCTGCTGAATCGGACGAAGAATGCTTCGGCAGGGAACTACGACTTCGACCGCAAGAAGACCCAGTACTTCACGACAAAGTACGGCGTGGCATCCTTCGCGATCACGACTCAGGTCCTGCAACAGAAGAAGTGGACGGCCGACATCCTCGAGGAGCGTCAGGAAGAACTGGTTGGTCTGCTGACAAAGGCGTGGAGGCTCGAAGGCGGACTGTGGTAGTCGTCTCAGACACGCGATCGGATCGTCCGTTCATCGGGGTAGCGCCGCGGGACCACTGAGTTTTCTTGGTCCCGGGGCGTGCGGCTTCGCGCCGAACATCGATCTTGTTTGCGCGACGGACGAGCGTGTGGATGTGGAGGTAGGACAGTGGTGAATCGCCGGGGCATGCACAGCCTCAGTGACTTTCTGGAGCCGTCGGACCAATCGCTCCGCATGGAATGGCGCTCAGTTCTGGCCAGGCAGCCGGTAACGCCAGGGCAGAGGCAGGTGAACTTCGTGCCGAGCGAAGTCGTCCTCTGCCTGTGTGCCTCACTGCTTGTCGACCACAGCCGGTTCGGTAGTGGCAGCGCGCATCGTGCGGGCTTCCCGGTGCAAAAACTTGCAGAACTGTACAAACGGCCCCCGACGAGCATCCTGGCAAAGATGGCGAACCTCGACGGGACGCGTAGCAATGGTGGCCGACATGAACTCGAAGTCTCGGCCCGAATGAGTGCCGACAGCGCGCTGTTGCAGGATGTCTATCTTCGAATTCTGCGAGCGGCTCGGACGGAAGGTATCGATCGTGATTCGTTGCCGGATTTCCTAGAGCTGGAGCACGGAGGAACTCTCTGGCTTGCAGGTCAGGAGGAACTCGTTCCCAGTGAGATCGAGTCGGAGTTGGAAGGGACGATCGAGAAATGGGCTCGTGACCGCTCGGACGTCCCGATCGAAGTAACGCAGCGCGTACTCACGTCAACGGTGCGAATCGGACAACACCGCTTCGCAAGAGCTGTGATGAGCAACCACGACAATCGGTGCGTTTTTTGTGGGATGAGCAGCGTCGTCGGTGGTCGACGTCGGCCGAGAATGCTGACGGCCAGTCATATCAAGCCGTGGCGTGACAGTTCGAACAAGGAACGGCTCGACCACCTGAACGGGCTGGCTGCCTGCCCCACGCACGACGTCGCTTTCGACACCGGATTGATCACAGTCGCCGAAGACCTCTCTATCACTTATGCACAAGACCTGGAACGTGCGTTGGAAGAGGACGAGCCACTACGTCGAGCGTTCGGGAAGCCTCCGTTAGCAGAGAAATTGATTCTTCCGAGCAATGCGGATGGGCCTGACCGTCGCTATCTTGGTTGGCATCGGACCAAGATTTTCGTGTCGGGTTGACACGTAGGGCCACGCCGTTTTACCCGCGATGTACGACGCATCGTGCCATCAGGTGCCAGGTAAGGATTAGCTGCTAGCGCATCGCGTCATTGGAACGAGCGTTGTATACGAACCGATGCCGCCCTCTCAGAACGCCTATACGGCACAAGGGTGCATCAACGGAGTCCGACTGGAGCACCCTCGCACGGCCATTTAGGCCCTGCTCGCAGATTTATGCGGGTAGGAGTTCCTGCGACACGACAGGAATCGATGACACCGTCGAGAGTCAATTGATCGCAAAATCCGCAGGGGAGTGCTGGTTTGCGAATAGTCCTGCTATGCGCAGCGCTGACGCGTGATCGACGGTCCGTTCCCATGCGGCATGTATAATTCGCTCCTTGTCGTCCTCCGCTGGACTTGCTCGACGGGCGTGGGCGCACCAAGCTATCAGCGCGAGGCCCGGGCGGGGCGCACCCCGCCCTGTACCACGGCCGATGTATGCGATTGCCTCGCCGCGGTGCCTACCGATCTCCGCCGCCGCATTGCGACATCGAGGAACAGCGGTCCTCCCGCGACCGGGTGGTGCCGTAAATTTCCTTTCCAACCGCAGAAGTTGGTTGGACCGCAGATCGGTGGCCCGTATAAGCTACGCGGTCACGAGTTGCATCAGCTCGGTGTAATCGGTGACGACATCGTATTTGACGTCCTGTCCGTTTTTCATGTTGAGCGAGGCAAAAAACTTTCGCGCGCACTCGATCTTCGCCTTCTCGGCTCCCTTGAGTTGAAGGCTCGACAATGAGCCTTTGGTTTCGGCGACGAAGTAGATGTGTTTGACGCTGCCTTCGGTGAAGGCGATTGCCCAGTCGGGATTGTAATCTCCGACCGGCGTCGGAATAAAGAAGCCTCGGGGTAGCTTCGCGTAAACCGCTACCTCCCTACTGGTATCGATGCGGTCCACGAAGTCGCGTTCGATCTTGGAGTCCGTGACCACGTAGTCGTAGACGTGCTTCTTAAGCTTCTTCCCGACGTGCGCGAAGTCTTGCTTCGTTTGGTTTTCCGTGAAGATCGCCGAATCGAAGCGATCTTCGAGTGTGTCGTAGGTCAGGTGCTCGACGATCACAGTGGCCTTCTGCTCGTTGACGAGCCGGGCGACCTCGGTGATGAACTGCTCCGGGTTGAGCCGGAACTTCGCAAATGTCGCTGGCGTGACCCCTCCGAGGATGGCAGCCACAGTACGGCGGGTGAGCTGTGTCTTCTCGGTGATCTCACCGAGAAGGTCGTATTTCACCTGCGATCCCGCGCTGGCAGTCTCGGTGTGTGTCGTCGTGTTCGATGTGTCGAATCCAGTGCTACGGGTGAGGTCATCGACCTCGAGTTCATTGCGCTGCTGCCCGGCCTCGACGACATACTGCATCGCGGCGACGTTAAGGAGTGTGTCGAGTGCCTGAATGCACTTGCGGATCAACTCGTTCGAATCGAACTGCACCTGGTAGACGGCCTTGTGATTGATCCGGTTCCAGAGCGCCTGGAACTCCTTCTTCACGAAGTTGGCCTCGTTGAGAGGGATTTTCTTCGGCTTGCGGCCGTCCTCGCCGATGACCTTGACGTCCAGATACAGTGCGTCCACGAGCGGCCAGACGGAGTCGATGACCGGCCGCAGCAGCTCGGAGGTGGGTTCGGCGAGTGTGCCGGCTTCCTTGGCCTGCTTGTAGGTTTCGGAGACTGTGTCGTCGTCGTTGAGATAGTCGTTCTTGATGAGGTACTTGTACAGCGCCTGCGCAAGTGCTTCCTCGACGACGGACTCTCCGGCTGGGGTTTGAATAGTCTTGCCGGTGAAGAACTTGACGCTTGCTTTGCTGGGGCGAGCCGACAACGATTGTGCGATTTCCTGCTGCAGTCCAATCACGAAATTGGTGTAGGACTCGTCGGTGACGACGGTCAGCTCGTTGATGTCGTGCACGGTGACCGGGTTGTCCATGCGTACGCCGTGCTGGTCGACCGCCAGGCGCAGGCCTCGGCCGATTTCCTGGCGTCGTGAGGTAGTGTTGTCGCTCTTCTTGAGCATGCCCATGACGAACACGTTGGGGTTGTCCCAACCCTCACGCAGCGCAGAGTGCGAGAAAAGGAACCGCACCGGTTCGTCGAACGACAGCAGACGTTCCTTGTTCTTGAGGATCAGGTCGTAAGCGTCAGTGTCGGTGGACTCACCCTTGTCGTCGCCCCGACCGCTGACCTTGCCGTCGATCTGACGTTTGGTCTTTTTGTCGATCGAGAAATAGCCCTCGTGTACGGCGCGGACGCCATCGCGGCGCAGGTACTCCTGGTACGCCTCGGTGGCACCGTCGAGTGCGAGTTCACCGAGTAACTCGTCGCGGATCAGCGCATACTCTTCTTCGAAGCAGCGGGCGTAGTCGCCGAGAGTGTCCTCGCGTTCGTAGTCGCGGTACTTCGCGACCGCGTCGATGAAGAACAGCGACAGCACCTTGATGCCCTGCGCGTGCAGCTCGCGTTCCTTGTCGAGGTGAGCGCGGATCACCTCAC
Organism: Rhodococcus sp. B50; assembly: GCF_013602415.1. Lineage (NCBI taxonomy): Bacteria > Bacillati > Actinomycetota > Actinomycetes > Mycobacteriales > Nocardiaceae > Rhodococcus > Rhodococcus sp. B50. The sequence goes on along the minus strand of NZ_WPAG02000002.1, from coordinate 2,204,496 downwards.
GGATCTGGATGCGACGCTTCGTCTCCTCGGTGACGTCACGGTCGGCGAGCTGACCGGCGACGACGACGTCACCGTTACTGAGTTCGATCACGTCGCGGTTGGCGTCGATGTCGGTGATAAACAAGCTCTTGTACGCCTCGATGCCACCGGAAATGTCATGCAGGTTCGCGCCGACGTCGACTCGTTTGACCTGACGTTTGATGGCGGTCTTGGTCTGCACCTCGATCTCGACGCGAGCACGAGGTTTGGCGCCCTTGGCGATCTCGATGGCATCGAGATACAGGTAGGCGGTCGAGCCGGCCAACCCTTTGACGGTGATGCCGCGGACCGCGATCTTCTTGACCAGCTTCTGGTTGTAGGCGTCGAGGGCGTCGAGTCGGTGGACTTTGGTGTGTTCGACCTTGTGTGTGGCCGAGTAGCGCAGCACCATCAACGCGTTGAACTCGGACAAAGACGCGAGTGACTTGTCCGCACCGATTTTCTGTGGTTCGTCGATGATCACGATTGGTCGATTGGCCTTGATCACGTCGATCGGCCGACGGGACTGGAAATCGTCGAGCATGTCGTAGATGCGTCGGTTGTCCTTGCCGGACGAGTTGAACGCCTGGATGTTGATGATCATCACCTGCACACCGGCGTCGGCGCTGAACCGCTCCACCTCGTGCAGCTGGGCCGAATTATAGATGAACGAGCGTGGTTTGGTCCCGTACATCTGTTGGAAGTGCTCGGCGGTCACCTCGAACGACTTCTTCACACCCTCGCGAATCGCGATCGACGGAACGACAACGATGTACTTCGACCAGCCGTACCGCTTGTGCAACTCCATGATCGTCTTGATGTATACGTACGTCTTCCCGGTGCCCGTCTCCATCTCGACATCCAGATTCGGTGCGCCTGGTGCCGCCTTGCTGTCCTCCAACTTGGTCGACAGCGGAAGGTTTCGAGAACGCTGCACCTTGTGGACGTTCTCCAGCAGCTGGGCACCGGTCAGCGCGAGCTCGGCGTTCCGCAAACCCGAATCGGAGTACAACGACTCCTCACCTGTCCGTCGGCGGCGACCCGGATCGATCCGATACGAGACGCCATTATCCTTGGGCTGGCCGGTGAACACCTCGACTACCGAGTCGACAGCATGGGTCTGATACTGCTGGACCTTGAATTGAAGCTTCATCGTTGTCAGATCGCCTTCACGTCAGTGGTCGGGGATACCTCTCGGAAGACCTGTTCCGCGTTGATGCGCGCATCATCCGAAGCAAAACCCGAATCCCGAAACACCGCGCGCAAAGGTTCACGTTCGGCGATGAGACGCACAAGCCGCGGGTTGATCTCTGAGTCGAAGCATGCGATCAGCGCACCCTCCTCAACAACAAAGACCTCGTGTCCGTCGATCTGCTCGACGGCGATCGGCATGGTCAGTTCGAGACCCCAGTCGAGCAGGACCTGGAACAGCAGGTCCTCTCCCGAACGGTCCGACTTCACGCTGCCTTCCAGTTCCGCAAGGGTGAGCTGATCGGTTTCGTCCGGCGACCGCAGCACATCGGTCATGTTCGTGGTGTCGATTCGCATGAGCCGGTAGCCAGCGTCGACAACTTTCGAACCTGCCGCAAGTTCTGCTGCAACGTTCCGGAATCGTTCAAGGCTCATGCCGAGGATGGAGTCGAACGTCGGTTCAGGAATGGTGAGCGGCTCATGGATCTGTACAGCGATGAATCGACGGTTACCGTCGTCCGCAGCGTTCTGTGCGAGCACGGCGTGTGGTGTGGTACCGCTGCCGCCGAAAAAGTCCAGAACGATGTCCTCGGAATCGGGTGAAGTTGCAAGCTGCAGGATTCGCTGAATCAGCTCGACCGGTTTCACAGAGTTCAGCACGTTCTCGGTGTGCTCGAACGGAACGTACTTTAGTAGTGTTTTCTTCGCGTCCTGTGTGTGCCCCACCTCGGAGTACGTCCACAGGGTTTGGGGAGTGCGTCCGCCGGTCATCTCGGATAGGAAGCGCTTTAGGCGGGGCATGTTGTTGCCGTTGTCTCCCCACCAAATCCTCCCATCCGCGTCAAATTCCTTGAATTTCGATTCAGAAATAGTCCAGTACCGCCCTCGTGGAGGACCGTCAATGACCCTTCCTGAAGGGGTCTTAATCGGGTACAGACCTGCGTCATAGCGGTTTCGGGCTGCCAGGTCCGATGAAGCCCAGGGTCCACGCGGATCGTTATCTGGGTTCTGGTATCGCGCATCCATCTCCGCCGTTCGTGGCAGAGGGTTTGGAAGCCAGGACTCCTTATTGCGCGCGTAGACAAGAATATAATCGTGGTCCTCCGAAAACCACTTAGCCGAGTTTTTAGGTGAGAATACCTTCTGCCAGATAATCTGCGCCACGAAGTTCTGTGCGCCAAATATTTCCGAGGCGATTTCGCGGAGGTTATCGACCTCATTGTCGTCGATCGACACGAAGATGACCCCGTCGTCCGCGAGTAGATTGCGGGCGAGTCTCAGGCGTGGGTACATCATGCTGAGCCAATCGGAGTGAAAACGCCCGTTGGCGTCGGTGTTCGTGACGAGCCTTGTGCCCTCCCCGTTGACTTGTCCGGAGCGGACAAGATAATCGGCGGTCGACTCGGCGAAGTCGTCGTCGTAAATGAAGTCTCGCCCCGTGTTGTACGGGGGGTCGATGTAGATCAGCTTGACTTTGCCGAGGTAGGGCTCCTGGAGCAGCTTCAAAGCCTCCAGGTTGTCGCCCTCGATGAAGAGGTTCTTGGTCGTGTCGAAGTCGACGGACTTCTCACGCACTGGCCGGAGAGTTTTCGCGATAGGTGCGTTGGCGGCGAAGGCTGCGGCGCGTTTGCCAGGCCAGTCGAGCTGGTAGCGCTCCTGCGGGCCCTCGACAATATGGTCCGACAACTCCTGGCGGAGAAGATCGAAGTCGATGGCTCTCTTCGGGTTGCCCTCGGCGTCGAGCGCCTCGGTGACAACATTGGGGAACAACTCAGCGAGCTTGTCGACGTTGGCATCGGTCAGGTCGGGCGATGTCATGCGTAGCTTCTCCACGGGTTTGCTCTGCCTACCTTTCGACCAGATTGGTCAGTTCAGCTTGCTTCGTCTTCAATGCGCGCCGCAATTCGACCTTGCGGTTGAACTGGGGTTCGGTGCGGAGTTTGCGTTCCAGCACGGCAATTTCGCGTTCGAGCTTGCGCACCGATTCCAGTTTCGCTGCGACCTCCGCCACATCCTCACCCGGCTGTACCGCCACCGGTGTGAGGGGCGCGAGAATCGCAGTGTAGAGGGCGGGCAGAGTGATTGCGGTCGGAAGAGACTGCCGTTCGCGTTCGCTCCGGGCCGGCTGCCAATCTGTGCTGTAATAGGCGCCGATCTTCGGCGCACCGGAACTTGGTTGTTTGTGCGCGGCCACCATTCGAGTGCTTCGGGCCTCGCCCTCGCCACGGTTGATCTCAAAGATGATCGGGAACGGGATCGCCTTGTCGATCGCGCTCAACACCGGGTCGGAAACATCCGTGCCCTTCGCGTCGATCTCGAAGATTTGGATCTCAGGGACGGCGGCGCTGCTGGCAAGATTGATCGTAGTTTCGGCAATCTTGTATGCCCAGGTGATGCGCTGCACTTCGGCGATGAACTTCTCGCGTACCGCAGTCGAAACGGTGCCGTGCTCGTAGAACTTCTCCTTGGGTACCCGCCGACCGAACTTCGCGGCGTCCGGCCACCGATACAGCAGCTCACTCATCGACCCTCGCCTGCCTGATATGGCTCGACGACAGCGATGAAGGCGATCAGCTCGAAGTCGTCGAGCCCGGCGATCGTCTGGGTCAGTGCGGTCGTGCGACCGCCGGTGAACAGGCTGTCGATGTCGCGTTCCTCGGTGACGTCGATCATCGAGTGGATGGCCTGGGTGAGAAGTTGTGAGTACCGGCTCATGTCCGTGCCCTCGGCGGTGGCGGCGTTGAAGATACGAACCACGTCGGTGACGGGCTGATCGTAGGGTCGGCAGCCTGCGCGGATGAGGTCGAGCAAGGGCTTGGCTTCGGTGTGGTCTGCGATGACATCGCCGTGCTCGTCGAGATAGACCAGGTAGTGCGGGTGCAGTCGGTTGCCGCGATTGCCGCTGTGTCCGGTGAGTTGCGACTCGTCGGCGTTGATATTGTGCAGTGCGAAGATCACACCGGGTTTGAGTCCCTTGTCCGGGTCTGCCGGCACGACGGCGTGCAGGCCTTTCGGTGCAGCGGCAAGATCGCCGTATTCGGTGAGGTATCCGAGTAGGTCCATGCGGAAGTCGTTGAGTCCGAGATCGGTGATGGACACGCCGGTGCGGACGTCTTCGAGTTCGATGACCTCGTCCTGGAGTTTGCGCAGTTGCTGCTTACGGAACGCAGCGTCGGAGTCTTCGAGGGTGAGGACGTTGTCGTCGGCGGTGCCGGCGAGGTCGGCGATGACCATCCGGTTTTCGACGCGCTCTTTGAGGTTGATGTACTCGTCGAGGGAGATGTCGGGCCAGAAGTTGACCAGCTGGATCCGGGTGTTGATCGAACCGATGCGGTCGATGCGGCCGAACCGTTGCACGATCCGCACCGGATTCCAGTGGATGTCGTAGTTGATCAGGTAGTCGCAGTCCTGCAGGTTCTGGCCCTCACTAATGACGTCGGTGCCGATGAGCACGTCGACCTCGCGTGTTTCGGTCGGCATCGTGAGGTGGCGCTGCTTCGAACGAGGGGAGAACATCGACATGACCTGTTGAAAGTCGAAGCCGGTGCCCAATGTCGTCTTCGCGGCGTGGCCGCCCCCGGTGATCAAGGCCGTGTCCAGCCCGACAGCGGCCAGAGCGGGTGCGAGTTCGCGGTAGAGGTAGTTCGCGGTGTCGGCGAAGGCGGAGAACACTAGGACCTTGCGGTTGTCCGGGTTGATCGGATGGGCGGCCTTCTCCTCGATGAGCCGCTTGAGCGCTTGAAGTTTGAGGTCACGATCCGGAGTGACCTTGCGCATCTCGTTCACTAATGCGCGGAGGGTTTCTCGGTCGTTCCACAGGTCCCTCCGCCACGACTCGACGTCGATGTCCTCGAGGTCGATCTTGATCTTTTCCCCGAAGGTGAGTGCTTCGAGGTTCGCGTCGTCTTCGTCATCCACATCGAGATCGAAGTCCGACAGACCTGCGCCGAGAGCGGGAGCGGAGTTGGTGTGCGTGTCGAGACGGTTCAGGGTCCGGTCGACGGCACCTTCGATCTTTGCCAGGGTAAGTCGGAAGGCGTCGACCGAGCTCTCCAACCGCTTGAGCAGGTTGACGGTCATGAGCTGCTTGAGGCCCTGCTCACGTCCGCGTTGGCCCAGATTGGCTGTGCCGCCGGCAGTGCCGACATTGTAGAGATCTTCGTACTTACCGATCCGGCTGGGAAACACGTACGCCAGCGGGGTGTAGACGGCGAGGGTCAGAGCCTGGAGCTGCCCGAAGATGTCGTTGAAGCCGGGAACGTCGGGCAGGTCGGTGAGCGGTTCGCGGATCGACTTAGGGGGAAGCCGGTCAGGGAATGCGCCGATCTCGGTGGTGTCGTAGAACGCCTGGATGTGCTTGCGGGAGCGGGCGATGGTGACGGCGTCGAGCAGTTCGAAGAAGTCGAAGTCGAGCATCTGGAGGATGCGGTCGGTGGTGCGGTCGGCAGGGTCGAGCTTGGACCACTCGTTGAACACCGTCTGGGCGTCTTTGAAGACTTTCTCGACTGTGGTCGAGAGGTTCAGGTGCTGGGCGAGGTTGTCCGACTCGCCCTCGTACGCGAGTTGAAGTTGATTCTTCAGATCGTTGAACCGGTTGTTGACCGGGGTGGCCGAGAGCATCAGTACTTTGGTTTTCACGCCCTCGCGGATGACCTGACGCATGAGTCGCTGGTAGCGGGACTCCTTCTCCTGCGCGTAGTCCGCGTTGCGGAAGTTGTGCGACTCGTCGATGACGACCAGGTCGTAGTTGCCCCAGTTGATTCGATCCAACCGTAGTCCCAGCGACTCTCCTCGGGTGCGGGACAGGTCGGTGTGGGCGAGTACGTCGTAGCTGAACCGGTCGGCAGCGAAGATGTTGGTGGTCAGGTTCGCGTTGTAGTTCGTCCAGTTCTCGGCGAGCTTCTTCGGGCATAGTACGAGGACGGACTTGTTGCGCAGTTCGTAGTACTTGATGACCGCCAGGGCGGTGAATGTCTTGCCGAGACCGACGCTGTCGGCGAGGATGCAGCCGTTGTAGGTTTCCAGCTTGTTGATGATTCCTGTCGCGGCGTCGCGTTGGAAGTTGTAGAGACTCTGCCAGACCGTCGTGTCCTGGTAGCCGGTGCGATCGTTCGGCAGCACGTCCTCATTGATATCGTCGAGGAATTCGGCGAACAGGTTGTAGAGGATCAGAAAGTAGATGCGGGCCGGGGAGTTCTCGGCGTACACGCTGGCGATGTGGTCGTAGACCGCATCGGTGACATCATCGAGCTGATCCGGGTTGTTCCAGATCTGGTCGAACAGATGGATGTACTGCGTCGTCATCGGGGCATCGTCGACTCGGTGCACCATGTTCGACACCGCGTTGCCTCGCTCGTAGCCGAGATCCGCGGTCGTGAAACCCTGCAGTGGCATGTACGCGGCGCTGTCGTCGACCACCGCGAACTGCTGCATGGGGTTCCCGGTGGAGTTCGATCGGAACGTCACCTTCCGACGCACCCAGTCGGCGCACTCCTTTGCGATGGCACGCTGGGTCAGCTTGTTGCGCAACCGGATCTCGAACTCCGAGCCGTACAGGCTCGACTCCGCGCGTCCCCCCGGGATGAAGAACTCGCGGCGCTCCTTGCGGAGCCTGTCCGTCACCTTCTCCGTTACGAAGGACGGGGAGGTGAAGATGAACTCCAGCTCGGAGACCTGCTCGAGCTCCTTACGTAGCGCCTCGAACGCGAAGATCGAAAAGGTCGATGCCGCGATGCGCACCTTCGATCCCGGGGTGATCGCGGCTTTGAGGTCATCTCCCAGCAACTCGTTGACATTGTCGATGATCCGCATGTCAGCCCTCCGCCGAATCGGGGCTCGTTGCCGCCCCGCCGCCTCGCACCCAGGAATCGACTTCGCTGGCCTGGAACTTCCACAGGCGGCCGATCTTGTGTGCGGGCATGGCCTTATCGGCAATCCAGGCGTACACGGTGTCTTTGGTGACGCCCAGATGGACGGCGATGTCATCAGCGGACAACCACGGTTCAGACACAGGGCACCTCCGGGTCCTCGGCCCGGTTGGCCGACTTTCTCGATGCTACGACAACAGGACCGGATTTGACCAGGTTTGACCGGGTTGAACCGTGTAAGAGCGTGTCTTGTATGGCCTGAATCTTGTGTGCGGCATAATGCACCGTCGTGGTCGATGCGTTGTCTTCCCGGTTGGTACCGGATACGTTGTGGGAGATCGTCGAACCGCTGTTACCCGGGTTCCGGGCGCGGCCGCAGGGCGGCGGCCGCGCAGCACTCGATGATCGTGCAGTGTTCACTGCCATCGTCTATGTGCTCACCAGCGGGTGTGCGTGGCGGCACCTGCCGCCGTCGTTCGGAGTCAGCGTCCCGACTGCGCACCGCCGCTTCACCACGTGGGTCAAAGCCGGAGTATTCGACGAGCTGCACCGCCAGGTCCTCGATCGGCTCGGCGCCGGCGGGGATCTGGACTGGTCTGCCGCAATCCTCGATGCCGCTCACGTGCGGGCGAAAAAAGGGGATCTTTGACCGGTCCCAGCCCGGTCGATCGCGGCAAGAACGGCTCGAAGATCCACATTCTCTCCGACGCCGACGGTATCCCGCTGGTCACCGCGGTGACCTCGGCGAACACCCACGACAGTGTGATGCTGCAGCCGATGGTCAGCGCGATCCCGGCGGTGCGATCGCGTCGGGGTCCGCGTCGCCGCCGGCCCGGCCGGTTGCGGACGGACAAGGGTTACGACTATTCGGTCCACCGCCGGTGGTTGAGGGCCCGCGGGATCGTCCCGCGCATCGCCCGCCGCGGTGTCGACAGCAGCGAACGCCTCGGCCGGTACCGCTGGAAGATCGAACGCACCCTGGCGTGGCTGAGCGGCTACCGCCGGCTGACCATCCGCTACGAACGCCAGGGCGAGTACTTCGCTGCTTTTCTCCAACTCGCTGCGGCGTTGACCTGCTTCAAGAAGCTCGCCAAATGAGACATGCTCAAGTGCCGACCATGTGCTTCCGGCGGTATGTGGAGGGCAGTATCTACTGGCGGGGGTCGCCACCATCGGAGACATGACGCCGATCGACCCCTTTGGTCGCCTCGGACTAAGCTGGAGCTGCAGTCAGCATTGACTAGCGGGCTGCTCGAAGAGACCCACTATCTCGTCAATGGTCTGCCCATGGCCGATCAAGCGACCTGTCGTGAGTGGCATGGGCACCGCACCGCCCGCCCGCGCTCGTCGTCGGGTAACCATCCGTACTCGTCACATTCGCCGCATTTCGCGGGTTGTACTCGAGGAACAGGCAGCGCCTGCCACATCGGTACCCAGGCGTGCGCGTACCGCATTGGATCGCTCGGCCGATGCGCTGCCTTGGCTGCAGCGACCAGCGTTGGCACGTCGTGCGCCGCTATGAGCGCTTCAATAGTCGCCACGGCCTCTGGCCGGAGGTAGGCAAATGTCGCCGACAATCCAGATTGCTTGCATGCCGCCGCCAAACGAGCAACTTCGGGACTCTGCATAGAGTTCGGGAGTTGACGAGGGCGGTTGGTTTTCATTCTTAGTGTATCGATACTTGAAAGACCGCCTGGTTCTCCGTTGGCCGCGCTACCGCACGTTGGTTCTTCAGGCCCCGGGTCGGTACGTGGTTCCTCGTAAATCGTTTGAATAGTGATCCACTGCCCGCGCTCGTTCTGGATCTTCTCTCGGATCAAGTAGCCCAGCTCAGCCAGCTCTCGGAGGGCGGAGCGGATGGCGTCGCGACCCTCCTTCGGTGACTGGCCGGCGATCGCGTCGGATCGAGTGCGCCAGTCGTCCGGCTTCGATAGCAACCAGATGAGCACGCCACGGGCGCGGAAGGACAAGCGTTCGTCGTTGATGACGGCATTGCTGAGGATGGTGAAGTTGCTGGCGAGGCGCGGTCCACGACGCACGCCGCCAGCCAGGGTATTCTGGCCCACGTTCGACTCCTGCATAGTCGGACATCCGGCCCGTCGGGAGTTGCCGCTCCTGGCGGGCCTTCTTCACTTGTGACGTCACGCGGGTCGGTGACGATCTTGGAATCTTGGCATCGAACGATGACCAGCGCAAGGAGAATCCTCGACATCGCTGTTAGCCAATGTGTTTGACGCACGACGAGGACGCCGCAGTTCCGGACGATCGATGTCGAGTACGCGTGATGTCGGACGCAGTCAGATTCCGGACCGGATCACCGACCCCAGTTGAATCAAGCGCCCGCTCCTGAGACCGAGATCGAGGCACTCCTCCAGGCGCTCACGGGTGGGACCCGTAAGGCGCCGCTGGTTGAAGATGGCCAGCGTTTCCCGGATCAGTGCTTCGACGTCCAGTTCCCGGCCCTCGCAGGTGGCGTGCATCGCGTTGAGGATTTCCTCGGGCGCGATTTCGCTGACCGGGCGGGTCACCCCGTCGGGTGTAGTACGGAACCCGCGCCAATTGGTCCTGTCGATCTGGCGAGGCCACACGAAAGATCCGAGAGAAGTCGTTGCAATCAGATCATTAGGCACACAATCGATTACGAAATCTCTCCGCACTGCAGACACCCTGTCGAACCCGAATCGTCTCGCGACGTCCCGGGCCAACCGCTCCAGCAGGATGGGTCCTTCGATTTCCACCGTCTCGCGTACGGCGTCGGTGATAATTTGCCGTACCGACGTGGAGTGGACACGGTCGAGGTCGTCGCGCTCCCCGAGCGGAGTAGTCGGCGCACAGGTGTAGGCAATGCCGCGACCATGCCAGTCCCGTTCGGCGGGAGACGGCGCCGGAGCATCGTCGAAGTGGATCGTGGGGGTGGTAGTCGTCGCGACTCCGGTGACGAATTCGTGCCGGTCCTCCGGGGCCGTGTCGGGCACGCGCACCTGCTCGGACTCATCCTTCGCGAAGGAGAGGTCGGCCAACACCTCCAGGTTCTCAACGACGAGCTCCTCCGGGGTGCGTGCTTCCGCCTCCGCGATCGCGATTGCGCGTGCCTCCGCTTCCTTGGCTAGTGCCGCATCACGCAACGTTTGCCCTGTCGACGATCTCCCGTAGCTGTTGATCCTCGGCGTGCTTGTTGCGCCAGATGATGTAGCGACGGATCATCGACGCTTGCTCCCGATGACTGCCGTGGTCGGTGCCATCGAGCGCGAAGTACCGCAGCGCGGTGAACTGCGCCTCGATCCGGTTGAGCCACGAACTGTTCGTCGGGGTGTACGCGATCTCGACGTTGTTCGCCTCTGCCCACAGACCGACCTGTTGGCACTTCCTCGTGGTCAGGTGCGGCGAGAAGTTGTCGCACACGATCGCGATACGAACCTCCGCCGGGTAAAGAGTGCGCAGGTAACGGCAGAACTCGAGGAACGTGGAGCGGTTCTTCGTCGTCTTGACGTGCCCGTACAGCTTGTCCTTGCCCAGGTCGTACGCGGCGAACAGATGCCGCACCCCGTTCGGACGGGTGTAGGTCGCCCGCCGCCGGCGCCGCGGCTCCCGGTCCGGGTCCTTGTGCCTGCCGCCACGCTGCGCCCACTGCCGGCCCGGATGCGGCTGCAGATTCAAGGGACCGAACTCGTCGAGACAGAAGATCGCCTGTGGCTCATCGGGATCGGACACGACATCGCCATCGGCGATGGCATACAGGTGTTCGACCCGAGCCTTCTTCACCGCGTAATCGGGGTCCCGAGATCTCTTCCAGGTCTTCACTTTTTGAAAGGAGACACCCTCCTCGCGGAGCAGCACGCGCAGACCCTCGTGGCTGATGTCGTCGACCACCCCCTCGGCGACCAGGAACTCGGCGAGTTTGGTCAGACTCCAGGTCGAGAACGGCAGATCGTGCTCGGCGGGGGCGGACTTGGCGATCTTCTTGATCTCCCGGCGCTCCGGCAGGGTGAACTTTTTCGGCCGGCCGCCGGCGTACTTCGGGTACAGCGAGTCGAATCCGTCGGCGTTGAAGTTGTGGATGACATCACGGACCCGGTCGGCGCTGGTGAAGCTGACCTCGGTGATCTTCGGTACCGGCATGCCCTGGGCCGAGAGCAGGACCATCTGGGCGCGCCGCCAGGTCACCACCGATCCGGTGCCGCGGCGGATGATCCGTACCAGCCGTCTGCCTTCGTCGTCATCGATCTCTCGCACGCGTACTCGTTCTGCCACTCGACCAGGCTGACCGATCCCGTGGCCGACACGCCGCAACCGGTCGGCGTGTCGGCCAGAACGGGCAAAGGTTCACGGGTGCGGCACTAGCTGTTCTTCGTACTGACGCCGGCGCTCACGTGCTGTGCCGACAGCCGCATCGATACGGTCGAGCACCGCTTCGGGATTCTCGATCCACTCGGGAAGCCACACGCGAACCGACGAACCCCAGTGCATCAGAGTTTCGGGCAATCGAGGGGTGAGGTCGCGGTCGGACACGGTCGGGCGGCCCGCCCAACGCGGACCGTCCAGCACCACCGCGACCTGCCAATGATCGGAACCGGGCTCTCGCACAACGATGTCGAGAACGAACTCGGACAGGCCGTAGTTCGTGGTCACTTCGTACCCGCGGTCAGCGAGGGCCGTGCGGATGCTTCGCTGGACGGCATCGACGTTGTCGTTCGTCGTCACCGACGGGTTGGGAGCCACCCTCTGCGCTGCCATCTCCAGATACCCACGCAGATGCGCGAGTCCCACAGATTTCGTGCGCGACAGATCGATATCGGACGGTTCGAAGGACGTGAAGATCACGACCTTCCGGCGTGCACGCGTGATGGCGACATTGAAGCGCTTTTCGCCACCCGCCCGGCTCAAAGGACCGAATTGGAGGGGCAGCTGGGACTCACCCGGCTTCTTCGAGAAGGCCGTTGTGAAGAGGATGACGTCGCGCTCGTCGCCCTGGACGTTCTCGAGGTTCTTGACGAAGATGCCCTCTTCCTTGTCAGGACGAAGCTGCTCGCGGACGAGGGGGTCGTCGCACGCCTCCAAGAGGTCCTGAACGAGGACGCGCTGCTGGAGGTTGAAGGTGACAACGCCGATGCTCTGGCCGGCGAGGCGCGGGGTGGCGAGCCGGGTGCGGATCTCCTCGACGATGGCTTCTGCCTCGACGCGGTTCGTGCGGTACCCGTCCTTGCGGTTCTCACGGTTGAAGTGACCGTCGACGCGGCGCCACTCGACACCCGCCGTGTCGTCCCCTCCGGGCAACGGAAGGCTGGCGAGGCGGCCTTCGTAGTACTTCTGGTTCGAGAAGTTGAGAGCGTCTCGTCCTGGCTGCGGTAATGCCACGACAACCACAGGCGTGGAACTCCGGACTCGACGCACTCGGTGAGAATGCTCTCGAGATCCTCCGGTGCGATCGTCCCGTCCTCGTCCGCTTCGTCATCGTCGACCGCACTGACCTGGCCGAACGTCGACGGAGGCATCTGCTGCGAGTCGCCGACGATGACGGCTGCGCGGCCCCGGCCGAGAGCACCGATGGCCTGGGCGACAGTCACCTGAGAAGCCTCGTCGAACACGACCAGGTCGAATGTCGCCGAACCCGGCGGGATGAACTGAGCCAATGACGTCGGGCTGACGAAGACACAGGGCGTCGCCGCCAGGATGTGGTGTGCATACCGTGCCATGAGGTTACGGAAGGATGCGCCGCCGCGTTTGCGTTCGAGCGCGCGACGGAGTTCGCCAACCTCACCCTGGAGCGCACCGGCCTGGAACGGACGACGTGACAGCAACAAGGCCGGCAATGCTTTGACCTGCTCGCCGCGTAGTGCGTCTGCACTACGCGTGAAGTCCGAGATCTCGCCGTCGCGTAAGGCGGGGGTGAAGTTGATGACCCCGGTGGCCCGACGCCGCTCCTCGAGCGAAGCACGTGCCGCGCCACAAATGAAAGCGACCGGCGCATCGGCCGCAGAAATCTGGCCGGTGAGAAGGGCTTCGACGAAGTCGTGCAGCTCGGCGCGACGCAACGGTTCGAGATATGCGGACATGCGTGACCACGCGAAGAATCGCTGAGAACCGCCGTACTGCGCCTCTTCTCGCACGACGCGGCTGTCGCGCTGCCATGCAGTGATCCAGTGGTCGCCATTCGTCCAACGTGCTACGTCGGCATCGGTGGTTCCGAGGCGCGGACGCAGGCTCACCCACGCGCCGCCCGCTTCATCGAGCACGCGGATCTCATGATCCGTCAGGAATCCGGCGGCTTCGAGCTCTTTCCACAATCCTGGCATTTCGTCGACGAAACGGATTGTGTCGTCGATGTATTGGAAGATCGGCCGTAACTCGTCGGTGCATGTGGGAGCGAGCGGATTCCAGGCGGGCGGAGCGAACGGCCCGAGGAGATCGCGGACGGTTGTACGGAGGTGCGCGATCTGTTCGCGGGTCATGGGGATCATCCGCAGCAACGGAAGCACGGCCTGGGGTGCGAGGTCGGCGTCCGGGTTGGCAAACGGTGCGAGACTTCGCTGGAACTGCTCGGCCTTCTTCTTCTTGCCGAAAAGGCCCTTGTCACACTCCTCCGCCTCGGCAATGAAGAAGTCGACGTCGCCCGATTCCAGGAACATCGGAATGAAGGTCCGCAACACCGGTGCGCAATTCTGATGTGCGCGGTTGATGTCGACGAACAGTGCTTCGCGTGCAGCAGCGAACTGCGGACCACGCATCCAAGCGAGCGTCGCTGCGTCGGGAACCGGACGGCCGAGCTGACGACGAGCCTGGGGGAGCAGCGCAATGACGTCCTCGGGCGTTTGCACTCGTTCGAGCATTGTGCGGGTCCGTGGATTCGCCAAAGCCGCATCGATTGTATCCGCGAAGCGAATCACAGCGAGGGAGACGTGCTGGTCTTCGACCCCCTGAGGCACGGACCCGGCAAGCGACCAGGGTGAGCCCGGGCGGATCTCCAACGAATGGGCGGCACGAGAGAAGAGCTCGAGGTTGTCTCGGATGGTGGCCCAAGGCTGAGTCGGTCGCGCGACGTACCAAGTTGGGATCGGAGCGACGGGTCCGTCGCCGACCTCCAGCGTCGCTTCGAAGGCACGCCACAACGAATGGTCGATGCCGTTGCGGCTGTGGATCTTGTGGGGATAGTCGGCGAGGGGCGCCAGCCTCGACCTGAATTCGGCAACCTTCGCGTCCCAGTTGTGGGAGTTGTAGTAGATGTTGTTGTCGATCGCGGCTTTGAGCTGTTCGCGAATTGCACTCGGGCTCTGACTCTTGCCGTGCAAGTCGAGTGCAAAGTTGCTCAGACCGACCTTCGATAGGCGCTTCTTGACCACGTCGAGTGCGGCCTGCTTCTCTGCCACGAACAGGACGGTCCTACCGCGTTCGAGCGCGTGCGCGATGAGATTGGTAATGGTCTGGGACTTGCCGGTCCCGGGAGGGCCTTCGATGACGAACGTGCGTCCGGATGCAGCCAACGCAACTGCTCGTAGTTGCGAGCCGTCCGCGGGGATGGGGACCGGGACGGACGCCTCGTCCACCTCCACCCTGTCGAGGCTTTCATTACCCTGAGGGTCACGGAACGACTCGCCGGCATGGTGCGTGAGGTGCCGGACGATCGGACTCTGCTCGAGGACATCCCAGTGCTCGTTGAGGTCCTTCCACATTCCGAAGGTGCCGAACTGACAAATTGCAACTGTGGCAACCTCGTCGACCCGCAGGTCGATGTTGTTCTCTACGAGAGCTGCTCGAATACCGCGAAGAGCGTGAACGATGTCGAGGCCGCTGTCGTCCAACTTCGGGGACTCGAGAGCTTCGATCGACACATTGTGCTTGAGACGAAGCCACTCGACGAGGCAATAGTTGGGAGTCGCGACCTCGGTCGTGTCGACGGTGATCTGGAACGGCTTCCGTCCGGTGCCGCCGACGATACGGATGGGCAACAAGAAGAGGGGAGCGCGAGCCTCCGCGCCGGTCGACGTGCGGTGAATGAGTGCGCCGAGCGTCAGATAGAGATTGGAGCTACCCGTCTCTTCGAGCATGGTGCGTGCCGTGCGAGCGAGTTCCTTGAACCGCTTGGCGTACAGATCACGCGAAACCGCGCCGTACAGCCGACGGTCGTCCGCGAGATAGGACAGGAGTACATCGGATGCGATCTCCGAGGCTCGCCGCGCGCCCTGCAATTCGTGGATCGACGCCAGATCATCGTTGGGAGTGAGAGTGATCGAGTCGCCGGAGTGAATGATGTCGTCGAGAAGCGGGAGTCCGTCCTGAGGTACATGGAGGTCGATGACCTGCTCGGACGGCTTCAAGTTCAAGAGGCGATTTCGAGTGCTCAGATCGAGCAGAGCGCGCTTCCACTTCCGAACTCTCGCGGGCGCGTGGTCCGTGGTGTCGAGGACGCCATCGTCGGTATTGCCGCGGGCTTTCAGTTCGTCGGGTAGCGAGAGGACGACGTCGTGAAGGTCGGCTTGCCGGGGTTGAGTCGTGGGCACAACGTCGTTGCCGGAAAGCAGTGGACGGATACCGCTCTTTCTGGCAGCGACGACATCGACAACACCACAAAGGGTGTCGGGAGACGCGAAGTGCTCCCGAGCACGCTTCATCGCCGCCTTGAAGTCTCCGGCATCGGTCTGGTTGTAGTAGACGGCATCCACAGCGACGGCTTTGCCGGACTCGACCAGATTGACGAGAGCGTTCGGCTCCAGGATCGTCGGGAGCGGAAGCAACGCATCGTCGATCAAGAATCCGGTGAAGGCATGACCGGTGACGAGCCAGAGCAAAGGGCGGAGTCCGGCTGCTTCGAGGCATGCGGCGTAGGTAACCGCCAGATCGATGCAGGTGCCGAAACTCTGGTCGAGAACCTGAGCCGTGGTGCGAACCTTCTGCCCGGTTTCTTCGAATGACGCAGGAGGATCGATGTATCGGATCCCTCGGGACCGCAGCGATTCGTAAATGGCAGTGGCGATGAGCGCGGCCCGTTCCGGACCGTTCTGATATCCCTCCAGTGACGAACTGCCGGTATTCGTGCGCAGCAGTTCGGCTGCATCGCTGAGGACCGACTGCACAGCCGATGTGTTGGGTTGGACGAATGCGGTCAGAGAGTCGTAGCAGATCGGGGCGTTGAACCACTCGTTGTGCGCAAGGATTTGCGTAACGCGTCGACATGAAATCCGCGGTAGCTGCCAGCGGGTCGCTCAGCAGTGCAAGTACCCCTGCCCCCAATCCCTGTTGAACACTGCATTCGGAACGGAGATAGTCCGCCGAAGCCAGTGCGTCGTCTGCAATGCCTTCGAAAAGCACCGCAACACCTGCTACCTGCTTGGGAACTGCTCTGAATTCCTCGTAAACCACTACTTCATCCTCTGGAATCGAATCAGGTGGGTCGGAGCGTGGCGATGATGTCGTCGGCGACATCGACGTCGTACGCGCCTTCGTTGACCTGCACCATCAACACCACGGTTTGCGCCGTCGCATAGCCCGGGGTGGCAACGATGTCGAACCGGGCGGCGTCGGGTTCGCAACCACTGACCTCCGGAATATCAGTGATACGGGCGAAAATTCGAATGGCGGGGCGGTCAGCGATCTCGAACCATACGGGTGCGGCGTACTCGATTGTCGGCCGCGTGCCGGCGTTGTCGTCGAAGATCCACTCGACGTCTCGGATCCTCTCGGTAGCAACGGTTTCGAGGTCGATATCTCGCGAGCCCGCCACGCCGGACATCGCCAGCCAGCCTCCGTCTTTTTCGGGACAGGACCCGTAGCCGAACGAACCAATGCTGCCGTAGACGGCATGGCCTTCCTCACCGGACCATCCGGAGCTAGCGCCGTGGTCGTTCTTCCAGTCCGCCGGAATCTCATAGGTGAGGCCGTATCTGGTGTCGATCGGTTGCGGTTGCCCTGGCTCGACGTCGATCTTCGGTGGGGGAAACAACATGGAGGGAAAACCCTCCGGAAGGGGAGGTCGCGTGGTCTGCGGTGTGGAGGGGTCCGGTGCCGCGGCGGTGGTCGGCACCAAGGTGGGTACTGACGGGACTTCGGGACCGAGAACCGAGGACACCCGAGGAAGTAGCAGCAGTGCTGTTATCCCGCCGATTATCGGCAACACCTTACGCAGCAGAAACGACTTCACGTGCCCCCCTTCGACTCGATCTCGACCCCCTCGAGACCAGCGCGGAGACTGTAACAGGTGGCCCCATTGGACTCGTCGAGCGTGGTGCGTGGCCGCACGCTGCCGATCGTGGATTTCGCAGGTCGGTCGAGGTGGTGCTGGCCTTGGTAAGTTGCTTACGTCGGCCGGAGTGTCCCAATGATCTCGTCTGCGACACCGACATCGTATGCGCCGTCGATGCCTTCGTGTATCTCGACCATCAGCACCATGGTTTCCGCAGTGGCGTATCCAGGTGTCGCAACAATGTCGAATAAGGCGGCTTCGGGGTCGCACTCGCTGACCTGCGGGATGTCCGTGACGTGGGCGGAGAGTCGGACGGCCGGACGACCGGCCACCTCGAACCACACAGGTTCGGCGTACTCGACCGTCGGTAGTGTGCCCGCGTCGTCGTCGAAGATCCACTCAACAGCTCGAATCTCCTTCGACGCGACCGCAAGAAGGTCGAGATCTCGTGAACCTGCAGCACCCGACATCGCCAGCTGAGCGCTTTCGATCGCCGAGCAGAAATCTTCGCCGAAATGCCCGATTGCCCCGAAGATCGCCCGGTCGTTCTTGTTCGACCACCCGGCGATAGAGCGGTAGTCGTTGGTCCAGTCCGGCGGAATGTCGTACGTGAGACCGTACCTGGTGCTGATCGGTTGCGGTTCGCCCGGAGCGACGGTCATCTGAGACGGCGGACGCAGCATCGAGGGGAACCCCTCCGGCAAGGGCGGGGGAGAGGTTCGTGGGCCCGTGTGTGTGGATGGAGCGGATGTCGTCGGTACCAAGGTCGGTACCGATGGATTCTCAGGACCCAGAAGCGCGGACACCCGAGGAAGTAGCAGCAGCGCCGTTATCCCACCAATTATCGGCAGCACCCTGCGCAGCAGAAAAGATTTCACGTGCCCCCTTCGACTTGATCTCGACCCCCTCGGGACCGGCGCGGAGACTGTAACAGGCGCAACTCGACGCGCTGAACCGAGGTTCGCTCGCGCTACACGCGGGGCGAGCCTCGGTTCAGCGCGCGAGAGTTAAAGGGACGCAACCGCTCCCACGCCTATGCGAGACGTCACCAGTGGATGGTGGCCACGGAATCCAGTGGCTCGGCGATCGTCTCCGCCGCGACCTGCAGATCCGCATCACGCAACGCCTGCGGGAACCGCAGCAATGCGCGCTGTTCGATCTCGGCCAGCGGAACCTGGAAGACCCGGAACTCGTCGAGGTCGAGCACCTCGAGCTGGTCGAGGTTCTGGCTCAGCAGGAAGCCTCGGGCCTCGAGCTCGCCGTTTTCCACGAACACGAGCACCTTCCAGAACTCGCGGGGGATCTTCACCCTCCTGAACTCGCGGTCGTCGTCCGCGAACACCGGACCGCCGAACGCCGATACCTTCAGATCATCGACGTCCACGTCTGCGAAGACCGCGTCCTCGAGCTTGCCCCAGACGCCGTCGCGGGCGCTCTGGTTGAAGTCGTCTATCTGCGGGGTGATGTTGGTGTAGAAGAACGAATCGGTGTTCGCCTTCGTTGCTTCGCTCGTGCTGCCCCACAGCAGGTCGGCACGTCGTGCGAGGTGCCCGCGATCGAGTCGGTTCGCTCGATACAGCTCGTTGCCGACCTGGGCGTCCGCTGCCAGCCGTGGATCCTTGACGAAGTCGATGTTCTTGCGGCTGAGCTTCTTCATCGAACCGCCGTCGATGTTCCACGCCACCCAGGCCGCGAACCGGCGCGACTTCCGCATCGCCAGCGAGAAGTGCGTGTAGTGCAGCACTTCGGAGCCGTCGTCGGCCTTCGCGATGTCGGGCTTCACCTCGGCCGTCACTTCGGGAAGCGGGACGGGTGTCGACAGGAAGTTCGGGTCGTAGCCGAGGGCCGCGACCGCCTCTTCCGACGCCGGCGGGGTGAGGGTTATGCCCAGCTTCTCGAAGACGGACTGCGGCAGGCACGCCAGCGCGTGCTCGTCGGAGCTGCCGTTCGCTTCGCCGGCGAAATGCAGTCCGGCCAGGACGGTGGTCGCCGCGCCGGTTCCGGACCGGAACATCCACGCCGCTCCGGAGTCGCCGCCGCCGCTGATCTCGCCGTCGGCCGCCGGCTGCTTCGGGTCGGGCCCGATTTCGAACCCACCGATGGACTTCGTGCCGACCCCTCGATACGTGATCTTGGCGATCACATCGACACGACGCACCAGACCGTGGGTGATGCCGGTGGTACGACCACTCTTGATCACCTTGTCGCCGAGTTCGGGTTCGCCGATCGCGTCCGGAACGACGCCGAGCCCACAGATCTCAGGATCGAACTGGCGATCCTCGATGGTCGATACTGCGCAGTCCCCGGCCGGTCCCAGGTGCGACCGTACGAGCTGTCCCACTCGGTTGTCGCCGATCCGGTTGTCATCGTGCGGACCGGGCTGGACGATCGTGTCACCCACCCGACCCGTCGCGTTGTGCAGCACGTGCCAGTTGCTGAGCATGTACGGGGTGTGGTTGTCGACGTCGTAGACGATGCATCCGATCGTCCCGGCACTGACACTCGTGTGCCCGACGCTCACACCCGGGACGATCGGATCCAGCCGCGTCTTCCGGGGCGGCGTCGCGGCCTCCGGGACGCGGCGGAATGCGGGTTCGTACGATCGTTCGATCACATCGGTCGGAACCTCCACACCGTTCACGGTGATGCTCTCGGGAAGCGGGGAGGTGCCCAGTGCTTCGAGAGCTTCGGGCTCCGATACCTTCTCGTTCACCGTGAACTGCACGGCGAGCTCGTCGGTCGGTTTGCCGTCCACGTGTTTGTATCCGACGCCGACGGACGAGACGTTCGGATCGTCGAGGTAGTCGGCGCCCTTGGTGCGGATGAACTTCCGCAGAGCGACGGCGAGCTCGTCCTTCTCGGGGCGGGGTGTGCGACCGTTTCCGCGATTCTTTGTAACCATGTTCGATCCTTGTGGATGCGGCGCGGCGATGACGCGGCGCCGTCGGGTGGATGAGCCGGAAGCCGATCAGCTGAGTACGACCGTGTGGTCCAGGCTCGTGGTGGGAACGATCAGCTTCTGGAGACCGCGGTTCGTTCCCGATGAGCCGGCGGTGTTCCAGCACCAGTCGAATGCCTGCTGCGGCAGGTTGGTGACGAACGGCCCGTTCCATTCGGGGCTGCCACCTTCGCCGTGCGCGTAGAAGAAAAACTTGCTACCACCGACGAATCCCGACCGGACCTTGGCCGTGGCACCCGGTGTGAGCCGCCACCAGCCCTTCTTCGCCCAGTCGCCGCCGTCCGGGCATCCCGGTGAACTGTATGCATATGCAACCCAGACGGATTCGCCCGTCCGATTGCGGAAGAAGAGTCCCATGATCTATTCCTGTGTCGTGAGCGGTGGGTCGGCCGGCAGATCGGCGTCCCCGTTGTCGTCGGTGGACTCGTTCGAGCCGGGGAAGTGCTCCGAGGCGGTTGCCGTGGAGGCCTGCGAGTCGGTATCGGGTTTGTCGACGGTCGGTGTCACCGGCATCGATTCGTCGGCCAGGGAGAGTGCGGCAGCCTCGGCTTCGTCCAACAGCCGCCACTGTCCGGGTTGCGTACTCATTCTCGGGACTCCGATCTGGAGGAACGCGGATCCGTCCGCGGTCTGTGAGAAGAAAGCTACGAGCGCGCAAGCACTCCGGGGAGAGTAGGCGGCTACTCGATTCGTGGTGGGACAGTGCATTCGGCACTGCGGGATGGGGTCATTGCCTCCGTCACTGCGAACCGTGCACGGGGTCGTGCCTCGTGTGGCGAACGAGTAGTGGAGTACTCGTGTCGGGACGTATCCGTCGGTTCTACGGTCAACGCGGATCGAAGAATTGCAGGAGCTCCCAACAGAGGTTGCGAGATGCGCACGCTCGAAGGCTTCAGAACAACGTCACGGTTCCGCACGACGCTTGCTTCCGCGGCGTTGGTGTTGTGTGCCGCGGGTACTGCCGGGTGCGATCGCACCACGGAGGAATCTCGTATACCCGCATCGTCGGTAACCCGGGGTCCGGTCCCGACCTTATCGGAGTCCATATCCACGACGGTCGAGGCCACCGGTTGGTTTGAGGCGACGTCGCCAATTGGGGCTACACCATACGTAGTTCCGGAACGCTCGGTTGGCTC
This sequence comes from Rhodococcus sp. B50, assembly GCF_013602415.1. NCBI lineage: Bacteria > Bacillati > Actinomycetota > Actinomycetes > Mycobacteriales > Nocardiaceae > Rhodococcus > Rhodococcus sp. B50. The sequence goes on along the minus strand of NZ_WPAG02000002.1, from coordinate 2,183,151 downwards.
CGAGCCTGCGTCGGCAGACCCTTTTCTCGGCCCAACATTCGAGTCGCCCTCGATAGCGCCGACAGAGGTAGAAATGACGTCGAGTCCCCAGCCGGGTGTGCGGGGTGTCGAAGAACCATCTCCCGGGCATGCGCCGACCCCTCATGAGTGACGAAATAACCCGGACAACGGGATATCCGACGCACATGTGGGTCGGCCTGCTCGCCGGCATCGTCGCGCCGACGACCTTGCTGACGGGTCTGTGCTACTACTTCGGTTTCGTCTCCGCCCGAGCGTATTTCGCGTACTTCGGTGTCGACACCGGCGCTTTCGGTTTCACGACGGCCGACTACGTGTTGCGCAGCGTCAGCGTCCTGTATCCCGCGCTCGTCTCGTTCCTCGCGGTGGCGTGTGTGGCGTTCTGGATCCGCACCTACGGTCTGCGGTTGGTTCGGCGAGGCCGGCAACGTCGAGTCGTCCGGCACGCCGGATGGAGCGCGATCGGCGTAGGAGTCCTGCTCGTAGCCCTGTCGGTGTCGGCCGTGATGGTGCCGCGGTTCTCCCCGGTGCGCAGCGCGACGCTCGTTCCGATCCTGCTGGCGGCGGGAGCGGTGCTGATCATCGTCGGAGTCGGCATCCGGTCGGCGCTGGGGACGGGCGGCGTCGCGACGGTGTCGGCAGCGGAGCGCTCGACCTGGCTGTTCGCGGGTGTCGCGCTCGTATTGGCGCTGTTCTGGTGCACCAACATCTTCGCAACCGAGTACGGCCGCGGGCAGGCTCAGAACGTCGCGGCCGACCTGTGGGACAAGGAGACCGTCGTCGTCCTGGACACCGCCGATCGCCTGTACGCGCCTGCGAACCTCGTCCACGAGACGGTTCTCGAGCCGAGTTCGGAGGAACGATTCGGTTATCGGTACCAATGCCTGAGAACGCTGTTGGTCGGACAGAACTACTGGGTGCTGCTGCCTGCGCGGTGGACGACCCAGTACGGATACGTCCTGGTTCTCCCCGCCGACGAGTACTCGCGCATCAGCATGACGCGGCTGGAAGGGATCGACGAGACCGACGCGGCGAACTGGGATGGGGAATGGACGTGCCCGGAGGTCGCCCCGTTCTGAGACGCCACGTGACGACATTCGCGTAGCGCACTACTCGTGCCTGCCGCACCCCGCCGCGTGACGATCGTTGCACCAGCTTCGAACCGATGCGGCAAGGACGAATCGACATGCCGAAGAACATCATCTATTGCGCTGACGGAACCTGGAACTCGGGAGAGCGTACGCGCACGAATGTGTACCGCTTCCACGAAGCGCTGGCGACGACCACCACTCAGGACAAGATCTACGACCCCGGAGTGGGTACGGAAGGGAACCTGCTGTCCCGCTTGCGCGGTGGCGCCTTCGGGCACGGTCTGATCGAGAACGTACGGGAAGGCTACGGACGTATCGCCGACGCCTTCGAGGAAGGTGACCGTCTCTTCCTCGTCGGCTTCAGCCGCGGCGCGTACACCGCGCGGAGCCTCGGCGGCATGATTGCCTACTGCGGGCTGCCGTCCCGTCGTCCCACCGGTCGCCTCGTCGATCAGGCCTTCCACGCCTACCGCAACCGGACAGGCGACGACTCGAAGTGGGCCGGTCCTCGTGACGGAATCCGTATGGTCGACGGGCACATCGAGATGATCGGCGTGTGGGACACGGTCGGAACACTCGGAATCCCGGGTGCGCTCTTCGGTCGGCTCGACCAGAAGGACTACGGCTTCCTGGATACCCGGCTCCATCGGGACGTCAAGGCCGGCTACCACGCGCTGTCGCTCGACGAGCGGCGCCGCCAGTTCCCACCGACCCTCTGGGAAGGCCCAGCGGCGGACGGGCAGACCATCGAACAGGTGTGGTTCGCGGGAGTGCATTGCGACGTCGGCGGTGGCTTCCCGACGACCTCGCTCGCCGACATCAGCCTCGCCTGGATGTTGTCGAACGCCGAAAGGCACGGCGTCGAGATCGACCCGGCCGTCGCGGCGACCTATCCCGCACTCCTACTGGATTGCACCGCGGCGCTCGGACCGGTCCACGAGTCGTGGAACCCCCTGTGGGGCTTCCCGCATCGCCGGACGGTGGGGGACGATGCGCGCGTGGCCGACTCGGTGGTCTTCCGGGTGACCATGAACTCCCGGTACTCACCTCCGCTGACCATGGACAACAACCCCCGGCGGCTGTCGGCGTCGTACCGGCTCGCCTCGGTGGTTCGCATCTAGCCGGTCTCCACCGGCATCGATATCGACGACGGGAACCTCGATGTTCACACCTTTGCTGTTACCGACTCGCCGTCCACGTCGGCACCACTCCACGATGAAGTTGTCGCCCCTGCTCTCCGGTCGCCTCCCGTGGATCGGGGCCGAGGTGGTCGGGCGGATCCCGGTCGCTCGACGGCAGGCCAGCAGACTGGCGATCGAGAAGTATGCCAACGCTGTGCCGCCGCGTCCGCGCCCGCTGACGCTGGCTGCCGACTACACGACGTGGACGAGTCTGACCGACCGCACCTACAGCGGTCGTCACCTCCCTCCGTCCACCACACCGCCGGAGGAATTGCCGGCGGTCGGGGACGTGGTAGCGCTGTTCCGGCGCACCCGTGAGATTCCCTCGACCGACACGAGCGTGTGGTTCGCGTTCTTCGCGCAGTGGTTCACCGACAGCTTCCTGCGCACGAACAGGAAGGACCCGCGGAAGAACGACTCGAACCACGAGATCGACCTGTGTCAGATCTACGGGGTGAATCAGGACAAGACTGCGATGCTGCGGGCAGGCTACGGGGGTCGCCTCGACAGTCAGGTCATCGACGAGGAGGAATATCCGCCCTTCCTGTTCGCCGAGCGCAAGCCGGGGGAGGAGCTGCAGTTCATTCCGAAGTTCGCGAAGCTGCACAACCGGAAGTACCTGCTGGAGACGGTTCTCCGACTGTGCCCGGACGAGCGGAAGGGGTCGGTGTTCGCGGTCGGACTCGAGCACGGCAACAGCACGATCGGCAACACCGTGCTGAACGTGCTGTTCCTCCGTGAACACAACCGGATCGCCGGCATTCTCGAAGGCGCGTACCCGGAGTGGGACGACGACCGGTTGTTCGAGACCACCCGCAACATCATGATCGTCATCCTGTTGAAGATCGTCATCGAGGAGTACATCAAACACATCGGACCGTTCGACTTCCCGATCGAGTTCGTCCCGTTCATGGCGGACAAAGCGCCGTGGAACAGAACGAACTGGTGTGCAATCGAATTCAACCTCCTGTACCGGTGGCATTCGCTGATTCCGGATTCGGTGGTGTTCGATTCGCAGCGGGTGAGTACGCGGATATTCGTCGACAACAATTCCTTGGTGATCGACAGGGGCATCGAGTCGATCATCGACCAGTGCTCGCGGCAGAAGGCGTCGAGGATCGGCCTCGGGAACACCCCGGCCTTCCTGGTCGACCGTCATCCGATGTGCCCCGACCTTGAGTCGGTGGAGGAGAGGACCATCGGGCTGATGCGTCAGGCGCGGCTGCGTTCGTTCAACGACTACCGGGAGGCGTTCGGACTCGGACGACTGACGAGCTTCGCCGAACTCACCGGGGACGTCGAGGTGCAGCAGAAGCTCGCGCGGCTCCACGGCGATGTCGACGCGGTCGAGTGGTACGTGGGGATCTTCGCCGAGGACTATCCCCGGCACCGCATGATGGGGGAGCTGCTGACCACGATGGTCGCCCACGACGCGTTCACGCAGGCGTTCACGAACCCGCTGCTGGCGCGCCACGTCTACCACGAGGACACCTTCTCCGAGGTCGGTATGGGGATCATCGAGCAGACGCACTGCCTGCAGCAGATCGTCGAACGAAACTCGAGCACCTGCGACAAGGCGTACGCGAGCTTCCGCATCGAGTGAGCGGGCCTGTCAGAGGAGACGCACGACGACCGGCGCGTGATCGGAGTTCACTGTGGCCCGCCGCAAGCGGGGGTCTGCGGTGATTCCGGTCAGCGCATCGGTGACCGCTGTGGCGGATTCGAGGTGGTCGAGCAGCCGATGGCTGACGAGGATGTGGTCGATCAGCTCGGGTTGTCCCTCGAAGATCCGCGAGAAGCGGTGCTCCTCGGGAATCAATGAGGCGACGTTCCACAGGCGGGTCCGGTCGCCGTGGTCGGGACGAGGGAACCCGGCGGTGCCGATCTGGGAGCCGGGCGGCCCGTGGAGCACCCGGGTGGTGGCGGCGTCGGCGGTGTCGTTGAGGTCGCCGAGCACGATGACGGCGGGATCGTCGCGCGGCGGCCGGTCCTCGATCGCACCGTCGAGCAGAGCGGTCGCCGCTGCTCGCACGGTGGCGGCTTCGGCTGCCCGCCGGTAGAGCGCGTAGGCACCGAAGCGGGCACGTTCGTCCTCGTCGCGCGGAGCGAATCGGTTACCGGGATAGGTGAGCAGCTTGGACTTCAGATGCGCGGTGATCAGATCGAGCACACCGATCTCCGTCGCGACCCGAACCCTCAACGCGCCCCGTCCCATTCGCGTGGCGAAGCTGCCGGACGCAGATCCGTCGGCCACCCGCACGGATCCCAGTGGCTCCGGAAAGACGGTGATCTCGGACGAGTCGAGAAACGCCGGTCGGGACACGAAACCCACCCGGATCCCGCGCGGATCCGGATGGGCGGACAGGCATCGGTGCCAGTGGTCGGGTAGCAGGGCGACGAGGTCGTCGAGGGCGGCAGGGTCGCCGACCTCCTGGACCGCAAGGATGTCGGCGTCGACTTCGGTCACGATGTCGGCGAGAGTGTCGAGCTTGCGCTGGTAGACCTCGTCGTTCGGAGGTCCGGATTCGTGCCCCGGACGGTACAGGTTCTCCAGGTTCCACGTCGCAACGGTGACCATACGCTCCTCCCGGGATCTCCGCGTCGTCACGATGCGGATCCGGACGGCGCTGCGTTCTTCTCCCCAGCATGGAGGGCTGCCGTCGGCATGTCGCGAGTAGCGCACTACTCGTCGAGCGTCACTCGTCCTCGTTGCGCATCAAGCGTCCGAGCTGCTCACGATCGCAAACACCGAGCTTGATACATGCCCGATAGAGATGGCCTTCGACGGTGCGGACCGACACGAACAGTCGCTCGGAGATCTGCCGGTTCGTCAGACCCGTGGCGACGAGCGCGGCGATTTCCCGCTCGCGGGCGGTCAACGGCAAAGGGTGGGCGGCCGACTGGATCGCAGGTGTCGTGATCCCACCGCAGCGGGCGGCGAATTTGAATGCCCGGGCGGCGGATTCGGTGCTCTGTCGCCTGTCGCCGTCGTGCGTGTGGGCGGACGCCGCGAGCGCTGCGGCATCCGCAGCGTGAAGGAACAGCCCATGGTGCTCGAAGTCGTCGCTGACCGCGTCCAGTTCGGCCGCATCCGCCTTGGCCACTGCGGCCGCGTGGCGGGCTTGGAGCGACGCCACCGGACCGTCGACGTGGTCGACGAGTTCGGCCAGGCGGCCCGCGACACTGCGGTCTCCGAAGCGCGCGGCGTCGTGAAGGGCGTCGGACTCGACGGCGTACTGCCCGGACGTGCGGGCAGCCTCGGCGGCTTCGCGGGCGAAGGCGACGCTGCGCTGCTCGGAGTTCTCGGCGGCAGCCAGCCAGGACTGTGCGATCAACCGGGCGGGACGATGGATCGCCGTGTGGAGTCCGGTGTGTTCGTCGGCGTCGTCGAGGACACGCTGTGCTTGCTGGGGTTGCCCGAGTACGGCGTACGCCTTGGCCAGAAGAATGGTTGCGGGCACTCGCCACGGCAGGGGAACTTCGGCTGTGAGCGCAGCCAGCGCCTGTTCGATCTCCGAGACGACCTCGGGAAAGCAACCGCGGTTCGTGTGGATCACGGCGGCCATGATCTTGGAGATCGCCCATGCGAGGTACTGACCGGACGAGGAGAAGTGCGAGATCTCGGCGACCCGCTCTTCCGCCAGCGCGAGGTCGCCGATCTGGGCGAGGGCGACGACGTCGCCGTACCGGATCATCGTGCGGATCATGCCGTCGGTCGATTTGCGCATGTCGAAGCAGCGGCGGGCGATGGGTTCGAATTCGCTGCCGCGACCGGCGACCGTCATGGCGAGTCCCGCGCTGAAGGCAGCCCATTCGACCGCCTGGGCCAGTGCGTCCGGATCGGACAGGACTTCGGCGGAAAGCGCGAGTCCCTCGTCGAGCTTGTTCTCGTGGACGGCGACCGAGGCCGTCACCGCGTCGACGAGCGTGCGCAGCGTGGGGTGGTGGGTCCGCTCGCGCAGCAGGTCGAGGATCTCGTGGGCGCGCTCGACCTCACCGAGCGACCAGAAGAGGATGGATACCTGCGGCATGCCCCACTGGATGAGCTCGAGTTCGTTCATGCCCTCCGGGTCGAATCGGGACAGTGTCTTCTCGGCGCGTCCGGGGTGGCCCTGCCACAGGAGCGCGCGGGCCAGCAGTTCGGCGGCGGCGATACCGCCCCCACGTTCGCAGGCCCGGCGGGCGATGCGTTCACCGAGCGGATGATTCGACAACGAGACCGCGTCGCGCGCCGCGGTGACGAGGAGTTCGGTGTCGGGAGTACGATCGCTGCCCATGTAGAGCTCGGCGAGGCGGATGCGTTCCGCAGCGGTACTCGTCCCGCGTTGCTGTAGCTCGTCGACGAGCCGCCCGCGGAGCCTGCGGGCCGATGCGGTGCCCATGCGTCCCCGCACGACCTCGCCGAGCAGGGGATGACTGAATCGCACGTCGAGCCGGGAGCCGTCGGGTTCGATGCGGATCAGGTCGCGCATCTCGGCCGCGTCCACGGCGTCCTCGCCGGCGATGCGGAGCAGAATGTCGAGGTCGAGCGGCTCGCACAAGGCGAGCGGTCCGAGAGCGGTACGGACCTCCCGGCCGGCGCGATCGAGGCGCGATTCCAGCAGTTCGGTGAGCCCGGGTGTTGCGGCGGTCTGCCCGCGGAGCTGCCACACCCCGGATACCTGCACCAGATGTCCCGCATCGAGGGCACCTTCGACGAGATGCCGGAGGAACAGCGCATTGCCGCCGGACATCTCCCACATGACGTCGGCGCTCAGTTCCTCGAGTTGCCCGTCGAGGACGGACCGGACGAGACGGATGCTCTCCTCTTTGGTGAACGGACGTAGTTCGATGCGCCGCAGGTAGTCGTCCTTCCACAGCGAGGTGACGGCGTCGGGGACGGGTTCGCCGGAGCGGATCGTGGCGATGATCCGCACCGTGTGTTCGATCGCGAGCTGCTGGAGCAGGGTCGCCGACAGCTGGTCGAGCAGATGCGCGTCGTCGACACCGAGCACGATGTCTCCCTGCCGCAGGAGAGACCGTCGAGCGGATCCGACCAATGCGACGGCGTCGCGGGTCGTGGACGGATCGACGAGCGGGGCGAACGCACCGAGTGGAATGCCGCGTGCCGACTCGGTGCCCGCCACCCACTGCACGGGCGAACCGAGGGAATCGGCGACGAGGTGCGCGAGCGTGGTCTTGCCGACCCCGGCGGCGCCGATCAGGATGGCACCCTGACCGTCTCCGGTCAGCTCGGATCGGATCGTATCGAATTCGTCGGGACGATCGACCAACTGCCAATTGATGGCCACGGTAACTCAGTATAAGGAGGCCGGGAGCGTAAAAATATGGTTCGAGCAGTGCGAATACAGCTCACTATTCGGGAATATCGGAAATTGTGGTCGGTTCCACGCGGTCGATTCCGTTCTTGCGGTGCCTGAATTCGCTCGACGCGTTGTAGACGCGAAGTTTCAGCCGATTGATCGAGCCCAGCGGACGATGATCTGCGAGACCGGTCCACGAATTGAACGACACGACGTCTTCGGCGTAGGTGCGCAGCGCCGTGCTGCTGGTGTCCTGTCGGGGAATCCGAATTCGGGCCACCGGAACATGCCGTGACTCGCCCGTGGCCCACTGCACGGTGGCATCCTCGATCGGCATCTTCTCGGTGTCGGTGCAGAGCTGGACGCGGACCTCGTAGTCGGCACTGGTGTGCGCGAAGAACTGCTCGACGGACAGGCGATGCGCGTCGTCGCCGGCGCTGCGAGGAATGCGTTGTCCGGTGAGGCTCTTGACCGAATCCGAGAGGGGAGTGATGCAGATTTTGGCGACATGGTCGCCGTAACGAAGCGCCGCCGCCGAATGATAGGTCTCACCGAGGACGTGGTCGTTCGGTCGCGCAAACAATTGCACATCGTTCGGGAGGGTGAGGTGCAGTGGCGTGAAGATCCGCGAAGCGCCTCGGGCGAGAAAGCAGGCTGTCCGAAGCAGGGGGTCGGGAGTGCGTGCAAGGATCTTTGCGAACCGCATTCCCTTGCCGGCGTACGAACGCACATCGGCGAACGGAAACGTATCGCTGTTCACCAGAATGAAATCCTGATTCGTGTGTCCGTCCGGGATGATCCGGTCACCGCTCACACCCAGAACCTTGATCGCCATTCCGCGGACTCCGCCCACCTGATCGCTGCGAAGCGCGCCTGCCGTGCTGGACAAGCGAACGAGTACCGGATATGTCCGGGCTTTCGCGAACAGTCCCTGCCGATAGGGCCGGGGCAGATTCGGATACACGGTCAGTTCCCCGCGCATGACACCGAGCCCTTTGGCGTGGGCGTCGCGGATCGCATGCTTGTACTTCTCGGCGGCCCACTCGTTGTTACGGTGCAGCGACTCGACGATCCGCTCGATCAGGGCATCCTCGTCGGGGTCGCGTCGTTCCAGGTCGTCGCTGTAACGGACGAAGGTGGGTGCGAGTTTCGGGTGGGCCGTGGAATTGGTGAGAGACATGAGTTCTCCGATGGTCGGGACCTGTCGTTCCGTGAATACGAGTCTGACGTGGCCGACGTCCCGGGGCGTGAGTAGTGGTGTACTCGAATTCGAGATGACCCATCGTCCCGATTTGTGTGGAATGAACCCCGCTGAGCGGGGTCGAATCCACCCAAGATCGTCGAAGGAGTGACCCGCATGCGTCCGACCGGCATCACCACCAACATCAACGTCCCGGACATCGGGGAGGCGCGCAGCTTCTACGCGGACTATCTGGGGCTGAGCGTCGAAGAGATGAACCTCGGGTGGGTCGCGCGGTTCACCACTCCCGACGGTCGTGCCGTCGTCCAGTTGGTCAGTGGCGACGAATCGGCTCCCGTGGACTCGGCGATCTCCGTCCACGTCGGCGACGAGGTGGAAGCCGCCTACTACTGCAACGACAGTTTGTGACCGAGGTTGTGTCTATGGTAATTGATCTTGGTGCAGTCGGAGGTGTTGGAATGGTCGGCGGGGTTCACGGCGTTCTGCAGTCGGTTCGCGCACCGGTTCTCGCGGGTGGAGTCACGGCGGCGCATGGTGGCGTATGTCCGGGGATTGCTCGCGGAGGTCGAACGTAAGAACGGCTGGACGTTGGCCGAGGCGGCCGGGGACGCTGGCCCGGAAGGCATGCAGCGGCTGCTGAACTTCTACGCGTGGGACTGTGACGGGTTGCGCGATGACGTGCGAGATGTGGTGGTCGAGGCGATCGGCGACGAAAAGACCGGGGTGTTGATTGTCGACGAGACCGGTTTTCTGAAGAAAGGCAACAGATCCGCAGGCGTGGCCCGGCAGTATTCCGGCACCGCCGGGCGGATCGAGAACAGTCAGGTCGGAGTGTTTGTGGCCTACGCCTCCGGTCGTGGTCGGGCATTGATCGACCGGGAGCTGTATCTACCCAAGGCCTGGACCGAGGACCGGGATCGGTGCCGGGACGCCGGCATCGACGACGACATCGGATTCGCAACGAAACCCGGACTGGCACAGTCGATGATCGAACGAGCCCTGGATGCCGGTATCCCGTTCGGGTGGGTCACCGCCGACGAGGCCTACGGGCAGGTCGGCCGGCTGCGGATGTGGCTCGAATCGCGCGGGGTGGCGCACGTGCTGGCGGTGCCGAAAACGCAGATGGTGGTGTCGATGCAGTTGCGGCAACGCCGCGCCCACACCGTGATCAGTGAAGTGGACGCGTCGGTGTGGCAACGGTTGTCGTGCGGGGATGGCGCGCACGGACCGCGGGTCTACGACTGGGCTGCGGTCCCGATCCGGCCGCTGCGCGAGCCCGGCCGGGGTCACTGGCTGTTGGCCCGCCGCTCGATTGCCGACCCGGAGCAGATCGCCTACTACCTCTGCTACGGCCCCGCCGACACCCCGCTTGCCGAGCTGGTGCGGGTCGCCGGCAGCCGGTGGGCGATCGAGGAGTGCTTCCAGACCGCGAAGAACGAGACCGGACTCGACCACTACCAGGTCCGGGGCTACACCGCCTGGTACCGGCACATCACCCTGTCCATGGCCGCGGCCGCGTTCTTGACGATCCTGCGCCGAGACACCAAAAAGGGGGATCTTCACCTGGTTCCGATAGGCTGATTTCCCTGACGGTCAACGAGATTCGGCGACTGTTCAATCGTATCGCCTGTCCCGTTCGCCACGCCTTCGCTCACCTATGGCACTGGTCGAACTGGCGTCGCATCAGCCAAGCCAGAGCCCGCGCCAGCCATTACAAACGACGACATCACAAACTGTCGTTGCAGTACTACGAGGAGGCGCAGCGTCGGGGCTTCGAGATCGTGTATCCGCTGACGACGGAGCCGTGGGGAGTGCGCCGGTTCTTCGTGCGCGCACCGGACGGCACGGTCGTCAACGTCGTCAGCCACTCCGACAACCCGCGGTAAGGGGACGAGGACGCCGTTCCGATCCGGTGTTCTCGACGGCGTATATATCGGTCGAGAACACCAAATCTTCCGGCTCGTCGCGCCGTCGCGTGCGGAGGCGAGGAAGTACCCAGTCCTGTAGTACGTCGGCATACATCTGGCGCATCGCCTGATGCGGACACTGATTGTGTGGGTTCGACCCCGGATAGCGGGGGCTGGATCCACACGAATCAGCTGAGCCCGAGGTCGATGGCCGCGAGCCCCGCTTGGGTGCGGTTGTGGACGTCGAGCTTGGTGTACAGGTGCTCGACGTGATTGCGGGTCGTCTTGTGCGCGATGCCCAGCTCGTCGGCGATCTGCCGGTTCGAGTATCCCAGAGCGACGAGTCTGAGGACTTCCACCTCACGACCCGTCAATCCCGCAGGCCAGGGTGCGCGTCGCTTCGTCGGATGTCCGGCCGCCAGCAGCACGGCCTCGACGGCTTCCGTGTCGAATCGACCGGCTTCCGCGTCACTGCACATCCGGGCCGCGGCGGCCTCGGCCGTCAACGCTCTGCGGTGCGGTCGAGGTTCTCGTAGACGCTGGTAGGTTTCCGCGGCGGCGAGGATTCGCGCAGTCACGCCGAGGTCGGCAGCCCGGAGCCCCCCGGGATAGCCGGAACCGTCGAGTCGCTCGCGGTGCGTCACAGCAAGGGTGACGACGGACTCCAACCCTCCGACGCGGCTGAGGATCCGTCCGGTCAGATACGGATACAGGCGGACCCGTTCCCATTCCGCGGTGGTGAGCGGATCGATCTTCTCCCAGATCTGGTTGGGCACACTCATCCGTCCCAGTCCGTGTACGAGACCCGCACGGTAGAGGAGTTCGACCTCGGCGACCGGAAGCCCACGATGCCGGCCCGCTGCCGCCGCCAGATCCGCAACGCGTCGCGAATGTCCCAGCAGATAAGGGCATTTGAGGTCGACGAAATCTGCCATCGCGCGCAGCATCTCGTCCAGTTCGGGCTTGCTCAATGTGTAATCTCGATCGGATGCCTGGGCCAGCGCCGCCGACCACGCATCCTGTTCGACCACACCCGTCGTGATCGCGTCGACGGCATCGACGAACACCTGCACGACGCGTGGGCCGAACTGGGTTCCGCTTCGCGCACGAGCAACAGCCACCGCCTGCGTAGGCCCACCGAGACGTAAATGCACTTCGGCCACGTCGGCCAGGTGCACGATCTGCATCTCGACGGGAATCTCGTCACCGCGCGCACCCGAAGGTAGCCCCGCGCCGTCCCAGCGCTCGAAGGTGAAAGCGAGCATCGATCCCACCTCGGGATCCAGCCCGACCCGATCGGAGAGGACACTCGCGGACCCGCAGTGAGACCGGATGAGTTCGGACATCTGCCGCCGCGCCGTGAACAGGAAGGCGGTGGCATGGAGGAATCGCTCTGCGTGAGGAAGTCCCCGCCCGGCGTGACTCATCAGTAGCCGTAGGAACGGCAACCCCGTCATGTCCACCGCGTAGGTGTCGGCGCGGAAGACGATGTCGTCGCCGAACATCCGTGCCAGTTCGTGCGAATCGGCGTGGCATCCGATCCACGCGACCAGATTGGCGTAGAAGACGACATCCCGCTGGTCTGCACTCAGCCCCATCCGGTCGGCGATACGCGTGGCGATCACGGCCGAGCGCAGCATGTGCTCCATCGGCTGCCCGAGACCCAGATCGATGGCGAGGGACAGCGCGGCGACCAGTTCCGCCCGTCGCGGGCCGTCACCTGGGGACGTCATGGAATCAGTGTCCTCGCACGATGCCCGGTCCGAAAGATGAGGCAGCGGCCTCATGACGTGCGGAAGCGGCGGGCACAGGATCGAAGTACCCCGCAATCGAGGAGGACGACATGACCATCACCCCGCACGCAGCCGCTCAGAGGTCCTGCGAACTGCCCCGAGTTTCCGGAGAGCGTTTCGCCGGCTACGCCGTGATCGGCGCGCCGTTCGCGAGCGGCCACTACCTGGCGCTGCGCAGATTCCCGACCAACAGCATCGGCGACGGCTTCACGTCCGTATGGCACCGCGACCCGGACGGCACGTGGACGGTATACAGCGACGTCCCGGCCGAGCTGAGCTGCCCTCGATATCTCGGTCGCGCGCTGAGCCGAACCGAGCAGACCGATGTGCGTGCCGAGTGGACCGGCCCGGCCGACCTGCATGTGACGGCCGGTGCCGAATTGGAGTGGGATCTCCGGATGACCGCCTCGCCGGCGACCACCGTCATGACCGCGGCGGGCAGTCTGATGCCCGAGGCTCTGTGGCACAGCCCGGCGGTGCTGGCCGCGATGGGGCGCGTCGCGGGACCGGTGCTCGGCGCCGGCCGGATGCGGCTCGGTGGGCACCTGCCGAACGGACAGTGGTTCCGGGCCAATCCACGGCAACTGTGGGCCGCGCACACCGAGCGTGCCATGGTCCGTGGGGTCGATCTCGGGCCGGAAGGTCCTCTGGCCCGGCAGGACCGCCTCGGCGATTTCCGGCTCCCTCAGCGCGGACTGTTCGCGACGGTACAGGTCTGGCTCGAACCGTTCGACGCCCGGCGTCACTTCCCGGCACGTCCCCACACGGTGCATGCGGACGGCGCGTGATCGGTGGATGTTCCCGGCGGTAACAGCTTTGGGACGGATGTGCCGCAAGGTTTCGTTCGAAAGTCGAGGCAACTCTTGCGCAAATGACACACAATGAATTTCGGCAACACCTCGTCGAGGGGGAAAGGTACTCCAAGGTCAATTCACCCGCCCGCTCCGGTCTGGCTGACACTTGCGGGAGGCCTGGCGTTTTCGGGATGCGCGATGATCGAAGCAGTCTTGGGAATCCACGCGAGAGACTACGAGCCCGTCGAGGTCCGATCCGGACCGGCCACACGAACGGACGACGACGCAGGGGGCGGCGGCGTAGAACTCGGAAGACTGCTTGCCGTCGTGACTTTGACGCCTGCGCAGGCAGCGCTGCTCGTCACCGACGTGGTCGATCAGCTCGAACTCGCGCACGGCCGGGGCCATCATCCGATCCGCCTCCGAGGCGATGCCGTGATGGTGTCCGAGAGCGGAGAGCTCACCATCGACAGCACCGGAAGTACGGGAGCCTGGGACGAGGTGTGTGATGCGACGACAGGTCTGCTCCGGCGGATCGTGACGAACTGCCGCAGCGAGACACTTGCCGACCGTGTGGACGCGGCGATCACGGAATCGTCGGATCTCGTCGGTCTGGCGAGACGAGTCCGTTATGCTGCCGCAACGGAATTCGACGAGACCGAGATGGAAAGGAAACGGTCCCAGATCGCCGCGCTCGTCTCCGCCGTCAAGGGTCATGCTCGCCCGGCGATCGGTACGGTGGAACGGACGAACGTGCCGCTCCTGACGACGGAACAGACTCGTACCCCGAACCGCCCGCGCCCACCCGCCGGGAAGGTGTGGCATCGCAAGAAGAGGCGCCTGTCGCCGCGCCGGTGGATCATCGCGCTGATCGCGATCCTCGCGCTCGTCGTGGTGGCGTGGGTGGCTCCTACAGCGTGGTCGGAATTGAGCCGCGGTTGGCACACCCTCCTCGACCCGGTGGATTCGTCGATGGATGACCGGATCGACCCGGTCTCGCCTCCGCCGCCGGTGCCCGAAGCCGCACCGGGAGCCGTCGAGGCAGGGCCTGTCACCACCGCGCTTCCGGGTGCCGCCGGACCGGTCACGCAGGTCGCCGCGAGCTTCGCGAACGGCCCGTGCGAGACGGGACGTTCGTGCACCGTGCGGGTCGATGTCGGACTCGACCCTGCGGCGAATGTCGGTGCGGTCGCCTGGAATCTGACCGTCTACGACCGATGTACGGGTGTGACACTGCCGGGCGGGGAGATCACGGTTCCGGTGCCGCCGGGCGCGCGGGAGGCATACGGCATCGGGAGCGTCGACCTGCCGCCCGGATCGGCACTGGCGGTCGCCGCGGTCACCACCGTCCCCGCAGCGGCGGCGTCCGAGCCGATGTACGTTCCCGCCGAGAACGCGACCTGCGCGCCCGGGGGCACTCGTGACGGCGGATAGGCACCCATCCGATCCCTGGCTCGTCACGGCGGCCATCGCACTGGTCGCACTCGGCATGCTCAACATGATCTCGACGGGCATGTCGTCGCTCGCCGTGCGTCACGCCGTGATCGCGGCAGTGGGACTCGGCGCGATGTGGGCGACCTCCCGCATGCGGATCGCCGCCCTGAGCCGTTTCGGCTGGGCGTTGTTCACCGCCTCGGTGGTGCTGCTCGCGGCGGTGCCGTTGATCGGCATCGCGACCAAGGGCGCCCAACGCTGGCTGGACCTGGGTGTATTCACTCTGCAGCCCTCCGAGATCGCCAAGCTCGCCCTGGTTCTGGTGCCCGCCGCGATACTGGCCGGCGGATACACGCTCGGCAGGTTCGTCGGGGTCCTGGTCGTGTCGGCGTTGCCGATCGCGCTGGTGGCGCTGCAGCCCGACCTGTCGACCGCCGTGGTGCTCGTGGCCACCGTGCTGCTCATGCTGATCCTGGCGAGGGTGCCGCTGCGCTCGCTGTTCCCGTTGTTCGCACTCGGACTCGCCTCGCTGCCCCTGGCCGTGCTGTTCCTGCGTCCGTACCAGCTCGAGCGGATCCACGTCTTTCTGTCGGGCGGCGGTGCCGACCCACAGGGGTCGGGTTGGGCGGCATGGCAGGCGGACATCGCGATCGGCAGTGCGGGGTGGTGGGGTCTCGGACGCGAACCGGACTACGACCTGCGAGCTCAGTACCTGCCCGAATCGGAGCACGACCTGGCCTTTGCCAGCCTGGTCTACGGCTGGGGACTGGTCGCCGGCATCGCGGTCGTGGTGGCGGTCGTGATCATCGTGTGGCGTTCGGTGGTCGCCGCCCGAACGGCACGGACACGGGAGGCAGCACTCGTCGCCGCGGGCGTCGGCGGGGTGTTCGGGCTGCACACCGCGGTGTCGGTGGCCCAGAGCCTGTCGCTGTTGCCGCACACCGGCATGCCGATTCCCATCTTCAGTTACGGGGGCACCGCTTCGATCGTCGGATTCGTGTCCATCGGCCTCGTGCTCGCGGTGCGCCGCGACGGCGTGACCCGGCCGCTGTGGGCCACCGAGTCCAAGAAGCGGCGCCTGCCGCGGGGCGTGACGGCAGGGGCGGTGTTGACGACGGCATCGCTCGTCGCGATGTCGGTGTTCGCCTACCAACTCCAGACCGATCACGGCACCGAGCTGCGCGCGACCAGCGACACGCAGATGTTGCGGTGCATTCGTCTGCCCGCCGAACGCGGCCAGATCCTCGACCGGGCCGGCGTTCCGGTCGCGACCAATGTCGCCGAGTACACCGTCGCGGTCGTCGCCCGGATGTTCGCCGAGAGCAACCCGTCGGCGCACCGCGAACTCGCCGCGTTGCTCGGCATCACCGCGGAACAGCTCGAGGAGGAACTCCGGAGAGACGGGGAACTGCAGGTCGTGCTCGGACGCGTCGGGCCCGACCAGGCCCGGGCGATCGTCGACGCCCGGCTGCCGTGGGTGCTCGTCTACCCGACCGGACGCAGGCAGTACCCGCACGGGGAAGTGCTCGCGTCGCTCCTCGGGTACGTCGGGATCGCGGACCGGCAGGACATGGAGGTCTGGCCGACCCTCGCGCTCGGATCACGGGTCGGCAAGGCGGGACTGGAAAGGCAGTACGACGCACTACTGCGCGGCGTCGACGGCCGTCAGTGCGTGTACGTCGATCCGTCCGGACGTCCGGTCGGCACGGGGGAGCGAGTCGATCCGATACACGGCCACGACCTGCGGCTGCACCTCGACCTCGGCATGCAGCAGGCCGCGACCGATGCGCTCACCCAGGCGGTGCGCACCAGCGGAGGCGATCTCGGGGCGGCGGTCGTGATGGACGCCCGCACCGGTGCGGTGCTGGCGCTGGCGAGCGTGCCGGGCTACGACAACAACGTCTACGGGCCCCCGGCGGATCTGGCCGCGATCGAAGCGCAGACCACGGGATCGGGGCCGGGCCGCATGCTGAACCACGCCGTGCAGACGGCGGTGCCACCGGGATCGACGTTCAAGATCGTGACGGCGTCGACGAACGCAGCCTTCGACGTGCTGTCACCGGACGCGCTCTTGGCGGGCGGCGCGGCCTACACCTACGGCGGTCACACCTTCGCCAACTGGCAGCCGATGGGCCCGAACAACCTGCTCGGGGCGATCCAGTGGTCCGACAACGTGTACTTCTACCAACTGGCCGACCTCCTCGGTCCCTACCGCATCGCGGAGACCGGCGCCGAACTCGGGGTGGGTGCCCCCTCGGGTATCGACCTGCCCGCCGAATCCGCGGGCTTCCTCGGCACCCCCGACAATGTCGAGAGCATCGGAGGTGCCTGGTATCCGGGCTCGACCCTGCTGATGGGTATCGGTCAAGGCACCGTCACGGCGACCCCCATCCAGGTCGCACGGTGGACGGCGGGTATCGCGTCGGGTCAGGTGGTGACCCCGCAGCTCGCCGCCGCCTACGGTCCCGGTGATGCGGTTCCGATTCCCACCGGGGTGCCGCACCGGCTGTCGTTCGCGGACAAGCTCGAGCCGGTGCGCGCGGGCATGCGGGCGTCCGCCTCGGCCGGCACCGCCGGTCAGCTCGCGAGCCTGCCGGTCTCGGCCGCGGCCAAGACCGGTACCGCGGAGGATCCGTCGGCTCCCGGAAAGGGCCTCAACGCCTGGTTCTCCGCGGTGGTACCCGCCGAGGCACCGGAGGTCGTGGTGACGGCACTGGTGCGCGGTGGCGGGTTCGGTTCGGCCACCTCCGGGCCGGTGGTGAAGGGTCTGCTCGAGCGTTACCTCGCGCAGACCCGGACACCGAATCCCTGATGATCAGGCGGCAGTCGACGACGCGGCGTAGGCGGCGATCACCTCGGGCCGGTCCATGCAGGCCGTCGCGCCTTCGGCGACGCAGGTGAGCGGACGCTCCGCGGTCTTCACCGGGAGACCGAAGGCTTCCTCGAGCAGTTGCGGCACACCGCGCAGCATCGATCCTCCGCCGACCGCCAGGATTCCTTCGGCCATCACGTCGCTGATCGCGCGCGGAGGCAGGTCGTCCAGGCAGGTGGACAACGTCTGCACGATGCTGGTCGTGGTGGGCCGCACCGCGTCCATGACTTCCTCGGTCTCGAGCGTGACCAAGCGCGCCCGGCCGGTCGCGGCGTCGCGACCCTCCACCACGAGCGACCGCTCGTCGGAGGTGTCGGGCGACCCCACCTTCGCGCGCTCGGCAGTGAGTTCGCCGACGAGGATCTGGTGTTCTGCACGCAGGTACCGGAGGATCGCGCTGGTCAAGTGGTCCCCGGCGATGCGACAACTGCGGTGGGAAAGGATTCCGCCGTAGCAGAGGGCGGTGACTTCCGAAGTGCCACCGCCGATGTCGACGACCAGATGGGTGCGAGGTTCGAGCGGGTCGAGTCCGCAACCGAGGGCACCCGCGACCGGCTCGGGTATCAGGCCGACCTTGCGGAGCCCGGCCTCGTGTCCGACTTCGAGCAGTGCGCGACGTTCGAGCGGCGTGGCGCCCGCGGGAGCCGCGATGACGCCCATCGGCCGTATGCCGTAATGCCGGCGCGGCGCGACCTGGGCGAGCACGGCCGTGACGAATGTCCGTGCCGTTTCGAGATCCACGATCACCCCGTCGCGTATCGGGCGGATCGGGACGATCCCGGTGGGGGTGCGGTCGACGAGGTTGCTCGCGTCCTGGCCGATCGCGAGCGCTCGGCGTGGCTCTTTGGTACGAACCATCATCAGTGACGGCTCGTTGAGGACTATGCCCTCGTCGGGGGTTCCGACGACGGTGTTGGCTGTTCCGAGATCGATACCGAATCCACGCACGTCGGCCTCCGGGGAGATTGCAGGATTGTTTCCGATGATGTGTGACAGAGGCATTGGGGGAGATGGGGTGTACCAAAGTTACCGCCGCCCTGTTCCCTTCCGAGCGGTGTTTGCCGGAATGATATTTACGCTGCTCTCCGAGCGACCGGTAGGCGACCTGCCGTGACCTCGATTCGCCCTCGAATGGCTGTTCATTCGTCACATATCGGTCAGTTGGTCGGTCCTGCAACGGAAATGATCAATTCGGTGCTGGCGGGTGGGCCGCCGCCCTAGCGTGGAAGGGTGGCGATTCTTGTAACCGGGGCGACCGGAAATGTCGGCAGACTCGTCGTGGACGAACTACTGCGTGCAGCCGCCCCGTATGTACGCGCTCTGACGGTGAATCCCACCCGTGCGGCGCTGCCCCAAGGAGTGGACGTCGCGAAAGGCTATGTGGGCAGGCCGGAATCCCTCGACGGCGTGTTCGACGGCATCGACACCGTCTATCTTGCTCCCGTTCCCGCTGTTGCGCGGGAAGTTGCGGTACTCGCTCGGGACGCGGGCGTGAGTCGCTTCGTCACCCTCACCGGCGGGCCCGGGACGGAGTGGCACGGCATCGAAGCCGACGTCGAAGCATCAGGTCTGGACTGCACGCATCTCGAGCCGGGGGAGTTCATGGCGAACGCGACCATCTTTGCGGAGCAGATCCGGACGACCGGCCGGGTGCTCGGCGCCTATCCCACGGCCGCGAACGCTCCGGTCGCGCTCGAGGACATCGCCGCGGTCGCGGCCCGGACGCTGCTCGACGACTCGCATACGGGCCGGACGTACGAGTTGACCGGACCGGAATCGCTGACCCATCCTCGGATCGTCCACGAGATCGGTCGTGCGCTCGGCCGCGACGTGCCGTTCGTCGAGGTACCGCGGGGGGAAGCCGAAACGGTGCTCGCCGACGCGATGGGGGAGTACGGCGGGTGGTACCTCGACGGTCGCGCCGCGCTCGTCGACCATCCGCAGGTACCGACGACGGCGGTCGGGGTTGTGCTCGGCCGGCCCGCGACGACCTTCGCGCAGTGGGCCGATGCGAATGTCGACCTGTTCCGCTGACCGGGCTTCAATCGACGAGTTCCGCGAACAGCCCCCGCGCCGCCTCCACGGTGGCGTCCTCGTCGCCCTCGATCACGGCCGTCACCAGCGCGGTGTGTTCGGGTTCGAAGCCCAGGCCCGTGACGCGGACGTGCCGGTCGATGGTGCGTCGGATCGACGGGAGCAGCGAGTCGTAGAACTCGAGGTACACCGCGTTGTGACTGGCCTCGACGATGCCGCGGTGCAGCGCGACGTCGGCGGCCACCGCGGCGTCGGTATCGGAACCGGCGAACAGGCGATTGCGCTCGGCGAGCAGCTGCTCGAGCCGGGCCACGTCGTCGGGCGTGCGTCGGCGCGCGGCGAGGACGGCGGCGGTGACGTCGAGGGCCTGCCTCAGTTCGAGGACGTCGCGTTCGTGAGCCGTGGCGAAGTACTTGCCGAGGGTGCCGGTGACGTCGGAGGACGCAATGACGTAGGTGCCCGAGCCCTGTCGGCGTTCGAGCATGCCGGTGTGGACGAGGGCCTGCACGGCCTCGCGGACGGTGTTGCGTCCGGTGCCGGTGAACTCGCACAGCTGCGGTTCGGTGGGGATCTTCTCGCCGACCTTCCAGCGTCCGCTGCAGATCTCACTGCGCAGTTGCTCGGTGACCTGCTCGATCAGGTTCGTCCGCTGAACAGGTTTTCCCAAAGTCATCCCATCATCCTATGATTTCCGGCGTGAGTCTTCTTCGTGGTCGTCTGCTGGTGTTCTGTGCGATCGCGATGTCGGCCCTCGTGTTGAGACTCGCCGTCACCTCGTTCAGCCCGCTGGCCGGGCAGATCAGCGAGGAGATCGGCTTCTCGTCCACGGTCGTCGGCGTGTTCGGCATGATTCCGACCGCCATGTTCGCGGCCTTCGGTCTGGCCACTCCGGCGCTCGGCCGGCGATGGGGACTCGAACGCACCGCACTGATCGGGATGCTCATGGCGGGCGTGGGCATGGCGACCCGCGCCTTGATGACCGATACCTGGTCGTTGCTGCTCCTGTCGGGTCTCGCGCTGGGCGGGATGGGCATCGGCAACGTCGTCATCCCTCCTCTGGTCAAACGCTACTTCTCCGACACGCTGGCACTCGTCAGCTCGGTATACATCGTCGGCGTGCAGCTGAGCACCATCGTGCCCGCTTTCGTCGCGGTGCCCCTCGCCGACGCCTTCGGCTGGCGCATCTCGCTCGGAGTGTGGGCACTGGTGGGATTCGCGGCAGCGCTCCCGTGGATCTGGGTCCTGCTGCGTCATCGGAACGCCGATGCCGGGGAAGTGCCGCCGGTCGATCGGAACACGTCCGGCAGGGTGTGGCGTTCGCCGGTGGGCTGGGGGATGGCCGGCATGTTCGGCATGACGTCGCTCGTCACCTACTCGATGTTCACGTGGATCCCCGACATCCTCGCCGACGCCGGAGCCAGCCCGGCCTTCGGTGGCGCGATGGTGGGTTTGTTCGCCCTGCTCGGACTGGTCTCGGCCTTCGGTGCGCCGTCGCTGTGCGCGCGGATGACGAACCCGTTCCCGGTGGTCGTGGCATGCGCCGCGTGCTTCCTCATCGCGTTCGCCGGTCTGTTGATCGCACCGATGAGTGCCCCGATTCTGTGGGTCGTGCTGCTCGGGCTCGGACCCAGCACGTTCCCGATGGCGCTGACCCTGATCAACCTGCGCTCCCGCACCCACGCCGGATCCGCTGCTCTCTCGGGCTTCACCCAGGGCGTGGGGTACACCGTGGCGTGCCTGGGCCCGCTGTTGTTCGGCGTCTTCCACGACCTCACCTCCGGCTGGGCCGCTTCGTTCGCCTTCATGACGGTCGCCGTCGCCGTGCTGGTGACCGGCGCCTACCAGGCGTGCAAGCCGCGGGTGGTCGAGGACAGCTGGGATGCCCGCCCGATTTCGGTGGGTTAGACCCCGCTCAGCGGGGCTGAGCCCACCGAAATCGATCAGAGAGCGATGTACTTGGTCTCGAGGTACTCCTCGATCCCTTCTGTGCCGCCCTCGCGTCCGAAGCCCGACTCTTTGATGCCGCCGAAGGGCGCGGCGACGTCGGAGATGACGCCACGGTTGACGCCCACCATCCCGGCCTTCAACGCCGACGCAACGCGCATCGTCCGGTCGAGGTCGCGGGTGTAGAAGTAGGCGGCCAGCCCGTACTCGGTGTCGTTCGCCGCGGCGACGGCCTCGTCCTCCGACGTGAAGGTGGTGAGGGCGACGACGGGACCGAAGATCTCCTCCCGCAGCACCCGCGCGTCGGCAGGCACCCGATCGAGGACGGTGGGCGGGTAGAAGGTGCCCGGACCGTCGGGGATGAGTCCACCGGTGAGCAGGCGTGCGCCGCGCTCGACCGCGTCGACGACCAACTCGTGCACCCGGGCGCGCTGCTTCGAGGTGATGAGCGGGCCGAGATCGGTGCCCTCGTCGAGGCCGTGCCCGACCTTCACCGATTCCATCCGCGCGACCAGCTTCGCGGTGAACTCTTCCGCCACCGATTCGGCGACGTAGAAGCGGTTGGCGGCAGTACAGGCCTCACCGCCGTTGCGCATCTTCGCGGCCATCGCGCCGTCGACCGCGGCGTCGAGATCGGCGTCGTCGAACACCACGAACGGCGCGTTGCCGCCGAGTTCCATGGAGGTGCGCAGCAGTCGGTCGGCAGACTGGCGGACCAGCAGCTTGCCGACGCCGGTGGAACCGGTGAAGGTGATCTTCCGCAGGCGCGGATCGGCCAGGAGCGGCTCGGTCAGGGCCGCGGCGTCGGAGGTCGGCAGGATCGACAGCACACCTTCGGGCAGCCCTGCTTCGGCGAAGACCTGTCCGAGCAGCAGCATCGTCAACGGGGTCTCGGCGGCCGGCTTGACGATGATCGTGCAACCCGCAGCCAGGGCCGGGCCGATCTTGCGGGTCGCCATGGCCAGGGGGAAATTCCACGGGGTCACCGCGAGCACCGGACCCACCGGCTCCTTGGTGACGAGGATGCGGCCCGTGCCGGTGGGCGACGTCGTCGTACGCCCACCGATCCGCACCGCTTCCTCGGCGTTCCAGCGGAGGAACTCCGCCCCGTAGTTCACCTCACCGTGCGCCTCGGCAAGGGGCTTGCCCATCTCCGAGGTGATCGTGCGGGCGAACTCGTCGGCACGTGCCGTCACGAGGTCGAACGCCCGGCGGAGGATCTCGCCGCGTTGCCGCGGCGGGGTCGTCGCCCACGACTCCTGGGCGGCGACGGCCAGGTCGAGGGCGCGCGCACCGTCGGCCGGGGAGGCGTCGGCGACCTCGGCGAGAAGTTCGCCGGTCGCCGGATCCTCGACGGGGAAGGTCGTGCCGGTGGACGAATCGGTCAGGACACCACCGACCCACAACTGCGTGATCACTGCGTTGCTCCGACAAGGACGCCGGCAGTCGCGCGCACGGCATCGGCGAGCACGTCGAGACCGTCGACGAGCAGGTCGTCGGAGATCACCAGCGGCGGCAGCAGACGGATGACGTTGCCGTAGGTGCCGCAGGTGAGCAGGATGACGCCCTCGGCGAGCGCCCGGGCCGCGATCGCCGCGGCGGCCTCGGGGTTCGGATCGCGGGTACCGGGGTGCACGAGTTCGACGGCGAGCATCGCCCCGCGCCCACGGACCTCCCCGATCACCTCCACCTCGTCGGCCAGGGCCTGCAGTCGCGGTACCGCGATCTGCTCGATCTGCCGGGCCCGCCCGCACAGGTCCAGCTCGGCCATGCGGTCCAGGGTCGCCAGCGCCGCGGCACACGCGACAGGGTTGCCGCCGTAGGTGCCGCCGAGACCACCGCCGTGGACGGCGTCGATGAGGTCGGCGCGACCGGTCACCGCCGCCAGCGGCATACCGCCGGCGACACCCTTGGCGATGGTCACCAGGTCGGGGACGATGCCCTCGGCGTCGCTCGCGAACCACGCGCCGGTGCGGGCCAGGCCGGTCTGCACCTCGTCGGCGACGAAGACGATGTCGTTGGCCTTCGCCCAGTCGACCAGCGCGGGCAGGAACCCCTCGGCGGGCACGATGAAGCCACCCTCACCCTGGATCGGTTCGATGACGATCGCCGCGACGTTGTGCGCGCCGACCTGCTTGTCGATCTGCTCGATGGCGCGCTGCGCGGCCTGCGCACCGCTGATCGGGGTGCCGTCGTGGGCAAGGCCTTCGCGGAAGGGATAGGACGCCGGGACGCGGTGGACGTCCGCGGCGAACGGACCGAAACCCTCCTTGTACGGCTTGTTCTTCGCCGTCATCGCCATCGTCAGGTTGGTGCGGCCGTGGTAGGCGTGGTCGAACACGACCACGGTGCGGCGGCCCGTCGCGACCCGCGCGATCTTCACGGCGTTCTCCACGGCCTCCGCGCCGCTGTTGAACAGCACCGTGCGCTTGGCGTGGTCGCCCGGGGTGAGCTCGGCGAGCCGCTCCGCCACGGCGATGTAGCCCTCATAGGGGGTGACCATGAAGCAGGTGTGCGTGAAGTGCGCGGCCTGATCCTGGATCGCCTTCACCACCACCGGATCCGACGCGCCGACGGATGTGACGGCGATGCCGGAGCCGAGGTCGATGAGGGCGTTGCCGTCGACGTCGAGGACGATGCCGCCGTCGACGTCGGCCGCGTAGACGGGTACGGACGACGCGACACCCGCGCCGACGGCATTGCGGCGCCGCTCGGTGAGCGCGGCCGAGCGCGGGCCGGGCAGCTCGGTGACGAGCCGGCGTTGCTGAGGGATGCGGTATTCGATCTCGGGCATCGACGGGCCTTTCGGTGAAACAGGAAGGGAGTGGGTCGGACCTTCGGCAGCGCCGTCAGGCCTTCGGCAGGGCCATGGCGGAGAGCAGTTCGTAGCCGACGTGCGCGGCCGCGATGCCGGTGATCTCGGCGTGGTCGTAGGACGGGGAGACCTCGACGATGTCGGCGCCGACGAGGTTGGTACCGGCGAACGCGCGCAGCATGCGCAGCAGTTCGCGGCTCGTCAGGCCACCGGCCTCGGGGGTGCCGGTGCCCGGGGCGTGGGCGGGGTCGAGGACATCGATGTCGACGGAGACGTAGACGGGGCGGTCGCCGATGCGGGCGAGCATCCGTTCGATGGCCGCCGCGACACCGTCGATCTCGATCTCCGGGGAGGTGACGGCGGAGAAGCCGAGCATCTTGTCGTCCGAGAGATCCTTGTCGCTGTAGAGGGGGCCGCGGGTGCCGACGTGCATGCTGGCCTCCTTGTCGATCAGGCCCTCTTCCGACGCGCGACGGAACGGGGTGCCGTGCGTGATCGACGCGCCGAAGTAGGTGTCCCAGGTGTCGAGGTGCGCGTCGAAGTGGACGACGGCGACCGGTCCGTGGCGACGCGCGACCGAGCGCAGCAGCGGCAGTGCGATGGTGTGATCGCCGCCGATGGTGAGCAGGCGCGTGCCGTCACCGGTGAGGGCGTCGGCGCCGCGCTCGATGTCGCTGACCGCCTCGTCGATGTTGAACGGATTACACGCGATGTCGCCGGCGTCGGAGACCTGCATCGCGGCGAATGGCGAGACGTCGAGCGTCGGGTTGTAGGGGCGCAGCAGCTTGGAGGAGGCGCGCACGTGGGCCGGGCCGAGGCGGGCCCCGGGCCGGTAGCTCACGCCGGTGTCGAAGGGGACGCCGACGATGGCGACGTCGGTGCTGGTGACCTCGTCGAGGCGAGGCAGTCGCGCGAAGGTGCCGGGCCCGTTGTAGCGGGGGATCTGCGAGGCGTCGACGGGTCCGATGGGGCTCATGATGGAGGGTCCTTGTCTGGGAAAGGTCAGTCGGCAGTGTCAGTCGGCATAGCCGGGCGCGATGCGGTCGAGCAGGCGCAGCATCGCGGCCCACGCGAGGTCGGCGCCCGGATCGACGAAGTCGTCGCCGGTGTCGGTGCCGGTGAGCTGGCGTGCGCTGCGTTCGCACACCTCAGGCGGGGGCAGAACGAGTGGGCCGGTCGCGGCAGCCGTCACCTGGATCTCGCATGCCCGGTTCAGATAGAACATGCGCAGGAACGCCTGGGCGGGAGTGCTTCCCACGGTCAGGAGCCCGTGGTTGCGGAGGATCATGACCGGCTTGTCGCCGAGGTCGGTGACGAGCCGGGTCTGTTCGTCGAGGCTCAGCGCGACACCCTCGTAGTCGTGGTAGGCGACGCGGTCGTAGAACTCCATCGACATCTGGTTCACGGGCAGCAGACCGTCGGTGGTCGCCGCGACCGCGCAGCCCGCCCGGGTGTGGGTGTGCAGGACGCAGTGCGCGTCGGGGCGGGCCGCATGGATCGCGCCGTGGATGACGAAACCGGCCGGATTGACCAGGGCGCCGGTGTCGCCGACGGGCATGCCGTGCGGGTCGACCACGACGAGATTCGAGGCGGTGATCTCCTCGAACAGCAGGCCGTAGGGGTTGATGAGGAACCGCGGTTCCGGTCCCGGTAGCCGCAATGAGATGTGCGTGAAGATCAGGTCGGTCATCCCGAAGTGCGCGACGAGCCGGTACACGGCGGCCAGCTCGCGGCGCAGCCTCAGTTCCTCGGTGGCGACGACGGTGTCGGTCACAGGTCGAGCACCGCCTTCGTGATCGGCCGGGACACGCACGGGAAGAAACACTTTCCTTCGGCGCGTTCGGTGTCGTCGAGGATGTTGTCGCGGTGGTCGATCTCGCCGGACAGCACCACGACCTCGCAGCTGCCGCAGGTGCCCTCGCGGCACGACCACATGACATCCGCGCCGGAGCGTTCCAGAGCGTCGAGGACGGATTCGTCCTCCGCGACCTCCACGACCGGACCGTCGGCGCCGAGCTGCACCGAACATGCGGACGACTCCGATGCGGATGCCACCGGGGGCTCCGCGGGTGCGGGCGAGAACGACTCGATGCGCAACGCCTCGGCCGGAAGAAGTGCCGTCAGTTCGGTGAGCATGCGTTCCGGGCCGCACGAGTACACGAGCGTCCCCGAGTCGAGATCTGCGCACAACACCTTCAGGTCGAGACGTTCACCCTCGGCGGAGGGGTGGAGGTGCACGGGCACACCGGTCGCGGCGAGACGTTCGACGAACCGCGCAGGAACGTGACCCGAATACGCGTAGTGCACCGCCACATTCGCACTGCGCGCGGCGGTGGCCTCGATCATCGGCAGCAGCGGGGTGATCCCGATTCCGCCGGCGACGAAGACGTAGGCCGGTGCGTCCTCGAGCGGGAAATGCTGACGCGGACCCTGCACACGCAGGATGTCGCCGGGCCGAAGTGTCGAGTGCACGTAGGCGGAACCACCGCGGGAGTCGGCGGCGAGTCGCACCGCGACGGTCCAGCTGCGCAGGTCGGCCGGATCCCCGCACAGCGAGTACTGGCGGGTGAGGCCCTGCGACAGTTCCATGTCGACATGAGCGCCCGGCTCCCAGGCCGGCATCGGCTCACCGGACGGGTCGGCGAGGGTCACCGACAGGATTCCCTCGGCCTCCCAGGTGATCCCGGTGACGCGCGCCGAGCGGGTGCGGGGTGTGCGGTCGATCGAGCTCTCGAGCAGCGCGGTCATCGGTAGCCTGCCTTTCGTGCAACGCGGTCCTGGAACAACGCGGTGATCTGATCCCAGTGCGAGACGAGGTTCGTCGAGTCGGAGCCGGGGGAGTTGCGGCCGATCTGCAGGCGGTGCAGCATCGGCATGTCCTGCTCGTTGACGTGCCACAGCACCTCGCACAGCTGCGAGCGGGTCTCGGCGAAATCGTCACCGGCAGCGGAGGAGTCGACGAAGATCGCCATGTGCTCGACCGTGCGGTCGGGAGCCTCGGGGTGGTAGCCGATGACCTGGAACCAGTCGGCCTCGAGGAACACCAGTGCGTTGGGGAAGAGGCAGAAGATGTCCTGGCGTTCGAGACGGTCCTCGGGGACGTCGCCGAGCCACGGCAGCGTCTTGGCCGTCTTCTCGGCCTTGCCCGCCGCGCCGCGCGGATAGCTGCCGCCGATGACATCGGGGTGCAGCGCGACGTCGTCGACGTCGAGGGAGGCGGTGACCGGGCCGACCTGCGGGTGCACGAATGGAAGGTGGTAGAAGTCGAGGAAGTTCTCCACGACCAGCTTCCAATTCGCGTCGACCTCGAACTTCTTCTCCCCGGCCAGGTGCAGGCGGGTGAAGTCGATGTGCGACCAACGCTCGAGCAGCGGGGAGAGGTGTATGGCGAAGCTGTCGGCGCAGGCCTGCGGATCGGTGTCGGTCGCCGACAGGTCGACGAAGATCATGCCGGCCCACGTGTGGCTCGCGACCAGCAGCAGGCTCAGACGCTCGGCGACCTCGGGATCGATCTTCGAACGGCGCTCGCGGGTGTAATAGGGTGCGGCCGCCAGTGTTCCGTCGAGCTTGAACGACCAGCAGTGGTAGGCACACTGGATGCGCCCCTGCACGACCAGCGGTTCCTCGGTCAGCGCCATGCCGCGGTGCCGGCACGAGTTGTGGAAGACGCGGATCTGCCCGTCTTCACCGTGCACGAGCAGCAGCGGCTTGCCGCCGATGGTGACGGGATGCACCGCGCCCGGCTCGGCGACCCAGTGGGCGTAGCCGGCCCACACCCAGCCCGACGAGAAGATGCTCTTCTGTTCGTGGTCGAACTCCTCGATACCGGTGTAGGCGCGGGCGGGGACGAGGGCGCGACCGGAAGGGAGGTCGGACAGCGGGCCGTCGATCACGACGTTGCCGGTCGAGGTGGTGGTCCGCTCCGGCAGGGGGAACTGCAGGGTGCTCATCGTGACGCTCCTGGGGTCGTGAGGGTGGAAGTACGAGTGGTGGCCTCGGCGAAGCAGGCGACGGCCCGGTCGCGCAGCGTGAGGGCGTCGCCCCACCGGTCGGACAACTCGACGCCGTCGCGGTCGGTGATGGCGTAGGGAGTGGTACCGAGTTCGGTGCAGAACATGACGGGCTCGTCGCTGCCGTCGCGGGCGCGGCGGTCGAGGATCGCGGTGAACGCGCGGGTCCACCAGCCGGTGAACAGCTCCTCCCACTCGCGGTGCTGTGGGAAGCCGAGCGGGATCTGGACCTGGCAGCGGGTCGCGACCCGGCCCTGGACGGATTCGGCACGGGCGAACAAGGCCTCGATGTGCGCGTCGATCTCGGGGGTGGGCGTCGTCGGGATCTCGCTGCCGGCCACGTAGTGCGACAGATCGATGGCCAGGTTCACGGCGGGGTCGATGTCCTGGAGCAGCCGTGTGGTGCGGCGCATGTCGTCGGTGAGGGTGTTGCGGTGTGTCTCGAGCTGCATCGCGACACCCGCCGCCGCTGCGGTGGTGAACCAACGGTGCACGGTGTCGACCACGACGGTGTCGTCCGGGTCGAAGACGCAGCCGCACACGACCATCCGGTCGGCGCCGATCGTGTCGGCGTAGCGCAGGGCCGCGTCGAGGTCGGTGTCGTCGCGGAGGAAGGCGAAGACCGCCGACCGCAGGTCGCGCTCGCGGAGCAGCGGGGCCAGGACGCCGGCCTCGGGCTTGCCGCGGGCGCCGAGATCGACTGCGACACCGTCGAAGTGCTCGTCGGCGAGGCGGTCGAGCTGCTCGGACAAGGTCCACGGGGTGCCGCGCCACGGCAGATCCTCCATGGCCCACAGGGACTGGAACATCTCGAGTCGGATGCTCATGCGATCACCTCGTGCGGGTTCGTGACGGAATGCGACGGAGCTCCGGTGCGGTACCACTCGACGACGTTGGTGGCCTGCATGCGGATGTACTCGCGGGCCGTGCGGTCGGACAGGTACGCCACGTGCGGGGTCAGCAGGACGTTCGGGTGCTCGGCGAGCCGGTCGCCGGGCAGCGGTGGTTCGACGTCGAGCACGTCGAGGGCGGCGCCGGCCAGGTGGCCGGAGTCGAGCGCGTCGGCGAGGGCGTCGGAGTCGACGATGCCGCCGCGCGAGACGTTGATCAGCCATGATCCGGGTCGCATCGTCGCGAGCAGGTCGGCATCGAACAGCTTCTCGGTGGAGTCGTCGAGGGGTAGGTGGATGGAGACGACGTCGGACTGGGCGACGACGTCGGCGAGGGAGGCGGAGGTGACGCCCGCCGGCAGGTCGCGGCCGGCCCGGTCGTAACCGAGGATCGCGCCGACGGAGCCGGCTGCGAGCGCCGCGACCTCGCTGCCGATGCGGCCGACCCCGACGAGCCCGAACGTGACGTCGGCGAGGCGACGGGGCGCGTAGGTGGGGCGGTCGAGCCAGCCGCGAGGTCCCGACAAGGCGAAGAAGTCGAGCCGTCGCACGGCTGCGAGGGCCAGGGCCCAGGTATGGGTGGCGACCTCCGTGGAGGCGACATCCCCGACCGTGGCCACCCAGACGTCGCGGGCGTTGGCTGCGTCGATGTCGACGGAGTCGTAGCCACGCGAGAGCATCGAGACGATGCCCAGCCGGGGGAGGCGGTCGAGGAGCTCGGCGTCGACGGGGGCGTAGCCGACGAGCAGCGCGGACGCGTCCGCCGCGGCGGCGGCGATCGTGTCGGGGTCGCGGGTCTCGAGCACACGGACCTCGAAGCCTTCGGCCTCCAGCAGGGCGATGCCCTCGCTGGGGTCGAGGTCGTCGAGATCGGTGTAGACCGCGATCGGGGATGCCATGAGGATGCTCCGTTCGGGTCGATCAGTGAATGTGGGACAAGAACTCGCGGGTGCGTTCGTGCTCCGGGGCGGTGAAGAACTGCTCGGGTGGAGCCTGCTCGACGATGACACCGCTGTCGAACAGGGCGACCTCGTCGGCGACGCGACGGGCGAACCGGGTCTCGTGGGTGACCACGATCATCGTCATGCCCTGCTGGGCAAGGTCTTCCATCACGGATAAGACCTCGTTGACGAGTTCGGGGTCGAGAGCCGAGGTGGGTTCGTCGAACAGCATCACTGCCGGGTCGAGGACCAGGGCCCGGGCGATCGCGACGCGCTGCTGCTGGCCACCCGACAGCTCCGACGGATAGTGGCGCATGCGCTGGGACATGCCCACCCGGTCGAGCATCCGCTCGGCCCGGTGCAGGGCCTCGTCCTTCGGAACCCCGTGCACCTCGGTGAGACCGAGCGTGACGTTGCGGAGCACATCGAGATGCGCGAAGAGGTTGAACTTCTGGAAGACCATGCCGATGTTGGTACGTTCGCGGGCGAGCTTGCGCTCGGGGAGTGGGACCGTTCGTCCGTCCCGGCCCGTCTCGACCCCGATTTCCTTGCCGTTCAGCAGGATCGAACCGCCGTCGACGGGCTCGAGCAGCGACATCAGGCGCAGGATCGTGGACTTGCCGGAACCGGATGGACCCAGCACGGCCTTGACCTGTCCGGATTCGATCGCGAAATCGACGCCCTTGAGGATCTCGTTGCTGCCGTAGGTCTTCCGGAGACCGATCGTCTCGAGCAGTGCGGTGCCGGTCATGTTGTCACCGTCTCCTTCTTCGTGCCGGCCGTCGGGGCTGTGGTGATCCCGGACGAGACCCATCGGTAGCGGCGTTCGATCAGCGTCTGCACACCCATCAGCGCGGTGACGATGACGAGGTAGTAGACGAGTGCGGCGCTGTAGTACTCGGCGTAGCGGAAGGTGTTCGACACCCCGACCTGCGCCGTGGTGAGCAGCTCACGCAGGGAGATGACCGAGGCGAGGGAGGTGTACTTGAGCAACGCGATGAACTCGTTGCCCATCGGCGGCAGCGCGACCTTGATCGCCTGCGGCAGAACGACCTTCAGCATCACCTTGTGCGGAGGCAGGCCGATGGCGCGGGCCGCGAGGCGTTGACCGTCGTCCACACTCAGCAGCGCCGAGCGCAGGATCTCCGCCATGTACGCGGCCTCGACCACCGCGAATCCGATGAAGGCCGCGAGGAAGGGGCTGAACCAGTTCTCCCGCAGCGCGGGGAACAACTGCGGACCGGCGTTCCAGATGATCAGGAGCACCAGCAGCGTCGGGATGGCGCGGAAGAACCACACGTAGGCGCCACCGACGGTGCGGGCGAGGCGATTGTCGCTGATGCGCAGCAGGGCGACACCGAAGCCGATCAGGGTGGCGAAGAGCATCGATGCAGCCGCGAGCGCGATCGACAGCCAGGCCCCCTTGAAGAACGCCGAGGACGTCAGCGCGGAGAGGAAGATCTCGAAGTCGAAGGTCATGGCATCAACCCGTCACGACGCGGGCGGGATCGAGACCGTACTCGACGGCGATCTCCTGCAGGGTCCCGTTCTCGACGAGTGTCTCGATCCCTTCGGCGACAGCCGGACTCAGCGGCGAATCCTTCTTGGTGAACACACCGAACTTCGTGTCGACGGGGAAGACGTCCGGCACCGCGACGAGGGCACCGCCGGACTTGGAGACCATCTCGACGACGGCGACGTCGGTCTCGATGAGGGCGTCGGCCTTGCCGTTGGTCACGGCTGCGACCGTCTCGGCGGTCTTGGGGTAGGCCTGGACGGTGATACCGGGCAGGCCGGCGGCCTCGAGTTCCTCAGACAGGGCGCGGATGGTCAATTCGTTGCTACCACCACCCTGCACTGCGACCGTCTTGCCCGACAGGTCTTCGGAGCTGGTGATCGAGGTATCGCCACTCCGGACGAGCAGGCCCGGGCCCGTCTCGAGGAATGCGGCGGCGTCGGCGACCTCGAGGCGCTCGGGGCTCATGTACAGCGCGGTCCACAGGACGTCGCAGCGACCGGCCTGCAGGCCGGGCATGAGGCCGTCGAACGACGTGATCTGCCACTTCGCCTCGACCTCCCACAGGTCGGCGAGAGCGCGGGCGCCGTCGGACGTGAATCCGATCGGGGTGCTGGTGTCGCCTTCGGCGTAGTACTCCATCGGGGGGTACTCGGGGTCGGTGCAGAAGGTGACCTCACCGGCACGGGCCAGACCGGCAGGGGTGGCGCCGTCCGCCTCGGTGCCGGCGGATCCGCCTCCGCATGCGCTGACGAGCAGGGCGAGGCCGGTGCCGGCTGCGAGAAGTCCTACTTTTCTCATCGTTCGATCTCCTGAGGGTGCGAGGGATGTAGAGCAACGAGATCGGCGCTGGTCTGTGCTCGTTCGGTTGGTTCGGAACATATGCGGTGGGATATGTTCTGACCAAACCGAAAACGAAGCAATCAACGTCACTCGTTGATTTTCGGGAAACATTTGGTGTCCGAGTGGTCGCCAGAAAGCTCGCAGATGCGGAGGTAATTCATGATAAGTAAAGTGATGTTGGTCCGGATTTCGTTTGTAAACATCACATGACCACGCCCGTAACATTTGCCGTTTCCGACCTGGATGCCCGAATCGTCGAGGAACTCCGCCTCGACGGACGCATCGGCCGGAACGAACTCGCAGAGAAACTCGGGGTGTCCCGGCCCACCGTCTCCAAGAGGCTCAACGCCCTGCTCGAGAGCGGCCGCGTCAACGTCGTGGGCATCGTCCACCCCTCGACCATCGGACTCGACGCCCTCGGGCACGTCGCCGTCGCGGTCGACAAACCGGTGCGGCAGGTCGCGGCGCGGATCGCCGAACTGCACGACGTTCCCTACGTCTCGCTCACCAGCGGCCGGTATCCGCTCATCGTCGAGATCCGCACGTCGGGCGCAGCGCGACTCGCGTCGTCCCTCGAACGCATCCGCAGCATCGACGGTGTGCAGGAGACGAACACGCTCGTCTATACGGATCTGATCGTCGACATCGGCCGTCCCGACAAGGTGCCCGTCACGCGTCTCGACCCCCTCGACGTCCGCCTGCTCGGTGTGCTGCAGGACGACGGGCGCGCGTCGTACACCGAACTGGCCGAGGCGGCCGGAACGTCGCCGGGCACCGCGCGTATCCGCGTGAAACGCCTGATCGACGACGGTGTGCTCCGCATCGGCGCTCTGACCGGAGGGCAGCACGAGACGGAGGTCGCGGTGGGTTTCGGTGTCCGTGCGAGCGGCCGCATCTCGGATCTGGCGACGGTGATCAAGGGCTTCCCGGGTGTGAACTTCCTCGCGAGCACCATCGGTCGGTTCGATCTGTTGGGTACCGTTCATGCCACGCGACTGGAGGACGTCGTGTCGTCGCTCGACACCATCCGCGCCCTGCGCTCCGTTCTCGAACTCGAGAGCTGGGTCCACTTCCGCACCGTCAAGGAGCGGTACAACAACGTCCCGGTGCTCTCGACCATCCAGGAGGAAACCCCGTGACCGTCGAACTTCCTTATGCCGCAATACCCGTGCGCGGTCGTGTGGACTCCGAGGCATCGGAGGTCGCGGTCACGGCCCTGCTGCTCGCCGGCGTCGTGACCGGCGGCACGGTGATGGTGCGCGACCCGCTGGGGCTGGATGCAAGCGTCGTGCCCGGGCTGCGAGCGGACGTCGCGCGCACGGGTGCCTACGTCGTCGCCTCCGCAGACGGACTGACCGCGACGACCCGCTCCACCGCGGGCGAGCTCCCGCAGTTCGACGCGACCGTGCCGATGGACGTGCTGCCCCTCTATGCCGTCGCGGCGACCCGCGCGGCCGACGAGTGTGTGCTGGCGGCATCCGACGGCTCGGCCGCGGAGTGGACTCCGCTGCTGGTGCAGCTCGGTCTGGGCGTGTGCGTCGAAGGTGAGTCGATCGTGGTGTCGCCGGGTCTGGGGGAGCCGGCCGGGGTGGTCGACCACGACGGGGACGTGCGGGTCGCGCTGACGGCACTGCTGGTCGCGCTGCTGCAGCCGGGGGTGCAGGTCGTGGATACGACTCCGCTCGATGCCTTCCCCGGCTTCCTCGATCGGTGGTCGGCCCTGCTGGAAGCCGACGAGTATCTGCTACCGGGCAGCGCATTGCTGCCGTCGGACTACGTTCGGTCCTGAACTTCGACGGACATCGATTTGTGTGGGATGAGCCCCGCTCAGCGGGGCTCATCCCACACAAATCGTATGGCTGCTCTACTGGAGGGAACTACCGAGAGCAGAGGAGGACCCGATGAGCGACACGAAGCCGAGCACCGTCTCCCCGGAGTGGTTGTACGAGCAGTTGGGCGACGAAGACCTCGTCATCGTCGACGCCACCGTGCACCTGAGCATGCCGCCGGACGGGTCCGTGCACGTCGAACCCGGGTTGGCGACCTATCTGGAGGAACACATCCCCGGTGCGGTCTACGCCGACCTGTTCACGGACTTCTCCGATCATCAAGCGCCGCAACCGTTCACCGCGGCGACGTCGGAGCGCTTCGCGACAGCCGCGGGCGCGGTCGGTATCGGCGAAGGTCGCCGGGTCGTGCTGTACGACCAGAAGAACGGCATCTGGGCCGCGCGACTGTGGTGGCAGCTGCGGCTCGAAGGTTTCGACGACGCCGCCGTGCTCGACGGCGGGCTGCCTGCCTGGAAGGCCGCCGGCTATCCGGTCTCGGACGAGCAGGTGGTGCCGCACGGCGCGACCTTCACCTCGCGGCATCGCCCGGAGTTGGTGCGGTCGACGGAGGAGATCGCGGCGTCGCTCGACGACCCGACCACGCTGATCATCAACGCCCTGGATCCCGCGACCTACCGCGGTGAGAGCCCGTCCTATCCCCGTCGCGGGCACATCCCGGGCAGCATCAATATTCCCTTCGACGACCTCGTCGACCCGTCGACCGGGCGCTTGAAGCCGGCGACGGAACTGCGGGAGATCTTCGACCAAGCGGGTGCCCTGAACCCGGACGTCACGCCCGTGACCTACTGCGGCGGCGGTATCGCTGCCTCCGGCCTCGCGCACGCGCTTGCAGCGGCAGGCAGGTCGGACGTTGCGGTGTACGACGGTTCGCTCAATGCGTGGACCGCCGACGAGTCGCTGCCGCTCGTGGAGGGCCCCGACCCCCGCTGACGTTTGAATCTTTGGTGTTCTCGACGTCGCATAGTGCTGTCGAGAACACCAAAGTCAGCTTCACCGTTGCACCAGTTAGCGCAAACATGATCTAATTGCTGCCACAAGCGAAAGGCGGCGACGATGATCGCATTTCTGAACTCGACGGCGTTCACCGCCCTCGGTACGCCCACCACCTGGGCCGAGGTGTTCGGCTTCGTCAGCGGTGCATGGTGCGTGTATTTGGTGGGGCGGCAGTCGATCCTCAACTGGCCGATCGGGATCGTCAACAACCTCGTGTGGATCCTGCTCTTCGCGACCGCCGGACTCTACGCCGACTCCGGACTGCAGGTCGTGTACATCGCCCTCGCCGTGTGGGGGTGGAGCAACTGGGTGCGGGGCAGGGGAGGAGGCGTCCTGCCGGTGACGGGCACGAGCGCGACCGAATGGAGTGTGCTTGCGGTCGTCGGTGTCGCTGCGGTGATCGGGTTGACGGCGCTGCTCGAGGTGGCGACGAACTCGACCGTCGCGTTCTGGGACGCGACCACCACCGTGCTTTCGTTGCTTGCGACCTGGGGGCAGGCGAAGAAGCGGTGGGAGTCGTGGCTTCTGTGGATCGCGGCCGACCTGATCTACATCCCGCTCTACCTGCACAAGGGTCTGACGCTGACCGCGCTGCTGTACGCAGGTTTCCTGCTCCTGTGCATCCGGGGTCTGCTCGCATGGCGACGTTCGATGGCGGCGGAGCGGGAACTGCTGGAGGTGCGCTGATGTACCGGCACGCACTCGTCATCGGAAAGTTCTACCCACCCCATGTCGGTCATCATCACCTCGTCCGACAGGCCGCGACGATCGCCGAACGCGTGACGGTCGTCGTCATGGCATCGGCGGCGGAGACGATTCCGCTGGGTGACCGCGTGTCGTGGATGCGAGAATCGCACGCCGCCGACGCGGCGGTCACCGTGACGGGAATACCGTGCGACGCGCCGATGGACCTCGAATCGGACACCGTATGGACCGCGCAGGTCGCCTGCATGAAAGCGGCCGCGCGTACCGTCACCGAAATTCCGGTCGACGCGGTGGTCTCGAGCGAGAAGTACGGCGACGAACTCGCTCGACGCTTCTCGGCCACGCACGTGTGCGTCGACCCGCTGCGTGTCGCGTATCCCGCCTCCGGCACGGCCTGCCGCAATGATCTCGCGGGACGCTGGGATGATCTCGACGCACCCGCCCGGGCCGGCCTCGCGACCCGCATCGTCGTCCTCGGTTCCGAATCCACGGGTACCACCACCGTCAGCCGTGAACTGGTACGCCGGTACCGGAAGCGGGGAGGAGTCTGGGAACGAACCCGCTGGGTGCCGGAATACGGACGACAGGTCACCTACGACAAGCTCGGCGCGGGATCGATGGACGACATCGTCTGGACCGGAGACGATTTCGAGAATATCGCCGTCGAACAGACACGACGCGAGGAACGTGCAGCACGGGAGGGGGCACCTCTGCTCGTCTGCGACACCGACGCGTTCGCAACCACCGTCTGGGAGCGCCGCTACCTCGGCAGCAGCGAACGGGCGTGGCGCGGCGTCCGCGACCGGCGAGCGCTGTACCTGCTCACCGACCACAACGGTGTTCCGTTCGTGCAGGACGGCATCCGGGACGGCGAGCACATTCGAGCGCAGATGACGGAGTGGTTCGTCGACGCTCTCACCGCCACGGGACGCTCCTGGGTTCTGCTCACCGGCAGTCTCGACCAGCGGGTGAACCTGGCGGAACGGGTGGCGGACCAGGCATTGCGACTGGGCTCGCAGTTCGGCGCGCCGCTGTAGAGATCGGATTCGTCTTTCCCCCTCTCACGTTATACCGGATCCTCGGCCCTCATGAGGATCGGAAATTGGGTCCATACTCGCCCACACAGCATCGAACCAGCAGGTGGGGAGCCGGAATGGGCTACGTACAGAATTTTCGGGAGATCGACCGCACGGCGGTGCCGGTCGTGGGTGGCAAGGGAGCGAGTCTGGGGGAGTTGTGGCGCATCGACGACGTCGACGTGCCGGACGGGTTCTGCGTGACGACGGACGCCTACCGAACGGTGCTCTCCGAGTTACCGCGCGTCGAGGACCTGCTCGAGCGACTCTCGAAGGCCGAACCCGACGACATCGCAGCGCTGAGCGCGCAGATCCGTACGGAGATCGAGGAGTGCACGATCTCCGGCGACATCGCGGAGGAGGTCGCCGTGCGGGTCCGCGAACTCGGGGAGGACGTGCCCGTCGCGGTGCGCTCGAGCGCGACCGCCGAGGATCTACCGGCGGCTTCCTTTGCAGGGCAACAGGACAGCTACTTGAACGTCGTCGGTACCGCAGAGGTGCTCCGGCACATCCGCACGTGCTGGGCCTCGCTGTTCACCGAGCGCGCCGTCGCCTACCGGATCAGCAACGGCTTCGACCACCGGAAGGTGCACATGGCGGTGGTCGTGCAGCGGATGGTGTCCGCGCAGGCCTCGGGTGTGCTGTTCACCGCCGATCCCGTCACTTCGGACCGCACGGTGTCCCGGGTGGATGCGGTCGCCGGGCTCGGTGACGACCTGGTGTCGGGCCGGGTGAACGCCGACGCGTATGCGGTGCGTGCCGGCGAGGTCGTGGACCGGACGCAACGGCAGAAGACACCGGTGCTGACCGACGCGCAACTCGCCGAACTCGTACAGCTGGGCAGACGTATCGAAGCGCACTTCGGGCGTCCCCAGGACATCGAATGGTGCCTCGCCGACAGGGTTTTCCACATCGTGCAGAGCCGACCGATCACCACACTGTTCCCCGTCCCGGAGTCCGGCGACGACGAGAACCGCGTGTACGTCTCCGTCGGTCACCAGCAGATGATGACCGATCCGATGAAACCGCTGGGAATCTCGATGTGGCAGTTGACCAGCCGCGCGCCCATGCGCCACGCGGGCGGACGGTTGTTCGTCGACATCACGGCCATGTTGGCCTCACCCACCCAAGGGCCGGGCATCGTCGGGATGATCGGTAGGTCCGACCCACTCTTCGGTGACGCGCTGCAGACGGTGCTCGATCGGGGATTCGTTCCGACAAGACCGGATGACCCTGCCGCTGCGCGGGTCGGTCTGCCGCCTGCCCCGGACGAGATCGACCCGGCCGTCGTCCCCGAACTCGTGGCGCAGAGCGAGGCCGCAATCGCCGAGTCCGCGCGTCTCATCGAGAACGAAACCGGTTCGGCACTGCTGGATTTCATCCGCGCCGACATCCGCAACCTGCAGCATTCGTTGTTCGGTAAGGAGGTCGGAGAGGTGCTCGCCACCGGTATGCAGGCCGCCGAACGGCTCAACGAGCTGGGGCAGGAATGGCTGGGGGAGAAGAACCTTGCGGACGTCGTCTCCCGATCCGTTCCCTACAATGTGACCTCGGAGATGGGGCTGGCGCTGCTGGACGTCGCCGATGCGGTTCGTCGTCATCCCGATGTCGTGACGTTCCTGCGGCAGGTCGACGAGGAGGGCTTCGACGACGCACGTTTCCTCGACGAACTCGGCGCACATGAGGGCGGGTCGGAGGTGCGAGCAGCGCTCGAGGACTTCCTCGGCAAGTACGGCAGGCGATGCGTCGCCGAAATCGACATCACCCGGCCGCGGTGGGCCGAACGCCCCACCGTGCTGGTGCCGACGATCGTGAGCAATCTGGACAACTTCGGGCCCGGCGCGGCGAAACAGCGGTTCGACGACGGTCGGCGGCAGGCCGAGGAGAAGAAGCGCGAACTCCTCGAACGCGTGCGGGCTTTGCCCGACGGGAAGCGGAAGGCCCGCGAGATCGAGAGACTCGTCCACCGCATCCGGGCCTTCGCGGGCTATCGGGAGTACCCGAAATACGGCATGGTCGGCCGTTACCTCCTCTACAAGCAGGCCCTCCTGCGGGTGGCCGAACATCTCGTGCACGCGGGAGTGATCGACGAGAAGGAGGACATTTTCTTCCTGCGGTTCGAGGAACTCGAGGACGTGGTCCGCGAGCCACGACCGGTCGGCGACCTCGTCACCGAGCGGAAGGGGGAGTTCGCATCGTTCGGCAGTCTCACTCCGCCGCGGGTGCTGCTGTCGACAGGGGAGACGATCACCGGCGCGTACAGCCGCGAGGGTCTCCCCGACGGGGCGCTGCCCGGCATCGCGGTGTCCACCGGTGTCGTGGAAGGACGCGCCCGCGTGGTCGCCGACATGGACCGAGCGGACTTCGAACCGGGTGACATCCTGGTCACCGCGTTCACCGACCCGAGTTGGACCCCGGCGTTCGTCACCGTCAGCGCACTGGTGACCGAAGTCGGCGGCGTGATGACCCATGGCGCGGTGATCGCGCGCGAGTACGGGCTGCCGGCCGTAGTGGGCGTCGAGGACGCCACCCGCATCATCCGCGACGGGCAACGCATCCGCGTGCACGGCACCGAAGGGTACGTCGAGATCCTGTCCTGACCGGTGCCTCGGCAGCGCGACGTGTGAGGATTGGCGTCGTCGCACAGCGGAGGAGGACGTACGTGAAGAGCGTCGAGGCGGCGGAGAGCAGGACGTTGCCGGTCTACGAGGCCGGTGAGATCGACGTGCCCTTCGTCATCGCGGGCATGGACGAACTCGTTTCCCGCGAGACCCGCTTCGAGGCGCATTCGCATCCGACGCACGAGTTGCTGTGGAACGACCGGGGCGCGTCCAGCGCGACCATCGGCTCGCGCACATGGACCATCACCCCGACCATGGGACTGTGGATTCCGGCGGGCCTGCTGCACTGGGGTGTCATGCCCGCCGGAACTTGGTACCGCACAGCGCACTTCGAGATCGACTCGGCTCCGTCGTTGTCCGACGGCCCGGTCGCGGTGGAGATGACGCCCCTGCTGCGACTGCTGCTCGACCGGCTGGCGGACGAACATCTCGGCGACGAGTCGCGGTCGTTGACCGAGCGCATGGTGATCGACGTGCTCGCACCCGCCGAGAACGAACTGATGGTGCAGGTGCCGTCTTCGCCGGTCGTGCGGGCCATCGTCGAGGCGATCGCCGAGGATCCCAGCGATCCGCGGACGCTCTCGGACTGGGCGGCCGAGTTGGGGGTGAGTACCCGCACCATCACCCGCACGTTCCGGTCGGAGACCGGCCTGAGTCTCGGGCGGTGGGTCGCGGCGGTGCGCGCTCAGCGAGCGGTGATGCTGCTCGGTCACGGCACGGATGTCGACGAGGTCGCCGAACAGGTGGGCTACAGGTCGGCCAGCGCGTTCGGAGCGGCCTTCCGCAGGGTCACCGGCACGACACCGGGAATGTTCCGCGTGGGCTGATGTCCCGATCGCTACAGGGGGTGTCCCGATCGAGCGATTGCGCCGGATTCGGACGAACATTACGGTTTAGGCAAACCTCGCCTAACTGCCGCCGGTGGTAAGGCCGAGGGCCCTACCCCGTACGAGAGTGAGTTCTGCCTCCATGCGTTCGAAGCGCTTTCTGACGATCGCCGCCGCATCCGTCGCGGTCGCCCTCGGTCTCACCGCCTGTGGATCCGACTCCTCGGAGACCACCGACTCCGGCACCGCCGGTTCGGGTGAGTACCCCATCACCATCGAGCACGCGCTCGGCACCGTCACCCTCGACGCGAAGCCCGAGCGCGTCGCCACGGTCAACTGGGCCAACCACGAGGTGCCGCTGGCCCTCGGGGTGGTGCCGGTAGGTATGGCAGCCGCCAACTTCGGCGACGACGACGGCAACGGCATGCTGCCGTGGGTCGAGGAGCGTCTCGAGGAACTCGGCGCCGAGACCCCCGTGCTGTTCGACGAGACCGACGGCATCGACTTCGAGGCCGTGTCCGACACGAACCCCGACGTCATCCTCGCCGCCTACTCCGGTCTGACGCAGGAGGACTACGACACCCTCAGCGAGATCGCTCCGGTCGTCGCCTACCCCGAAGCGCCCTGGGCCACCTCGTGGCGCGACATGATCGAGCTCAACAGCGCCGGCCTGGGCATGGCCGAGGAGGGCACGGAACTCGTCGCGAGCCTCGAGCAGGAGATCGCCGACGCGGCCGCCGCCCATCCCGAACTCGAGGGCAAGGCGACGATGTTCCTCACTCACGTCGACACCGCCGACCTGAGCCAGGTCAGCTTCTACACCGCCAACGACACCCGCGCTGCATTCTTCGAGGATCTCGGACTGTCCACCCCGAAGAGCGTTGCGGACGCCTCCACCGACGACGCGTTCTCGAAGAAGGTCAGCGCCGAGCAGGTGGACGTCTTCGACGACGTGCAGATCATCGTCACCTACGGTGACCAGGAACTCGTCGACGCGCTCGAGGCCGACCCGTTGCTGTCGCAGATGCCCGCAGTCCGCAACGGCTCCATCGTCTTCCTCGACGGCTCCGGCCCGCTCGGCACCGCAGCGAATCCGACGCCGCTGGCCATCTCCTGGGTCCTCTCCGACTACGTCGAGCTGCTCGCCGACGCAGCCGGCAAGACCGGCGCGGAGTGACCGCACTACACCCGCAGTCGACGCCGAGTGTCCCCGAACAGGGACGCTCGGCGATCGGCAATTCCGTCTGGCTTCTGGTTCTGCTCGGTGTTCTCGTTCTGCTCGTGATCGCATCCGTGACGATCGGTTCGCGCAACGTCGACTGGGCCGACATCGTCGCGGCCCTCGGGGGAGCGACCGACAACATCGGTCAGGGCGCGATCGCCAAACGCATCCCGCGCACGGTGCTCGCGCTGCTGGTCGGAGCCGCGCTCGGTCTCGCGGGTGCCGTGATGCAGGGGGTGACGCGTAATCCCTTGGCGGACCCGGGCATTCTCGGCGTAAACATGGGTGCCTCGCTCGCCGTGGTGATCGGCATGGCCTGGTTCGGATTATGGACGCAGACCTCGATGATCTGGGTCGCGATCGTCGGTGCCGCGGCGGCCGCGGTGTTCGTCTACGTGATCGGATCGCTCGGGCGCGGGGGAGCGACACCCCTCAAACTCGCCCTCGCCGGTGCCGCCACGTCAGCAGCGCTCGCGTCGTTCGTCACTGCCGTCATCCTGCCGCGCGGTGACATCGCCGGCAGCGTGCGGTCGTGGCAGATCGGTGGTGTGGGTGGAGCGAACTTCGATGCCATCTCGCAGGCCTTGCCGTTCTTCGTCGTCGGCTTCGTCATCTGCCTGCTGTCGGCGCGCAGCCTCAACTCCCTCGCGCTCGGCGACGACATGGCCGCCGGACTCGGGGAACGCGTCGCTCTCGCCCGCGGCATTGCCGCGCTCGGCGCTGTGCTCCTGTGCGGGGCGGCGACCGCCATCGCCGGTCCCATCGCGTTCGTCGGCCTCGTCGTGCCGCACCTGTGCCGGTTGCTCATCGGTATCGACAACCGGTGGCTGCTGCCCTTCTCCGCACTCGTCGGGGCGGGACTGCTGACCGCCGCCGACGTCGTGGGCCGCATCGTGGCGCGACCCGCCGAAATCGACGTCGGCATCATCACCGCGCTCATCGGGGCGCCCTTCTTCGTGTACATCGTCCGACGGCAGAAACTGCGCGAACTGTGACCGCCACACTCGAGACCACCGACACCGGCATCGACGAACTCGCCGCGAACCGGGTACGACGCGGGCGACGTCGTCGTCTCGTCATCGCCGCGCTCGCGACCCTCGTGGCCGCAGCCTTCGTGGCGAGCCTGATGTTCGGCCGGACCTTCTATCCGCCCGCGGATGTGCTGCGCGTCGTCCTCGGACAGGACGTGGTCGGGGCGACCTTCACCGTCGGCCGCCTGAGACTTCCCCGCGCGGTCCTCGCGGTGGTCGCCGGCATCTGCTTCGGCCTCGGCGGCATCACCTTCCAGACGATGCTCCGCAACCCCCTCGCGAGCCCCGACATCATCGGCATCAGCTCCGGGGCGAGCGCCGCGGCGGCCTTCGCGATCATCGTGCTCGGCCTCGGTGGTACCGGAGTGTCGGTCTTCGCGATCGTCGCCGGTCTGGCCGTCGCCCTCCTGATCTACGGGCTGTCCTATCGCGGTGGGGTGGCGGGCACGCGCCTGATCCTCATCGGAATCGGCATCGCCGCGATGCTCGACAGCGTCACCTCCTATCTGCTGAGCACCGCGGCGACGTGGGACCTGCAGGAGACGATGCGCTGGCTCACCGGCAGTCTCAACGGTGCAACGTGGGGTGCGACGGTGCCCGTCGTCGTCGCGCTGGTGGTGCTCGGACCGGTTCTGCTCGTGCAGACACGCAATCTGTCGATGGTCCAGCTCGGTGACGACGCCGCCCAGGCACTGGGTGTGCGGGTCGAACGCACCCGTCTGTTCGCGATCGTCTCCGCGGTCGGACTCATCGCGTTCGCGACCGCCGCGGCCGGACCCATCGCGTTCGTCGCTTTCCTGTCCGGGCCGATCGCCGCCCGCATCGTGGGGCGGGGGACCTCGCTGTTCGTCCCGGCGGCGCTCGTCGGCGCACTGCTCGTGCTGGTCGCGGATTTCGTCGGCCAGTACGCCTTCGGCACGCGCTATCCGGTGGGCGTGGTGACGGGTGCGCTCGGCGCGCCCTATCTCGTCTACCTCATCATTCGTTCCAACCGCGCGGGAGGCTCGCTGTGACC
This sequence comes from Rhodococcus sp. B50, assembly GCF_013602415.1. NCBI lineage: Bacteria > Bacillati > Actinomycetota > Actinomycetes > Mycobacteriales > Nocardiaceae > Rhodococcus > Rhodococcus sp. B50. The sequence continues at coordinate 2,139,224 of NZ_WPAG02000002.1, read as the reverse complement.
GCAACGCACACCCTGATCGCCGAGAACCTCGAACTCGGTTACGGCAACCGCACCGTCGTCGAGAATCTCGACCTGACGGTGCCGCCGGGCCGGATCACGTGCATCGTGGGCGCCAACGCGTGCGGGAAATCGACGCTGCTGCGGTCGATGTCGCGTTTGCTGTCGCCGCGGGGCGGACACGTGTTGCTCGACGGCAAGGACGTCCACCGGTTGCCCGCCAAGAAACTCGCCCGCACCCTGGGTTTGCTGCCGCAGTCTCCGATCGCGCCGGAGGGCATCGTCGTCGCCGACCTCGTGGGCCGCGGCCGGCATCCGCACCAGCGGGTGCTTTCGCGCTGGAGTCGGGAGGACGACGCGGCGGTCGCCGACGCGCTCGCCGCCACCCACACCACCGAACTCGCCGAGCGTTCCGTGGACGAGTTGTCGGGCGGGCAGCGACAACGCGTGTGGATCGCGATGGTGCTCGCGCAGCAGACCGACCTGCTGCTGCTCGACGAACCCACCACCTTCCTCGACGTCAGCCACCAGGTGGAGGTCCTCGATCTGCTCACCGATCTCAACCGCGATCGCGGCACGACGATCGTGATGGTCCTGCACGACCTCAACCTCGCCGCGCGGTACGCCGACCATCTCGTCGCGATGGCCGGCGGCAGCATCTACGCGTCGGGGGATCCCTCGGAGGTGCTCACCGGTGAGACGGTGAGGGCGGTCTTCGGTCTGGACAGTCGCGTGATCTCCGACCCGGTCTCCGGCAAACCGCTCGTGCTGCCCGTGGGCCGGCACCACGTCATGTGACTGTCCATCCGCTACAAGAATGGTCATCCGCTACGGAAATTGCTGTAGCGGATAGCAAAATCGGTAGCGAATGCGCGGGAGAGGCCGGAGGGTTCGATCCTGTGTTCTCCAGGTGAACTCTGCTCGCCGCGCCGTCGTGTCCCTACAATCCGGGAATGGGGAACAGGTCGGTCACCAGTTACGACGTCGCTCGCCGCGCAGGAGTGTCGCAATCGACGGTCTCGCGCGCCCTTCGCGACGACCCGCGCGTCGTGGAGAAGACCCGCCTGCGCATCCGGGCTCTCGCGAAGGAGATGGGGTACGTCCCGCACGTCACCGCTCGCAGCCTCATCACGCGGAAGTCGTCGACCATCGGGATCGTCAGCGGCGACCTGCACAACCCGTCGTATCCGACGCTGGTGAACACCCTGCAGGACTGCTTCGCCCGCAACGACTACCGGGTCCTGCTCATGAGCGACCGCACCGAGGGATCCTTGGAGAAGGACATCCTCGCGTTGCGCGGGGGACTGGTCGACGGCGTCGTGTTCATCTCTTCGCGACTGGATTCACCGATGGTGTCGGAGATCATCGACTGGAAGATTCCCCTCGTCATCCTCAACCGCGACGTCGACGGCTGGTACGCGCACCGGGTGGATCGGGTGACCTCCGACAACATCGGTGGTGGCAGGCTCGTTGCCGACCATCTGGTCGATATGGGGCACACCCGCATCGCTCTGATCTCCGGTCCGTTGGACAACCCCAGCATCCGATTGCGTGAGAAGGGCTTCCGCGACCGGCTCGAGGAGTGCGGTGTGCCGCTCGACGAGACGTGTGTCCACCGCGGTGCGGTCGATGCGGCCACGGGTCTCGCCGGCGGGCTGACGCTGCTGACCGGACCGGATCGTCCCACGGCGGTGTTCTGCGCGACCGACTACATCGCCTACGGCACACTCGACGCCGCCAAGCGGCTCGATCTCGATGTGCCCGGCGAGGTCTCGGTGGTGGGATACAACGACCTGCAGCAGTCGAGCTGGTCGATCTTCGATCTGACGACCGTGCGCCAGCCGCTCGAGGATATGGCGGTGGCCGCCGCGGAGTTGCTGCTGGCGCGTATCGACGGGGACGAGGGACGGCCGGTGCACCGGAACTTCGACGTCGAATGGGTGCCGCGGGGGAGTGCGGCACCCTGTGCGGTGCCCTTTGCGTAGTCCGTCGCCGATCCTTAACGCGGGTAACAATCCCGTTACTCGTCGACACGCATCCGGCAACAACTCCTGAATACATTCGAAGTCACAGCGAGCCAGGCAGTGCGGCCGGATCGCTTCCTCGAATCTCCCCGCCTCTCAGGAGTGAGTGACATGGAAATCGGCGTCTTCATCCCCATCGGCAACAACGGCTGGCTCATCTCCAAGAGCGCCCCGCAGTACATGCCGTCGTTCGAACTCAACAAGACGGTCGTGCAGAAGGCGGAGAAGCACGGCCTCGACTTCGCACTCTCGATGATCAAGCTCAAGGGCTTCGGGGGCGAGACCGAGTTCTGGGACCACAACCTCGAATCCTTCACGCTCATGGCCGGCCTCGCGGCCGTCACCGAGAAGATCAAGCTGTTCGCCTCCACTCCGATCCTCACTCTGCCGCCGGCGATGGTCGCCCGGATGGCGTCGACGATCGACTCGATCGCTCCCGGCCGGTTCGGCGTCAACATCGTGACCGGTTGGGCGCCGAACGAATACACGCAGATGGGTCTGTGGCCCGGCGACGAGTACTTCGGTTACCGCTACGCGCAGGCCACCGAGTACGTGACGGTGATGAAGCAACTGTGGGCCGACGGCGTCAGCAACTTCAAGGGCGAGCACTACACGATGGACGAGTGCGTGCTCTCACCGAGCCCCACCGGCGGCGGAGTACCTATCGTCGCGGCCGGACAGTCCAAGAGCGGCATGAAGTTCGCATCCGAGATGGCCGACTTCAACTTCATCATGGGCACCGGGATCAACACCCCGACCGCCATCTCGGAATCCGTGGCGACACTCGTCGACGCGGCCGGTGAGACCGGCCGGGACGTCGGTGCGCTGACCCTGTTCATGATCATCGCCGACGAGACGGACGAAGCAGCACAGGCGAAATGGCAGGACTACCACGACAACGCCGACCTCGCTGCTCTCGGATACATGGCCGACCAGTCCGCCGCCGACGCCACCGCCGACGATGCCTCCACGGCGAAGACCATCTCGCTGCCCGAGGGCGCCGTGAACTTCAACATGGGCACCCTCGTCGGCTCCTACGAGACCGTGGCGAGGATGCTCGACGAGGTCGCCGAACTCGAGGGGATCAAGGGCATCATGCTCACCTTCGATGATTTCGTCGAGGGCATCGAGAACTTCGGCACCCGCATCCAGCCTCTGATGAAGAGCCGCAACACCATCCAGGCCGCCGCAGCCTGACACGAACGACGGGTGGGAGCGCGAGCGTCGAGCCGCGCTCCCACCCGTCATCCCATTTTCAGGAGGTTCCTCTTGACTTCGCGCACCCTCGACATCGCCATCGTTCAGGCCGGCGAACTGACCGAGGACCTCCTCGGTAACCTTGCCGGGCTCGCCGCCCTCGTGCGCGCGGCAGCCGCACCCGACGGCGACGGCACCACACCCGACCTGGTGGTCCTGCCCGAACTGATCACCACCCCCTACTTCTGCACCAGCCACGAGGTCGACCGCACGTCCTGGGCCGAGACGATCCCCGGCGACGCCACCGACCTGTTCGGCGCACTCGCGCGAGAACTCGGATGCGCCATCGCCTTCGGAGTCTTCGAACGTACCGCCCACGACGTCACCCACAACTCCGTCGTGATGATCGATGCCACCGGCGAGATCCTGAGCTGGCGCACCCCCGACGGTGGAACACTGCCCGCCTACAGGAAGCTGTCGCTGCCGGCGAGCAAGGTCGGCAACGTCGATATCGACGAGAAGTATCACTTCGCGCCCGGGCAGGCGCCCGCCACCGTCGACGCCTTCGGCACTCGCTTCGGCTGCGTCATCTGTTACGACCGCACGTTCCCCGAGAACTGGGCGGTCGCCCGCGCGCTCGGCGCCGAGGTGATGCTCGCGATCGTCTCGTCGCTCGGCACCCGCGAGGACCTCTTCCTCGCCGAACTGCAGACCCGCGCACTCGAATCGCAGATGTGGATCGTCGCGGCCAACCGCGCCGGCCCGGAGACCCTCAACAGCGTGACGGTCGACTACTTCGGTCTGTCGTGCGTGATCGCCCCCAACGGTGTGATCGTCGCCCAGGCTCCGGCCCATCGTGCGGGGGAAACGCTGCGCGTCATCCTCGACCTCGACGCCGTCCCCACGCAACGGGCCGCCTTCCCGCTGGCCCGGGACCGGCGCCCGGACGTACTGCGCCTGCTGGCCGATCTCACGGCAGGCACGGTGCGACCGGCTCCGCTGCCTCGGCCGGCCTCCGCGACGACGGAGGTGCTCCGATGACCACCACCGACTATCCCGACCTCACTGCCGCGTCCGTCACGACCGTCGACGACCTGCTCCCACAGGCCCGCGCCGACATGGAGCCGCTGCTCGAGGCGGGGCGACGCACACCCCTGGCCTCGGTGCCGGACTACCCGGTCTGCGAGCCCGCCCATTCCGTCGCGTTGCTGGCAGCGAGCCCCGTCCCTGCCTCGCCGATCGAAGTACCCGCCCACGCCGTCCGCACCGACGCGCCCGTGCACGAACTCGGCGTCCTCGATCTGCTCACCGCCTACCGGTCCGGCGCGACCACCCCCACCGACGTCCTCGCCGCGCTGCGGGCCCGATGGAGCGACCCGGTGCTGTCCGGAGGAGCTGTCCTCGCCGTGATCGACGGCGCCGACGACGCGGCCGCGGACTCGGACCGACGATGGAGCGACGGCACCGCGCGCCCGCTCGAGGGCATCTTCTTCGCCGTCAAGGACATCATCGACGTGGCCGGGGCACCGGTCACCGCCGGCTCGCGCACCACCGGCGACCGCATCGCGGCGACCGACGCGACCGTCGTTGCGCGCCTCCGCGCGGCCGGAGCGATCCCCGTTCTCATTACCGCCACCACCGAGTTCGCCTGCGGTGCACCGCACAACGCACGCTACGGTGCCGTGACCAACCCGTGGGACCGGAACCGGTGGACCGGTGGATCGTCGACCGGTTCGGCCGGCGCCCTCGCCGCGCGACTCGTCCCGCTCGCTCTCGGCACCGACACCGGTGGATCCATCCGGGTGCCCAGCGCCCTGTGCAATCTCACCGGCATCAAACCGACCTACGGTCTCGTGCCGCGCACCGGCGTCGCGTCGCTGTCGTGGACCCTCGACCACATCGGTCCCATGGCGCGGTCCGCGCCAGATCTACGGCTCGTACTGGAGGTGCTCGCCGGACCCGACGGCTACGACCCTGCCGCTGTCCCGGACGAGACAGCGCGGCAGGTGCGGGGCGCGCTCGCCGTCACGGGCACCGCTGCGGCACCGTCCCTGGGTGGTGTGCGCCTCGGCGTCCCCACCACCTGGTTCACCGAACTGTGCGACGCCGGCGTGCTCGCCGCCTGGGAGGCCGTCGTGGGCATCTTCCGCGACCTCGGCGCCGAGGTCGTGCCCGTCGACATCTCGGACGCCCACCGCCTCCACGACGACGTCACGATCGTCATGACCTGCGAGCTCGCCTCCAACCAGGAGGGCGCCCTCGAGAAGTTCGCGCTGTACGACATCGGCACCCAGGTACGGATCGCGCGCGGACTCGTACCGTCGGCCGTGGACTACCTGAGATCGGTGCGCCGGCGCACGCTCACCCAGCAGGAGACGATCCACGCCTTCGACACCGCGGGTATCGATGTGTTCGTCACGCCGGGTATCGGCGCCACAGCGGCGCGGTTGTCGGACGTGACGATGGAGATCGACGGGGTGCGGTACCCGATGCAATCGATCGTCGGCCGCAACACCGGCCTGTTCGACTATCTCGGCCTGCCCGCTGTCATGGCACCCGCGGGCTTCTCCGACGGGATGCCGGTCGGCGTCCAGTTGGTGGGACGGCCGTGGGCGGACGACACGTGCCTGCGCCTGGCGCAGGTGCTCCAATCCGTCACCGACGTCCACGACCGCCGTACCGACGGATAGCCGTGCCGATGGATAGCCCGGCCCCGCAGCGTCATCCGCACCCGTGGCGAGTGTTCTCGGCAACGAGCATCGGGGTCGTCGCGGTGTTCCTGAGCCTGAGCGGGCTGACCGTCGCACTGCCCACGGTCGCACGCGAACTCGATGCCTCCGGCGCCCAGTCGACGTGGATCCTGCTCGGCTACATGCTCGTCACGACCGCCCTGATCCTGGTGTTCGGCCGGCTCGCCGACATCATCGGGCGACGACCGCTCTACCTCGCGGGACTGATCACCTTCACCGCCGCGACCGGCCTGTGCATGCTGGCGCCGTCGGCCGGATGGCTCGTGGCGGCCCGAGTGCTCCAGGGCGCCGGGGCCGCCGCCATCGTCACGAACAACACGGCGCTGCTCACCGACACCTTCCCGCCGCACACCCTCGGTCGGGCACTGGGCTGGAACGCGACGGTCGCGGCCGTCGCGCAGGTGGTCGGACCGGTGATCGGCGGTGCCGCCACCGCAGTCTTCGGCTGGCGTGGATTGTTCGTCGTGGTGCTGCCGGTGGGGCTGCTCGCGATCGCCGTATCGATTGCGGTGATTCCGCGTAGTCCCTCCAGGGCGGTGACCCGGGAACCCTTCGATGTATCCGGTGCGGTGCTGTCCACCGCACTGCTCGCCGCCGTCGTTCTGGCCCTCACTCCGGGGTTCGGTGCGACGCCCTGGTTGCCTTGGGCCTGCGGCGCAGCGAGTTTCGTGCTTGCCGTGGCGTTCGTCGCGGTGCAGATCCGGCGGACCCATCCGCTCGTCGACCTGTCGTTGTTCCGCAACCGGGGTATCGCGCTCGTCCTCGCCGCGGTGCTCGTCAACGCGATCGCCACCTACGCGGTGACTCTGCTGGTGTCGCTGTACGGGCAGGCGGTGAGCGGAATCTCCGCGGTCGCCGCGGGTGCGCTGGTGATGCCGGTCGCGATCGGCACCGTGGTCGCGGCGGCAGCGGCAGGTTCCCTGATGTTGCGTTTCAGCCCCCGTACGCTCACTGCGACCGGCATGGGACTCAACGCCGTCGGTCTGCTCGGAGTGGCACTGCTGTTGTCGCCGGACGGCGGTTCGCTCGGGGCGACCGCACCCTTCCTGTTCGTACTCGGTTGCGGCACCGGACTGTTCATGACACCGAGCACGAGCGCGTTGATGCTCACGGCTCCCGCGGACCGTCGCGGCATCGCCAACGGGCTACGCTCGACCCTGCAGAACGTCGGCTACCTGCTCAGCACGGCGCTGGCGCTCGTCTTCGCCACTGCCGGCCTCAGTGCCGCTGCCCGCCAGGCCGCCTACGGCGGGACCCTCGGCACGCTGGGCAGCGCGGAGGTGGCGCAGTTCGTCGACAACGTGCGAGCGGTCGGCATCGCGCTCGCCGTCGTCGCCCTGCTCGGTGTCGGCGTGTGTCTCGCCTTTCCGCGCCGCAATCCGGCAGCGACCGTCCACACCCTCGAATCCGTCATCCCACTGAAGGAGTCCGCATGACCATCGCCGATCGTGCAGAACAGGCCGCCGACTACGCCCGCGCCGGTTTCGGGCAGGAACTGCAGCCCGGAACCCGTCCCGCGTTGATCGTCGTCGACCCCGCCCGCGCCTACATCGATCCCGACTGCCCGCTGTACGCGGGGGTGGAAGAGAACGTCGAGGCGATGCGCACCCTGCTCACCTCCGCGCGCGAAGCCCGAATCCCGGTGGTGATCACCGAGGTTCGCCTGCGTGCAGACGGTGCCGATGCCGGGGTGTTCTTCAAGAAGTCGGGCACCCTCGTCGCGTTCTGCGAAGGCAGTCCGTATGGGGAGTTGATCGAGGGTCTCGAACCGACGTGCGCGGAAATGCTGGTGACGAAGAAGTATCCGAGCGCGTTCTTCGGTACCACTCTCAATTCGCACCTCACGTCGCTCGAAGTGGACACCGTGCTCATCGCCGGGTTGTCCACCAGCGGTTGCGTACGCGCGACGACACTGGATGCGATGCAGCACGGCTTTGTTCCGATCGTCGTGGAAGAGGCTGTGGGAGATCGTGATCCGGCGATTCATTCGTCGAATCTGTTCGACATGCAGCAGAAGATGGCGGAGGTGTGGTCGCTCGGCCGGGCGCAGGAGTACCTGGAGACGATCTCCGCACGCAATTAACACGAATGAACCAAGGATGTCGCCGTACGCAACACGCTGCGGATACATTCGAAGTCATCTCCTTCCCCAGCCGGTCCCGCAACGACGCGGCCGCTTCTTCGGCACACTCCTCATCCCCCCAGGAGAATCCATGCGTCATTCCCTTCCCGGCCGCGCTGCGATCGCCGCGCTCGCCTTCTCGGCCGTCTTCGGTCTCGCCGCGTGCAGCAGTGACGGCTCGGGTGGCGGCGACGTGTCCGCCGCCGACGTCACCGCCGGAATCGAGTACGCCCGCGCCCAGCTCGCCCTGTACGAGGCGGACCCGGAGTTCACGCTCGAGGCCGAGCCGTTCCCGATGAAGGACATCGCCGGCAAGACGATCTTCGCGATCCCCACCAACAGCGAGAACCCGTACAACGTCGCCGTCGACGAGGAATCGAAGAAGGTCGCCGAACGCTACGGCGCCACCTGGATCGAGTATACGAACCAGGGCCAGCCCGCCCAGTGGGCGACCGGTGTCGAACAGGCCGTGAACCAGAAGGTCGACCTCATCATTCTTTCGCAGGGTGTCGACGCCTCCCTCATCAAGCCGGCGCTCGAGAAAGCCGATGCTGCCGGGATTCCCGTTCTGCTCACCCACACCATCCTGCGCGGCGAACCGGTGCCGGCCGACCTCGAAGGACTGATCGACGCCACCACCGACGCCCCACTCTCCGAGGCCAACCGACTCACCGTCGACTGGATGATCGACCGCACCGAAGGCGAGGGCAACGCGCTCATCATCACCTCCAACGAGGTTCCCCCGGCCAAGGCCGAGGTCGCCGCGATGGAGGACGAGATCGCGCAGTACTGCCCGAAGTGCACCTACAAGATCGTCAACGTCCCGGTCACGGAGTGGGCCACCAAGATCCAGTCCGAGGTGCAGTCCGCACTCTCCGCCGACCCGAACATCAACTTCGTCCTGCCCATCTACGACTCGATGTCGCTCTACGCCCAGTCGGGCATCAAGGCCGCGGGCAAGGCCGGCCAGGTCGAGATCTCCTCGGTCAACGGCACCCCCGCCGTCCTCAAGATCCAGCAGGACGACGGCATCGTCACGATGAACGTCGGTGAATCCATCCCGTGGCTCGCATGGGCGACGATGGACCAGGCCGGTCGCCTCCTCCTCGGCTACGACCCCGTCCCGAACGGCGCACAGGAAACCCCGCTCAAGCTCATCACTGCGGAGAACATCGACGAGACCGGCACCCCGCCGCAGCCCGACAAGGGCTACGGCACGGCCTACGTCACCGGTTACGAAGCACTGTGGGGGCCCAGTGAGCAGTCCTGATCCCATCGTCAACATCGTCGGTCTGTCCAAGACCTTCGGCGAGCACACGGTGCTGAAGAAGGTCGGCCTGACGATCCACGCCGGTGAGGTGCACGGTCTGCTGGGGGAGAACGGTTCCGGCAAGTCCACGCTCATCAAGGTCCTGGCAGGCTTCCACGCCCCCGACCCCGGCGCCGCGCTGCAGGTGCGCGGCAGGGACGTGACACTGCCGGTTCCGGCCGGCGGATTCCGCGACCTCGGCATCAGCTTCGTCCATCAGGACCTCGCCCTCGTGCCCGATCTGTCGGTGGTCGAGAACCTCCGCGTCGGACCGGTCGTGGCCGGATCGAGTCCGTGGATCTCGTGGCGGCGCGAGAAGCGCACCGCCCGAGTACTGTTCGAGCGCTTCGGACTCCACATCGATCCCCAGGCGCCGGTGTCGAGCCTGAACGAGACCGAACGCGCCCTCCTCGCGATCCTGCGGGCGACCGAGGAACTGGGGGAGCGCCGCACTCTGCTCGTGCTCGACGAACCCACGGTCTTCCTGCCCCGCGAGGGCACCGACCTGCTGTTCGCCGTCGTCCGCGAGATCGTCGCCGACAAGAAGGCCGCCGTCCTGTTCGTCTCCCACGACCTCGACGAGGTGCTCGACCACACCGACCGCGTCACCGTGCTGCGCGACGGGGTGTCGCAGGGCACGCATCGCACCTGCGACCTCACGGCGACCTCGCTCATCGACCTCATCGTCGGACGCAGTCTCGACTCCGCCGACCCGCGCGTCGCCGGGCCGGTCCGCGACTTCGAGGACGTACCGGCTCTCGCCCGGGTCGAGGACCTCGAGACGACCTCCGTGGACGGCATCGGGTTCGACGTGCGGCCCGGGGAGGTCGTCGGACTCACCGGCATCGCCGGTTCGGGCTACGACGACGTCCTGCCCGCCCTGTACGGGGCGCGGCAGGCCCGTGGCGGGCGGCTGACAGTGGGCGACGACAGCGTGGACCTGTCCGCGATGACACCGATCGACGCGCTCGCCCGGAAGGTCGTCTACGTGCCGCCGGACCGCAAGGTCGAGGGCAGCGCTCCCGAACTGACCGTCGCCGAGAACGTCACCCTGCCCGTGCTCGGTACAGGATTCGTCAAACCGCGAGCGCTGAAGGACATCGCGACCGCGCTTGCCGAGCACTGCGACGTCCGGCCACGAGACCCGCAGGCCGTCTACGGGTCGCTGTCCGGCGGCAACCAGCAGAAGGCTCTGCTCGGCAAGTGGCTCCAGACCGACCCGGTGCTGGTGCTCCTTGCCGAACCCACCCAGGGTGTGGACATCGGTGCCCGCGCCCGCATCTTCGAGATGCTGCGGGAGACCGTGCGTGGGGGAGCGGGCATCGTCGTCGCCAGCTCCGACTACGAGCAACTGTCGGTCCTGTGCGACCGCGTCCTCGTCTTCGCCCACGGACATGTCGTCGCCGAACTCACCGGCGACAACCTGTCCAAGCATCACATCTCGGACAGTGTTCTCGGCTCGACCCGACAGGAAGTGAGCGCCTGATGTCCGTCACCATCGACAAGAACGCCACCACGAAAACTCCCACCACCGAATCGGATTCCGCGCGTTCCCGTCGTTCGTTCGGGCCGCTGTTCGAGAAGTACGCGCTCGTCCTGGCGCTCGTCGCCGTGGTCGTCGTGTTCAGCGCCCTGCGTCCCGAGACCTATCCGACCACCAACAACCTGCAGAACGTCCTCGGCTCCCAGGCCGTCCTGCTCGTCCTGGCGCTGGGTCTGATCGTCCCGCTCACCGCCGGCGAGTTCGACCTGTCGGCCGTATCGACGATGTCGCTGGCCGCCATGACGATCGCGGTGCTCAACGTGCAACAGGGCTGGTCGCTGCTGCCGGCCATCGCAGTCGCCGTGCTCGTGTGCCTCGTCGTCGGCCTGATCAACGCACTGCTGGTCGTGCGACTGCAGATCGACTCGTTCATCGCGACCCTCGGCAGCGGCACCGTGGTGCTCGGTGTGGTGCAGTGGATCTCCGACTCGACCTCGGTCACCGGCGTCGACTCCGCACTCGTCGATGCCACCATCGGCACCCGCATCTTCGGTGTGTCGCTGCAGTTCTACTACGCCCTCGCCCTCGTGTTGATCATGGCGGTGATCTTCCAGTACACGCCGATCGGACGCCGACTGCTCTTCGTCGGACGCGGTGCCCAGGTGGCACGGCTCAGCGGCCTGCACGTCGACCGCATCCGCGGCGGCGCACTCGTCACGTCCGCGCTGGTGGCCGCGCTCGCCGGCATCATCTACGCCGGCATGCTGGGCGGTGCCGATCCGTCCTCGGGTCAGTCGTTCATGCTGCCCGCCTTCGCGGCGGCCTTCCTCGGTGCCACCGCGATCGTCCCCGGCCGCTTCAACGCCTTCGGCACGCTGGTCGCGGTGTACTTCCTCGTCGCCGGGGTCGTCGGCCTGCAGATGCTCGGTGTCGCCAGCTTCGTCCAGCAGTTGTTCTACGGTGGCGCACTGGTGGTCGCGGTCGCGCTGTCCGGCGCGGTGCGGCGCCGAACGACGTCACACTCCACACGCTGAGTCACGTCGGGAGTTCGTCCGATGCGAGTGCGCCGGCGTGTTGCGCGGCCGTCACGGTTGCGCAACACGACGGGGCACTCGTCTCACATCAGGCCGAATGGCCGGAACCCCGCCCCGAGGACTCGCGCAACTCGCGCGTTACCGCGACGGAACCGAATCGCCGCCGTTCGCCGACGACACTGCACACACCACCGCGGATGTGCGGTCACCCGGTTTCGGAAGGAAAAGGCGGAAAACATGTTTCACCTCGGATGGTTTCTCGGAAGCGGTTTCGGCATCCAGCCCTGGAACCCGGCCGGAGGCGACGGTGTGTACACCGGTGCGAATATGCGGGACTGGATGAAGCCGGACCTGTACGTCGATCTCGCAGCCTCGCTCGAACGTGCCTGCTTCGACTACATCCTCATCGAGGACACCGCGATGGTCGAGGACAGTTACAACGGTTCCGCCGAGGTCTCGCTCCGGCGAGGCTTCATGGCACCGAAGAACGATCCGATGCCCCTCGTGCCTCTGATGACCCAGCGCACCAAGCACATCGGAATCGTTCCCACCGTCTCGACGATCCAGTACCACCCCTACCTCGCTGCTCGCCTCTACACCACGCTCGACCATCTCACCGAGGGTCGTGTGGGCATGAACGTCGTCACGTCGGTCACCGACCGCGTGGCCCAGAACTTCGGCTTCGAGCAGCATTTCGACCACGACGAGCGGTATCGGATGGCCGAGGAATGGGTCGAGGTCGTCAAGCAGCTGCAGCACTCGTGGGACGTCGACGCCGTGGTCGCCGACGATGTGAACGGCATCTACGCCGACCACACCAAGGTGCACCCGATCAACTTCGAGGGCAAGTACTTCCGCTCCCGTGGCCCGCTGAACACGATCCCCGGTCCGCAGCGCGACATCCCGGTCGTCTCGGCCGGCGGCTCGGTGCCGGGCCGCGAACTCGCTGCGCGCCACGGTGACACGCAGATGGCGATGTGCAAGACCGTCGAGGACATGAAGGCCTATCGGGAGGACATCCACCGCAGGATGCTCACCCACGGCCGGAAGCCGAGCGACATCAAACTGCTGTTCCTCGCGACCCCGATCGTGGCGCCCACGGACGCCGAAGCGCAGGAGAAGGCCGAGGCGCTGCGCCGGTACCGGTACACGGACGCTGCGGTGGAGTACAACCTCTGGAACATGAGCTACACGAGCGGCGGGCGCATCGACTTCGGAGCGATCGACCTCGACACCCCGGTCGACGAGATCGACCTGTCCAAGGGCAACGGTGAGCGCTCCTCGATTGCCAACCTCTTCCAGGACACGGAGGGCAAGACCCTGCGGCAGGTCGCGGCGGAATCCTTCCAGATCACCGATCTCGGCCTCGTCGGTAGCCCCGACACCGTGGCCGCGAAGATGGAGGAGATCATGGACGAGGTCGGTGGCGACGGCTTCCTGCTGTACTCGCCGATGACCCGCCACAGCATCGCGGAGATCGCCGACGGACTCGCCCCCGCATTGAAGCGTCGCGGAGCAATCCGCGACGGATACACGTACACGACCCTGAACGAGAACATCCACGAGTTCTGATCCGGTGGAACCGGTCGAGGGCCGCACCCACCCGATGCGGTCCTCGGCCGGTTCGGCACCTCCGCCGTCCACCGGCCCGTAGTTACCGGAGACCGAGAAGCATGAGAGAGAACGTCATCGTGAGACAACGAGCCACTCATCCTCGCGCGGTGGGCGGCTCGGCAGGCAACCGCAATACGCTCTCGCGGCGGGTACACGACATGTTGCTGGCCTCGGTGCACCACGGTATCTACGCCGAGGATCAGGTGCTGGTCGAGGATCAGTTGATCGCCCACCTCGATGCGAGCCGCACCGCCGTCCGTGAGGCGCTCCGGAAACTCGCGGACGAGGGCGTGGTCGAGCGGCATCCGCGCAGCGGCACGATCGTGGTGAACACGGGAGTGCGGATCGCCTTGGAGGACATCCGTCTCGCCGACGGCCCACCGGACGAGATGGACATCGTCATCACCGAACAGCGCACGGTTCCCAGTACCTCCCTGCTCAGGACCCGACTGTCGACTTCGGATCGTCGGCTGCGGATGGTGGAGAACACGTTCGTTCTGCACGGCACGGTGATCGGCATCCGCACGGCGTACTTCCGGTCGTCCTTCGAAGCGGTGAGCTACGACGGGCGCGCCGCGATGAGCGAGGTCGCCGCCCGGTTCTTCGGACGGACCGTGTCCCGGATCGATACCTCGATCGGTGCGACGACCGCCGATGCCCGCACCGCCCGGATACTCGGGATCGCCGAGGGGTCCGCGGTCGTCGTACGCAATCAGACCTTCTACGACTCCCATGAGCGCCCGATCCAGATCGCGTTCGACCATTACCGCGCCGATCGTGTCACCTTCGTCCACGGGCGCCCGTCGACCGCGGCGGTCGCCTCTCCGCACCTGCACGCGACCGACGGACAGGACCCGGACCGCGACCACCCACTGCGCTGAGAGACGTCGAAGTCGAGTGGGATTGTCCTCGTAACGATTTCGAAACGCCGATGGGATAGAACCGACCCATGACCGGCGTCGAGTCCGGTCAGTGTTCCAGGAGGCACAGTGCAGCAGGACATGCGTCGCGACGATTCATCAGTACGAGGTTCGACGAATCAGACACGCCGCGCATACGGCCTGATCCGATCGTTGATCAGGTCGGGTTTTCTCGTCGACGACGAACAACTCGTCGAGGACCGTCTGGTCAAGACCATGGGTATTCCGCGGGCCCGGGTCCGGGAGGCGCTTCAGCAACTCGCAGCCGATGGACTGGTGGAGCGGCGCCGGCGTACGGGAACCCGCGTGCGGCAGGAGTACTTCCAGGTCCCCGTCGACGACATCCTGCCGTGGCACACGCCGCCCGGTTTCGCGGTGCGGCAGACCGACAATCGTGTGGTGCCGTCGGGGCCGTCCATCAGGACGCGGCTCGGAACCCACGACACCCGTGTGGGACTCGTCGAGCACGTCTTCGAACACGTGACGAGCACCGGCGTGGAACCGTTGGGAGTGCGGATGGCCTACTACCGGGAGCAGTACGAGCAACCCAAGGTGTGGCAGCGCTGTCCGAGTCTCGCCGACGCCTTCGCGCTGGTCTACGGCGTCCCGTTGGGCAAGGTGGACACCGTGATCGACGCCGTCGCCTGCGACACCGACACCGCCCGCGTGCTCGGCCTGCGGGAGGGTTCCCCCGTACTCATGCGTGAACAGCTCCTGCGCGATGTGGAGGGGACCGTGCAGGAGTACACCTTCTCGTACTACCGGGCCGATCGGGTGTCCTTCCCGCTCGGCACGGCACCCGAACGGGTGGGGCAGTGACGCGCGCCTGACGATCGGCTCGGGAGGACGTGCCCGCATTCCGGAAGGAATGCGGGCATTTTCCTTTCGAGAGAAGTGCGGCCTCGGCGAATAGGGGAGCGCTCGCGGCGTATTGACCGGATGCCGGATCGAGCCCGGACCGGCAGGCCTCGCCGACCTGCACGAATCGCTCACGGCAGTCCGCGCCCCGAAGGGTTACACGGCGAAATCGACGCGCAAATGCGTCGACCAGGCGGCGAAATCGACTCCGCGTTGACTGATCGTCGTCACTGAGGCGAACGAGTTGTGGTGTCGCCGTGAACTCGATCCCGTGCCCGGCCGATGCAACGCATCACGGGCGTGTAGCTGGAACCGGAGAACGCATGAAATCGCTCAAGCATACGGCCGTCGGGGCTCTCTTCCTCGGTGCGTCGCTCGCGCTGTCCGCCTGCACGGCGGCCACCGACGTCGGATCGGACGACACTTCGGACAGGACCCTTTCCGCCTCGGCGCAGGAATGCGTCGACGGCGTGCAGGCGCGTCTCGCCGCCGCGACCGCTCCGTCCGAGCTGATCGCCCCCACCGCACCCCTGGATCTCGCCGCGCTCCAGGGCGACACCATCTGGTTCATCACCGTGACGATGAACCAGTTCTCGGTGGACATGGTCGAAGGCGTCGAGGAAGCCGCCGAGGCCGCCGGGATGAAGGTGGTCCGCTTCGACGGTCAGGGCATGACCAACCGCTTCAACGAGGGCATCGAACAGGCGGTGGCCCAGAAGGCGGCCGGCATCATCCTGGTCGGTATCGATCCGAGCGTGGTGTCGTCGGCATTGGCCTCCGCCGAAGCCGCCGGCATCCCGGTGCAGAACACCCTCAACTCCGATCCGGACGACGCGGTCCCGTCGGGCATGTACGGCAACCTCACCGCGGACTTCAGCGCCGACGGGGCGATGGCCGCCGACTGGGTCATGGCCGACAGCGGCTGCGCCGGGAACCTGGCGATCATCTCGTCCACCTCGGTCACCGTGTGGGACTACCTCGCCCAGGGCGCGAAGTCGCAGATCGAGTCGGAATGCCCCGACTGCACCGTGACGATCATCGACGTCGACGTCGCCAACGTGGCGACCGACGTCGGCAGCCAGCTGCAGACCACGCTGCAGCGCCAACCCGACATCGACTACATCTTCCCCGTGTGGGACAGCGCCGTGACCTACGTCGACCCCGTGCTGGCCGCAGCCAACTCCAAGGCCAAGGTTCTCAGCCGCGACGGTCTGCAACCGAACCTCGACGCGATCGCGGGCGGCTCCGGCCAGGACATGGACATCGCGACCCCGCCCGCCGGCTGGATCGGCTGGCTGGCCGTCGACGACCTCGCCCGCGCGATCCTCGGTGAGAGCGCCCCGGGCTACGTGATCCCGACCCGCGTCGTCGACGCCGACAACGTGGGTGATGCGAGCGTCGAGTCGATCGCGCCCGAATACTCGGACTACCAGGCGGCATTCGTGTCCGCGTGGTCTTCGGCTCAGTAACCGGCCGAACAGGAGATCCCATGACGACTTCCGCCACGACCCCCGACACGACGCTCACGGAGACGGTATCCCCCGTGACGAAGAGTTCCTCCCGCTTCGACGGGGCGTTCGAACGCTGGGCCCTCGTCGGCGCACTCGGACTGCTCGTCCTGCTGTGTGTCGCCACCCTCCCTCAGTTCCGCACGGCATCGTTGTTCACCACGATGCTCAACGCCCAGTCGCTGGTGCTCCTGCTCGCCCTGACCGCGACGATCGTGCTCCGGCTCGGAGACTTCGACCTGTCCATTTCGCAGACGATGGTGGCGACAGCGGCGATCGTGGCCGTGATGACGAAGAACGGCTATCCGGCCTACGTCGCGATCCTCACCGCCCTCGCCCTCGGCGCGCTGGTCGGAGCCATCAATGCACTCATCGTGGTGCGGGTGGGTGTCGACTCGTTCGTCGCCACACTCGGCTCGTACACGGCGCTGGCAGGTTTCGCGTACCTGATCACCGACAGCCGGATCGTGGCCGGCGTCCCCGACGGTTTCGTGAACTTCTCCCGCTCGCAGTTGCTCGGCCTGCCGATGATCACCTGGTACGCCTGGGTGCTCGTGGTGGTCCTCTGGTACGTCTACCAGCGCACCCCGCTCGGCCGGTACACGGTCTTCATCGGGGGCAACCGCGCCGCGGCACGGTTGGCCGGCATCTCCGTCGACCGCATCCGGACCTCGGCGTACATCGTGTCGGGTCTGATCGCGGCCTTCATCGGTATCTGCTTCGCCGGATACTTCGGAGCGGTCGACCCGAGCGTCGGCGCCCAGTACATGCTGCAGCCCTTCGCGGCAGCCTTCCTCGGCGCGACCGCGATCACCGTGGGCCGGTTCAACGCGTGGGGCACCGTCGCAGCCCTCTACCTGCTGACCGTCGGCATCACCGCACTCCAGTTGCTCGGCGCGCAGACCTGGGTGACCAACGTCTTCTACGGACTCGCGCTCATCGTGTCCGTCACCGCCGCCAAGCTGGTCGGCAAGCGCCGGGCAGGAGCCCGGACATGACGGCACTCAACGTGGTCGGCCTGAGCAAGTCCTACGGCGGCGCGGTCGCGCTCGACGGCCTGAACCTGCACGTCCGCCCCGGCGAGGTCCACGCTCTGCTCGGCCAGAACGGTTGCGGCAAGAGCACACTGGTGAAGTCGCTGACCGGGGTGGTGACGCCGGACGAGGGTTCGGTCGAGGTGTTCGGCCGCACCCTGACCCTGCCGGTGGACGCTCCGCACGAACACGGCATCGCCGTCATCCACCAGGACATCGGGCTGGTCGACGACATGACCGTGCTCGAGAACCTGGGAGCGAACGCCAGGTACGGTGCCCGCCTGCTGGCACCGGTGCGGGTCGGACGGGAGAAGGCCGTCTACCGGGAACTGATGAACCGGCTCGGATTCGACTTCCCGCTCGATGCCCAGGTGTCGACCCTCAGCCCCGCCGAGCGCGCCCTGCTCGCGGTGGTGCGGGCCATGCGCCTGATGGACGGCAACACCGACCAGCAGCTGTTCATCCTCGACGAGCCGACCGCTGCACTGCCCCGCCCCGAAGCGTCCCGGCTGCTCGCGCTCATGCGCCGCGTCGCGGACACCGGTGCCGGCGTGATCTTCATCAGCCATCGGCTCGCCGAGGTCATGGAGGTGTGCGACCGCGCGACGGTGATGCGCGCCGGCCGCGACGTCGTCGAGGTTCCGATCGAGGACACGAGCCGCTCCGAACTCGTCGCCCACATGCTCGGGCGGCGCATGGACGACTTCTATCCGGCCCCGCCCGGCGTCGAGTTCGGTGCCCCGCGTCTGACGGTGCGGGGACTCACCGGGCGACGTGTCGCGGACGTCGATCTCACGGTCCGCGCCGGCGAGGTCGTCGGCGTCACCGGGCTCGCGGGCATGGGCCAGGAAGAACTGCCGATGCTCCTGGCCGGGGACGAGAAGCCCGCCGCCGGAACCGTCGTGGTGGACGGAACCGAACTGCGCGCGAGTGATCCGCGGCAGGCGATCGACCACGGGATGACCCTCGTCCCGGGGAACCGGCTGCGTGACGGCTGCTGGGTGGAAGGCACCGCCGAGGAGAACGTGATCCTCCCCGTGGTGCACCGGCACCGGCGCTGGAAAGGGCTGGACATCAACGCGATGCGTGAGCGTGCTGCCCGGCTGATGACCGAGGTGAACGTCCACCCGAACCGGCCCGAACTGCCCATGTCCGCTTTCAGCGGCGGCAACCAGCAGAAGGTCGTGTTCGCGAAATGGCTGCAACTGGACCCCAAGATCCTGCTCCTGGACGAACCGACCCAAGGTGTGGATCCCGGCTCGGCCAAGGACCTGCTCGCCGACGCGATGGCAGCAGCGACGAAGGGCGCTGCGGTGGTGGTGTTCTCCGGTGAACATGAACTCCTCGCGGCCGTGTGCCATCGAGTGCTGGTGCTCCACCACGGCCGCCTGATCGACGAACTGTCCGGTCCACGATTGACCGAGCAGCAACTGCTCGAAGCGTGCGAGTCCCCGGCGGACGACGCACTCCTGGCAACCCACTGACCCCGCCGTCGGATCCCGACGGCACAGACTCCCGGTCCCGCGACAACGGGACCGCGTTCGACGAAAAGAAGGACCACCAACATGACTGCAGATCCGTTCCGTCTCGGCTGGTTCGGCAACCTCGCTGCCCCCGAATGGAAGTCGCCGTACAGCGGCATCGACGCCACCACCAACTACTTCAACGGTCGCTTCTACGTCGACATGGTCCGGAACCTCGAGCGGGCCGGCTTCGACTTCCTCATGATCGAGGACTCGCTCATGGTGAGCGACATCTATCGCGGTACCGCCGGGATCGAACTCAAGCACGCCCGCTACGCACCGAAGATGGACCCGGTCGTGGCAGCCTCGATGCTCGCCGCCGCCACCGAACACATCGGCATCATCGCCACCGCCTCGACGACCTTCTACCACCCCTACCAGCTGGCACGGCAGTTCGCGACGCTCAACAACCTCACCGGTGGCCGAGTGGGCTGGAACATCGTGACCTCCAGCGAGGACCTCGCCGCCCAGAACTACGGTCTCGACAAACTGCCGGAACACGATCTCCGGTACGAGATGGCCGAGGAGTTCGTCGACGTCGCGATGAAGCTGTGGGGATCGTGGGAGGACGGTGCCATCCTCGCCGACCCGGAGAGCGGCTACTACGCCGACTACAAGAAGGTCCATCCGATTCACCACGAAGGTCGCTTCTACAAGTCCCGTGGACCGCTGAACGTTCCTCCGGGGCCGGGCGGGCGTCCGGTCTTCTGCCAGGCCGGCGGATCGCCGCGTGGCCGCGACTTCGCCGCCAAGCACGCCGACATCATCCTCACCATCCCGCACGGCGTCGAGGGAGCGAAGGAATACCGCGCCGACATCCGCGCCCGAGCGGCCAAGTTCGGCCGCAATCCCGACGACATCAAGGTGTTCTCGGTTGTGTATCCGATCGTCGGTGAGACGGAACAGGAAGCCAAGGAGAAGAACGCCGCCTGGTACGCCCGCAAGGAACACAACTTCGAGGTTCAGATGGCGCACTTCGCGGCGACCATGGAGATCGACTTCTCCCAGTTCGACCCGGATCAGCCGATCCCGGACGACGTCTCGACCAACGGACACCAGAGCCAGCTCGAGGTCTGGCGCAAGCAGCTCGGCGGCCGCACCATCCGCGAGGGCTTCAGCGGAATGCGCGTCCAGACCACCGAAATGGTCGGTACCCCGGACTCGATCGCCGCGCAGATGGACGAGTTCATGCAGGAGGTCGGCGGCGACGGCTTCCTCATCTACGGACAGCCGATCACCCGCCAGTCGATCGCCGAGATGACCGACGGTGTCGCTCCCGCGCTGCAGCGCCGCGGTCTGCTGCGCACCGACTACGCCCACTCCACGCTGCGCGAGAACCTCCGCTCGTTCGGCTGATGATGTATCGCATCTATGTCGACACGCCGTGCGGGCAGGTTCACGCCCGCACGGCGGGGTCGGGCCCCGAGGTCGTGCTTCTGCTGCACCAGACGGCCTCGTCGTCGGAGATGTACGAGGCGTTCGCCGCGAAGTTCCTCGAGGCCGGCCATGGCGAGCGCTACACGTTGATCGCTCCGGACACTCCGGGCTTCGGGATGTCTTTCGTCCCGCGTGAGCAATACGCCCTGCAGTGGTGGGCCGACGACATGATCGCGCTGCTCGACGCCCTCAGCGTCAAGCACGCGCACCTGCTGGGGCATCACACCGGCGCTGCGATCGCAGCGGCAATCGCAGCGCGTCACCCCGGCCGTACCGCGAGTCTGGCGATGGTCGGGGCGGTGGCCATGTCGCCGGAGGACCGTGCCCGGTGGCACTCCGGAGTCACCGCGATGACGCCGGCCGCCGGCGGTGCACATCTACTGACGGCCTGGGAACAGGTCGGAACGATCGATGCGGACCTCGCGTTCGCGCCGGACGTCGCCCTCCGGCATCGCGAGGTGGTGGACAAGTTGCGGGCCGGAGCGCGTTGGCACGAGGCGTATCTCGCGGTCTTCTCCACCGATGTCGGTGCTCTGTTGGAGGTGGTCGCGGCCCCGGCGCTCCTGCTGTGCGGGACCTCCGACGTGCTCCATCCCTACGTCCCGGAGACGAGACGAACAATCCCACACGCACGGTACGTCCCCCTCGAGGGCGGCGGATACATCCTCGACCAGGATCCCGCCGCGGTCCTCGAGCATTACATCGAATTCCTCACCGACGTCTCCGAGGAGGTCGAATGCCCACCAGCCCGATAACCGTGTGGTTCCTCGAACCCGGCAACGCTGCGACGATGCTCCGCACCGTTCTCCACCTCGATCTCGCCGGTGTCGATGCGGTGGTCCTTCCGGGCGGGGCGGATTGCCCGGAGGCGTTGTTGCTCGCCGCAGCTGCTTCACGGCGTGCGCCGCGGATCGGTCTTGTCGCGGAGATCTCGCCGTGGAGCCAGCCGCCGTTCCTCACCGCCCGGGCGCTGGGCACGCTCGACGCCCTGACGCGCGGCCGCGCGGGATGGTTCGTCTCCGGTCGCGCCCCCGGCACCACCTGTTCCGACGACAGCGGACGATGGTCGGCCGGCACCGCGACCGCAGCGGAACGGCAGGACGCTCTCGCCGATTATCTCGCCGCAACCGCCGCGCTCGGCAACTCCTGGGAGCCCGACGCCCTCATCGCGGACGTGCCCTCCGGACGGTATGTGGACGCCGACTGCGTCCATGTCACGAACTATCACGGTCCGTACTTCTCCACCCGCGGTCCACTGAACGCGCCCCGCCCGCCCCAGGGACGCGCGGTGCGCTTCGCCGAATACCGGCCGAACGCAGCAGAATCGGACGTCGCGGACGTTCTCGTCGTCGGATGCGAGGAGGACATTCCCGCCGCGCGGGCGAGCGCGGATTGCGTGCTGTTGAAAGTCGCGGGGGAGGCCGCGGCCGCACCCCCGGTCACCTCGGCCGACGGTTACGCCTTCTGTGGCGTGACCGATGGCCCTCTGCTCGGGCAGGTGCTGCACGAGACGCTCCCTGAGCTTGTGCCCGCTCCGAGGGGTGGTCTCCTCCGCGACCGATTCGGTCTGAGTGCATCCGATTTCGAGTTCGTCCCGTATCACGCCGAACAGGAGGTATCGGTATGAACGAGCCGATGACGCTCGGATGGTTCGTCAACTACATGCCGACCGGATGGAACCGACATTGGGCGGGACCGGATCCTCGGGCATGGACCGACGGCAGCTTCTACGTGGACATGGCCAAGGCCCTCGAACGCAGTTGCATCGACTTCGTCATGCTCGAGGATTCGAGCGTGGTTCCCGAGAACTTCGGCGGTGACATGGTCGCCGAGTTCAAGGCCACCGTAAAGGCCCCCAAACACGATCCGCTTCCCTTGGCGGCGGCCATCTCTCAGGAGACCAGCCGGCTCGGCGTGGTGACCACGATGAGCACGAGTCTGTACCCGCCCGATCGGCTGGCGCGGATACAGGCGACGCTCGACGAACTGTCCGACGGGCGGAGCGGGTGGAACATCGTCACCTCGTTCGAGGATCTCGCGGCCCGGAACGTCGGACTGGAGAAGCTCTGGGAACACGACGAGCGCTACCTCCGTGCCGACGAATACCTACGCGTGACATCCGAGATGTGGTCGGATACAGACGGAGTCGACTTCGACGGCCTCTACTACCGGGTGAGCGGTCCGTCTGCTCCCATGAGTCGGCAGGAACGGCCGGTCCTGTGCCAGGCCGGCGGATCACCCGCGGGCATGGATTTCGCAGCCGAATGGGCCGACCTGATCGTCTCCGTCCCGGTGGGCATCGAGGCCATGAAGAAGTATCGGGACGGCATCCGGGAACGGATCGAACGCAGCGGCGGCGATCCGGACCGATGCCGGGTGCTCTACATGGTCACACCGATCCTGGGGGAGACCGATGCCGAAGCGGCTGCGAAACGCGACCGCATGTACTCACCGGAGTCGGACAACTTCCTGCGGCGGGTCGTCCAGCTGTCGAATATCTCCGAGATCGACTTCTCGACCTACGATCTCGATGCTCCGATTCCCGCGGACGCCACCACCAACGGGGCGCAGAGCATCCTCGACACGATGAAGCGTCTGACCGAGGGGTCCTCGCTCCGGCAGGTTCTCGGAAGTACCGGCGAATCGACCTCACTCGATCTGGTAGGGACGCCGGTGACGGTCGCGGACCGTATGGAGGAAGCGATGGAGCTCGTCGGCGGCGACGGTTTCCTGCTCTTCCACGGTGGGGGAGGGCTCATCACCCGGCGTTACCTCGACGAGGTGCTCGACGGTCTGGTCCCCGAACTGCAGCGCCGCGGGCTCGCCCGGAGCGAATACGCGGAAGGCACGTTCCGACAGCGGCTGGCCCGGTCGGTGCCGGCCGGCGGATAGACGGAATTTTCCGCGGTATCACCACGGAGGTGCACATTCTCCGCAGGTTGGCGGGCTGAGGGTGTGATGTGCAACGGCGCAATATGTACGCCACATTTCGGTCGCACTCCCGACACAGACGTCGGGTCGAATATCCGGTGACGGGCGGAAAGCCTCGCCCGAAAGGAGATCCATATGAAGGTCACTGTCGTTGCCGGTAACCCGAAGCCCGGCTCCCGTACGCTCGACGCCGCCACCGTGCTGGCCACCGCGCTCACCGGAGAGGCCCCCGACCACGTGGTCGACGTTGTCACCCTCGGACCGGGCCTGCTCGGCTGGGGCGACGACGCGGTGAAGGGGGCGGTCGAGACCGTCGTCTCCTCCGACCTCGTGGTTTTCGCCAGCCCGACCTTCAAGGCCACCTACACCGGCGTCCTGAAGTTGTTCCTCGACCAGTTCGCCACCGGTGACGGTCTGCGTGACGTCACGGCGGTGCCGCTCATGCTCGGCGCCGGACCGGCCCACGCGATGGCGCCCGACCTGCTGCTCAAGCCCGTGCTCGTCGAACTCGGCGCCACCTGCCCCGCTCCGGGGCTGTATCTGATCGATTCCACCTACACCACCGACACGCGGATCGCCGAGTACGCCGAGCGCTGGGCGCCGGTACTGCGATCCACCATCCGGACGGAGGCACGATGACTACCCTCGCCCTCGACGGCGCCGCCCTGCGGCGCGCGTTCGCCCACGTCCCCTCGGGTGTCGTCGCGATCTGCGCCGACACCGGCAGTGAACGGATCGGTATGGCTGCAAGCACTTTCGTTCCCGTCTCGCTCGACCCGCCGCTCGTCGCCTTCTGCGTGCAGAACAGCTCGACCACATGGCCGAAGCTCGAAGCGCAACCACGCCTGGGCATCAGCGTCCTGTCGTCCGGGCACGACATCGCGGCCCGCGTGCTGGCGGCGAAGAACGGCGACCGTTTCGCGGGCATCGAGACCGAGACACGCGACGGCGGAGCGCTGTTCGTCAACGGGTGCGGTGTGCGGATGGATGTGTCCATCGAGCAGCAGGTGCCGGCCGGTGACCACGCGATCGTCGTACTGCGCGTGCACGAACTGTTCTGCGACGAAGCGGATCATGCGACGGAGCCGATCGTCTTCCACCGCAGTTCGTTCCGGCGACTGGTGGCGTCGTGAGCCGCATCGAGGCGGCACTCGACGCGTTGCGGGCCGGCAAGCCTGTCCTCGTCTCGGACGCCGCCGACCGTGAGAACGAGGGCGACGTCATCCTTGCCGCTCATCAGGCCACACCCGAGTGGATCGCGTGGACCGTCCGGCACACCTCGGGTCTGTTGTGCGCGCCGATGACCGGTGCCCGCGCCGACGCCCTGGATCTGCCGGCGATGGTCGCCGACAACCAGGATCCGAAGCAGACGGCCTACACCGTGACGGTCGACGCCGCGCGGGGCGTGACCACCGGGATCAGCGCCGCCGATCGTGCGACGACCCTGCGGGTGCTCGCCGATCCGACAGCCACCTCGCGCGATCTGATCCGCCCCGGCCACATCCTGCCGTTACGGGCGCGCCCGGGCGGAGTCCTCGAACGTCCCGGCCACACCGAAGCCGCCGTCGACCTGTGTGCACTCGCGGGTCTGCCCCAGGTGGGTGTGATCGCCGAACTTGTCTCCGACGACGGATCGATGATGCGCATGCCGGAGATCGAGGAGCTCGGTGCCCGCTACGACCTGCCCGTGCTCACGATCGAGGAGTTGATCCGCTACCGCGCGGCGCATCCGTTTCCGGCACCGGTGGTGCCGGCCGGACGGGTCGTGAGGGCCGACGAGGCATCGATGCCGACCCGCTTCGGAACTTTCCGGGCTGTGGGCTATCTCGACCGCCACACCGGCGCCGATCACATGGCACTGATCGCAGGCCCCGTGGGCGACGCGCCGTTGGTGCGGGTGCATTCGGAGTGCCTGACGGGCGAGTCGTTCGCGTCGCAACGCTGCGAGTGCGGTCCCCAGCTCGACACCGCGCTGGAACGGATCGCCCAGGAAGGCGGGGTGCTCGTCTACCTGCGCGGACACGAGGGCCGGGGGATCGGCCTGCTCAAGAAGCTCGCGGCATACCGCCTGCAGGACGGCGGCTTCGACACGGTCGCGGCCAACCTCGAACTCGACGAACCGGCCGACGGACGCGAATACGGCGGTGCCGCGGCGATACTCCACGATCTCGGCATCGGCTCGGTGCGGCTGCTCACCAACAACCCCGCCAAGATCGCGGGACTCGAGGACAACGGCATCGTCGTCGCAGGGCGGGAGCCGCTGCACGTCGGCGTCGCACCGGCGAACGTGCGGTATCTCGAGACGAAGCGGCGGCGGATGGGGCACATGCTGCCTGCGGCGCAGAACTGAATCGGATCCTCGCTACACGGAACGGGGTTCGCCCCCGCTGCAGCAGGGGTGAACCCCGGTTCGGCGCGCGAACCCGAGAGCCACCGGAATTCTCGAACATGCGGTCGCCACGCGTCCTACGGTTGTCGGCATGGGCACGCCCGGCATCGACCAGTGGGTCCTCCACGTCGACCTCGACCAGTTCATCGCAGCGGTCGAGGTGTTGCGCAACCCGGAGTTGGCGGGCCGACCGGTGGTGGTCGGCGGTCGGGGTGACCCCACCGAGCGCGGAGTCGTCTCCACCGCGTCGTACGAAGCGAGGGCACACGGGGTGGGGTCGGGGATGCCGCTGCGGGTCGCGGCACGCAAGATCCCCGACGCAGTCTTCCTGCCCGTCGATGCCGACACCTACAACGAGGTGTCGCAGGTCGTGATGGACACACTCCGTGGGTTCGGCGTGGTCGTCGACGTGCTCGGCTGGGACGAAGCATTCCTCGGAGTGAAGACCGACGATCCGGAGGCATTCGCACGCCGGGTGCAGTCCGCCGTGCTCGATGCGACCGGTCTGCACTGCTCCGTCGGGGTCGGCGACAACGTGCTGCGCGCGAAGATCGCGACGAGCTTCGGGAAGCCTCGCGGTGTCTTCCGGCTGACGCGCGACAACTGGTTCGCGGTGATGGGCGAACGCTCGCCCGATTCGTTGTGGGGCATCGGTTCGCGCACGGTGAAGAAACTCGACGACATGGGCATCCGCACGGTCCGCGAACTCGCCCGGGCTCCCGTCGACGCAATGGCGGCGCGGTTCGGACCCAAGACCGGTCCGTGGCTCGTCGGACTCGGCGCCGGTGCCGGCTCGACGGAGGTGTCGGCGGAGCCGTGGGTTGCTCGGTCGCGCAGCAGGGAGACGACCTTCCAGCACAACGTCGGCGACTGGAGTGCAGTCGCCGAGTGCGTGCGCGATCTCGCGGCGCGGGCGGTCGACGACGTCCGCGGTGAGGGACGAGCGGGCGTGCGGGTCGCGCTGAAGATCCGCTACGCGCCGTTCGTCACCCACACCGCGAGCGTCGCCCTACCTTCGCCCACCACGGATCTCACAGCCGTCACCGATGCGGCCGTCGGACTGCTCGACCGCTTCGATCACGACCGCGCGGTCCGCCTCGTCGGAGTCCGGGTGGAGATGACGCCACCGGAGAACCGGCAGTCGCGCTAGCGGCTGGCACACTGGGGCCGGTGCGATCGGTGACCAGGACTCGGGGACCTCTTCGACCACCGGAGGCCGCCGCAGCGGCGGTCTTCGGGACGTTGACGGCTGTGCTGTCGGTCGTCACCGGGCTGATACCCGTCGGTGTCGCCCAGGTGCTCGTGGCGCTCCCCGTCGCGTTCCTTGCCGCCACCGGCCGATTCCGAGCGATTGTCGCCGCGACGGTCGCCGCGGGTGTCGTGGCGCTCGTGGCCGGAGGTCCTTTCGCCGTCGCCTCGGTCGTCGTCCTCTCCGGGATCGGGACTCTTGTCGGCTTTGCCCACCGGCGGTGGGGCAACGCCGCCGTCCTCGCGGTGCTGGCCGGATCCGTCCCGGCCGGCCTGCTGCTCGCGGCGGTCGCCTGCGGTCTGCTGTTGTTGTTCGACCGGACCCGGATCCTGCTGCTCGAGGCACTGGAAGCCTCGATGCGCGGCACGCTCCGTGCGTTCGAAGCCGCAGGTGCGGGTGAGCAGTTCGTCGACACCTGGGAACGAACACTCGAGATCATGGTGCGGCTGTGGTGGGTGTGGATCGGCGGTGCAGTGCTCGTCGGAACCGTGGGAACCGCACTGCTGTGCTTCGGGATCTTCCGTGTGGTGGCGCTGCGCAGCACGTGGGCGACCCGGTCGGTCGACTGGCCCGAGCAGGATCCGACCGCCGACCCGGCTCCGCTGCCCGTCGCGCTACGCCTGGTCGGTTACCGGTATCCGGGCACCGACCGCGACGCCCTGTCGGACATCGACCTCACGATCGGACCGGGGGAGTTCGTCGCGATCGTCGGCGCCAACGGCTCGGGCAAGTCGACGCTCGTGCGGTTGCTCGCGGGACTCGAGCCGACCGTCGGGCTGATCGACCGTCCCGGATCCGTCGGTCCGGGACGCCCCGGTGGCACGGCCATGATCCTGCAGCATCCCGAGAGCCAGGTGCTCGGCCGCACCGTCGTCGAGGACCTGCAGTGGGGAATAGCGGACGTCGACGTCGACGATCTGCTCGCGCGGGTCGGCCTGGCCGGGATGGCGGACCGTGCCACGGAGGATCTGTCGGGTGGGCAACTGCAGCGACTGGCGCTCGCGGGCGCACTCGCCCGCCGACCCGCACTGCTCATCGCCGACGAGATCACCGCGATGGTCGACGCCGACAGCCGCGCGGAGCTGATCCGCCTGCTCGCCGACGTCGCTCGGGACGGCACCGCGGTCGTGCTCGTCACCCACCTCGACGACGAGGCCCGCGCCGCCGACCGGATCGTGCACATCGCCGACGGCCGGATCGTCCCGCGGGTCGCGGCGCCGCCACCCCCGGCGCCGGTGCCTGCTACCGTCCCGTCCTTCCCGCAGCCGATCCTCGAACTGCGCGACGTCACGCACACCTACGCGGCCGGCACACCGTGGGCGCACACCGCGTTGCGCGACGTCTCGCTGACGATCTGCCGCGGCGAAGGGGTGCTGGTGGTCGGGGAGAACGGTTCGGGAAAGTCCACGCTCGCGTGGATCGTCGCCGGCCTGACCCGTCCCACGCGCGGAACGGCCGTACTGCACGACACCCCGACGGCAGATCTGCACGGAGAAGTGGGCATGGTCTTCCAGCAGGCACGGCTGCAATTGCAACGACCGACCGTCGCCCAGGAGATATCCGAGGTGGCCGGGCTTCCGCACACCGACCGCGGCTACGTCACCGCCGTCCTGCACCGGGTGGGTCTGCGTCCCGAACTGATCGACCGGCCGATCGACCGCCTCAGCGGAGGGGAGATGCGGCGGGTCGCGATCGCGGCCCAACTCGCCCGCACACCGCGGGTGCTCGTGCTCGACGAACCGCTGGCCGGCCTGGACCTGCGGGGCCGCCGCGAGGTCGTGTCGATCCTCGCTCATCTACGCGCGGTCGAGCACGTCACCGTCGTCGTCATCTCCCACGACCTGCACGGAATGGAAGAGGTGTGTTCACGCACCGTGGTACTCGAGGACGGACGCATCGTGGAGCAGACGGGAGCGGTGATCGCATGAGTCGCACACGTACGCGGCAGCGGCGCCCGATCATCCTCCTGCGGCCGGTGCCGCGGGAGACACCCCTGCACCGGGTGTGGGCCGGCACGAAGGTCCTGTCGGCAGCGGCGCTGTCGGTGGCGGTGAGCTTCGCTCCGAGTTGGACCGGACTCGGCATCCTGCTCAGCGTGCTGGTGGTCGGCGTGCTCGTCGCGCGGATCCCCCGCGGGGTGGTTCCGACGATTCCGTGGTGGGTGTTCGCGGTCCTCGCCATCGGTCTGGTCCTCAACGCCGCGGGCGGCGGGCTCACCGCCTACGTCCGGACGATCCTGCTCGGCGTGGGTCTGCTGGTCCTCGCGTCGCTGGTGGGGTGGACGACGCGACTGTCCGACCTTGTCGACGCCCTACCCGTGTTGTTCGCCCCGCTGCGACTGTTACGGCTACCCGTCGACGAATGGGTGACGGTGTGCGCGCTGGCACTGCGGATGCTGCCGACCGTCCGCGCCGAGATGCGGGTGCTGTTCGCTGCGCGCAAGGTCCGCGGCCGGCCCGGCATCCGCGATCCGGCGGGATGGTGGCAGGAGGTGGCCGACTCCGTCGGCGCGGTGGTGTCGGTGTCGATGCGGCAGGTCCGCGATCTCGGCGATGCGCTGTCGGTGCGGGGTCCTCGATCGGCGACCCGCCGGCCGCTGCGACTGCGGCTCGGGGACGTTGTCACCGTGCTGGTCGTGGCGGGTGCGTGCACGGCGATCACCGTGTGGGGCTGACCATCAGTTTCGGTTGTCCGAAGCGGTGTCCTTCGACCGCGAGCGGATGCGCCGGACGAGCCCGTAGCCGATCACCGCAACGACGACGGTGATCACCACGTACTGCAGCACCGAGGCATACGGTTCGACGGCGCTCCAGTTCTCGCCGAGCTGATAACCGGCCAGCACGAAGATCGAGTTCCAGATGAGGCTGCCCGCGGTGGTGAAGGCGAGGAACTGCCAGATCGGCATCCGCGTGACACCGGCGGGTATGGAGATGAGACTCCGGAAGACGGGCACCATCCGGCCGAAGAAGACGGCTTTGCGTCCGTGCCGCTCGAACCAGGCCGTCGAACGGTCGAGGTCCTCGACGTCGACGAGCGGCAGCTTTCGCACGACCGCGCGGATCCGGTCCTCACCCACCCAACGGCCGAGCGAATACAGACCGAGAGCGCCGACCACGGAACCGAGGGTCGTCCAGAACAGCGCACCGAAGAGGGTGAAACTTCCCAGGCTCGCCGCGAACCCGGCGAGCGGCAGGATGACCTCGCTGGGAAGCGGCGGAAAGAAGTTCTCGAGAGCGATCGCGATGCCGGCGCCGACACCGCCGAGGCGATCCATCAACTCGAGCGCCCATCCTGCGAGACCGTCCGTGGGGGCTGACTGTGAATCCGCGACACTCATCCACCCGACCCTACCGAGGGGTCGTCGAGGTTTCCGCTCGTACGGATCGAAACGGTTCCGGTCTGCTCGGCCGGCGAGAAGGATGGCGGCGAATGTCGCTCTCCACCCGGAGGGCCGATCCGGAAGGTGATCTCCAGTGACGATCGTTGTGATCGCGGGCAACCCGAAGCCCGCGTCCCGCACCCTCGACGCCGGAGCCCGCCTCGCCACGGTCCTCACCGGACGAGAGCCCGATCACGTTGTGGATGTGATCACACTCGGTGGTAGAACTGGGGCGCTATGCCCGGCCCCCGGCCTGTATCTTCACGATTCGACCTACACAACCGAGATCCGTATCGCGGACTACGCCGAACGCTGGTCGTCGGTGCTGTCCGCCGCACTTCGAAACGAGGCCGCCTCATGACCACTCTCGACGGACCGTCTCTGCGTCAGGCCTTCGCGCACGTCCCTTCGGGTGTCGTCGCGATCTGCGCGGAGATGGACGGAGAGCGGATCGGGATGGCGGCGAGCACTTTCGTGCCGGTGTCGCTCGATCCGCCGCTCGTCTCGTTCTGCGTGCAGAACACCTCGACCACGTGGCCGCGTCTGGCGTCGCTCCCGCATCTCGGCATCAGCGTGCTGAGCGAGGAGCACGACGGTGCCGCGCGGGTGCTCGCCGCGAAGAACGGCGATCGCTTCGCCGGGATCGACATCGAGAGCCGCGAAGGCGGCGCGCTGTTCGTCTCGGGCACGAGCGTGCGCATGGACGTGACCGTGCAGCAGGAGGTTCCGGCGGGCGACCACGCGATCGTCGTACTGCGCATCAACGAACTGCTCACCGACGCCGATGTCGAACCCATCGTGTTCCACCGCAGTTCGTTCCGTCGACTGCTCGCGTCCTGACCTGCATACGATCGATCCCGGTGGTTCCACCCCCGCTCAGCGCGGGTGGAACCACCGAAGTTCTCTAGGGCGGTGGTGTTCCGACCGATCGTCGCGGCAGCCGTCCGGTTCCGAACAGCGCCGCGATCGCGAGGAGCGCTGTCACAGCGAACGCGGTGCGCAGCGCGTCGAGTCGCGCATCGGCGTTGACCGCGACGAGTGCTTCCGTTGTGGACGGGTCGACACCCGCCTCGTCGAGGCCGGTCCGCAACTGGGTCGTGGACAGGAACGGCACACCGGTGGCCAACTCGGTGGTCGCCTGCTGCTGTACCGACGGCGGGACGCCGGGGTTGTTCTCGATTCCGGCGACGACCGACGTGGTGAGGGTCGCGATCAGAATCGATCCGATCAGCGCGGTGCCCAGCGACGCCCCGAGATTCGTTGCGGTGTTCTGCAAACCGCCGACCTCGGCGCTCTGGGAATCCGGTACCGACGAGACCGTGACCGCGCCGAGCTGGGAAGCCAGCGCCCCCAGACCGAGACCCATCAGCAACATGGGTATCGACACGACGGACGCATCGGCACCCGGGTCCATACCGGCAACGAGGATCAGGATCCCCAGGATCATCGAACCCAGGCCCAGGCGCACCACACGTCGGGGATCGGCGTGGGGTCGCACCTTCGGGATCACCGTTGCGGCCAGCACCAGCGCGATCGACAACGGCAGGATTCGGACACCTGTCTCGACTGCGCTGAGTTCGAGTACGACCGACAGGAAGAGCGGGACGGAGAAGAAGACTCCGGCCTGCACCGCGAACTGCGCGAAGAACATCGTCAGACCACCGACGAGCTGTCGGTTGGCGAACAGCCCCGGATCGACCAGCGGGTCGCGGCCCTTGCTCATGAGAGCGCTCTGCCACCGCATGAACGCGTAGAGCACCAGCGAGCCCGCAACGAGAAGCCAGATGACCGGGGACAGGCCCAGTACGGCGGGTGCGCCCGGCTCGGCCCGTACCCAGCCCCACTCGCTCGAACGCAGGACGCCGTAGACGACGGATCCCAGACCGAGCACGGACAGTGCGGATCCCACGAGGTCGAGGTGGACGCGGTGAGGGGGAACGTCCTCGATGCGGCGCAGCACCAGCAGGATCAGCACTACCAGGACGACCTCACCGAAGAAGACGTAGCGCCACGACGCGAACGTCGTGACGGCCCCGCCCAGCAACGGCCCCACAGCCACGGCCGACGCACCGGCCGCCGCCACCAGACCGTACGCTGCGGAACGTCGCTCGGGAGCGAAGTTGGCCGCGACGAGCGAGACGATCGCGGGCATGATCAGGGCCGCACCGATGCCTTCGAGCAACGACCAGCCCACCAGCAGGACCGCGAGGTTCGGGGCGAGTCCGGTGGTGAACGAGCCGATACCGTAGATCACCAGTCCGATACCGAACGCGCGACGTCGACCGAGGATCGTGCCGACTTTCCCCCCGGTGATCATCAGGGATGCCATCACCAGGGTGTAGAGGGTGATCGCGGTTTGGATGCCGGTGATCGTGGTGCCGACGTCCTGCGCGACGGTCGCCATCGACACGTTCATCACCGAGCTGTCGAGCGTCATCAGGAACTGGCCCGACGCCAGCACTGCGAGTACCAGTGTCGAACCCGAGCGGACCTCCGGCTGCGACGACACCTGTCCGTCCTTCGTCGTCAGGTCGCCGGAAACGGCCGACGGGAGCCACTGCCGTCATCGATGGGTACCGGCATTCGCCGCGACATGACTGCTATTCTTCGCGTTCGAACGTCACGAGCATTCCCTCGACGCCACCGGGACCGATCCGTCCCTTGATGTCGGCGGAGGTGATCGCCTTCAGGCGCCACCCCTCTCGGGCATGATCATTGAGGATCTTCTCGAGCTTGCCGCCGGACATCTTCCCGCCGAGCATGCCCTCGCGGATCTCGATCACCTTGTACGAGTACATCCGTTCAGCTTACGGTCGCCCCGCGAGAATCTCGTCGAAATCCGACGGCTGTACGTGACACTGGAAGCTGACGCTGTCGAAACCCGGAGGCAGCAGTGGAGACGATGCCGGACCGTCGGACTCTCGAGTCGGCAGTTGCGCTCGCGGGTCGCGCGCCGTCGCTGCACAACAGTCAGCCGTGGCGGTGGATTCTGGACGCGGACGAGCTTGCGCTGTTCAGCGACAGTGACCGCATCCTGCCGGCCACCGATCCGTCCGGTCGTCAGATGCTGTTGTCCTGTGGAGCGGTGCTGCACCATCTGCGGGTTGCGCTCACCGCCCGGCACTGGGCCACGGTGGTCGAACGGATGCCGGACGCGACGAATCGTCGTTGTCTCGCGACTCTGCGCTTCCGCCGAGTGGACGCGGTGACCGACACCGACCTCCGGATGGCAGAGGCGATCGGCCGCCGGCGTACCGAGCGGTTACCGATGGGGGCTCCGCAGGAGTGGGATCGGACCGAGAGCGCTCTGCAGACGCTCGTCGAGCCCACCGGTGTTCGCCTGAGTACCATCGCCGAGCACGAGCGACCTGCACTCGAGGAGTTGTCCCGTCGCATCGGCGGCGAGCGTCGCTCCGACCCTGCCTATCAGACGGAACTGACCTGGTGGGCCGGACATGCGATGTACCCGGACGGAATACCTCCGGACGCACTCCCACCGGGACGGCGCACGGTGGCGACCGAGCGGGAGTTCCCTCCCGGCAACGCGACCGGCGAGTCGGCGGAGACGGAGGACCGAGCCGCGATACTTCTCCTGTCGACCACGACGGATGCGCGGCTCGACTGGCTGCGGAGCGGTGAAGCCCTGTCGGCAGTCCTCCTGGCGTGCACCGCCGGTGGACTGGCCACCTGCTCCGTCACGCATCTGACGGAATCCGAATCCTCACGTGCGTTCCTGCGGGAAACGGCCCGCATCGAGGGCGTGCCGCAAGTGATGATCCGGGTCGGTGTACGCACGGGACCGGTTCCGGATGCGGCGACGCCGCGCCGTCCGACTTCCGAGATTCTGTTCCGCAAGCACTCCTGATCCCGAACTTCGGTGTTTCCGACCGCGCTCAGCGACGTCGAAAACACCAAAATTGTTTGAGGACAGCAAGAGGGGTATGGCGCCCAGACTACGGTCGACCGTGCAGAATCGGGGCGGGTATCGGGCCGAGTGCGAAGGGTAGGCATGCTGGACTACGCGCGTTACTGCGGAGAGATCGTCGAACAAACGGAACTGCTGGCGACCTCGCTGGCCGGGCAGGACATGACCGCATCCGTGCCGTCGTGTCCGGGATGGAACGTCGGTCAGCTCGCCAGGCACATCGGCTACGGGCACCGATGGGCGGCCGAGGCGGTCCGCGGGAACGGGGCGATGCCGCGCACCGACCGCGCGATGCGGGAGTTGTCGGACTACGTCGACGAGGATCCGGAGGAGCTGCTCCCGTGGTTGCGGACAGGAGCGCACGAGCTCGGGACCGCGCTGCGGGAGATCGGCCCGAACATGCGGGTGTGGACACCGATCCCGGGCGGCAAGAAGACCCCGGAGTTCTTCGCCAGGCGGTTCACCCACGAGACGGTCGTGCACCGCGCCGATGCTGCGCTTGCGCTGGGCGCGAAGTTCGTGGTGGCACACGACCTCGCGGTCGACAGTGTGGACGAGTGGCTCGACCTGGCCGTGGTCACCTGGCCGCGACGCGATGCGGAACGGCACCGCGCGCTGCACGGTCCGGACCGGACACTGCACTTTCATGCGACGGACACGCCGGCGGAGTGGGTCGTGGACCTGACGGGGGAAGAGTTCGTGTGGCGGCACGCCCACGAGAAGAGTGCCGTCGCGGTACGCGGACCGCTGACGGAACTACTGCTGGTGCTCTACCGTCGGCGCCCGGTGGACGCGGCCGACGTGGAGGTCTTCGGCGACAGCGCGTTCCTGGCGTCCTGGCTCGACGTCAGCCCCTTCGGCTAGCCGTCCGACAGAACGCACAGCGGGTGGCCGCACCGCGACGTTGAGGCACGGCCACCCGCATGCGAGTCAGAGCGAGAGGCGTGAGGCCGAGTACGCGTGGCGGATGGCGTCGAGTGCGCTGGTGCAGGGAATGTCGGCTTCCTGCAGCGAGTGGATCACCTCGGCGGTCGGTCCGGACTGCTCGAAGGCGCTGCCGGCGGCGACGGCCCAGGCGACTTCGCCGGGCTCGAATGTCCGGGTGGGCTTCCATCCTCGCTGAGGTGCGAGTTCGCGCAGAGTGCTCCAGTGCGCGACCTCGTCCGCGTCCGGACGTCCGATGAAAAGTAGGCGGTCGTGTCCCACGATGAACCCCTTCGTTCTTCGTCGTGCTTCGACAGGTAGGTCGTCTTGCCTGTGTGCTTCGTTACATTTACCTGATCGCGAGGCGTCGTGGGTTTAGGACATTCCACTATGTGGTACATGCGCCGGAATCGCGGGACCCCTCCGAGGAGGGCGGTCGCCACTGCCGTAGCGAGCAGCGAACGTTCCGGGGGTCATTCCCACGACCTTCGCGAAATCTCGCACGAAGTGGGGCTGGTCGGCGTAGCCGAGGACGGCCGCGACCTCCGACAACGAGCCGGACCGGTCGCGTAGGCGCCCGGCGGCCTCCTGCAGTCGCCGCCGCTGGATGAGCCACTTCGGGGTCAGTCCGATCCGCCGATGGACGAGGCGTTGCAAGGCCCGCTCGCCGAGATCGAATTCTGCTCGGACCTGCTCCACCCGCAGGACGTCGGAGTTCTCCTCGACGAACGCCACCACCCGGTTGACGAGTCGCCCTTCCTCGTCGATCGGCAGATAGGCGCGGAGTGCATCGTCGAACGCTTCCATCGCCGAGGCGTGCGATTCCGGTGAGTCCGGACAGTGCTCCATCGCTTCGCGTATCCGCGTGATCAGACGTGCGCCGGGCGCGCCGAGGACGTCGGTGAGGTCGACCGCCCGGTCGGTGAACGCCGCGAGCGAGGTGCCGGTGAGCAGGGCGCCGGCCGCAGGGCTGAGCATGGACCCGACCGCCCAGCCCTCGCCGGTGAGTGTGACCGTGGACAGTCCGTGCTCGACGCCGTAGAAGCGCGCGTAGTCGTGCGCGACCACCACCTGACAGACCGGATACCGCAGCACCCGCTGGGGTGCCTCCCGGCCGGGCGGTACCGACCAGACCGGAATCCAGTACCGCTGCATCAGATCCGTGAGGTCGGGCGCGGCCGGATAACGGTGGATGGTGTGCGAGGCGTCGTGCGGATCCTTCAGGTGGGCACGTTCGATGTCGTCGCGACCGTCGGGGTGTCGGGCCGCCGGGTCGTCGCCGTCGGGTTTCATCAATACCTCGCCCTCGGTGGTCGTCAGTATCGAGTCATGAATACAACAGCACTGCGACACGCAGAGGCCGACAAGCCGCTCACCGACGTGATCGCGTCCCTGCGCGACACCGAGTGGGACGCACCGTCACCGTGTGAGGGGTGGACGGCGCGCGACGTCCTGGCCCACATCATCGACACGCAGCGGGACTTCTTCGCCGGTCGCGGTGTCGAGACGGGCGAGCGGCCCGATACCGACCGTCCCGCCGAGGCCTGGAAGGCACACACGGCGCGTATCGCCGAGATCCTCGCCGACGATGCACTCGTCTCGACGACCTACGACGGGTACTTCGGGCCGACGACGGTGGGCGCGACCTTCGAACAGTTCTACATCTGGGACATGCTCGTGCACCGCTGGGACATCGCGCGCAGTGCGGGAGCCGACGCGACCTTCTCCGACGCCGAACTCGATCGGATCGAGGCGGGCGCCGACAGCTTCGGCGACGCCCTCTACATGGACGGTGTCTGCGCACCGGCGGTGGACGCTCCCGACGACGCCGACCGCACGACCCGCATTCTCGCGAAGATGGGTCGCCGCACGGCCGCGGCGCTCGGATAGGCCGCGTTATCGTCGGTCGTATGAGTGAACCGATCCGCGTCGCGGACTTCGTGCGCGAGGCGATCGCGGCCCGCCGGCCCGTCGTGGCGCTCGAATCGACGATCTTCACACACGGCCTCACCCGTCCACGCAACGTCGAGGTCGCGCTCGACGCCGAACAGCGTCTGCGCGACTCCGGGGTGGTGCCCGCGACCATCGGGGTCGTCGACGGAACCCCGACCGTCGGTCTGTCGGAACAGCAGATCCGCATGCTCGGCGCGCAGGATTCCCCGGCCGTCAAGCTCGGCCTTCGCGACCTGCCGGTCGCAGCGGCCAAGGGAGTGCACGGCGGGACGACGGTGTCGGCGACGGCGCTGCTCGCGCATCGCGCCGGGATCGATGTCTTCGCCACCGGAGGGCTCGGCGGAGTGCATCGGGGAGCGGCGACGACCTTCGACGAGAGTGCGGATCTCGTTGCGCTGGCGACACTTCCGATACTCGTCGTGAGCGGAGGGGTGAAGTCCGTCCTCGACATCCCCGCGACACTCGAACGACTCGAGACCCTCGGGGTGATCGTGGTCGGTTACCGGACCACGCGCTTTCCCGGCTTCTACGTGCGCGACAGCGGCTGCGTCGTCGACGACGTCGAGTCGGCGCAACAGGCCGCGGCGGTGGCGCGGGCCCGGGACGGATTGGGTCTGCGGTCGGCGGTGCTCGTCGCGAATCCGGTAGCGGCCGAGGCTCAGATCGATCCGGAACTGCACGACCGGGTGCTCGCGGAGGCCGAACGCGCAGCCGCGGAGGCCGGGACGCGCGGTAAGGCGCTCACCCCGTTCGTGCTCGACCACATGCACCGGGCCACCGAGGGGCGCTCGCTCGAGACGAATATCGCGGTCTATCGCGGGAACGTCGCTGTGGCCGCCGAGATCGCGCACGCGCTGGTGGCCTGAGGCGTCACTGCATCAGGAAGGCGGCGGTGGACGACGGCAGGGGAGTGTCGCGCCGGCGGTAGATCTCCGCGGGCCGGCCGGTGCCCTCCCTGCGCAGTTCGCCGGTGGGTTCGAGTCCGTGCAGCAGATGCCTGCGGAAGGTGTCCTTGGGATAGCTGCGTGCATAGACGATTTCGTACAGCAGGCGCAGGTCGAGCACGGTGAACTGCTCGCCGAGGAAGTTGCCGGGGTCGACCTCGGCGGAGTACCGGCGCCGTAGGTCGGCGACGGCCAGTTCGACGATCTCGGAATGGTCGAAGGCGAGGTCGGTGGTCTCGGTCGTCGGCACGAGGTGCGCCTCGGCGGGGATCTCGGCGACCGGCACGGCAGCGCCGTGGGCCATCGACAACACCCATCCGCGGTCGTCGCGTTCGGGATCGTCGAGCATGGCCAGCTGGTGGAAGTCGACGCCGGTGAGGCCGGCCTTGTCGCGAAGGGCGCGTTCGGCGGCCTCGGCGAGTCGCTCGCCGGGGTGCAGGAAGGTGCCCGGCAGTGCGTAGCTGCCGTCGGGACGTTCGACGACCAACACCTTCAGTACTTCGTCGACGGTGAGGACCGCGACGTCCACGGCGACCGAGGGTCGTGGATAGTCGGTGAGCGACCTGCCGGTCGGGTCGGTCGATATGCCCATGGTGGACATTCAAGCATTGATGCGCTAATGTTAGCGCAACATTGATCGAATAGGGGTTCTCATGAGGCTCACCGCAATGCAGAACGACCGGGCCGCCGGTGTCCTGCTCGCCACCGCCGCGGGCGACGCGCTCGGGGCCGGATACGAATTCACGTACCCGACTTCCGAGACGCGAATCGACATGATCGGAGGCGGCCTCGGGCCGTTCGAGCCCGGCGAGTGGACGGACGACACCTCCATGGCACTGGCCGTCGCGGAGATCTCTGCCACCGGAGCCGACATCGGCCGGGGTGCGGGTCTCGACGCCGTGGCGGCCCAGTTCCGGCACTGGTACGCCACCCGGCCCAAGGACATCGGCAACCAGACCCGGGCCGTGCTCGCGGCTGCCGGATCCTCCGCCACGACCATGCAGGCCCGCGCCCGAAGCCTGTCCGGCCGCAAGGGAGGCAACGGTTCGCTCATGCGCACCGCGCCCGTGGGCCTGGCCCATCTCGACGACGCGGGCAAGTGCCTGGCCGCAGCCCATGAGATCAGCAGCCTCACCCACGACGACGAGCAGGCGTCCGAAGCGTGCCGCATCTGGTCGTTCGCCATCCGCCACGCCGTCCTCCACGGCACCTTCGACGGCGTTCGTCTGGCCCTCGACCACCTGCCGCGCGCGGTGGCCGGCCGTTGGGCGGCACTGCTCACCGAGGCGGAAACCGCCACGACCGCTCGGGTGTTCGACAACAACGGCTGGGTGGTCCACGCCCTGCAGGCGGCCTGGTGGGCCATCACCCACGCACGCGCCGACGGGCCGGAACAGCTGCAGGAGGCACTCGAACTCGCGGTGCGCGCCGGCAACGACACCGACACCGTCGCCGCTATCGCCGGTGGACTGCTCGGCGCCCGGTGGGGAGCGTCCGCGGTCCCGGCCCGCTGGCGGCGCATGCTGCACGGTTGGCCCGGCTACCGCTCCCGCGATCTCGTGCGCCTCGGACTGCACACCGCATGGGGAGGCGGGGACGACGACCGCGGCTGGCCCACCGCCGCGGTCGTGGACTACGCGCGCTACCGCACCGATCGCCGGTCCACCCACCCACACGACGCCGGAGTGCTGCTCGGCGGTGCGGACCTGCTGCGCTCGCGCGAGGTCGACGCCGTGGTGAGCCTGTGCCGGGTGGGACCGGCGCCGCACGCCTCCGAACACATCGAGTTCTGGGTGGCCGACGCCGATCATCGTCGCAATCAGAACCTCGCCTTCACGGTGGACGACGCGGCGCGTACCGTCCGGACGCTGCGGTCGGAGGGGAAGACCGTGGCGGTGCACTGTGTCGAAGGGGAGAGCCGCACCCCCGCGGTGGCCGCGCGGTACTCGGTGCTGCTCGGACACAACCCCCTCGATGTGCTGCACACGATGCCGTGGGCCGCGCCGCAACCGGCGCTGTGGTCCGCTGCCACCGCCGGGGCCGACCGGCTCGTCGGCTGACCGCTACCGCCGACCGCTTCGTCGGCCGGGTGCTACCGCCGACCGCTTCGTCGGCCGAGACCGACCCGCCCGCGAGCGCGATGCGGTAGACAACAGGGAACGGCACATGCGACGAAGGGACCCACGTGGCTGCATCCATCGCGCTTCCACGCATCATGCGGATCGGTGGCGGAGCCGTCGACGAACTCGGTGAGGTCGTCGCCGGTCTCGGCCATATCCGGCCGCTGATCGTGACGGACCGATATCTCGTCGGCACCGGCGCCGTGGACCGCATGGTCTCGACCCTGAAGGCGGCAGGACTCGAGCCCGCAGTGTTCGCGGAGACCGTTCCCGACCCGACCACCGCCTCGCTCGACGCCGGGGTTGCGGCCGTCACCGAGCACGACGCCGACTGCGTCGTCGGATTCGGGGGTGGGAGCCCGATGGACACGGCCAAGGCGATCGGACTGCTCGCCCGGCAGGGCGGGCACATGCGCGACTACAAGGCTCCGCGCATCAATTCCGGACCCGCCCTGCCGGTCATCGCGGTGCCCACCACTGCCGGGAGTGGCTCGGAGGCAACGCAGTTCACGGTGATCAGCGACAGCGACACCGACGAGAAGATGTTGTGCCCGGGCTTGGCCTTCCTGCCGGTCGCTGCCGTGGTGGACTACCGACTCACCCTGACCATGCCGCCGCGGCTGACCGCCGACACCGGGGTCGACGCGCTCACCCACGCCATCGAGGCGTACGTCAGCAGGAAGGCGAACCCGTTCTCCGACGGCCTGGCGTTGCAGGCGATCGGCACCATCGGGCGGATGCTGCGCCGGGTATACGCCGATGGGCAGGACGCCGAAGCGCGCGAGCAGATGATGCTGGCCGCCACGCAGGCGGGGATCGCCTTCTCCAACTCCAGCGTGGCGCTCGTGCACGGCATGAGCCGCCCGATCGGGGCGCACCTCCACGTCGCGCACGGCCTGTCGAACGCGATGCTGTTCCCGGCGGTCACCGAATTCTCGGTGGATGCGGCCGAATCCCGCTACGCCGATTGTGCTCGCGCTCTCGGCGCGGCGTCGGCGGATGCTTCGGATGCGACGGCCGCTGCCGACCTGGTCGTCGCGTTGAAGGAACTGTGCCGCGACGTGGAGGTGCCGACGCCGAAGTCGTACGGCATCGACAGGCGGACCTGGGACGATCGGGTCCCGGTCATGGCCGAGCAGGCACTGGCGTCGGGATCCCCGAACAACAACCCGAGGATCCCGACGGCCGACGAGATCCGCGATCTCTACGCGCGGATCTACGGTTGAACGCGGCTCACTCGGGGGCCTGATCGTCCGGCTCGACCTTCTCCGTCTTCACCCGATCCGAGATGCTGCCGGCCGCACCTTCCTCCTCGCGTTCGTTCTCGACCTTCTGTTCGAGCTTGTCGACGAGGTTCTTGATCTTCTGGCCGGTGAGGTCGTCGTTGTCCTCGGGGCGGCCGGAGCCGTGCTTGGGGGCGTTGTCCATCGACGTCCGTCCTTCGTTCGTAGGTGCAGGGGAGCGGTACCCGAGCACCGGAACGATCAAACGGCCGCGGCGGCGATGCCGGCGCGGTCAGAGCGGGAGCTCGGTCTCCTGGAGACCGGGCGCAAGACCGCGTCGCCGGAACCATTCGATACCGAACGCGGCCCGCAGATGTTCCTCGGGCATGGTCAGCATCGGCCCGAAGTCGCCGATCTGCGACTCGTAACCGACCATCGCCGCGCGTTTGGCGCCCAGCGCCGTCGACACATCCACCGCGGTGGTCAGTTCCGACTCCGGCAGACCGAAGGTCTCGAGATCCGGCGGCCGCACGTCGTCCGGTGCGTCCGGCAGCGCCGAGAGCAGCCGCTTCAGGTGATCCCGGTTCGTCGAGGCCTCGTAGACGGCGTCGTGCCCGATCACGCGTTCGGCGTGCACCCCGGCGCGGTGGACCTGGATGTGGTCGGGATGGCCGTATCCGCCGTGCGCGTCGTAGATGGTGACGACATCGGCGCGTTCCTGCTCGATCACAGCGGCCAGCCGTGCTCCCACCTCGCTCGGATCGGCGTTCGCGAAGGCGTCCGGGTCGTGGTTGCCGGTCGTGCCGGCCATCCCCGAATCGCCGTAGCCGAAGGACACCACCCGCGCGGCACCCAGCGCGCGAGCGGACTCGTCGAGTTCCTTCGTGCGCCGTGCGGCGAGGGATTCGCCGGGTGCGAGCAGTCCGTCGGGATACTCCCCGCGGGCTCCGTCGGTGGCGACGACGAGCACGACCCGGTGTCCGGCGTCGGCGGCCCGGCGCATCACGCCACCGGTGAGGAACACCTCGTCGTCGGGGTGCGCGTGGAAGCACAGCAGAAC
Organism: Rhodococcus sp. B50; assembly: GCF_013602415.1. Classification (NCBI taxonomy): domain Bacteria; kingdom Bacillati; phylum Actinomycetota; class Actinomycetes; order Mycobacteriales; family Nocardiaceae; genus Rhodococcus; species Rhodococcus sp. B50. The sequence continues at coordinate 2,096,317 of NZ_WPAG02000002.1, read as the reverse complement.
ACTCATGGCGTTCATGCTGACACGCTGTCCGGAAGGCGTGGTGGCTAGTCCGACTCCCCGTAACGGGCGGCGAGGTTCTCGGGCATCGGTTCGTGCCGCAGATACTGGCGCGCGAAGTCGGCGGTGCCCTGCGTGATGGACCGCAGTTCCACCGGATAGCGGCCGAGTTCGAGCTCGGGAACCTCCGCGCGCAGCAACGCGATTCCCGGCTCGGGGGATTCGGTGCCGAGTACCCGTCCGCGCCGGGCGGACAGATCGCCCAGGACGGCTCCGAGGAACTCCTCGGGCACGATCACCCGTACGGCAGCGACCGGCTCGAGCACTCGAACTGTGCTGTGCGAGGCCGCGTCCCGCATGGCGAGCCCCGCTGCCGCTTGGAAGGCCGCGTCGGACGAATCCACCGAGTGGGCTTTACCGTCGACCAGGGTGACCTGCACGTCGACGAGCGGATATCCCGTCGTCACCCCCTTCTCGGCCTGCGCGTACACACCCTTCTCCACGGACGGGATGAACTGGCGCGGAACCGCGCCCCCCACCACCTTCTCGGCAAAGGCGACACCGCTGCCCACCGGCAACGGCTCGACCTCGACGTCGACGACGGCGTACTGACCGTGTCCGCCGGACTGCTTGACGAGCCGGCCGTGGCCTTTCGCGGAGGCGGCGAAGGTCTCCTTCAACGGCACCCGATGCTCGACCGTGTCGACCTGCACACCGTGCCGGGTACGCAGCCGTTCGAGGACCAGCTCCGAGTGCGCCTCACCCGTGCACCACAACACGAGCTGGTGGGTCTCGGGATTCTGCTCGACACGCAGCGCAGGATCCTCGGCGGCCAGGCGCGAGAGGGCCTGGGACAGTTTGTCGTCGTCGGTGCGCGTATGTGCTTCGATCGCGACGGGCAGCAGCGGTGTCGGGGTCGGCCATCGGTCGAGCGAGACCGGACGATCCGGGTCGTGCAGGACGTCTCCGGGTTGTGCCGTCGCGAGTTTCCCGACGGAGACGATGTCTCCGGCGACGGCCTCGCCGACGGGGCGTTGCTGTTTGCCGAACGGGCTCGTCAGGGCGGGGATGCGTTCGCGGCTGTCGTGGTCGCCGTCGGCCAGCGCCACGATCGTGTCGGGTCGCAGCGTGCCGGAGTACACGCGCACGAGGCTGATCCGCCCGACATAGGAGTCGCCGGCCACGCGCACGACCTGCGCTGCGAGCGGACCTTCCGGGTCGCACTGCGGTGCCCCGCGACCGCGGTGCGTCGGGTCGGGGAAGCCGGTGGTGATCAATTCGAGCAGTTCGACGGACCCGATACCCGTCTCGTCCGCGGGGACGGCCGGGTGCAGGGTGCACGCCAGGATCTCGCGGGTCAGTCCTTCCTGCAGGGAGGCGGTGTCGAGCTGCTCGCCGGCGATGAACCGCTCCATGAGCGTGTCGTCCTGGCCGGAGATGGCCTCCACCAGACTTTCGCGTGCCTCGGTGGAGACCGGGCACGGGCCGGGTTCGCCGTAGTTGCGGCCCGTCAGCAGGCCCATCGATCCGATCGGGCGGTCGCCGTCGTAGACGGGATAGAACAGTGCCCGCAGGGTGTCGGGCCCCAACCCGAAGGCGTCGTGGCAGTCCGAGAGCATGTCGTCGTAGCTGTGCCGGGCGACGTCGAGTTTGTTCACCACGATCGCGCGGGGAACCGCCTCGTCGTCGCACTCGCGCCACAGCGCGCGGGTCGCGGCGCTGATCGGATCGGTGGCGGAGACGACGAAGATCGCCGCGTCGGCCGCGTGCAGGCCTGCACGGACCTCCGCGTCGAAGTCGGGGTGTCCCGGCGTGTCGATCAGGTTGATCTTGATGCCGTTCCATTCGAGGGGCACCACGGACAGCTGCACCGACCGGCGGTGCCGCTGTTCGATCTCCTCGTAGTCGGACACCGTCGTGCCCTCGGCGACGCGCCCGGCACGCCCGACGGCGCCCGCTGCCACGGCGAGGGATTCGGCAAGGGTGGTCTTCCCGGATCCGCTGCACCCCACCAGGGCAACATTGCGGATCCGGTCGGGACTGTCGGCGGTCGGTGCCTGCCGGCTGCGTGCTGCGGTGCGATCGGCCATCGATCTGCTCCTCGAAGTCGCTTGCGCACAGTCTAGGCAGTGCGCAAGCGACTTCGCGGAAGTTCGGTGCACCTCAGCGGTGCACGACGGTTCAGTACACGTCGCGCACGTACCGCTTCTCGCGCTTGAGGGCGGTGATGTACTCGGCGGCCTGCTCCTCGCTCATGCCGCCGTGCTCGGCGACGATCTCGTGCAGCGCACGGTCGACGTCCTTCGCCATCCGAGACGCGTCGCCGCAGATGTAGAAGTGACCGCCCTCCTCGAGCCACGCGAACAGCTCCGCGCCGTGCTCCTTCATGCGGGTCTGGACGTAGATCTTCTCTGCCTGATCGCGGGAGAACGCCAGGTCCAGACGGGTGAGTACACCCGAGTCGACGAACTCGGCCAGTTCGTCCTCGTAGATGTAGTCGCAGCCGCGCTTCTGGTCGCCGAAGAACAACCAGTTCCTGCCCGTGGCGCCGCGCGCGCGACGTTCCTGGAGGAAACCGCGGAAGGGTGCGATGCCGGTGCCCGGGCCGACCATGATCATCGGCGCAGTGTCGTCGGCGGGGACGCGGAAGGCCTTGTTCTTCGACACGAAGATGCCGACCTTGCTCTCGCCGACACGGTCGGCGAGGAAGGTCGAGCACACCCCGCGCCGCTCACGGTCGTCGGTGCCGTAGCGCACCGCCGCGACCGTCAGATGCACCGAACCGTCACACGCGTTCGGGCTCGACGAGATCGAGTACGCGCGGTGCTGCAGCGGACGCAGCAGCGCCAGGAACTGCTCGGCCGACAGCTCGGGTGCGGGATCGAGCAGGAGCACGTCGAGAATGTCGCGGCCCCACAACCATTCGTCGAGCGCGGCCTTGTCGCCGTGCCGCAGCACGTAGGTGAGTTCCTCGTTGCCCGTGTGCTTCTCGATCTCCTCGAGCAGGTCGACGGACGGCGCGGTGATCTCGTAGTTGTAGGTGAGCAGGTGCTCGAGCGTGTCGTCGTGGCCCTCGGGGACCGTCGCGCCGTCCAGGCCCAACCGGATGAGGATCGCCGCGACGAGTTCGGAGTCGTTGACCGGCACGACGTTCAGCGCGTCGCCGGCCTCGTATTCGAGTCCGGAATCGGCGAGCGCGAACTCGTAGTGCCGGATCTCCTTGGCCGAGTCCTGTCCGGACAGCAGCACGTTCGACGTCAGCACCGCGGGATAGGGGTTCTTACGGGTCCACTGCGACTTCGCCCGGGCGGGTGCTGCCGGCGCGGCCGGAGCGGGGGCACCGTCGCCCACGATGCCCTCGACCGCCGCCACGAGGGGCAGCGTCTCGGCGATCCACGTCGCGGCGAGGTCCTCGAACTCGACGTCGCAGTCCACCCGCGGCACGATGCGCTGCGCACCGAGTTGCTCGAGACGCATGTCGATGAGCTTGCCGGCCTGGCAGAACCCGTCGTAGCCGGTGTCGCCGAGGGCGAGCACTGCGAAGTTCATGCCCTCGAGGCGCGGGGCGCTCTCGGCCGACAGGGCCTCCCAGAACAGCTCGGCGTTGTCGGGCATCTCGCCTTCGCCGTAGGTGGACGTGACGATCAGGACCTGACCCAGACCGGCGAACCGGTCGAGGTCCATGTCGTCGAGAGCGCACACCACCGGCGCGAAGCCCTGGGCGCGGGCCGCGGCCGCGGCGTCCTCGGCGACGGATTCGGCAGTACCGGTCTGCGAGCCGTACAGCACGTGCAGAGCGGGTGCCGAACCGGTGGTCCCGGCATCGTCGGCAGGACCACCGGAGAACAGCCGGGTCTGCATCCCGGCGACGAAGCCGGAGAGCCACGACCGCTGATCGGCGGTGAACGGAGCGTCGAGGGGAATGAACGGGCCGGTGGTGGTCACGCGGAGACTCCCATCGTGGAGGTGAGGACGTTCGGGACGGCGTTGCGTGCGAACAGTTCCTCGTAACCGGGCAGGCGACCCGCGGCGTCGAGATTCTTGCGGCTCTGCACGAGGATCCAGCCGTAGGTGCCGGGCGCATCGACCGAGCGGACGTTGCGCAGGGCGAAGGCCTGCTTGTAGTCGTTCAGGCGTTTGTCGGCGACCAGCGCCGCGAGCTGCTCGTCGGTGTGGTCGGCGATCGCCGCGAGGGCGTATCGCTCGAGCTTCGCGACGAGGAAGAAGTCCTCGGTGAGCAGCAGATTGCGCGCGGCCTTCTGCACCGCCGGGTCGGCGACGTCGGTGGCGCCGGGAACCTTCTGCAGCGCCATCTCCTGCGCGGCGGCGAGCACCGTGTAGTTGTTGAGCAGCGCGTACATGGTCTCGGTGTCGGTCGCGTCGGGGGTGACCCCGCCCGCGACGGGGATGCCCGAGCGGTAGTTGTCCTTGAACTTGCGCACCTGGTGCGCCACGAGCGCCGTGGCGACCTCGGCGGCGAGGTCCTTGCGCGACGCTGCGCCGAGGATCTCGTCGAAGTCCTGGTACTGCAGCAGCGCGCGCGGCATGCCGTACGCGAACCGGTGCTGCTCGACCTGCCAGTTGTCCAGCAGGAAACGGGCCTTCGCCGAGCCGGTCGCTTCGACGTGCAGGTGCAGCAGCTGCAGCACGGCGGCATTGTGGATCGCGGCCTGCGGATCGTCGCCGGTGATCGATCCGAGCACGATCGAGTCGGCGCTGGCCTTGCGGGGGAGCAGACCCTCGGGGTCGTACTGGTAGACGAACCCGCCCGACATGCCGTTGCCGAAGCCCTTGCCGAACTCGCCGATGTTGAGCACCGCACCGTTGGTCATGTACTCGCAGGCGAACTCGCCGACACCCTCGACGACCGCCGTGGCACCGGAGTTGCGCACCGCGAACCGGTCGCCGGCCTCGCCCTCGACGAACAGGCGTCCCCCCGTGGCACCGAAGAGCGCGAAGTTGCCGATGAGGACGTTGCCACCCCTGCGGTTGCTTCCGCCGCCGGGCGAACGCAGCACGATCTGCCCACCGCACTGGCCCTTGCCGACGCCGTCGTTGGCGGTACCGGTGTGCTCGATGTGCATGCCGTCGTTGCAGAACGCCCCGAAGGACAGGCCGGCCGAACCGGAGGTGGTGATCGTGACGGTGCTGTCGCGCAGCCACCGGCGCCCGCGCTCGTCGCCGAGCACGGCCGGCAGCTCACCGAGATCCTCGTGGTTGAGCATGCGCTCGACGTCGATCGCGAGTTGCGCGCCGACGCTCTTGTTGTTGTTCGTCAGGTGCACGCCGTCGCCGAGCGCGACGGTGAGCTCCTGCGTGTCGACGAGGGCCTCGCGCATCCGGGCCACCCACGCGTCGTCGAGCGAGTAATCCTTCTCCATGTACACGGGATTGTCGATGTGGACCTCGGGCAGCACCGCGAGCATCGCTCGCAGATCCAGCCGTCCGACGCTCGACGGGTGGTCGAGCAGGTGCAGCAGGTCGGCGCGGCCGCGCGCGTCGCGCAGCGAACGCAGACCCAGGCGGGCGAGCACCTCGCGCGTCTCGTGCGCGATGTTGAGCAGGTACTGGGCCATCGCCCGCGGATCACCGTTGAACACTTCGGGATTCGTGGTCAGGCCTGCCGGGCACTTGACGTTGCAGTTCTTCGCCATGACGCAGCCGAGCATCATCAGCGCGGTGGTGCCGAACTCGAAGCTGTCGGCGCCGAGCAGAGCGGAGACGATGACGTCCGACGCCGTCTGGTGCGCACCCGAGCAGCGCAGCACGACCTTGTCGCGCAGACCGTTCGCCGTCAGGGCCTGATGGACCTCGGCCACACCGATCTCGGCGGAGCGACCCGCGTACTTCAGCGAGGTCACCGAGGCCGCGCCCGTGCCGCCGGTGTTGCCGGCGACGTTGATGACGTCGGCGCCGGCCTTCGCGACCCCCACGGCGATCGTGCCGATGCCCTCGGACGAGACGAGCTTGACGATCACCCGCACCCGAGCCGCCTTGGCGTCGTGGATGAGCTGGGCGAGATCCTCGATGGAGTAGGTGTCGTGGTGCGGCGGCGGCGAGACCAGCTCGACGCCCGGGGTCGCACCGCGGGCCGCGGCGATCTCCACCGTGACCTTCTTGGCGGGCAGCTGGCCGCCCTCGCCCGGCTTGGCGCCCTGCGCGATCTTGATCTCGATCTCCTCGAGCATCGGATCGGCGAGGTAACCGGCCCACACGCCGAAGCGGCCGGACGCGAACTGCTTGATACGCGACCCACGGATCGTGCCGTAGCGGGAGATGTGCTCGCCGCCCTCACCGCAGTTCGACATGCCGCCCACCATGTTCGTGCCGTGGGCGACAGCCTCGTGGGCATTGGAGTTGAGCGCGCCGTGGCTCATCGCGCCCGACGCGAGCGCCGGGGTGATCTCATGGGCCGGCTGCACCTGGTCGAGCCGCACGCTCAGCGGGGCCTGGCGGACCTGCTCGAGATAACGCGCGGCGTCGCCGATCGCGTGCACGGTCAGAGTGTCGCCGTAGCACCGGGAGGAGACCACCGCGTCGCCGAAACGCGCGACGAGGGAAGCAGCGAGCGCGTCGGGCCGACGGTGATCGTCCGCGAGCGGACCGGTCAGCCGCAGGACGAACTCGCTCTCACCGACCCGCGCGGCGGAGATTCCCCGCACGAGCATCGAGTTGTTGCCGAACCGCGCGAAACGGCCCATCTCCTTGGTGAAGTCCTCTGCGGTGACGGCGTAGGTGACATCGGCGGGCAGTGCCAGCACGTCACGCAGAGCGGCAGGACGCTGCGCACGCTCGTCGGCCATGGTGCGCGCGAACGCGCGGTAGCCCGGCGTGATCTCGAAGGAGTCGATCTCCTCGGGGGTGAGCGCGCGGAATCCGCCGTAGCGGTATGCCGCGTCGTCGAGGCCGTGCGCGTCGGACAGCCGGTGCAGCGGCAGCAGACGCAGGGCGTCGGTCAGGTCGGGCTCGGCCTCCTTCTCGACGGGCAGCGTGACGGGCTCTTCGGTCATGTCGACGAAGCCGCGCACGGCGGTCGTGCCGAACGAGTGCCCGGCGCCCTCGGCGCGCTCCTTGAACAGGCCGAGCAATGGGACGTCCTTCTCCGTCTCGACGTCCAGGGCGCGACGGTGCCAGTCGGCGACGGCCTGCGCGACGGTCTCGAAACCGACACCACCGACCGGGGATTTCACGTTGGGGAACCAGCGCGCGAGCACCTCGTCGCTCGTGTCGAGATAGCTCGGCTCGAAGAACTCACCTCCGATGTACGACTCGACGGTGCACAGGCCGACGCGTCCCATCGTCTTCATGAGCGACTTCTCGGCCGCCTTGCGGAACTTCAGGAATGCGGTGTCGGCGTCGTCGCCGTACTTCTCCTCGGCACGCATCTGCACCGTGAGCGGGTACACCGCGGCGGCACCGAAACCGAGGGTCGCGGCGATGTGATGCGACGAGACCAGTTGTCCGGATTCGACGATGACGGACACGCGCAGGCGCAGTCCCTCGTCGATGAGCCGCTGATTGACCGCGGCGACGGTGAGCACCATCGGCAGCCCGGCGCGATCGGTGGACACGTGCCGGTCGGTGAGAACGGCGATGCCACCGGACTCGCGGGCGAAGTCGGCGATCGCGTCGGCCGTACCGTCGATCGCGGCGGCGAGCGCCGCTGCGTTCGCCTTGGCATCGTCGAAGACGGGGGAGTACAGCATCTCGAAGCGCTGCACCGGGGTGTCGGTCTGCTCGCGAATACGCAGCATGTCCAGATGCGTGAGGATCGGGGTGGGCACCACGATCTGGGTCGCGGACGATGCCGGTGCGCCGCTGCCCGGCCGGGCGCCGAGCGCGACGCGCAGCGTCATGCCGTCCGCCTCACGGATCGAGTCCAGCGAGGGGTTGGTGACCTGGGCGAATCGCTGCGAGAAGTACTTGGCCACACCGCCCTCCTGGTCGGACAGGGCGTTGATGGCGTTACCGTAACCCATCGCGGAGATGCGTTCCTGACCCGAGGCGAGCATCGGATCGAGCATGAACCGGAAGGACTCCTGGTTGATGCTGTAGGACACGTAGCGCTGGTAGCGGCCGAGATCGCCGTTGTAGCGCAGGGGCGATCCGGCCTTCTCTGCGGGAACCTCGGGCAGGGCGTCCAGATCGCGACGCGCCTCGTCGACGAGCGACGCGTAATCCTGCTGGGCAGCAAGAAGTTCCAGCGCCTCGACGGTCTCGTAGGAGCGGCGGGTGCGGTGGTCGAAGTACAGCATGCCGCCGGCCTCGATGCGACCGCGACGCAGCACGGTCTCGGGCGGGAAACCGAACTGGCCGGCTTCGGACGTGACGGCCAGGTACTCCTCGGTCTCCACGGTGCGCAGCGGACGCAGACCGAGCCGGTCCAGGCGCGCGCCGACGACGGTGCCGTTGCCGAAGATCAGCGCGGCGGGACCGTCGTTCTTCTCCTCGTACAACGAGAAGAACTCGAGCATCGCGCGGACCTGCGGCGACAGTTCGGTGTCGTTCTCCCAGGCCGGCGGCATCATCTGCACGACGGCGGTGACGAGGTCGAGGTCGTTGTGGGCGATCCGCGACGCCAGGGTCTGGTCGAACCGGCAGCTGTCGGACTGTCCGGGTGGGCGGATGATATCGCGGCCCATCGCGCGGGCGAGTGCGCCCTCGAACAGTCGGTTCTTGCGATCGGTGTTGAGCTCACCGTTGTGCGCCATGAGGCGGAACGGCTGCGCCATCGTCGGATGCGGATCGGTGTTCGTCGAGAATCGGGTGTGGAAGAACAGCGTGTGCACGGCGTGCCGTGGATCGGTGAGATCGCGGAAGTACGGGATGACCTCGTGAGAGTTCAAGCGATTCTTGAGAACTTGCGTGCGCGCGCTGAGCGAGAGCGGGTAGAGCCCACCGAGACCCGGCTCGGTGTAGGCGCGGGCCTCGACCTCGAGCAGCACGCCGTGCAGCAGCCGGTCGAACTCGTCGACGGAGTCGCACGCGGCCGGGCGGGTGAAGATCCACTGGCGGATCGGCAACTGGTATTTCGTTGCGGCAGGACGCAACACGCTGTCGTCGACGGGCACGTCGCGCACGGCGAGCACGGTGACACCGATGCGGGCAAGTGCCGACGAGACGAGCTCCTCGGCATCCGGACGAGCCGCGGACTCGGTGGGAAGGAAGAAATTACCGATACCGAAGTTCCCTGCCTGCAAAGGCTTTCCGACGATCTCGGAGAAGAACTCGACCGACAGGTCCACATTGATACCGGCTCCGTCGCCGACACCCTCGGCGGACATGCCCCCGCGGTGCGGCACGACGCACAGGGCCTCGTGACCACGGGTGAGCACGTCGTGGGTCTGCACGCCGTCCTTGCGGGTGATGAAACCGACACCACAGCTGCTCTTGTCCAGCGTGATGTCGTACAGGCCGGTATCACTGGCGTGCGTCACGGACGTCCTCCTCGGTGCATCGAAGTCGGCGTCGACCGGCAGTGACGATGCGAAAAAGGGAACGCGTGCGAAGGCGCAGCTCCTGTGGGCGCATAGACGTGTGCCGGAGACGATGGTGGTGAATGCAGACGCCTTTGTCCGAATGCGCCGTGCGTTGCGACAGTGGAGCGCGCGAGCAGCAAGGGCAAGTGTAGCGCACGTGTTAATTCCGGTGACGGCGGCATACATCACAACCCGCCGGGAGTAAACGCTGTATTGCGGGAAGTGTCTTCGCTACGCTCGCGCCCAACGGCGTCGACAGGCCGGCCTACGAGCAGGAGAGAGCGATATGACCGACATTCTCGACCGCACGAAGATCTACATCGACGGACAGTGGGTGGACTCCGACGGCGCCGGGCGCATCGAGGTCGTGAACCCGGCGACCGAAGAGGTCATCGCTGTGGTCGCCGAGGGGGTCGCCTCCGATGTCGATCGGGCCGTCGCCGCGGCGAAGGCTGCGTTCCCCGCCTGGTCCGCGCTCAGCGGTGCCGCGCGCGCGGCATACCTCGAGAAGGTCTCGTCTCTGGCGAACGAACGCGCCGACGAACTCACGAGCGTCGTCTCCCAGGACATGGGGATGCCCGCCCACTTCGCGCGCGTCATCCAGGTCGGGATGCCGTTGAAGAACATCGCCGGCTATGCCGCTCTGGCCGGCACCTACGACTTCGACGCCCAGGAGATCGGCAACGCCCTGGTCGTACGCGAACCGATCGGGGTCGTCGGGGCGATCACCCCGTGGAACTACCCGCTGCACCAGGTGGTGCTCAAGGTGTTCGCCGCGCTCGCGGCCGGATGCACCGTGGTGCTCAAGCCCACGGAGGTCGCGCCGCTGGTGACCTATGCGCTCGTCGACATCGTGGACGAGGTAGGTCTGCCGCCGGGTGTGCTCAACGTCGTCAGCGGCTACGGCCCCGTCGTCGGTGAGGCCATCTCCGCGCACCCCGACGTCGACATGGTCTCGTTCACGGGGTCGACGCGCGCCGGCAAGCGGGTCTCGGTCGTCGCGGCCGAGACGGTGAAGAAGGTCGCGCTCGAACTCGGCGGCAAGTCGGCCAACATCATCCTCGCCGACGCCGACCTCACCGCCGCCGTCACCGAGGGCGTGGGCAAGTGCTTCCTCAACTCCGGCCAGACCTGCACCGCGCTGACCCGCATGCTCGTCCCCGCCGACCGACTGCAGGAGGCCACCGCCATCGCCGAGCAGGTCGCGCGGGCCTTCACTGTCGGGCTGCCCGACGATCCGTCGTCCAAGCTCGGCCCGCTCGTCAGCGGCACGCAGCAGGCACGGGTGAAGTCGTACATCGACAAGGGTGTCGAGGAGGGGGCCGAACTGGTGCTCGACGGGCGCGAGACCGAGTTCTCCACCGGCTACTTCGTCGGGCCGACCGTCTTCACCGACGTCGCCCCGGAGATGACGATCGCCCGTGAGGAGATCTTCGGTCCGGTGCTGTCGATCATCGGTTACCAGGACGAGGACGACGCCGTGCGCATCGCCAACGCCAGTGAGTACGGACTGTCGGGCGGCGTGTGGTCGGCCGACCCGGCGCGAGCGGAGGCCGTGGCCCGCCGCATGCGCACCGGTCAGGTCTACATCAACGGTGGCGCCTTCAACACCGACGCACCCTTCGGTGGCTACAAGCAGTCGGGTATCGGACGTGAGGCGGGTGTTTTCGGGCTCGAGGAGTTCCTGGAGATCAAGACGATCCTGCGCTGACGGACGACGTCGGCGACCTCGCTCGCGTCGATCGGGCGGTTCACGGAATTCTTCGCGGTCTGCTTCGCTGCGACGTCGAGGTCGGCCACGTGTGCGACCGACATGACCCGAATCGGTGAACGGCTTCGGGTACGCCGACGGCCCCCGCTCCGTGTGGAGCGGGGGCCGTCGGGGGTAGGTCTTCAGGCCTTGCGGGTGCGGCCGAGGCGCAGCAGCGTCATGGCGATCGTGCTTCCGTCGGCGCCGAGTTCGTCGAACCGGCCGAGGACGGCCATTTCTTCGGATTGTGCCTCGCGGCTCGCGTCGGTGCCCTTCGCCGATGCTCCGACGCGCTGAACGAGCTCCGAACGCCGCTTGATCACCGCGAGCAACTGGGCGTCGAGCTCCCTGATCTGCTCGAACAGCTCGCCGAGCTCTGCCTCGGTCGACGAAGCTTCGCCGACGGACGCGATGCCAGGCGAATCAAGCTGGACAGTCATGCAGACTCCTCCGGTCTCGTCTGAATCGTCACAGATTGTGTCGCGATCTCGCCTGCAGGTGTTACCGACACGTAGGGAAATATTCTCGCGAGCTTCTCCCATGCGCGTCCCGTCCCTCCAGAAACAGCCGTGACCTGGAATAACACATTGATGACCGAGGGGTATGTTAATTGTCACACCGACCGGTGCCAACTCGTGTGCCCGGCCGTGGCGGCGCGCCCGAAGAGTCCGCATCCGATCGGCCGCTCGAGGTAGCGTTCCGGCCGACCGGCACGGCCGAGAGCGTCGGGGCTCTCGGTACACCGGGAGGGGAGACCGATGCGACGACCTGTTGTCCCGTGGGGCGGGCGCGGCACGGAGGCTGCGACATCCGACAAACGGACATCCGACACCGAACGGCCGAGCGAATGGCAGCACGGCGCGCACAATCTGCGCGTGTACGCAGCGACCGGTGCGGCCGTGCTCGTGGCGGTGTTCGCCGCGACCCGCGGAGTGGGCGTGTGGCGCTCCGACTCGGTGGGCGCCGACCGTTTCTATTCGATCCTGGCGGTACTGATGCTGCTGACGGCAGCCTTCGGCGCTGTCTTCTGGTGGCCTCCGGGGCGCAGAACGCGGGTGGGACATGTCGATGCAGCAGGTCGCGGGGGTACCGAGATCGGGGGACGCCGCATCGTCTTCGGACTGCTGCTCGCGATGGTGGTGTGCGGGGCCTTCCTCTCTCTCGGCGCGGCCGTGGAGATCGTGCTGGGTAACGACGGGCTTCCCGTCGTGGCGGTGGCGCTGGCACTCGTCGCCGGGGTGTGCCTGACCTTCCTTGCGGAGGTGGTACTCGGGCGCATCCGGGCCGGATCGCTCGTTCTCGGGCCGGACGGCATCAGGCTGCGCGGGTGGTTCGTGGAGTCCTATCTGCCGTGGGTCTCGGTGCGGGGTCTTCGTGCGGTCGACCGGGGGTTCCCGGAGATATGGATCGAGGGACACGAGTCGGCGGCGTGGGCGCGCCGCCGCACGAGTCGGATGTTCCCGTTCGAGCGCCTGCCGCAGGAGCCTCGGATCGAGGTGGACTCACGGTATCTGGCCGTCGACCCGGTGCAGTTGTACCGCTTCCTCGAGTTCTATGTGGAGCACTCCCGGCACCGCCGCGAACTGGGCACACCGGCGGCTGTGGATCGTTTCGCGGCAGGTTTCCCGTTCACCGCGGACCACGAATGAAAATGACGTAGTTCGTAATGTAGAATGACGTTTCCGTGCCCGTTCCTGCAGCGCGCGTTCGTGCCTACGTGAATGCGGCACTCGGTGCCGTAGCATCGAGCCAGACACTTCGGGAGGGTCACCCTCCTCGAAGAGCCGCGGGCTCGGCCGGTGCCGGCGCGTGGACCCCAGGTGTTCGACCAGATTGGACGAGAAATGACCGCTCCGGAACGCATCGTCATCGTCGACGGCGCACGCACCCCCGTCGGAAGCTTCGGCGGCGCCCTCAAGGACGTACCCGCGCACGAACTCGGCGCCACCGCGGTACGCGAGGCGCTGCGACGTGCGGGTGTCGCGGGCGAGGACATCGACGAGGTGGTCATGGGCTGCATCGGCCAGGTCGGCGCCGATGCCTACAACGCCCGTCGTGTGACCCTCGCCGCCGGACTGCCCGTCTCCACCCCGGCCCTGACCGTCAACCGGCTGTGCGGTTCCGGACTGCAGGCCGTGTGGTCCGCGGCCCAGGAGATCCGTTGGGGTGCTGCCGAGATCACCGTCGCCGGCGGCGACGAGAGCATGTCCCGCATGCCGTTCTACGACTTCGGTGCCCGCAGCGGCTACAAGCTCGGCAACCGCGAACTCGTCGACGGCACCGTCGGCATGCTCACCGACCCGTTCAGCGGACTGCACATGGGCGTCACCGCCGAGAACGTCGCCCGCGAGTACGGCGTCAGCCGTGAGCAGCAGGACGAGTTCGCCCTCGAATCGCAGCGCCGCGCCGCCACCGACGCGGCGAAGGCCGTCTTCGCCGAGGAGATCACCCCGGTCGAGATCGGTGGCCGCAAGCCCGTCACCGTCACCGAGGACGAGCACCCCAAGCCCGACACCACCCTCGAGGTGCTCGGCAAGCTGCGCTCGGCGTTCATCAAGGACGGAACCGTCACCGCCGGTAACGCCTCCGGCATCAACGACGGCGCGGCCGCCCTCGTCCTGGCCCGCGAGTCGGTGGCCCGCGAACGCGGCCTCGCCGGCTCCGTCGTGCTCGAGTCCGTCGTCACCGCAGCGATGGAACCCGAACTCATGGGCTACGCACCCACGCTCGCCCTGGTGAAGCTGTTCGAGCAGAACGGCCTGACCCCGGCCGACATCGACACCGTCGAGCTCAACGAGGCCTTCGCCTCGCAGGCCCTCGCCGTGGCACGCGATGCCAAGCTCGACCCGGAGAAGACCAACCCCTACGGCGGTGCCATCGCCCTGGGCCACCCGGTCGGCGCGACCGGCGCGATCCTCACGCTGCGCGTCGCCAAGGACCTGATCCGCCGCGACCTCGAACTCGGCGTCGTCACCATGTGCATCGGTGGCGGACAGGCACTCGCCGCGCTGCTGCGCCGCGTGTCCTGATCCGGCACCTCCCCAGGATCCCGACAGTGGCGGACGCGATACCGATATGCGTCCGCCACCGTCATGTCGGTAGGTCGGTGAGCGGCCGCAGGCGCCGCACGCGGCCGTCCCAGTGGACGCGGGTCGTCACGGCCGCACCGTCGCCGAGCCGGCGGACCTCGTAGACGTCGAGTTCGGGTACCTCGGGCACACAACCCCACAGCGCGTGCCCGGTCATGACGAAATCGATGTCCTGCCGCACGAGCAGGCCCATCAGCTCACCGATCGTCGGATCGTCGATCTTGGCGAACGCGTCGTCGAGCAGCACCAGCCGCAATGCGGTACCGGTGTCGGGAAGACCCGAGAGACAGCCGTCTGCCGCCGCGAACAGCGCGATGTACGACACGAAGCGCGTCTCACCTTGGGATATCTTGGCGCGCGCGGAAATCCGTCGCTCCTGGTCCGGTCCCGGGCCGACGATCGTCACCTCGACCTCGTGCCAGCGTCGGTAGTCCAGTGCCTGCGACAGGTGCAGCGCGAACCCGGCGGCCGGGTCGGCGGCATGCGCGGACTCGACCCGGCGGCGCAGCATCTCGACCAGTTCGGCCGCATCGTCGGCCGAGCGGTCGGTGTCGGTGAGCAGTCGCGTCAGGCGAGCCGCGTCGGTGTCCTCGCCACCGGGTCGCCACTCGATCCGCACGCCGATCCCGTGCGTCGTGCGGCTCTCGGCGAGACTGTCGTTCATCGCCGTGATCAGCTGCCGTGCCCGGTCGATCCGGCGGCGCAGTTCGTCGGCCACACCGCCTAGCACGAAGCCGGTGAACACGTCGTGCTCCCGTTGCGACAGGGTCCTGCGGCCCTCCTCGACTCGACGGGTGAGTGCGGCCGAGACGCCCGCGGGTGTGCTGTCGTCGCCCACCCCGGCGATCCGTACCCGGTGGACACCGTGCGTCACCGTGTGCTCGACGTCGAAGCGGGCGGCGATATCGCGATCGAACTGCTGCAGCGCGACCAGCATCGCGTTCTCGTCGATTCCGGTGCGCGGCGGCAGCGCGGCCAGGAGGTCCCGAGCCACCGAGCGCACGTGGTCGGGATCCTCGGGGTGGACGGGAGGGAGCAGCGTCCACGAGGACGCAGCGGTCGGATCGGGATCCTTCTCGAGTGCGGCGTGCACT
Organism: Rhodococcus sp. B50; assembly: GCF_013602415.1. Lineage (NCBI taxonomy): Bacteria > Bacillati > Actinomycetota > Actinomycetes > Mycobacteriales > Nocardiaceae > Rhodococcus > Rhodococcus sp. B50. The sequence goes on along the minus strand of NZ_WPAG02000002.1, from coordinate 2,080,908 downwards.
TCGGGCAGCTGCAGGTGCGCGGCGAGCAGTTCCGCGGCCGCGGCGAGTTCGCGCCGGTCGCGGTCGAGTCGTTCGCGCGTAGCCGCGCATCGTTGCAGCACCTCGGCGACGGCACGGCCGAGGTGCTCGCGGTGAGCGACCGTGCGTCGGAACTGCTCGTCGGCGCGTGCCCGTTCGGCCTCCGAGTCGCGCAGTTCCCTCGCCAGGTCGCCGGCGTCGACGTCCACGGCCGCGGTCTGGGCCGCGACCACCGCGGCCTTCGCGTGCCATTCGTAGCGGCACGATTCGGCGATCTCCTCCGCCTCGATCCGCTCGGCTGTGGCCTGCGCGCACCGATCGGCGGCGTCCGTGAACCGGGTGTGTGCGGAGAGGACGTCACCGAGATCGCGGGCCAGGTCGGCGCACAGCGCTTCGGTGGAGGCACACCCGGCGACCAGCGCCTCGAGTTCCGGAACCTCACCGGGCACCCCGAAGTGCGAGCACGCGGTGCGATGGGCGTCGAGGTCGGCGCTCCAGCGGGCCCGCAGCGCCGTTGCCTGTTCGCGCAGCTCCACCGCGGTGTCCGCCGCGGAACGCACGCGCCCGTACGCGTGCCGACGCCGTTCGAGGGCGGCTCGCAGGGCGTGCGAGGTCGGTGCGGTCGACAGGTGCGCGTCGATCTCCGCCCGTCGGTGCGCCGCGTCGGGGAAGTCGACGCGCAGCTGTTCCGTCGCGAGGTCGATCCGGATGAGTTCGGCGCGGATCTCGTCGAGGCGCACGCGGCGGGCCGCGGTAGCAGCCTCGCGGGCCGCCCTGCCGACGCAGCGTGGGGTCTCGGCGGTGTGCCGTCCGCGCAGAACACCGTTGTGCCAGCGACCGTCCCGCGAGACCGAGGCCACGGCGGTGGCGTCCTCGAAACCGATCGTGTTCAGGACGGCGTTGATCGCCGGCAGCGGTACGCCGGCGTCGGGGTCGGGGCGCAGGACCGTTGACAGGGGCTGTGCCGGTGGTTCACCGCGCGGCGAGACGAGGACCTGGCCGCCGAGTGCGCGCAAGCGTCCCTCCCCGTCGACCGTGGCAGTGAGGAAACCCGCGGCGAGCAGCGCCGCCTCGATTCCGGCGCGGTCGTCGTCCCCGAGGGTGCCGACGAATTCCACCGCCCGCCACAGAGGGACACCGTCGGTGCGCACGTGCCAGGGCGCCTGCTCGGGCCCCTCGCCCGCTGCTTCGAGCGCGGCCTGCTCACGGACGAGGTGCTCGCGCGCGATCCGTGCGTCGCGTTCTCGACGCTCCCGTTCCGCCGGGACGTTGTCGAGGTCACTCAGCGCGGAACGCGCGGCGGCTGCCGGCAGCGAATCCAGCTCCCCGAGTGCCGAATCGAGGTCGACGCCGTCGGAGCCGAGATCGGGCGGAGTGATGTCGGCCGGGGCCGTGTCGATCAGCGCGTCGAGCTGCGTGGACAGTCGGCGCATCAGAACGACCCGATCCCGGTCGAGCTCCGGCAGCAGCGCCGTCGTGCGGTCGGCGGTGATCCACTCGCGCCACCGGTGCTGCAGACCGGCGGCGGCCGCGCCGACACCGGCATCGGTCTCGGCGGCTTCGACCGCACGGTGTTCGGCGTCGCGGGCCGCGCGATCGGCGGCCGCCTCGGCCTCGCGGACCGCGTGCGCGGCGGCGTCGAGACGACGCGCCTCGACCAGTCGCCGGTCGGCCTGGTCCCGCCTGCGACGGGTCGCCTCGGCCGAGCGCAGGACCGCGTCCCGGGCATCGCCGACCTGTTCGGGGTCGAGAGACACCGTCGCCACGACCGGCCTCACCACCTGCTCGGGGGTGTCGTGGACGCCGGTCCGGACGGGTTCGAGCACAGCCGGTGGGGGGTCGACGGAGAAGTGCAGCGTGGTCGGCACGGTGTCGTGCGAAAGACCCACCGACAGCAGGTCGCGGCCCGCCGTCGCGAGACGCCGCGCGGCGCGCGTGACCGCGCAGGTCAGTTCGTCGAGGACACCGGCCGCATGGCCCGCGTCGCGCCGTTCCCGCAGGCGACTGCGCTCGGCCGCGGCTGCCGCGTGTTCGGCTGCGCGATGGAGCGCATCGACGGCGAGCTGACGCTGCGCGAGATCGTCCGCGGACCGGAACATCTCGTGGGTTTCGAGTCCGCGGATCGCCCGGTCGAGTTCGGCCACCTGATCGCGGCGCTCCCGGAGGCGGGTGTCGGCGGCGGCGGCCTGGGCGTCGAGGTCGGCCGCCTCGGCCTCTGCGGCGGCGAGTGCGCATCGGGTCTCGACGACCCGCTGCGCGACCTCGACGGCGGTGTCGGCGTCGGCGCGGAGCAGGTCGGCCGCATACCGCCGGTACATTTCGTGGAAGCGCAGCACGTGTGCGCGCGCCGTCTCGAGCCGGATCTGTTCCTGACGAGTCTCGCCGAGCAGGTCGAGGCGACCTCCGGCCTCGGCGAGCATGTTCTCCGTCAGTGGTGGCAGCGCGTCCGACAGGATCTGCGGAAGGCGACCCTCGTCGATCCGGTTGCCGACGTCGGGTGAGCGCAGGGTGTGCAGCAGTTGCAGCAGGCCGTCGTAGCGGTCGCGTCCGGTCTCACCGTGCAGGCCGAACACCAGCCTGCGCACCGACTCGCGATGCCGTTCCGGGTCGCGGGTGAGATTGTCGGCGCCGACGAGTTCGGTGAGCCGCTCGCGCGAGAGGGGGACGCGAGCGTCGTCGACGAGACGCAGGTCGGTGCCGACACACAGGGGCGTCGTGAAGAAGTACACCTCGCTGCGACGTGCGTCGGAGCGGTGGCGGATCTGCGCTCCGATGGTGAGATGTCCACTGGGACGAGCGAGTTCGAGCCACAGATATCCGACACGATCGGTCGTATCCGAAGCTCCGGTGCGCATGAGTTCGTCCAGATCGACCTTCGCGGCACCCGTCGCGTCCATGCGCCTGCGGTCGCCGTCGAGAAGGAACGGCAACAACATCTCGAGGGCGCGGGACTTGCCGGAGCCGTTGGTGCCGCGCAGGATCATCCGTCCACCGGACAGGACGAATTCGACGTCGAGATAGTGCCAGACGTTGACGATCCCGGCGCGGCGGAGACGCCAGCGATCCGGGAAGCGGGGTGGAGGGTTCCCGTCGAGGGCGGACGGGTCGGGCACATGGGTCATCGACAGTGGCTTTCGGCGGGAGCGGGGCGGTAGCGGGCGGCGGGTGCGGTCAGTTCGAGTCCGTCCTCGTGCGGACGCGCCAACCCGAGACGGGTGAGCAGGGCGACGACGTCGCGGCGCAGGAGTGCGAGGTCGCGGACGTAGGTGCTCTTCCACGTGCGGGAATGCGAGGTGGCGAGGTCGCCGAGGATCGAGTCGAGGGTCTGCGCGTCGACGTGCAGGGTGGCCGCCGCCCGATCCCCGAACCGTCCGACGAGTTCGGAGACGAGCAGCAGACTGGCATGCCTCAGGGTCCCCGGTCCAGGGAAGGCGTCGTCGGTGAGTACGCCGGCCGGGTCGTATGCGAGCGCGCCTTCGGCCCGCACCTCGAGGACGAGGCCGAAGTCCTCGTCCAGCATCCGGGCGAGTTCGTGCCGGTCGCGGGCGAGTATCGCCGCCGACTCGTCGTCCAGTTCGTCGCGCGCGACGAACGGATCCTCGACGAGCCGCCGGTACAGGCGCCGGCCCGCGGGCTCGTGCTCGAGGTGTGTGAGTGCGGCTGCAGGGCGGGACATCTCGTGCAGGCGAGCGTCGAGCAGGTAGGGGAGCAGGTCGCGATGGATCCCGAAGTGGGGCGCGTCGCCGTTCTCCTCGTCCATCGGATCGGACTCGGTGATCACTCCCCATTCCTCGAGGATGCGCAGGGCGGCAGCAAAGTTCCGCTCCTCGGACACCGAGTCGCCGAACACGATGCCGTTCTCCCTCGCGTCGGCGCGCACCTGCTCGAGCAGAGTGCGGGCGGACACGCGGTCGCCGGTCCCGGGTTCGATCAGTGCCGCGCACACGAGTGCGAGGCACGCGTAGGTGATCGCGCCGAACTCGGTGCCGTCGGTGTGCCGGAGGGCCCGGTGCGGTGCCGTGGGTTCGAGTGGTGCCTTGAGGAGACGGACGAAGGTCGGTTCCACGACGAGGCGGTATCCGAGCCGGTCGGCGAACATGGCCTTCAGAGGCGCCGCGTGGCGTCGTACGAGGTCGAACGTCTCACGGTCGCCGGCGACGGTGACGATCGGCTGCTGCAGCAGTGCTCGCGCGGCGTCGCGCCGGCCGGAGGCGTCCGGCGATGCCGTACTCGGATGCGGGGTGCTCACGGGGTCACCGCACTGTGGTCGAGCGGTTCCGTCGCCGCAGCGCGCAGCGAGAGACCGTGCACGGTGAGGTCTCCGTCGGGGCAGTGCACGACCGTGTCGGCACCGGGCTCGGCCGTGAGCGACAACCCGAGATCGGGATCGTCCACGTGCACCGGACCATCGGCGGTTCGGTAGCCCGCGAGTGCCGTGGCGAGGATGTCGAGGAGTACGTCGCGTGCCACCGTCGACAGGTGCGCGCCGTGGAGGTCGCCCGCCGAACTCAACTCGGCGACGGCGTCGGCGCGGCGGCGTGACTCGTGCCGCGCGAGTTCGTCCGCTCGGACCCGGCCGGGCAGCGAATCGGGGAGACGTCCGACACCTCCTCGGGACGAGTGGTCGCCGCGCTCGCGCAGCGACACCGGCACGACGACGGGATCGGCCCGCCACCACGACGTGCCCGCACCGACGCGAGGATCGGTCTCATCGGGGCCGAGCAGCAGGTGCCGGCTCGGGAAAGTACCGAAGGTCGCGGCGAACAAGCGGTGGGCCTGCTCGTCGGAGGATTCGGTGAACCACCGTGCCAGGCGCAACAGATCCGCGCGGTGCGAGAAGCCCTGCGTGCTCGCCGTGATCCGTCGCGTGCGCACGAGCAGTCGGCTCAGTGCCGACGCCGCCGCGTCGCGCATGCGTCGCGGGCCGTAGTCCTCGGCGTACCACTGCCCCAATGCCTCCCAATCGGCGCGACGGCGACCGGGGGAGAGGCCCGGAACGGTGTGCGACCCCTCGGTCCCGCGCAGGCCGAACTCGGGCAGCGCGGTGAGCAGGGAGTCCAGACGTGGTTCCAGTCGAGCCAGTCTGGTCGTGACGAGAGGGGCGAGACGTTCGACGTCCGATCCGATGACGTCGACATAGTCGAGGAGCAGGTGCTTGGTCTCCGTGTAGTCGGTGACGCCCCCTGCGTCGTCGAGACGGCCGAGGATCTCGGCGAGATGCGAGTAGAAATCGGCGACGCTGTCCGTGAACAACCGGTGGTGCGAGAACAGGGCGGTGACGTGCGCGGCCAACTCGTCCCGGTCGAGCACGGCCCGGTCGCCGATCAGCAGTTCGTCGATCCGGCCGAGTGTGTCGGCTACACAACCGAGCGACTCACGTGCGACCTCGTGCACTCCATCGGAGGTGGCGAGCAGCCTGCCGGCCTCACGGTGCACCCGCAGTCCGGCCGGTGTCGGCCGGTACCGGGCACGGTCGCGGACGTCGGTGGACACCACGTCCCTGACGTCGATGGACACCACGTCCCGGACGCTCCGCCGGTGGGATCCGCCGGTGCCCCCGTCGTCACTTCCCCCGGCCCGGCTCACGAGCGCGAGGTTTCCCCATCGGACCAGCCGGCGACACCGGGCGTCGACGACCGCGGCGTCGAGCGTCGCGCCCCGCGCCGCGCACGAGGCTGCGATGTCGTCCGCGGACAGTTCTGCAAGCAGCAGGCCGGTGAAGCTGTCCATCACCGCGAGGTACTCGTCCGCTTCGTCGGCGACGAGGTAGCGGAACAGGTCGCGACCGGTGTGTTCGCCCATCCGACCTCTTCTTCCCGAGTGCTGACGCCGTACGGACAGACAGGCTAGCCCGGTGATTGCGGAACACGGTGTGTGAGTTCGCCGAGCGCGCGCACAGGCTGTGAAGAGACAGACCGGGATCGGCAGGACACGGAGTGGATTCGTGCCCTGCCTCACTCGTGTTTATAGTTGCCCTGTGCAACACAATCGGCAGGCCCGGCGGCCGTCTGCGGACGGCGTTGCCCGCGTATACGAGGAGTTCGCTCACCTCGTGCGCTTCCTGACGTCCGGAGCCCGAATGCAGGACAGTGGTCTCTCGCTGGTCCAGCATTCGCTTCTCGGCTTCATCTCGCGAAATCCGGGCTGCCGTGCCACCGACATATCCGAGGTCTTCGGTGTCCACCGCTCGACCGTGTCGCGTCAGCTGCGTCACGCCGTCGATGTGGGCTGGGTCGAGGCGGGGACGGGTCCGGCACGCGCCGGTCATCCGCTTCGACTCACCGACCACGGAGCGGCGGTTCTCGAAGGTGCAGTCGTGCGTCGTCTCGACGACGTCCGCGCCGGCCTCGAGGGCTGGGACGAGAACGACCTCGACCGCTTCGTGGACCTTCTGCGCCGCTTCCGCGCAGGAATCGATTCCGACGACCGGACTCCCGACCAGAACGATGGAGATTGCAGTGCGTGAGTACTCGACCCCGGCCCTGTTCACCATCGGTGACGACGAATCGGTCGTCCACACGGTGTTCACCCATGCGGAGAAGACTCCGCATCGCGTGATGTACTCCCGGCCGCAGGGCGACGACTGGGTCGCGGTCACCGCGCAGCAGTTCGCCGACCAGGTGAGGGCCGTCGCCAAGGGCCTGATCGCCAACGGCGTCGAGCCCGGCGATCGCGTCGCGCTGCTGTCGGCCACCCGGTACGAGTGGTCGTTGTTCGACTACGCGATCTGGGCGGCGGGCGCGGTATCGGTGCCGATCTACGACTCGTCGTCCACCGAACAGATCCGCTGGATTCTTCAGGACTCCGAGGCCGTCCTCGCCGTCGTCGAGACCGCGCGGCACGAGAAGCTCTTCGTCGACATGCCCGCCACGCTGCGTCGCCTCCTGCAGATCGAGGACGGCGCAGTGAACATCCTCGCGGCCGACGGAGCCGACGTCGACGACGCCGAGATCACCGCGCGCCTGTCCGGAATCCGCTCCGAGGGACTCGCCTCCCTCGTCTACACCTCGGGGACCACCGGACGCCCCAAGGGATGCATGCTCACCCACCGCAACTTCCTCGCCGAGGTCCGGTCGATCCTCACCTCCGATGTCGGTGTGGTTGCCAAGCCCGGTAACCGGGGCCTGACCTTCCTTCCCCTCGCACACGTTCTCGCCCGCGCCGTGTCGCTCGCACTGTTCGAAGCCGGAGCCGCGCAGGCGCACTGGTCGGACTTCTCGACCGTCTCCGCGCAGTTCGCGCGGTACTCGCCGAACATCATCCTCGGTGTGCCCCGCGTCTTCGAGAAGGTGCGCGACGCCGCAGCGGCCAAGGCTGCGGCCGGCGGACCGGTCAAGGCAGCGATCTTCGATTTCGCGGAGCGCACCGCCATCGCCTACAGCGAGTCGCTCGACCAGGGCGGCTCGACGCTGCTGCTGAAGGCCAAGCGTACTGTCGCCGACAGGCTGGTCTTCTCCAAGCTGCGCCAGGCCATGGGCAACGAGTGCTGGTACGCGATCTCCGGTGGCGGCGCCCTGAGCCCGCGCCTCGGACACTTCTTCCGCGGCGTCGGCGTGCCGATCTACGAAGGCTACGGCCTCACCGAGACCACGGCCGCGCACAGCGTGAACGCGCCCGGCTCGCAGAAGATCGGCACCGTCGGACGCCCCATGGGCGGGAACTCGGCGCGTATCGCGGCCGACGGTGAGATCGAACTGCGCGGCATGGTCGTCTTCGACGGTTACTGGCGCAACGAGGAGGCCACTGCCGGCGCCTTCGACGACGGCTGGTTCCGCACCGGCGACCTCGGCTCTCTGGACGAGGACGGGTATCTGTCCATCACCGGACGCAAGAAGGACCTCATCATCACCGCCGGCGGCAAGAACGTCTCGCCCGGGCCGATCGAGGACCGCATGCGGTCGCACACCCTCGTCTCCCAGGCCGTCGTCATCGGCGACGGTCGCAGCTTCGTCACCGCTCTCGTGACCGTCGACCCGGACGTCTTCGAGAACTGGAAGACCGAGAACGGCAAGCCGGCCGGTGCGACGATCGCGGACCTGCGCCACGATCCCGCGCTGCGGGACGCGATGCAGACCATCGTGGACGACGCCAACACGCTCGTCTCGCACACCGAGGCGATCAAGAAGTTCGTCATCCTCGACCGCGATCTCACCGAGGAATCCGGTGAGCTCACCCCGACGCTGAAGATCAAGCGCAACGTCGTCACCGAACGTTTCGCCCACGAGATCGACGCCCTGTACGCGAAGTGACGCGCCAGGGAGGTGTCCTCCCGCCGCGATCGTGAGGCGGTGTCACTCCACCGGTGCGGCGTCCCCGGACACCGCGCGGGCCAGCCTCGCGAATCCGTCGTGCTCGACGAGATCCTCGACGAAGACGACCTTGCCGCGCTCGTCGGCGAGCGGAACCCGCCAATTCGGATACTCGTCGACCGTGCCCGGCTGGTTCTGACTGCGACGTTCGCCGGTCACATCGGCCAGTGAAACACCCAGCAGCGCAGACGGACTCGCCGCGATCAGCCGGTGCAGCGCCTCGACCTGCCGTTCGACGTCCGTCTCGCCCTCGTCCAGCAGGCCCCGTTCGACCGCCAGTGCGAGAACCGAGTCGCGTTCGGCAGCCGCGTCGGCGAGCTCGGTGTCGAGATCGCCTTCGAGCAGACCGAGCTGCGAACGCAGCCGGACGTGATCGCCCGCCAGATAACCCGCGGTGGGCGGAAGGTCGTGCGTGGTCACCGACGTCAGGCACAGGGAACGGTAGGTCTCCGGCCCGCGAGGGGACTCCTCGTCGCGTTCGAACCACAGGATCGACGTACCGGCGATACCCCGCTCGGCGAGATACTCCTGCACCCACTCCTCGAACACCCCGAGGTCCTCACCCACCACCACGGCACCGGCGCGATGCGCCTCGAGCGCCAGGATGCCGACGAGCGCCTCGTGGTCGCTGCGGACGTACGCGCCGTCCGCCGGCGACATCCCGTTCGGCACCCACCAGGTGCGGAACAGACCCAGGATGTGATCGGCCCGGACCCCACCCGCGTGCCGCAACGCCGACCGCACCACATCGCGGTAGGGAATGTATCCCAGCTCCGCGAGCCGATCCGGGCGCCAGGGCGGCTGATTCCAGTTCTGGCCGTTGCGGTTGAAGTCGTCGGCGGGAGCGCCCACCGTGACGCCCGTGGCCAGCGCATCACCCAGTGTCCACGCGTCGGCGCCGTGCGGGCCGACCCCCACTGCGAGGTCGTGCACGATGCCGATCTCGGAACCCGCGGCGAGCGAGGCGGTTTGTGCTGCCGCGAGCTGCTCGTCGCACAGCCACTGCAGCCACCGGTGGAAGTCGATCCGAGACGCGAGTCGCTCGCGCAGCCGGTCGACCTTCGGGTCGTCCGGACTCGGAGCGCGCGATGCCCACCGGTCGGCGCGGTCGCCGAACTTCTCGTACAGCGCGCACCACAACGCGAAGTCGTCGAGCGCCTGCCCGCCCTCGGCGCAGAACGCCTCGTACCGCGCCCGCCGAGCAGGGCCGAGCGGCACCCGGTACACGCGCTCGAGGACGTCGAGCTTTGCGCGGAAGGTCGCATCGCGATCGAGACGGCGCGCCTTCCGGTTCGCCTTCGCCGCGCGCTGCGCGTTCTCGTCGAGCTCCTTGCGGTGTTTTACGGGAAGATACGCCGTCTCCGGGACATCCTCGACCCGCAGATACAGCGGGTCGACGAAGCGCCGCGACGACGGCAGATAGGGCGAGGGCTCGTGCGGGGGTACCGGCTCCGCCGCGTGCACGGGATTGATCAGGACGAAGTCGCCGCCGTAACCGGCCGTGATCGCCGCCAGATCCGCCAGGTCGGCGAAATCTCCGATGCCCCACGACCGGCGGCTGCGCACCGAATAGACCTGGGCCGCAAGCCCCCACCGCTTCTTCTCGAGCAACCGGTCGGCGGTGGACAAACGGCGTGGGGTCACCACGAGTTGCGCGGTGGCCTCGACATCGTTGCTGCGGGCGTGTACGACGTGCCAACCGAGCGGCAGTCGAGGAACGGCGAACGTCGCGCGGCCCACGAGCCGGCCGTCGACCGTCCTCGGATCCACCCACACGTCGCGTTGTTCGACCTCGATCTCCGTGCCGTCCTCGGTGACCACCCACACCGACACGGGATCGCCGTGCGGCACGTGGACCGGGAACGTCCGGTCGTCACCCTCGACGACCACGAGGGCGGGCGGCAGCATGCTGCGCCACGGACGGTCGTCGAAGTCGGTGAGCGACGTCACGACGTCGTCGTCCGTCGCGGCCGGGACATCGAGCGCGGCGAGTATCCGCCGCAATGTCGCGTCGGAGACATCGTGGTCGAGGCCGCCCCATCCGGTATAGGTGGTGGAGATACCGTGCTTTCCGGCCAGTTCGCGCAGTTTCGCCGAGGACGTCACGGTCCTGAATCATGCCAGCAAAACGACTCGGGGGCAGCGTGCGGAACATAGGGTCGACAGGGTGACCGTTCTCGATATCGCGCACGGCGACATCACCACCATCGCGGTGGATGCGATCGTCAACGCCGCGAACTCCGCCCTGCTCGGAGGCGGTGGAGTGGACGGTGCGATCCACCGGGCCGGCGGCCCGGAGATCCTCGCGGCCTGCCGCGAACTTCGCGCGACCTCGCTACCCGACGGGCTCGAACCGGGCCGCGCGGTGGCAACTCCGGCGGGCCGCCTCCCGGCGCGGTGGGTGATCCATACCGTCGGCCCCGTGTGGTCGGCGCACGAGGATCGATCCGGGATACTGCGCTCGGCCTACCGCAACAGCCTGCTCGTGGCGCACGACCTCGGTGCCCGTACGGTGTCGTTCCCGCTCGTCTCGGCCGGTATCTACGGCTGGCCGCTCGACGACGCCGCCCGTCAGGCCGTCACGACGATCCGGGAGACGCAGACCGCCGTGGAGACCGTCGTGTTCGTCGGTTTCGACTCGACCGCCGTCGATGCGCTCCGTCGCGCCCTCTCCCGGTCGTAGTCGGGCCAGGCGTAGTCCGTTCAGGCGTAGTCGCCGAAACCGTCGAAGAGGGTCGGTTCGTCGGGATTGTCGAACAGGGCGGGCTGCTCGGGCGCCGTCTCGCGGCCGGAACCCGACTTCGACGCTTGCCGGCCGGCCGTGTCGGGGCCGTCGCCCTGCTCGAGGAACTGCAGGGCCTCGGCGAGCGAACGGCTCGTCGCCTCCCATTCGAGGGCACGCGCCCGGGCCTCGCGAGCGCCGTCGGTGTTGAGCGCCGCTTCGCGGGTGTGCGACTCGCCGTCCCACCAGACCTGCAGTTCGGTACTGATGGTGAGGAACCGCCGCAGCTGTTCGGGATCGCGATCGCCGATCGCCGCGACGGTGCTCGCTCCGACATCGGTGGCACCGTCGAGATGGAAGTCGCGCACCGCGAGTAGAGCCACCGGCAGATCGTCCTCGGCGTCGGGCAACTGCGAGACATCGCCCCAGGGCGGCTCGTCCGCGCCCGCCTGTGCTGCGTCGAATCCCTGGTCGCGCAGCAACGCGCCGCCGATATGGGCGGCGAACGAACCGTCGACGGTGTCGAGGAACTGCGTGATCGTCTCGAGCGAGCCGAGCAGATGCGCCGGTGCGAACGGCGCGGCGGGAACGTGGTCGACGATCGCGAGACGATCGTCGACCAGTACGAACTTCAGGTGCGGCCACCGACGGTTGAGGTCGGTGCAGATTTCGGCGGCCCGCGTGCGTCCGGTGATGGAATGGACGATCGGGGCGAACAGGTCGACGGTGCCGCCGCCCGGGCCGACACCGACGAAGACCAGCACCCCGCCGACCTGCAGGACGAGATCGCCGTCCTCGTCCCAGGCGGGAAGATCGTCGATCCGCTCGTGCAGGGTGGATTCGATCAGTTCGCGCACGTGGTCGTCTCCGGTGGGCACGACCGCGAGCGGTACCTGCGCAGCCTGTGTGCGACCCGCGGGCGGTGTCTCGGGCACGAGGAACGACGTGAGGTCGGCGACAGAGCGTTCCGTCCCGAACGTCTCGGCCCGCAGGAAGAGGGGATGGGGAACCCCCCACACCGAGCGCAGGGCACGCACGGCGATCACGGCGAGCTGATCCGCCCAGCCACCCGGCCGGTCGATCCAGAACGCCGGGGATCCGCCGTCCTCCGGATCGTCCGGTCCGCGGGAGGGTGCCTGTAGCCCGAGTTCGAGGAGCATCTGCTCGTCGACCGGCGTGAGATGCCGGTCGGGCGCGAGGTGAGCGTTGGACGGCACCTCGCAGCGGACGAGCCGATCTCCCCACGCGTAGAACTGCACGCACGGACCGGCCGGACCGCCGGCCTCGTCGGTGAAGGGTTCGAGAACGAGGCCGTCGCCGTCGCTCATGGCCGCGACATGGTCGGCCAGGCGCGTGCGGAACTCGCGCCAGGCCGCATCGACGTCCTGGTCGAACCGGGTCTGCGCGTCGGCCATGATCGGACCCCCTTCTCTGTGCGGTCGAGCCGAGAGAAAGACTAGTCGCCGACACCGACAGCCCTTCCTCCACTCGGTCGCAGGGCGACGGCTCGCCGGAGCACAGGGTTCTCGGCCGGCTACGGCCCGCCGGAGTGTTCCGATCCCGGCGAGCGAAACCGTGTCGGTCCGTCCGATGGTGGTCGACCATCGACGCATGATCGACGCCCTCACCCGTCTCGTGCGGACACTGCCGGCCCGTCTCTCCGGAGTCCGGCCGGCGGATCCGTCCGCTCGGGACGCTGCCCCGATCGGCGTGCCCCTATGCACTTCGGATGCGGTGGCGGACTACGCGATCCGAGTCTCGATATGAGTGGTACCGATGGGACGGAGATCGACGCCGACGTCCTCGTGCTCGGTGGGGGACCGGCCGGTACGTGGGCGGCGCTGGCGGCCGCCCGAGCCGGCAGTCGCGTGGTCCTCGCCGACAAGGGCTACTGCGGGACGAGCGGCCCGACCGCGTCCGGCGGCAACAACCTCTGGTACCTGCCGCCCGGACCCGAGCGCGCCGCGGCCGTCGACCGCCGGCACGTCGAAGGGGGACTGCTCTCCGAACCCGCCTGGATGCACCGGGTGCTCGACGAGACCTATCGGCGTGTCGACGACCTGGCCGTGAACGGGCGCTATCCCTTCGGCGTGGATCCGGAGACCGGACGGCGCCGGGGCGGCAGCCTGCAAGGGCCCGAGTACATGCGGCGGATGCGCCGCATGGTCCACCGCGCCGGGGTGTGCATCCTGGACCAGTCGCCGGCCCTGCAGTTGCTCATCGACACCGACGGGGTGGTGGCCGGCGCGACCGGGGTCCACCGCCGGCAGGGATACGAGCCGTGGACGGTGCGTGCCGGCGCCGTCGTACTGGCCACCGGAGGATGCGCCTTCCTCTCCGGCAGCTTCGGTACCGACGTCGATACGGGAGACGGCCATCTGATGGCCGCCGAGGCCGGTGCCGAGTTCTCCGGCATGGAGTTCTCGTCGGCCTACGCGCTCGCACCGTCCTGGAGTGGGCATACGAAGGGTCTGTTCATGCAGTTCGCGACGTTCTACGACGATCAGGGTGCGCGGCTCGGGGACGACCGCGCGACCGCCATGCGGTACCTGCTCGACGGCGTCCCGGTCCACGCCCGGCTCGACCGGGCGCATCCCGACCACCGCGACCTGATGCGCCGCTCCCAACCCAACTACTTCCTGCCCCTGGACAAAGCGGGGATCGACCAGTTCACCGAGATGTACCCGGTCCGCGCGGTGCTCGAGGGAACCGTGCGCGGTACCGGTGGCCTGCGGATCACCGGTACCGATTGCGGCACGTCGGTGCCGGGTCTGTTCGCCGCCGGCGACGTCGCCACGCGCGAGCTGATCACCGGTGGACGCAGCGGCGGTGGCAGCCACAACGGGGCCTGGGCGATGTCGTCGGGTTCGTGGTCGGGGGCGGCCGCCGCGCGGTTCGCCCGGCAACGCGGTGTCCCCGACGCCGCGCGACCGATAGGTGGGGTGGGCCTCGAGGGGGACCCGGATCGAACCGCCACCCGGTCGATCATCGGTCTGGTCCAGGAGCACACGCTGCCGCTCGGGCGTAGTTTCCGTCGGACGGCACGGAGTCTCCAGGACAGCATCGCCGCACTCGACGACGCGTGGACCGTGGCACCGGTGGTGCTCGGCGGCCGGGGGCGCGAACTGGTGCGGGCCCGGTCCGGTGCCGCGCTTCTCGCCGTGGCCCGATTGGTGAGCCACGCAGCCCTCGCGCGTACGGAGACGAGGGGCATGCACGTGCGCACCGATCACCCGGATACCGACCCCGGCCTCCGGCACCGTCTGGTGACGAGCAGTCTGGCCCGGGTGGACGTCCGTGCCGAAGGTGGCCCTGCGGGCCGTGCCGATGGTGGCCCTGCGGGCCGTGTCGACGGCGTGTCCGCGCGACGAGGAGCGAACCGATGATCGAGGTGATCGTCGCCGACCGGTGCATCTCGTGCGACATCTGCATCACGGTGTGCCCGACCGACGTCTTCGATCGAGGACCCGGCGGGCTTCCCGTCGTCGCTCATCAGGAGGACTGCCAGACCTGCTTCATGTGTGAGGTCAACTGTCCCGTCGACGCTCTCTACGTGGCTCCGTATTCGACCGCAGTGGAGGAGAATTCACCACACCGCGACGTCGATGCGCTCACGTCCTCCGGCGAGCTCGGACGGTATAGGGCCGTCGTCGGATGGGGCAAAGGGAGACGCGCGGGGGCACGGGAGGACCGCAACGACCTGTTCACCGGACGGGCCTGAGGAAAAGGCGGCCGAGAGAACGGTTCACCGTAGCTCACGGACGAAGCGGCCGATCTCGGCGATCGCACGTCCGCTCTCGGGCACAACCCCCGCCGCTGCCTGGAAGACGTGTACCTGTTTCTCCCACACCTGGAGCTCGGCGGCCACACCGGCGAGCTGCAGACGCCGGGCCATCAGCTCGGCGTCGACATAGGTCATCTCCTCGGATCCGGTCTGGATGAGCGCCGGGGGCATCTCCGACAGGTCGAGGTCGACAGGGGAGGCGACCGGCTCGGCACCTTCGTCGCCCAGGCGCTCGGCGCGTTCGACAAGGGTGGACAGCACCCCGACCGCGCGTCGCGGGAAGACGGCGCACCGGTGGGAGTTGGGATGGTCCAGCTTGCCCTGCGGATCGAGATCGGTGAGGGGTGACAGTGCGACGGTGCCGGCCGGACGGCCGATGCCGAGCCGCACGGCCTCGTGGGCGACGGCGAAGGTGAGGAAACCCCCCGCGGAGTCCCCGGCGATCACGACACGCTCGGCCGGACAGCCGTGCGCCACCAGCCAGCGCAACCCGTCGAGTCCGTCCTCGACTGCACGGCGGATCGGATGGCGGGGCAGCATGCGGTAACCGACCGCCAGGGCGGGTGCCCCGGTGGCGGCGGAGATGCGCGAGACCAGATGGCGGTGCGTGGAGAGACCGCAACACAGGAACGCACCGCCGTGCAGGTACAGGATTGCGGTGCCGTGCAGGCCGCCGCGACCGACCGGGGTCGCGGTGCCCGGCGCCCACACCAGTTCCGCGGGACACGTCGGGAGATCGACGTGCCGGCGTTGCGTGCCGGGCACCGGCACGAGCGGGAACGCGAGGCGGTCGATCATGGTCGCCGGCCAGGTGAGGACCGGGGCATACGACCACGCCTCGATGATGGGCCGCACGGTGCGGCGCACGGAGAAGGACAGGGCACGGGACTGTGTGCTCACACCCGCGAACTCGCGCGTGGTCGCGCGATGCGCGGGCAGAGGGAGCAACTCGGCGCGGGCGACGCTCACGACCGGCACCTCCTCGGTCTGTGCGGAGTCGTGGTCGGACCCGGTCGGGGTGGCTGCACGGACTCCGGATTTACGAGGATACGCCCGTTCATCCAGGTCGCGAGGGTCCCTGGAGCAATCGTTGTGGTCCTGATCTCAGGGTGATGATTCCGGGTGAAGGCGGGTTCTCGGCGATGTACCTTCGGTCAGGTACCGGCGGTGCAAAAAGTTTTCCGGACCTTCTACACATTCCGTACTTTTCGGGCCACACTGACTGTATGTTTCGACGTGCGGCGCGCGGCCCGGCGCCGCTCTGGGGGACGAGCGAAGGCGAGATGTTGCGTAAATTCGACGTTGCAGGCATGAGTGCCGAGGAGATCACCGCGGAAGATCTGCCCCGGCTGGTGGCGGACGCCGCGGCATGCCAACCCGACCGGATCGCGGTGACACACGGCGCGGGCACCACCACCTACGCCCGACTGCACGGCGAGGTCGTGAAGCTCGATGCGGCCATGGGAATCCTGTTGGGGCGGGCGTCGCTCGTGCCGATCGCGCTCGCGACCGTCTTCCCGGCACTGGCCGACACGGCGCGCGGCGACCTGCGCGATGTGCTCGACGCTCTCGTGATCGATCTCGTCGACTGCGTGGCACCCGAACCGCTCTCCGCAGCGGGCTGACGGACCGCCCCACCATCCATCATCATTGGTAGGTCGACGAACGAAGAGATCGGTGCTGCGCCGCAGTGCCGGTTCGGGTGGGAGGTCCCGTGGAGGACGACACACTCACCGTCGCCTGTAAGTACGGCGAGGTCCGCGGATATCGCGACGGAGAGGTCTACGTCTGGAAGGGCATCCCGTACGCGGCCCCGACCGGACCTCGGCGGTTCCGGTCACCTCTGCCGCCCGAACCGTGGGACGGAGTCCTCGACGGCGCGCGGTACGGACCCATCGCTCCGCAGAGCCGGCAGAGCCCGATCGGAATCGATCCCGAGATGACGTTGAGCGAGGATTGTCTCTCGCTCAACATCTGGGCCCCACCGCCGGACGGGCGCCGACGCCCCGTCATGGTGTGGATACACGGTGGCGCCTACGTGATCGGATACTCCGGGCAGAAGATCTACGACAGCCGAATGCTGTGCGAGAGCGGCGATGTGGTGGTAGTGACCATCAACTACCGGCTCGGTGCGCTCGGCTTCCTCGATCTGTCGTCGTTCTCCACCCCTGAGGCCGGCTTCGAATCCAATGTCGGTCTCCGCGACCAGATCGCCGCCCTCGAATGGGTGCGCGACTGCATCGCCGACTTCGGTGGCGACCCGGACTGCGTGACACTCTTCGGAGAATCGTCGGGTGCCGGGTCGATCACCACGCTCATGACCGTCCCGCGGGCCGACGGTCTCTTCCACCGCGCGATCGCCCAGTCGCCACCCGCGACGTCGGTGTACGGCCGCGAACGTGCCGCGACGGTCGCCGCGCGCTTCCTCGAGATCCTCGACGTACCGCCGTCCCGGGCCGCCGAACTGCTCACCATGCCGGCCGACAGGTTGGTCGAGGCCTCGGAGATGCTCGTCGCCGAGACTCCGACGAAGGTGCCGGGCACACTCGCCATGACTCCTGTCGTCGACCGTGATCTGGTGCCGAAATATCCGGTCGCGGCGTTTCAGAAGGGGCTGTCGCACCGGATCCCGCTGATCATCGGCTCGAACAAGGATGAGCCGTCGATCTTCCGCTTCATGAAGTCGCCGTTGATGCCCGTGAACGATTCGGCCGTGCAGGCGATGTTCGCGGCCCTGGCCGACGATCGGACGGATCTGCCTCCCGAGCGTCTCGCCGAGATCGTCGCGGCGTATCCCGATCTACCCAAGCCTGCCGGGGCGATGGCGCTCTCGCGTGATGCCGGTTTCCGCATGCCGGTGCTCTGGGTTGCCGAAGGTCACAGCGCGCACTCGCCGACCTGGGTGTACCGCTTCGACCACGCCACTCCGATGCTCAAGGCCGCCCGGATCGGCGCCGGTCATGCGACCGAATTGCCGTATGTATTCGGAAATTTCGGCACGCTCGGTCGGGATCCGACTTTCTGGCTCGGCGGTCGCAGGGCTGCCGGTGAGGTCTCCGGACGTGTGCAGCGACGCTGGTGGGCGTTCGCTCATCACGGCGTGCCTGCGGCGCTGGACGGCTCGAAGCATTGGCCGCAGTACGAGGTGGAGGAACGCTCGACACTGCTCATCGACTCCCTGGACGGGGTCGAGTCGGATCCCGACGGCGAGATGCGCCGGATCTGGGGTACCGAGGTGATGGCCTTCACCTGAGGACCCCAGCTCGGGAGGACCCCAGCTCAGTTGCGGTATTCGGGATGTTCGGAGACGAACTTCTCGACGTACGAGCAGGACGTACCGATCTTCAGTCCCTGCTTCTCGGTCTCGTCGAGGGCGTGCTTCACCACGATTCCGGCGAGCCCGCGGCCGCGGAACTGCGGGTCGGTGACGGTGTGGTCGAAGTCCCGCAGGTCGCCGTGCTGCGTGTAGTCGGCGTAGGCCGCGAGGTCGTCGCCGAGATAGAGCGCGAACCGGGACTTCTCGGCGTCGTGCTCGATCCGGAGTTCGGTGCCGTCGATGTTCTGCGTCATGATGTCACCGTACTCGGGGTCTGCCCGGGAGGAGTGTCGACGACGATCGCGTCGTCGTCGGTCAGTGCCACATGCTCGATTCCGTGCTCGCGCAGGTAGCCCAGGCACTGTCGGATTCCCTCGTCGGCGAGGGCCGAGTCTCCGGCGTGCGGCACGATCGCGTGGTCGACCCAGCCGAGCCCGTCCCACACCACCGGGATTCCGCAGGCCGAGGCGACCTCACCGGGATCGTCGGAGAACTCGATGCCGCGCAGCGACGGCGTCGCGACACAGGCCCCGGCGCTGTACCCGCCGTACACCAGCCGGTTGTCGCGCACCAGATCGGTGAGCACGTCGTCGCCGCGACTGCGCGCGAGCTGGGCGCGCAACACGAAGGTGTTGCCGCCGCGTACCCACACCGCGGGGAAACCCGCGAGACGTTCCCCCAGCGAGTCGGGGTCGTCGAGGTGATCGCGCAGATCCACTTCCTCCGGCGTGAAACCGAGTGAGCGCAAGGGGCCCATCTCGCTCGTGACCGCAGCCGCCCGGGCCGTGGACGGCCACGCGTCGGCGGCGTTCGCGATGACCGCGATGCGCCCGGGTTCGCCCACCAGCCGGACGAACGGCGCGGGATCGCTACCGAAGCGGTAGGAGGACAAGAACAGTCGCACGACGTCAGA
Organism: Rhodococcus sp. B50; assembly: GCF_013602415.1. Classification (NCBI taxonomy): domain Bacteria; kingdom Bacillati; phylum Actinomycetota; class Actinomycetes; order Mycobacteriales; family Nocardiaceae; genus Rhodococcus; species Rhodococcus sp. B50. The sequence continues at coordinate 2,061,846 of NZ_WPAG02000002.1, read as the reverse complement.
TCGTGAACGCGAGGTTGTCGACGATTCGGCGTCCGACCTCGACGTCGCCGCCGAGGGAGATCTCGTCGATCCGGTCCTGCGCCCGCACGCGTCCACCGGCGAGACGTACGAACAGTCCCGAGTCCATCGCGATCGTCGTCGTGGCCGGCTCCGACAGGGCCGGAACCTCGGCTGCCCGGCCGTGCACCTCGATGTGGACGGTACGCGCGAGGGGACCGGACAGCTCGATCGTGATCCGCGCTCCCTCCGGGGCCTTGCCACGCTTGCCCACGATGAACGGAACCGCGCCGAAGATCTCTGCCGCCCCGAGTTCGGCCCGCGGGCCACCTTCACCGCTCGCCTTGCCGAGCGCATCGCAGATGTCGAGTTCGTGGAGCCAACAGTCGAACACGCGGATCCGCATGAAGCGACCGTACGGCGCGGGCCCGACGGGAGTGTTCGACTGCTTTCCGAAGTCCTCCTGGGTCATCGCGCCGAGCTGGTCCGTGCGACGGGCGACGATCTCCCGATAGCGCCCGAGCACGTCCGCGCCGGGGACGGGACGCAGCGACTCCACCCAGAGTTCGTTGAAGGCCGCGATGTCGTTGCGTACGTGGGGGAGTGAGCGCACGTCGCGTTCGACCCGCGGAGCCTCGATGCCCGCGAGCATCGACTCGGTGCCGATGAGATGTGCGGTGATGTCCTTGACCGTCCATCCCGGCAGGCAGGTGGCGATGTTCCACTCGTCCTCGGTCAGTCCCGAGAGCAGTTCGTCGATGGTGGCGAACTGCTCGAGCAGGAGGGGGCGGATCGTGTCGATCGGGAATTCGGCAGCGGAGGCGTCGGGGGAGGTGTCGGGCTGCGATGTCACTGATGCTCCTCGGCTGTGAGACGGTCGAGACCGGCGCGGATGAGTGCCGCGGTGGCCTCGGGGTCGTGGGGTCGACGGCGGACCAGACCGATACCCATCCGGACACGGTCGCCGTCCCAGCGGGGCAGCACGTGCAGATGCGTGTGAGAGACGGTCTGGAAAGCTGCTCGCCCGTCGTTCAGGACGAGATTGGTTCCGTCGGTGGCGAGTTCGGAACGGGCCATGGCCCGGGCGATCCGCTGTCCGGCGCGGAAGACGGCCGCACCCGACGCCGGATCGAGGTCCTCGAGACGCGCCGCATGCACGCGCGGGACCACGAGAGTGTGCCCGCGCGCGATCGGCCGGATGTCGAGGAAAGCCACGACCTCGTCGTCCTCGTACACCCGTGCTGCCGGACCGCCGCCGTCGGCTATGGCGCAGAACACACAGGAACTCACCGGGTCACCTTAACGCGGTACCCGAGGTCGGTCGTTCTCAGATCTTCAGTGCGTCGACGAGGGCCGGGAGTCCCACCGCTGCCGTCGTCCGCCACGTGTGGTCGGCCTGATCGCTGAGATCGGTCTCGCGCGGATCGATCTCCACCACCGGCACGCCGTGGCTGCGCGCGAGCGACGGCAGGCCGGCAGCGGGATAGACGACTCCCGACGTGCCGATGACCAGGAGCAGATCGGCGTCGCGCAGAGACTCGGTCGCGGTCTCCCACGGTTCCTGCGGCAGCATCTCGCCGAACCACACCACGCCGGGCCGCCCGTCACCGCCACACACAGGGCACGCCGGCGGGTCGAGGCGGGCGACGGGGTCCTCCGGGGGATCGGGAAGATCGACGGCGCGCTCGCACCGGCTGCACCGTGGGGCGAACAGGCTCCCGTGCAGATGGGTGACGTCGCGGCTCCCGGCCCGTTCGTGGAGGTCGTCGACATTCTGCGTCACGATCCGCACGCGGGCGGAGTGTGCCCAGTCGGCGAGGGCGCGGTGTCCGGCGTTGGGTTCCACGCGCCGGACGAGCGCGACCCGCCACTGGTACCAGGCCCAGACCGTCGCAGGATCGTCCGCCCAGGCCTCCGGTGTGGCGAGGGCGGTCGCGTCGAAGTTCTCCCACAGTCCGGTCTGCGCATCGCGGAAGGTGGGGACACCGCTCTCGGCGGACATCCCGGCGCCGGTCAGGACGGCGACGCGGCGGGCCGAACGGGCGAGGTCGAGGACGGAGTCCGGCACGTTCATCGGCTCAGGCTAAGGCTCAGGTGGGGGCAGGACCGGGATCGGGGTGCTCTCCGCTGCACCGCGGGCACGGCTCGTCGGAGGTGAGCATCGCTCCACAGTCGGGGCACAGGAGGTGGAGCCAGCAGACCGGGTCGCCGCCCGTGTCGTCGGTGGTGCGGTCGTCGGTGGTCCCGTTCGCAGGGTTCGTCCCGGGTCCGTGGTTCATACGCGCTCCTTACACTGCCTGTCGCGCGAGCGCAAGGCCGATGTCCGGCCATCGGATGTCTGAATCGATTCCGAAGGGTTCTGAATCGGTACACAGCCCCGTTCGGTACACGGCGAACGAATCTTTTTGCAATCGGTGCCCTTTCGCTCCGGAGGTCGTTCCCGGAGCTGTTCCGGGGGTCGAGTCCGATAGTCCTCCCCGGTCTTGCTCACCGGAGGAAAATAGCATTTGTGAGGTGAGCTGCCTCACAAACTTTCATCATCTTGCTGTTCGGACTCGATTCAGATGATCCGACCAGGTTGCGGGCTCACAGGAGGTCACGGTAGGTCTGCTTAAGCCTTTCAGTGCATGACAGGCCGTCACATGGCCTTCGATAACGCATCTTTCGCCGCCGACCGCGGCACGACGCGCACTTTCATCGACGCAGGAGTCAAGAATTGAGTACCGAAGGATCGAACACGGGGAGCGGAGCGCACCGCCGTCCGACCGTCGGCGTGGTTCGTGAGACGAACGACGGGGAACGGCGGGTCGCGCTCGTACCGAAGATCGTGCCCACCCTGATCGGCAAGGGTCTCGACGTGATCGTCGAATCAGGTGCCGGCCAGGGCGCGCTGATTCCGGATGCGGCGTACAAGGAAGCCGGCGCGAGCGTCGGTGATGCCTGGTCCGCCGACATCGTGGTCAAGGTCGCCCCGCCGAGCGACGCCGAGATCGCCCGCCTGACCTCCGGTCAGCGGCTGATCGGCTTCCTCGCCCCGCGCAACGCCCACAATCAGATCGGCGCCCTGACCGGCGCCGGTGTCGAGGCGTACGCCGTCGAGGCCATCCCGCGTATCTCCCGCGCGCAGGTCATGGATGCCCTGTCGTCGCAGGCGAACGTCGCCGGTTACAAGGCCGTGCTGGTGGCCGCGAGCGAATCCACGCGCTTCTTCCCGATGCTCACCACCGCCGCCGGCACCGTGAAGCCGGCGACCGTGCTGGTGCTCGGTGTGGGTGTCGCGGGTCTGCAGGCGCTGGCCACAGCGAAGCGTCTCGGAGGCCGCACCACCGGTTACGACGTGCGTCCCGAGGTCGCCGACCAGGTCCGGTCGGTCGGTGCCCAGTGGCTCGACCTCGGCATCGACGCCGCCGGTGAGGGCGGCTATGCACGCGAGCTCACCGAAGCCGAGCGGGCCCAGCAGCAGCAAGCGCTCGAAGACGCCATCAAGGGCTTCGACGTCGTCATCACCACCGCGCTCGTGCCGGGCCGCCCCGCGCCGCGCCTGGTGACCGCCGCCGCGGTCGAGGGGATGAAGCCGGGTTCGGTGATCGTCGACCTCGCCGGCGAGACCGGTGGCAACTGCGAACTCACCGAGCCGGGGCAGACGGTCGTCAAGCACGACGTCACCATCTGCTCGCCGCTCAACCTGCCCGCGACGATGCCGGAGCATGCCTCCGAGCTCTACTCGAAGAACGTGTACGCGCTGATCGAGCTGCTGCTCGACGAGTCCGGTGCCCTGGCCCCGGACTTCTCGGACGAGATTCTCGCGGCTGCCTGCGTGACGCGTTCGAAGGAGAACTCCTAGATGTACAACGAACTACTCGCGAACATCGCGATTCTGGTCCTGGCCGGATTCGTCGGTTTCGCCGTCATCTCCAAGGTGCCGAACACGCTGCACACGCCGCTGATGTCGGGCACCAACGCCATCCACGGCATCGTCGTGCTCGGCGCACTCGTCGTGCTCGGTCACCTCCCCGGCGATGCCCACTGGGGCATCAAGATCATCCTGTTCGTCGCTCTGGTCTTCGGCACCCTGAACGTCGTCGGTGGCTTCGTCGTCACCGACCGCATGCTCGGGATGTTCAAGCAGCGCAAGGACTCCCCGGCTGCACAGAAGAAGGGGGCTGACGCCTGATGAGTTACCTCGTCTCGGTCCTGTACATCATCGCCTTCGCGATGTTCATCTACGGTCTGTCGGGTCTGACCGGCCCGAAGACCGCCGTGCGCGGCAACTACATCGCCGCGGCCGGTATGGCCCTGGCCGTCGTCGCCGTGCTCATCGACATCCGCGACACGGAGAACTGGGGTCTGATCATCGGCGGTCTGGCCGTCGGCGTCATCCTCGGCGTCCCGCCGGCACTGAAGACCAAGATGACGGCCATGCCGCAGCTGGTCGCGCTGTTCAACGGCGTCGGTGGTGGCACCGTCGCGCTCATCGCGTGGGCCGAATACCTCGAGTCCACCAGCTTCACCACGCTCGACGACCAACCCACCGTGGTCATGATCGTCGGTTCGCTGTTCGCCGCGATCATCGGTTCGATCTCGTTCTGGGGTTCGCTCGTCGCCTTCGCGAAGCTGCAGGAACTGCTGAACAAGAATCTCGAGAAGAAGCTGGTCGCGGCGGCGAAGCTGTTCCAGCTGGCCAACATCGTGCTGGTGCTCGCGTCGATTGCGATCGCCGTCTACATCGGCATCAGCGCCGACGGTGAGCCGCTCGCCTCGTGGTGGATCCTGCTGCTGCTCGTCGTGGCCGGTCTGATGGGTCTGTTCGTGGTCTTCCCGATCGGCGGCGCCGACATGCCCGTCGTCATCTCGCTGCTCAACGCACTGACCGGTCTGTCCGCTGCGGCTGCGGGCCTGGCGCTGAACAACCAGGCCATGATCGTCGCGGGCATGATCGTCGGTGCCTCCGGCACGATCCTGACCAACCTCATGGCCAAGGCCATGAACCGGTCGATCCCCGCGATCGTCTTCGGCGCCTTCGGTGGCAGCGAAGCAGCCGGCGGCGTGGCCTCGGCCTCGGGTGGCACGGTCAAGGCCACCTCGGCTTCGGATGCCGCCATCCAGATGGCGTACGCCAACCAGGTCATCGTCGTGCCCGGCTACGGTTTGGCTGTTGCCCAGGCCCAGCACGCCGTCAAGGAGATGGCGGCGCTGCTCGAGGACCGCGGCGTCGAGGTCAAGTACGCGATCCACCCGGTCGCCGGTCGTATGCCCGGACACATGAACGTCCTGCTCGCCGAAGCCGATGTCGAGTACGACGCGATGAAGGAGATGGACGACATCAACGGCGAGTTCAGCCGCACCGATGTCACCATCGTGATCGGCGCGAACGACGTCACCAACCCGGCGGCCCGCCAGGACTCGTCGAGCCCGATCTACGGCATGCCGATCCTCAATGTCGACCAGTCGAAGTCGGTCATCGTGCTCAAGCGCTCGATGAGCTCCGGTTACGCCGGTATCGACAACCCGCTGTTCACCGCCGACAACACGTCGATGCTGTTCGGTGACGCGAAGAAGATGGTCTCGGAGGTCACCGAGGAACTGAAGGCCCTGTAGGCCCTTCGGGACCTGTCGTTCCCCGTCACGGCGCCCACGCGGATCACCGCGCGGGCGCCGTCGGCGTCAGAGTGGGGTGAGGCGCGCAGCGACGAGCGATCCCGCCCGCGGAGAACAACCCGTGAAGGCCGACATGATCGGTCGCCGGTATCGCTGTTCCGCTGCGTACCCACCACGTGGATGCACGCCGGCGAGGGCACACAGCTCTCACATGCCGGCGAGCAAGGACGGCACCGGGTCGGCGAGGAACGCACCGATCGTCGCGAGTGCCCGTCCTGCCTGCTCGCCGTCGACGAGTCGATGATCGAACGACAGCGACAGCGTGACGACCTTCCGGATCGCGAGGGTGCCGTCGACCACCCACGGACGGTCGGAGATCGCCCCCACGGCGAGAATCGCCGACTCGCCGGGATTGAGGATCGGTGTTCCCGCATCCACCCCGAACACCCCCACGTTCGTCACCGAGACCGTCGAACCGGTCAGTTCGGCCGGCGTGGACCGACCCGTCCGCGCACGGTCGGCGGCCTCGGCGATCGAGCGTGCCAATCGCGGTAACGACAGTCGCTGGGCCTCACGGACGACGGGGACCTTCAGGCCGTCGGAGGTCGCAGTGGCGATCCCGAGGTGCACGTCGTGGTGGAGGACGATCTCGCCCGCGTCGTCGTCCCAGCGCGCGTTGAGCGACGGTTCGTCGGCGATCGCCCTCAGCAGTGCGCGCGAGACGATGCTCAGTGCGGTCGGGCGGATACCCTCGAAGGCCGGCGACGCGCGCAGTCCGGATACGAGATCGACGGTGGCGGTCGCGTCGCAGGTGAGGAAGACCGTGGCGTGCGGCGCGGTGAAAGCGCTACGTGAGACGGCCGCCGCGGTTCGCTTACGGACTCCTCCGATGGGTATACGCGTGGTCCGCTCGACGGTGGGATCGGGTGCGTGCGGAGGCGCCTCCGCGGATTGCTCGCCTTTGCCGGCGGTAAGTTCCTCGCCTTTACCGGCGGTGCGCCGTACGTCGTCACGTGTGATGACCCCACCTCGCCCGGTGCCTGTCACCGTGTCGAGGTCGACCTCGAGGAGGGCGGCGAGTTTGCGCGCGCCGGGCTTCGCATCGGGTCGTGCGGGTGGTGGGTCGGCATCGTCGGCACCAGCGGTGCCGGCCGATGCCCGGCGGGCCGCGCGCCTGCTCTGCGGGGCATCGCCGGGTCCGTAACCCACCAGCACCGACGGACGGGACGGGCTGCCGCCGCCGGACACCTCGGTGGGTCCGTCCTCCGTGGCGACCCGCAGCAATGGTGCCCCGACCGGAACCGTCCGACCCGGTTCGACCAGCAATTCGGTGACGATGCCTGCATACGGTGAGGGCAGTTCCACCGTGGCCTTGGCGGTCTCGACCTCCCCGACGGTCTGGTTGAGCTCGACCCGGTCGCCGACCTCGACAGCCCACCGCACCCAGTCCGCTTCGGTGAGTCCCTCACCCAGATCCGGGAGCCGGAATTCCTGTACTACGCGCGTGGGATTCGTCATCGGTGCACCTCACGCCGCGAGTGCGCGGTCGACCGCGTCGAGGATGCGATCCGGATCGGGACGGTGATGGGATTCGAGTTTGGCCGGGGGATAGGGGATATCGAATCCGCCGACCCGCAGCACCGGCGCCTCGAGTTGATAGAAGCACCGCTCGCTCGTGCGGGCGGCGATCTCCGCGCCGATACCGCAGAAGACCGGCGCCTCCTGCACGACGACGAGCCGGCCGGTCCGTCGTACCGAGGCCTCGATCGTGTCGAAGTCGATGGGGGACAGCGACCTCAGATCGACGACCTCGAGCGAATGTCCTTCCGCCTCCGCGATCTCCGCCGCACGGAGCGCGGTGGCGACCAACGCACCGAAGGTCACGATCGTCGCGTCGGTGCCGTACCGGACGACCCGCGCGGAGGTGAGGGCGATGTCGGGTGCGGTGCTCGTGTCGACCTCCCCGCGTTCCCAGTAACGGTGCTTGGGCTCGAGGAAGATCACCGGGTCGTCGAGGGCGACGGCCTGCTGGATCATCCAGTACGCATCGGACGGAGTGCTCGGGCTCGCGACCCGCAGACCAGCGGTGTGGGTGAAGTACACCTCCGGTGACTCCGAATGGTGTTCGACCGCACCGATGCCGCCGCCGTAGGGGATGCGGACGGTCAGCGGCGCCACCACGGTCCCGGCCGTGCGGTAGTGGATCTTCGCGACCTGCGAGACGATCTGATCGAAGGCGGGGTAGACGAAGCCGTCGAACTGGATCTCGCACACCGGCCGGTAGCCGCGCAGCGCCATCCCGAATGCCGTTCCCACGATCCCGGATTCGGCGAGGGGCGTGTCGATCACGCGTCCCTCACCGAAATCCTTCTGCAGGGTGTCGGTGATGCGGAAGACGCCGCCGAGGGTGCCGACGTCCTCGCCCATGATGACGACCTTGGGATCGTGCTCGAGCGCGCGGCGGAGTCCGGCGTTGAGGGCACCGCCGAGTGTCATCGTCGTGGTGGTCATCGTCGTGCCTCCTCGTCCGCGGGGCCGAAACTCGCCAGATACCGGGCGTAGTCGGCACGTTCCTGTTCGATGAGCGGATGCTCCGTCGTATAGACGTGGTCGAACAGTGCAGCGGGTTCGGGGTCGGGCATTGCGAGCGCGCCGCGCCGCAGCTGCATGGCGGCCTCGTCGGCGACCGTCCGGACCTCGTCGAAGAAGTTCTCGTCGACGTGCCGTTCGCGTTCGAGTAGCCGGCGCAACCGATCGATGGGGTCGCGTGCCTTCCACTCCTCGAGGTCGGCGGGTGTGCGGTAACGGGTGGGGTCGTCGGAGGTCGTGTGCGGGCCCATGCGGTAGGTGAGAGCTTCGACGAAGAACGGTCCGGCTCCGTCGCGGGCATGGCGGACGGCGCGGCGGGTCACCGCGAGGACTGCGAGGACGTCGTTGCCGTCGACCTGCACGGCCGGCATCCCGAACCCGGCGGCGCGCCGGGCGAGGGGGACAGGACTCTGTACGTGGGTGGGCACGCTGATCGCCCAATGGTTGTTCTGGCAGATGAACACCACGCCGACACCCCAGCTGACGGAGAACACGAGGGCCTCCGAGAGGTCGCCCTGGCTCGTGGCACCGTCGCCGAAGTACACGACGGTGGCGATCTCGGCTCCGTCGAGTTTCGCGCCCATCGCGTAACCGGTGGCGTGCAGGCCCTGGGCGCCGACGACGATCGCCGGATTGGTGGTGGCCACCGACTGCGGATCCCACCCCGACAGCCCGCACCCGCGCCACAGGCGTGTCATGTCGGCGGGATCGACGCCGCGACACCACGCGACAGCGTGCTCGCGGTAGCTGGTGAAGACGTAGTCGTCGGGCGCGAGTGCCCGGGCGGAACCGACCTGGGCGGCTTCCTGGCCCTGGAGCGGTGCCCAGAGGCCGAGCTCACCCTGCCGTTGGAGGGCCGTCGCCTCCGCGTCGAGGCGTCGTGCGACGACCATGTCGCGATAGAGCCCGCGCAGTTCGTCGGGGCCGATGTCGGCGACGAGTGGGCCGTACTCGGTGTCGAGGACGCGTCGCCCGTCGGGCTGGATCAACTGGACCGGATAGGCGGTCGGTACAACCATCGGATCACCTCGTCGGTGCGGATCCGGCGTGCCCTCGTGAGGCACGAACGGATGATGTGTGCCGTACCTCACATCATCCGGATGCGTCGCGTATGCGCAATCGATCTGGTCGCAACCGTGCAGAAAGCACGGTTCAACGACGCCCAATGCTGGCAGACTGCGAAGAATGACCAGTCTGGATGCGACCGATGCGCGTCTACTGCTCGAACTCGCACGCACGCCCCGGGCCACGGGAGTGGAGTTGGCGCAGCGTCTCGGGTTGTCGCGCAACACCGTCCAGGCGCGCCTGGCCCGGTGGGAAGCCGAGGGCGTGCTCGCATCGTTCGAGCGGCGGGTCGATCCCGTGAGCCTGGGCTATCCGCTCGCCGCCTACGTGGCCACCCGAGTCGACCAGCACCGCCTCGACGAGGTCGTCGACGAACTCGGCCGCATCCCCGAGGTCACCGAGGTCTACGGGTTGACCGGGCAGATCGACCTGTCGGTCAAGGTGGTCGCCCGCGACGCCGACGACCTGTATCGGCTGGCCGGCCGGATCCTGAAGATCCGCGGCGTCGAGCGCACGGACATGTCGCTGGTCATGCAGGAACTCGTCCCGCAGCGCACGGCTCCGCTGCTGGCCCGGGCCGCCGGACGCAACGAAGACGAGGCGAACTAGACCGCTACCGGCCGGCGTTCGGGGTGGCCAGTTGAGCGGCGGCCTTGCGGATCTGGTCGGGGATGGGGACGGGGCGGCGCGTCTGCGGATCGACGTAGACGTGGACGAAACGGCCGGTCGCGGCGGGGATCAGTGCGTCGTCGGCCTCCCGGAAGATTGCGAGCGAGTACGTGATCGATTGTGTGCCCAGACGTTCGACCGCCAAGCCGACCTGCAGGCGGTCGGGGAAGGACAGTTCGGCGAGATATCGGCAGGAGGTCTCGGCCACGACCCCGATCGCGTCGAGTTCGCGGATGTCGACACCGGTGGTGGAGATGAGCCACCCGTTGACCGCCGAGTCGAAGTACGAGTAGTACGTGACGTTGTTGACGTGGCCGTAATGGTCGTTGTCGGCCCAACGCGTCTGCATGGGCCACAACACCGGGAACTGCTCCGGCTCAGGCAAGGCGGCTGGGCTCGTCGGTTGGCGGTTGCTCACGTCTCGACGATAGTGCTCTCGGCACGGCAAATCAGACCAACCTTCACGCCAATTCCGAACCGAGACGCAAAACCCCCGAATCGGGCGTGTACAGCGCGTGTTCGCTCGACGGGTCGTCGCAGCATGCACGGCGTGTCGCCGCAAAGCCGGAACGCGGTGTGCGGTTCGTGTCAGGATCGGGTCATGTCCGATACCGCCGTTCTCATCACCACCGTCGAGCTCGCCGAGATGATCGAGCAGGGCCGATCCCCGGTGATACTCGACGTCCGCTGGGCGCTCGGCGACACACACGGACGGGACCGATTCCACGAAGGTCACATCAGCGGCGCGGTCTACGTCGACCTGGACGAGGAACTCGCCGGCCCGCCCGCACCCGAGTTCGGCCGCCATCCGCTGCCCGACATCGATCGCTTCCAGGCGGCCGCGCGCCGGTGGGGGATCGACGACGGAACGCCCGTCGTCGCGTACGACGACACCGGTGATCTCGCCGCTGCCCGCGCGTGGTGGTTGTTGCGCTGGGCCGGGCATTCCGAGGTGCGGTTGCTCGACGGCGGGCTGCAGGCGTGGATCGCCGGCGGCCACCCGCTCGCCGCGGGCCCGGGCGGGGAGCGGAAGCCGGGAAACGTGACGTTGAGTCCCGGTCACATGCCGACGATCGGCCCGGACGAGGCCGCGACCTTCTCTACTCACGGCGTTCTGCTCGATGCGCGGGCCTATGCGCGCTACAGCGGTGACGAGGAACCGGTGGACCGTCGCGCGGGCCACATCCCCGGTGCGGTCAGCGCGCCGACCGGCGAGAACCTTCGGCAGGACGGCTCGTTCCTGCCCGCGGATCAACTCGTGCACCGATTCTCGAAGCTGGGGGTGAAACGCACCGACGTCGCCGTGTATTGCGGGTCGGGCATCAACGCCGCTCACGAGATCGCCGCACTCGCGATCGCGGGTATCGACGCCGCGCTGTATCCGGGCTCGTGGTCGCAGTGGTCGTCCGATCCGGCCCGTGAGGTCGCCACCGGCGGCTGACCGACGATCCGCCGACCGATGCGCAGTTCTCGTCGACAATTCGCGAGATCGTCGACGAGAACTGCACGCCGGAGCCGGGACCTCCGGCCGTGGATGGGACATTCGGAGTATTCCGGAGAAACGGCCGGTAAATTAACGCAAATGAAACATTTCGTCCGAGGCCGTACGGCGATCACGGTAGGCGCTGCAGTCCTGGCGACCCTGCTCGCCGCACCGACCGTATCGGCCGCCGCGCCGGTGCCGGCCGATCCGGCACCGTCTCACTGCGTGTCCACCGTTCCCCGGGCCGAGATCGCCGCGCTGACCGATCCGGCGGGAATCGAGACCTTCGACGAGGCCCGCACCCGCATCGCCGAGCTGTGCAACCTCCTCACGCGCAGCGACGACTATCGCGGCACCTTCGTCCTCGCCTTCGACGAGATCCTCGAACTCACCGGCCCCACGCTCGACTCCGGCATCTACGACGATCCGGAGTGGGCCTCGGCACTCGCCGTCGAAGTGGTGCGCCTCTACCTGGCGAATCTGCACGAGTACGTGACCGGTGGGTCGCCGCAACCGCACTGGGCTGACGCCCTCGCGCTCACCGAGCAGTGCGATCGCAGCCCCGGTCGGGTGCTGCTCGGAGCAATCGTCGCGCACCTGGTGATGGACTTCCCGGAAGCGCTCGTGACCATCGGATCGACGCCCGAGCACACGCGCGACTTCTACACCTTCGGCGAAGCACTCGTCGAGGCCGCACCGGTGATCGCCGACGAGTTCGACGCGGTCTACGGTGTCGACCTCGGCCCGTTCTTCACCGGCTGGTTCGTCGGCGATCTCGTGGGCGACACCGAGACCACCACGTTCATGTTCCAGTCGGCACGAACGGCCGCGTGGGTCAACAACTTCGGCCTGCAGAACCCCGCCACGCACGACATCACCCGCGTCGAGATGAACGTCGCGGTCGACGCGGCCACGGTCGTGCTCGACGGCCTCGAGCAGGGTGGAATCGTCTGACGGCAAGGCCGTCCTCGAGACTCCGGCCGATCAGGAGCGGGAGTACTCCGACGCGCGGCGCACCTGCTCGCGCGTCGGGGTCACACCCGTGTAGAGCTCGAACTGCAGCGCGGCCTGCAACGCGATGACCTCGTCGCCCGTGATCACCGGGATGCCGTGCTCGCGGGCCAACCGGACGAGTGGGGTGTCCGGCGGGACTGCGACGACGTCGAAGACCGTGGACGCCGCTGCGACGAAATCATGGGGAAGGGGTAGGTCGCCCGATTCGGCCCCGCCGGTCATGCCGATCGGAGTGGCGTTGACGATCAGACCGGGCGCGACGTCGCGCGTGTCGGCGCGCCACTCGTAGCCGTACTTGCGCGCGAGGGGCCGTCCGGTGTCCTCGTTGCGGGCGACGATCGTTCCGGCGGTGAATCCGTTGTGGCGCAGTGCCGCTGTCACCGCTTTCGCCATTCCGCCACTACCCACGACCGTGACCGGCAGGGTGGAATCGACACCGTGCTCGACGAGCAGATCGCTCACCGCCTGGTAGTCGGTGTTGTAGGCGTGCAGGACCCCGTCGTCGTTGACGATCGTGTTCACGGACTCGATGGCCCGCGCGGAATCGTGCAGCACGTCGACGAGGGGCAGCACTGCCTCCTTGAACGGCATGGATACACCGGCTCCACGAATGCCCAGTCCACGAATCCCTGCCACCGCGTCCTCGATGTTCACCGGCGCGAACGCCTTGTAGACGAAGTCGAGATCGAGTTCCTCGTAGAGACGATTGTGGAACCGGGTGCCGATGTTGCTGGGGCGGCCGGACATCGAGATGCACAGCCGGGTGTCCTTGGAGATGCGCTCGAGCATTTCCTCACCGTAGTCCCGACCCGGAGGAAAACCTCGATGTCCGTAATCGAGCATGCTGTTCTCTCGGTGGAGAATGCGATACCGTCCGAGGTATGGGAGACGATCTGGGTGCAGGTGGACTGAGATTCGAGCGGGAAGGCGCGATCGGCTGGTGCATCATCGACCGGCCCGCGGCGCGCAACGCGTTCACCCCGGCGATGTACTACGGCCTCAAACGGGCAGTGCGACTGGTCAATTCCGATCCCGACCTCGCGGCCCTCGTCATCACCGGTGTCGACGACGTCTTTGCGCCCGGAGGTGATCTCGGTGGTCGCGCCGAACCCGGCGACGACCTGCCCGAGGGGTTGTCGGGGGTGGACGTCGTCCCGTTCCTGACCATCCGCGACAGCCGTGCCCCGGTGATCTCCGCGGTCAACGGCATCTGCCAGGCCGGCGGACTGCTGGTCGCGATGATGTCCGACATCGCGGTGGCCAGCGATCGCGCGACCTTCCGTGTCCCCGAACTCCTCCGCGGCATCCCCGACGCGACCTTCGCAGCGGCGCTTCCCGCGCACGTCGGTCTCGCCGCCGCCCGCGACCTGCTGTTGTCGGCGCGGGTGTTCGACGCCAACGAAGCGCAGCGTCTCGGTGTCATCTCCCGCGTCGTCCCGCACGAGCAGTTGCGCGAGGCGGCCCTCGAAGCCGCACGGCAGGTTCTGCGCACCGCCCCGATCGCCCGTGCCCAGGTCAAGCGCATGCTCAACGAGCGCTACGGGCAGTTCGACTACCAGACGATGTTCGGTGCGCTCGAGACCTCACCCGAGCCTCGCGAGGGGATGCGGGCGTTCATGGAGAAGCGCGATCCCGACTGGATTCCGCGCAACCTCCCGGCCTGAGACCTCACGGGCACAACTCCGCCGCGCCCACCAGGGCGCGGTGGTCGTCGACCGTGATCGGCAACGCGTAGCGCACCGCCACGGTCAGATACCGCCCCGCGAACCAGCATCGGTAGCCCGGTGCCGGCGGTAACCACTGCGCCGGAGTGCCGTCGCGCTTGTCGAGGTTCGCCTGACCGTCGACGGCGACGAGGTTGTAGGTGATGTCGTTCGCGAACTGACGTCGGCGGTCGGCGGGCCATCGGGCAGCACCGAGGTCCCACGCTGCGGCGAGGGGATAGATGTGGTCGATGTGCACGGCGTTCGCCTCGGCACGCCGGAACTCCACTCGCGCCCCGGTGTACGGATCGTTCAGGGTCCCGGACATCACGACACAGTCGTCGCTGCCGGCACGGAAGGTGGGCGAGAGGAGGTCGCGGGCAAGGACGTTGTTGCGGGTGTCGCACCCGTCGTGCCCGCCGACACCGGGATGGTCGTCGGACCAGGCCGACCCGAAGACACATCGTTCGCCGGGGCCGCATCCCCGCTGATAACCGGGCACCTTCGGTCGCTCCTCGACCACCGTCACCTGCGTCAGCAGCGCGTGCACCTCGGCTCGGACGGGGCTGCCCGGAACCGTCCCGGACCCCGGTCCGGTGCGATCCCACAGCCAGGACATCACCACCGCGATCATCACGGCCGCCACCCACCACGTCGCGTTCCCCCCACGCACGCGGCGATCCTGACATACCGCGCCGACAGTGCGCTCGCCGCAGGGCGATGCCGCAGGGTGATTCAGGGCACGGTGACGACGACCTTCCCGCCCGTATGCCCGGATTCGACGAGTTCCAGCGCGCGACCGGCCTCGGCGAGAGGGAAGGCCCGCTCGATGTGGGGCGTGAGGACCCCACGCTCGACGAGTTTCGCGATCTGCTCGAACACCGCCCTGGTCCGTCGCCGGGTGATCCCCGAACCACCCAGGGCCTGCGCGCGGGAAGGATCGGCGACACTCACGACCCGTTCGGGTGTCCGGGTCAGCGCGACCGCCCGTTCCAGCACGTCGCCACCGACGAGATCGACGACCGCGGTCACCGCCCCGCACCGCTCCGCGACGGCCGCGACCCGCTCGTCGAAGCCCGTACCGGACTCGACCCACAGACCGCCGCACGATTCGACGAGATCCCGCTTCCCCGCACTCGCCACACCGAGCACGGCGGCGCCCGCGGCGTGCGCAAGTTGCGTGGTCACCGATCCCACGCCGCCACCGGCACCGAGGACGAGCACGGTGTCCGCGTCGACGATGTCGAGGTGCTCGACGATGTCGAAGGCCGTTCCGGCCGCGACCGGAAGAGTCGCCGCCACCTCGAACGACACGGACCCGGGCTTGTGCGCGGCAGCGCGTGCATCGACGAGCGTGTATTCGGCATAGCCGCCGTGGCCCTCCGCGGTGGCTCCGAAGACGGCGTCGCCTACCGCGAAGTCGGCATCCGTGCCTCCTGCCGCGAAGTCGGTATTCGGACCCACGGCCTCCACCACACCCGCGACTTCTCGGCCGAGCACAGCCGGGAAGTGCACCGTGACGCTGTTCCTGCGCTGTCCGGACCGCACCTTCCAGTCGGCGGGATTCACGCCGGCGGCCCGGACCGCCACGAGAAGCTGTCCCGGACCGGGTGTGGGCACAGCCGTGTCGAGCAGCTGCTGTGTCTCCGGACCGCCGTAGTCCACGAAGCCGTATGCGCGTGCCATGGGACCCAGCCTGCCATCGGGGTCGGGTACGGCTGGCACGATAGTGGGCATGTTGCACGGGCTGTGGTCACCGGGATCCGGCCTCATGCTGTGGTGGGACCCCGCCGCAGAGCCCGATCCCGACGCGCTGCCGTCGGCGCTGCGTCGATGGATCGACCGCCCGTTCCGCCACCGCGTCACGATCATCTTCCCCACGGACACCGAGCCGACCACGGTGCCCGCCGTCGCCGTGGCACCACCGGATGCGGCCGAACTCCTGCTGGACATGCCCCGACGCCCCGGGGGCGTGGGCGGCGACCTGCGGTATCTCGCGCACGTCGCGCGCGGCATCGAGAGGTGGGTGCAGGCCGGTCGCGTCGCGCCGGAGCTGGTGCGGGTCGAGAAGCAGTGGTGGGCGCGGTGGCGTCTGCTCGGCGGTGAGAAGACGCGGGCCTGGTCCGCCGAACTGGCGGCCGCGATGTCTCCTGCGCAGCGACAGCTCGGACGACCGGTCGACCTGCTCGACGATCTGTGCCGCGAGCTGACCGACCCCGTCGTGCGCACGCTCCACGGCTCATCGACGTCACTGCATCCGCTCGTCGCCGCCCTGGCCGAGGGCACTCCCCATCCCCGTGGCACCCAGCGCATGGCCGACGCGCTCGAGGAATGGCGTGCCAGCCTCGCCGGTTACGAACCCGATCTGGTGCTGCGTCTCGTCGAGCCGGACGACGTCGACGACGGTGTCGGCGCCGATTCCATCTGGCGTCTCGAGGTGTGCCTGCGCGCGGAGGGCCAGGCGCCGATGCCGCTGCCCGTCGCGGACACCGACCCGCACCTGCTGCAGATCGGCGTGCGCAAGCTCGGTATCGCGCTCCAGTCCTATCCGCGCCTGCAGGACGTACCCCGCGACCCCGACAGCCTCGACCTGCTGCTGCCCACCCCGGTCGTCGTGGACCTCGTCGAGCACGGTGCCCGGGCGCTCGACGCCGCCGGGATCTCGGTGCTGCTGCCGCGCGCCTGGACGAGGGTCGATCCGTCCCTGCGCCTGCAGGTCGAGTCACCCGTCGCACCCGTGAGCGCCGACGACAGCGTCGTGGGGATGAGCGCGATCGTCTCGTACGAGTGGCAGCTGGCAGTCGGGGACATGCTGCTCACGCCGTCGGAGATGGAAGAGCTCGTCGCGGCGAACAGCGACCTGGTCAAGTTGCGGGGCAAGTGGGTGCGGGCCGACGCCGAGGCCCTGGCCCGTGCGGCTCGCTACGTCACGGCACATTCCGCCGAGAACGCGACCCTCGGATCGCTGTTCGCCCAGTTCACCGGCGACGATGCGCCGCCCGCAGAGGTCACCGAGGTCTCCGCCTCCGGCTGGGTCGAAATGCTTCTCGACGGGCAGGCCCGTCCCGAGCCGGTCCCCGTTCCGGCGGGTCTGAACGCCGAACTGCGTCCCTACCAGCAGCGCGGCCTCGACTGGCTCGCGTTCATGAGCCGGCTCGGCCTCGGCGCCGTGCTCGCCGACGACATGGGCCTGGGCAAGACCATCCAGGTGCTCGCGTTGCTCGCCCACGAACGCGAGTCGGGTCTGCGGGACGCACCGACCCTGCTCGTGTGCCCGATGTCGGTGGTGGGCAATTGGCAGCGCGAAGCCGAACGATTCGTTCCCGATCTGAGGGTGCACGTCCACCACGGCGCGCAGCGACTGAGCGGACCCACCCTCGCCGCAGCTGCCGCCGCCCACGATCTCGTGGTGACGACCTATGCCATCGCCGCCCGCGACGTCGCGCAACTCGCGGCGTTGTCGTGGCAACGTGTGGTCCTCGACGAAGCCCAGCACGTGAAGAACACCGCCACCGCGCAGTCCCGCGCGACACGCGCGGTGCCCGCGGCGCACCGGATCGCGCTCACCGGCACACCCGTGGAGAACCGGCTCGAGGAGTTGCGGGCGATCCTGGACTTCGCGAACCCGTCCCTGCTCGGCAGCGCGGCGTCCTTCCGGGCCCGCTTCGCGGTGCCGATCGAACGCGACCACGACCCCGTCGCCGCGGCGCGGCTGCGAGCCTTGTCGGCACCGTTCGTGATGCGCCGCGTGAAGACCGATCCCGACGTGATCTCCGATCTGCCCGAGAAGTTCGAGCAGACCGTGCGGGCCAACCTGACGGCCGAACAGGCCGCTCTGTACCGGGCGGTGGTCGACGACATGATGCGCCGGATCCGCGACAAGGAGGGCATGGCCCGCAAGGGAGCGGTGCTCGCGGCGCTGACCAGGCTCAAGCAGGTGTGCAACCATCCCGCGCACTATCTGAGCGACGGCTCGCCCGTCCTGCGCCGCGGCCGGCATCGCTCGGGAAAGCTCGGTCTGGTCGAGGACATCGTCGAGTCCGTGCTGGCCGACGGCGAGAAGGTGTTGCTGTTCACGCAGTTCCGCGAGTTCGGTGAGCTCGTCGTCCCGTATCTCGAGGAGCGGTTCGCGACGACGGTGCCCTTCCTGCACGGAGGCGTGTCCAAGGGCCGGCGCGACGCGATGGTCGCGGCGTTCCAGGGTGACGGCGGCCCGCCGATCATGGTGCTCTCCCTCAAGGCGGGCGGTACCGGATTGAATCTCACCGCCGCCAACCACGTCGTCCATCTCGACCGGTGGTGGAATCCCGCGGTGGAGAACCAGGCGACCGACCGCGCATTCCGGATCGGGCAGCGCCGCGACGTCCAGGTCCGCAAGCTCGTGTGTGTGGGAACGGTGGAGGAGCGTATCGACGAGATGCTCACCGGCAAGCAGGAACTGGCCGAGATCGCGGTCGGTGCGGGGGAGAACTGGATCACCGAGCTCTCCACCGATCAGCTGCAGTCCCTGCTCACCCTCGGCGACGACGCGGTGGGGGACTAGATGGCGCGAGGCAACGTGCGCCGCTACGGCACGGCACGTCGGATCGACGGTGGCATCGAGGCACGTACCAAGCGTGGCGCGATCGGCCGGAGCTGGTGGTCGAAGGAACTGATCTCCGTCATGGAGGAGCTCGCCGAGAAGGGACGTCTGACGCGGGGGCGCGCGTACGCGCGAGCCGGTCAGGTGATCTCCATGCGACTCGAACCGGGTGCAGCCGTGGGGGACGTGCAGGGCAGTCAGCTCACTCCGTTCACCTCGGCGGTACGTGTGCGCACGCTCGACGAGGACGCGGTGCGCGAACTCGTGACGCTGGTCCGCTCGTCGCCGGGCATGCTCGCCCGGCTCGCCGCGGGCATCCTTCCCGAGGAGCTCGGATCGACCCTGCTTCCGCGACGCGCGGGTGAGCTCGACTTCGAGTGCACGTGCCCCGACGACGGGTGGCCCTGCAAGCACGCCGCGGCCGTCGCCTATCTGCTCGCGGAACACGTCGACGATCAACCGCTCGCCGTGCTGACGCTGCGGGGGGTCGACCTCGCGACGCTGATCGGCGGCGTCGACGACGCCGAACCCGGCGACGACGCGGCCGCGGTGCAGGACTTCTACGGCGACGACACCGAGCTGCCCGATCTCCCCGCGGAGCGGTTCCGGCCCGCGCTCGAAGACCTCGATCCGATGCTCCTGCGCCGCGCGCTGCGGGCCGGCGGAACGGACGAGGCCGTGGTCATCCGCGGTATCACCGATCTCGAGGATCTGTACCGGCGGATGCGGTAGCCGCCTGCCCTCCGATCCCGGTTGCGACAGCGGACGCGGGGGTATGCCTGCCCGGGTGAGGATGCGGGTGGCCTTCGTCCACCGGCACGCGACCTGCTGGAGTGGAGGATTCATGGGGACATCCGAGAAGCCGTCGGCCAAGGAGCACGCGGAACGCGCCGTTCACGCCGTGAAGGAGGAAGTCGAAACCTATCGGGGTGACGAGGATCGTCCGCTCGGCGGCTACGCGATCCTGATGTCGATCTATCTCACGCTGGTCGGAACACTGTCGGCGGTTGCGGCGAAACGTGGCCGACCGTTGCCGCGGCCGGGTGCGGGTGATCTCGTCGTCACCGCCCTCGCGAGCCACAAGTTCTCCCGCATCCTCAGCAAGGCTGCCGTGACGAGCCCGGTGCGCGCGCCGTTCACCCGATTCGACGGTCCGGGGGGACCGGCCGAGGTGATGGAACAACCACGCACGTCGTCGCGGATCCGTCACGCGGTGGGAGAGCTGCTCGCCTGCCCGTTCTGCCTCGACCTGTGGACGGTCACCGCGCTGGTGTTCGGTCTCGTCTACGCGCCGGGCCTCACGCGTCTGGTGGCGGGGTCGTTCGCGGCTCTGACCGGAGCGGATTTCCTGCACCTCGCCTACGCGAAGGCGCAGCAGATCGCCGAAGGCTGATACAGGCCCGCGAGGGGCGCCGACCGATCCGGTGTGGTGTGACGGTAGACATACGTGGACTTCCAACTATAGGATGAGCGAAGACTTCGGGCCTTCGCCCGTTCGCGCCGAAAATCGCACATCCCACGTCATCGCACACCAGTAAAGGACGGGATCGGACATGAGCGTTCGAGAATTGACCCACTTCGTCGGCGGGCAGCACGTCGCCGGCACCTCCGGCCGCTTCGCCGACGTCTTCGCCCCCAACACCGGTGAGGTCCAGGCCCGCGTGCCGCTCGCGGCCGACTCCGAGGTCGACGCCGTCATCGCGAACGCCGCCGAGGCGCAGAAGGTGTGGGCGTCCTGGAATCCTCAGAAGCGCGTGCGCGTCCTCATGAAGTTCGTGTACCTCGTGCAGGAGAACATGGACGAGCTCGCCCGTCTGCTGTCGAGCGAGCACGGCAAGACCGTCCCCGACGCGAAGGGCGACATCCAGCGCGGCCTCGAGGTGATCGAGGTCGCCATCGGCGCCCCGCACCTGCTCAAAGGTGAGTACACCGAGTCCGCAGGCGGCGGAATCGACGTGTACTCGATGCGTCAGCCCCTCGGCGTCGTCGCCGGGATCACCCCGTTCAACTTCCCGGCCATGATCCCGCTGTGGAAGGCCGGCCCGGCGCTCGCCGCCGGAAACGCGTTCGTGCTCAAGCCTTCCGAGCGTGATCCCTCCGTGCCGCTGCGTCTGGCCGAGCTGTTCCTCGAGGCAGGACTGCCCGCCGGTGTGTTCAACGTCGTCAACGGCGACAAGAGCGCTGTCGACTACCTGCTCGACGACCCGCGCATCAAGGCGATCGGCTTCGTCGGCTCGACCCCCATCGCGCAGTACATCTACGAGACGGCCGCGAAGAACGGCAAGCGCGCACAGTGCTTCGGTGGTGCGAAGAACCACGCGATCGTCATGCCCGACGCCGACCTCGACCAGGTCGCGGACGCCCTCGTCGGCGCCGCCTACGGCTCGGCCGGTGAGCGCTGCATGGCGCTGTCCGTGGCCGTCCCCGTGGGCGAGGAGACCGCGGATCGGCTCGTCGCCAAGCTCACCGAGCGCATCGCCGAACTGCGTATCGGCACCAGCTTCGACGAGAAGGCCGACTTCGGTCCGCTCGTGACCGCTGCCGCCCGCGACCGCGTGCACGGCTACATCGCCCAGGGCGTCGAGGAAGGCGCCGAGCTGGTCGTCGACGGACGCGACTTCGTCCTCGAAGGACACGAGAACGGGTTCTTCTCCGGCGCGACCCTGT
Source organism: Rhodococcus sp. B50 (assembly GCF_013602415.1). Lineage (NCBI taxonomy): Bacteria > Bacillati > Actinomycetota > Actinomycetes > Mycobacteriales > Nocardiaceae > Rhodococcus > Rhodococcus sp. B50. The sequence goes on along the minus strand of NZ_WPAG02000002.1, from coordinate 2,040,479 downwards.
TCGACAAGGTCACCCCCGAGATGTCCATCTACAAGGAGGAGATCTTCGGCCCCGTACTCACCGTGGTGCGTGCGCGCGACTACGAGGACGCCCTGCGCTTGCCCACCGAGCACGAGTACGGCAACGGCGTCGCGATCTTCACCCGCGACGGCGACACCGCCCGCGACTTCGCGGCCCGCGTCGAGGTCGGCATGGTCGGCATCAACGTTCCGATCCCCGTCCCGATCGCGTACTACACCTTCGGCGGCTGGAAGGCGTCGGGCTTCGGCGATCTCAACCAGCACGGCCCCGACGCCTTCCGCTTCTACACCAAGACCAAGACGGTCACGCAGCGCTGGCCGTCCGGTGTCAAGGAAGGCGACATCGAGGGTGCGCACGTGGCCGACACCGACCACTTCGTCATCCCGACGATGAACTAGGCGGTCCATCGATGTTCGTTCTCACCGACGACGACCGGGCGATCCGCGACACTGCCCGGGACTTCGCCACCGAATATCTGGCCCCGAACGCGGTCGAATGGGACCAGAGCAAGCACTTCCCCGTGGACGTGCTGCGCAAGGCCGCCGAACTGGGCATGGGCGGGATCTACGTCCGCGAGGACGTGGGCGGATCGGGGCTGCGACGCCTCGACTCCGTCCGCATCTTCGAGGAACTCGCGAAGGGCTGCCCGTCCATCGCCGCCTACATCTCCATCCACAACATGGTCACGTGGATGATCGACAAGTTCGGCAACGACGACCAGCGCAAGCAGTGGATCCCGAAGCTCTGCACGATGGAGCACCTCGCGAGCTACTGCCTCACCGAGCCGGGCGCCGGATCCGACGCAGCGGCCCTGAGCACCAAGGCCGTTCGTGACGGCGACGAGTACGTGCTCACCGGAGTCAAGCAGTTCATCTCCGGAGCCGGCACGTCCGACGTCTACGTGGTCATGGCCCGCACCGGCGACACCGGCGCGCGCGGCATCTCGGCGTTCATCGTCCCGAAGGACACCCCGGGGCTGTCCTTCGGCGCCAACGAGAAGAAGATGGGCTGGAACGCGCAGCCCACCCGCCAGGTCATCCTCGACGGTGCCCGCGTGCCCGCCGAGAACCTCCTCGGCACTGAGGGCGGCGGCTTCCGGATCGCCATGCACGGCCTCAACGGTGGCCGCATCAACATCGCCGCGTGCTCGGTGGGCGGCGGCCAGACCGCCCTCGACCGGGCGGTCGCCTATCTCGCCGAGCGCAAGGCCTTCGGCGAGCGGCTGCTCGACTCGCAGGCGCTGCAGTTCCGCCTCGCCGACATGCGGATCGAACTCGAGGCCGCACGCACGATGCTGTGGCGTGCCGCCGACGCGCTCGACCGTGGCGCCGACGACGTCGTGGAGCTGTGCGCGATGGCCAAGCGCTTCGCGACCGACACCGGTTTCGAGGTGGCGAACGAGGCGCTGCAGTTGCACGGCGGATACGGTTACCTTGCCGAGTACGGGATCGAGAAGATCGTGCGCGACCTGCGCGTGCATCAGATCCTGGAAGGAACCAACGAGATCATGCGGGTGGTCGTCGCGCGGAGCGTGGTGGCCGCAGCGCAGAACGGAGCGGCATGACCGGGCAGGAACCCGAGATCCTCATCGACGTGAAGGACGGCATCGGCCGTATCACGCTCAACCGGCCCAAGGCCATCAACGCGCTCAACCACGCCATGGTCCTCGAGATGTCGAAGGCCCTGAGCGCGTGGGAGAACGACGATTCGGTGCGTGCCGTGCTGGTGCGCGGTGCCGGTGAGCGCGGCCTGTGCGCCGGCGGCGACATCGTCTCGATCTACCACGACGCCAAGGACGGCGGCACGGGATCGCAGGACTTCTGGCGCGACGAGTACATCCTCAACGCCGCCATCGGTCGCTACTCGAAGCCGTACATCGCGATCATGGACGGCATCGTCATGGGCGGCGGCGTCGGGATCTCCGCGCACGGCAACGTCCGGATCGTCACCGAGCGCTCGAGCATCGCGATGCCCGAGACCGGAATCGGATTCGTTCCCGACGTCGGCGGCACCTACCTGCTCTCGCGCACCCCCGGCGAGGTCGGCACGCACATCGCGCTGACCACCGGACGGATGAAGGCCGGCGACGCCGTCGCTCTGGGCTTCGCCGACCACTACCTGCCGTCCGAGTCGCTCGACAAGTTCGTCGCCGCACTCGAATCCGGCTCGGTCGAGGACGCGCTCGCCGAATACTCGCAGCCCGCACCGGAATCGGCGCTGCTCGCGCAGCGCGAGTGGATCGACGCGGCGTACTCCGCCGACACCGTCGAGGAGATCGTCGAACGCCTTCGGGCTTCCGACGTTCCGGAGGCACGGGAGACCGCCGACCAGGTGCTCGCGAAATCGCCTGTCGCGCTGAAGGTGACCCTCCGCTCGCTGCGTCACGCCCGGCAGCTCGGCAGCCTCGAAGAGGTGCTGAACGAGGAGTTCCGGGTCTCGACCGCCTCGCTGAAGTCGCACGACCTCGTCGAGGGCATCCGCGCACAGGTCGTCGACAAGGACCGCAACCCGCAGTGGTCGCCGGCGACCCTCGCCGATGTCACCGAGGCCGACGTCGAGGCCTACTTCCAGCCGCTCGGCGATCTCGAACTCGGGCTCGCCGCTCCCAAGGAGAACGACCGATGAGTGAACTTCCCACCGTCGCCTTCCTCGGCCTCGGACACATGGGCGGGCCGATGGCCGCGAACCTCGTCCGCGCCGGGTACACCGTCAACGGTTACGACCCGGTTCCCGCTGCGCAGGAAGAGGCCACGAAGAACGGCATCACCGTCGCCGAGGCCGCGACCGACGCGGTGCGCGGCGCCCAGGTCGTGATCACCATGCTGCCCAACGGCAAGCTCGTCCTCGACCTGTACGACGAGATCCTGCCCGCGGCCGAGGCGAACACACTGTTCGTCGACAGCTCGACCATCGACGTCGCCGATGCCCGCGCAGCGGCGGAGAAGGCGCAGAAGGCCGGTCACCGTGCCGTCGACGCCCCGGTCTCCGGAGGTGTCGCCGGTGCCGCCGCAGGCACCCTCGCATTCATGGTCGGCGGCAGCGAGGACGACTTCGCCACCGCGAAGCCGCTGCTCGAGGCCATGGGACGCAAGATCGTCCACTGCGGCGGGTCGGGCAACGGCCAGGCCGCGAAGATCTGCAACAACATGATCCTGGGCATCTCGATGATCGCCATCAGCGAGGCGTTCGTCCTCGGTGAGAAGCTGGGCCTCGACAACCAGGCACTGTTCGACGTCGCGTCCAACGCGTCCGGCCAGTGCTGGGCGCTGACGAGCAACTGCCCGGTGCCGGGCCCCGTCCCGACCACCCCCGCGAACAACGACTACACGCCGGGCTTCGCGGCCGCGCTCATGGACAAGGATCTCGGACTGGCCGCGAACGCGGTGCGGGCCAACGGAGTCGAGGCCGAACTCGGACTGCGTGCAGCCGAGCTCTACCATCGTTTCAACACCGAGGGTGGTGGAGGACTCGACTTCTCCGCCATCATCACCGACATCCGAGACCGCTCGACCGCGAAGGACAGCCAGTGACCGATTTCGAGACCATCCTGCTCGACCGCAAGGGCCGCGTCGGCATCGTCACCCTCAACCGGCCGAAGGCGCTCAACGCCCTCAACAGCCAGTTGATGCGTGAGGTCGTCGCCGCCGTCGAGGAACTCGACGCGGACAGCGAGATCGGTGCGATCCTGCTCACCGGCTCGGAGAAGGCGTTCGCCGCCGGCGCCGACATCAAGGAGATGGCTCCGAAGACCTTCGCCGAGGTCTACGCGGAAGACCTGTTCTCGCAGTGGGATCGGCTCTCGTCCGTCCGTAAGCCGATCGTCGCCGCGGTGTCGGGCTACGCGCTCGGCGGCGGTTGCGAACTGGCGATGCTGTGCGACTTCATCATCGCGTCCGACACCGCCAAGTTCGGTCAGCCCGAGATCAAGCTCGGCGTCATCCCGGGCATCGGCGGCTCGCAGCGCCTCACCCGCGCCGTGGGCAAGGCCAAGGCCATGGACATGTGCCTGACCGGCCGCAACATGGACGCCGAGGAGGCCGAACGCGCCGGACTCGTCTCGCGCATCGTTCCCGCCGCGGAGCTGTTCGACGTGGCTCTCGAGACGGCGACGACCATCGCGTCGATGTCGCTGCCGGTCGCGATCATGGCGAAGGAGGCCGTCAACCGGTCCTTCGAGACGACGCTGGCCGAGGGCGTGAAGTTCGAGCGCCGCGTGTTCCATTCGACGTTCGCCACCGCCGACCAGAAGGAAGGCATGGCGGCCTTCGTGGAGAAGCGTGCGCCGGAGTTCAAGCACGCCTGACAGGCATCACCACACGACGGAGGGCCGCCCCGAATCGGGGCGGCCCTCTTCGGCTCTCAGGATTCGACCGTTTCGTGCCTCACCACTTGGAAGGTGCACCGCCGGTGTCGAAGTCGCCGGCATCGTGGCGCATCGTCGCGATGATGCGCAGCAGCGTATCGATGTGCTCCTCCGGAATGCCCGGCCGGGCGAAGACCTCCGTGTTGAGCTTCTCGGTCGCCTGGATCGCCAATGCCCGTCCCTCGTCGGTGAGTTCGACAAGAGTGGCACGTCGATCGCTCGGATGTGGGGTGCGCCGGACCAGACCGGCCTTCTCGAGCCGGTCGACGGCGTTGGTGACGCTGGTGGGGTGCACCTGCAGGCGCGCACTGGCCTTCGCCATCGGCAACGCCCCCGACCTGGTGAAATGCAGCAGGGTGAGGAGTTCGTAGCGGGCGAAGGTCAGGCCGAACGGCTTGAGCACCTCCTCGACCCGCGCCATCATGATCTGCTGTGCCCGCATCACCGAGGTGACCGCGGCCATGCCGTCGGCGACTTCGCCCCAGCCGTGGGCGGTCCACTGGCGGTGGGCTTCGGCGATGGGGTCGAGGGGGAGTGGTGCGGCCATGCCTCCATCATCCCACGGACGAACGTGCAGGTAGGCAGGGCACACCGGTTGCCGGCCGCGTTTCCCGCCAGGTTCAGCGGTATGCGTGGTCGGGGAAACGCTCGTCGACGTCGCGGACGGTCAGTCCGAACTCTTCGAGTGTGTACCGGTGTTCGGGTTTCCTTGCCCCGCTCCGGCTTTCCTCGTGCAGGTCGGCCATCGCCCGTTCCGCCCCGGGGGTGAACGGCAGATCGAACCGGTCGTACAGGCTTCCGACGGTGCCGAGCGGATCGGCGACGAAATCCCGGTAGTCCACATCGGCGAAACGGGCGGGATCGTGCCGGCGACGCGCCTCGGTGAAGTGGTCGAAGCCGCGTGCCCACAGGTCGAGTTGACTGCGGCCGATGGTCTGTCCGGCGAACGCCTCGGACCATCCGTCGGTGGCCTGTGCCGCGAGGCTGCACACCGACGGGATCACGGTACGCGGATCGCGATGGGTGACGACGACGAGCGCGTCCGGGTACACCTCGAGCAGTTCGTCCAGTGCGAACAGGTGACTGGGATTCTTCAGCACCCACCGCTTGCCGGCATCGGGAAGCCCGATGAGCTGGAGGTTCCTGCGATGCCGGGCATACGCGGCGGTCCAGTCCTGTCCGGCGAGCCACCGCGAATAGGTGGGCAGGTGGGCGAGGCACTCGTAGGAGATCGACCGGAACGACTGGCGCAGCAACTGCCAGCATTCCTCCACCTCGGCGGCCGACATGTAGTGCACGCCCATGAATTCGGGATGCTCGACGTGGTGTTGCGCGAATCCGGCCTCGATACCGGCGAAGACCGGGTTCTCCGCCCACGTCTCGCGGGGAGGTCGCGGTTGAGGCATCTCCGTCAGCCACATCTCGAGCCCCTGGTGGGCGGGGTCCGCGACGAGCAGGCGATGGAGCGCGGTGGTGCCGGTGCGGGGCAGGCCGGTGACGAAGATCGGCCGGGTGACCGGGACGTCGGCGTGCTCGGGATGTCGGGTCCAGGCCGCTTCGGACAGCAACCGCGCCACCAGGGCGCCGCGCAGGAACACCCGCGACATCTTGCTGCCCAGCGGCGTGAGCTTCTCGTCCCGCGCGTACGACTCGAGCAGCACTTCGAGCCCGTCGCGGTAGTCGTCGTCGCCGAAATCGGCCAGGCCCGTCAAGCGGGTCGCGGAGGCGTGCAGATCCTCGACGGTGCCGACGGTGGTGCGTTCGCTCATGTGCTGTCCCGTTCAGTGGTGGTATTCGCCGCAGTTGACGTCGAGGCACTGGCCGGTGATCGCCGACGCCATCGGCGAGGCCAGGAAGATCACCGCGTCCGCGATCTCCTCGGTGGTCGGGAGGCGCCTCAGATCGGAGGCCGCGGCGGTGTGCTCGTAGATCTGCTCGACGGTGGTGCCGTACTTGCCGGCCTGATGTTCGAAATAGCCCTGCAGGATCGGGCCCCAGATGTAGCCCGGCGCAACGGAGTTGACACGTATACCCTGCGGTCCGAGTTCGGTCGCCAGGGACTGCGACATCGCCAGCAGTGCCGACTTCGCGAGTTTGTAACTGCCGTAACGCTCCTGGGAGTGCCGCACCACCATCGAATTGATATTGACCACCGCACCGGCAGATTCGGCGAGGGTGGCAGTGAACAGCTGTGTCAGCCGTAGCGCGCCGAGCACGGTGAGCTCGATGCTGTCGCGGATCTGCTGGAAGTCGGTGCGCGCCAAGGACTTCATCGACGGTACGGAGAAGGCGTTGTTGACCAGCACGTCGACGCGGCCGAACTCCGACACAGCCGCCTCCACGAGCGAGGCCGCGGACTCGTCGTCGGTGATGTCGGTGGGTACGGCCAGCACCCGCCGGCCTGCGGCCTCGATCTCCGCCGCGACCTTCTCGAGCCGTTCCCGGGTCCGGGCCGCGAGCACCACGTCGGCGCCGTGGTCCGCGCAGCGCAGGGCGAGCGTGCGCCCCAGTCCCGGACCGACACCCGAGATCACCACGACCCGGTCGCGGAGCAGTTCCGCGCTTGCGCTCATGCGAGCATCCGATCGGCGACGCCCCGCTGGCGTTCCGCGATGCGCTGCGCCCAGGCCTCGGGAGTGATGCGGTTCGAATCGTGGAAGGGCAGGACCTCGGGGATCCGGTCGAAGGGCACCACCTCGGCGGTCGGACCGTCGGCGGCGGTGAGTTCCCGAGCGAGGCGCTGCCAGCGGAACTGCACGATCCCGCGGCTGCGGCCGAGGGTCTCGACCCAGTTGGTCAGCCCCGGATTGCGGGCCGCGACGACGATCCGGACCATCCCGTCGGGATCGACCTGCGCCTGGCTGTTGTTCAGCGAGGTCTGATGGTGGATGTAGTCCAGGGAGATGTACCAGAGACTGCCGATCTGGAACCCCAGATAGGGAGCGTCGCTCGCAGGGACCGTCAGGACCATCGCATCGTCGTCGCCGAGTTCGAAGTGCCCCACCGACGAGTACTGGGTGTCGAGCCCACCGGGGGTGCGACGCGGTTCGGTGACGGTGTTCACCGGGAGCTTCAAGTAGAACCACTCGGGGAACTGCAGCCAGGTCTTCACCCGCGAGACCAGAGCACGACCGGCGCGCTCGTAGCGGGTGACCGCGTCCGCGTGGGTGGGCTCGGGCGCGGGGGTGCCCAGTGTGTCGAGGCGGTGGATGCTCAGCGTGCCGCGGCGCTGCGTCCAGTCGCTGTAGACCTCGCGGACCACCAGTTGCGACGAGCCGGGTGCGAGCGGGAAGTAGTTCCGTTCCGGGTCGCGCGGCCCGGGACCGAAGCGCACCTCGAAGGTGCCGTCGTCGGCGACGGTCAGTGCGCGGTCGTCGAAGGCGGTGACGTGGCCGGGCACGTCGGCGTCGGTGTAATTGCCGGCCAGCACCTGGAAGCTGAGATCGCAGGTCGTGCCGCGGCGCCCGGTGACGACGTACTCGGCGTCGTCGCGGATCGACGCACCCCAGTACAGGGTGTCGGGATTGTCGAGCCCCATTTTCGTATAGGGACCGGTGCCGGTCACGAAGACCGGATGGGAACGGCTGTACGCGAAAGTGGCGTGGACGCACGCGGAGATCCCGCCGGCCAGATACCCGTATCCCTCGACGAGGTCCTGTTCGGTGCGGATGTGCGGGGCGGTGGCGACGAGTTTCTCGGCCTCGGCTATCGCCGCGGTGAGCGGATCGGTGAGCACTGCGATCTCCTCTGGTCCAAATATGTACCGCTGCGGTAGTCTTCCGTTGCGCCGAGAGTAGAACGTGTTCCAGGGAGGGTCAATGGGTCGTCGTGAGGTCGGGGCGCCCGGAGGCCCGGACGCAGGAGCGGGGGCCGCCCGCCGGTCGCCGCCGACGGAGCGTGTCGTGCAGGTCCTCGACCACCTCGTCGCGCGACCCGGCGCCCGGTTCGGATTGTCGGAACTGGCGCGCGAACTCGACCTGAGCAAGCCCACCTGTCTGGGCATCCTCACGGTGCTCACCGACGCCGGATATCTGATCCGTGACCCTGCAGACAAGACCTACGGGCTCGGACCGGCGCTCATCGTCGCGGGACGCGCCGCGCAGCGGGGATTCGCGTCCGGGCCGGTCGCGCACCGTCACCTCGCCGGCCTTGCCGAGGAGTTCGGCGCGATGTGCTCCGCCTCGGCCGTCGTCGGCGACCGGATCGCGGTGCTCGACGTCGTCGGCGCCCACGGTGCAGCCGCGGCGGCGCGGGTGGGAGAGGTGTATCCCTTCGCGCCACCCGTGGGACTGATGTACGTGCTGTGGGACACCGACGAACGCATCGAGCAGTGGCTACGGCGCGAACCGACCCTGCCGGTGACCGTCGACCGCGACGACCTGTCGCGGATCGTCGACGCGTGTCGGCGCACGGGTTATCTCGCCGAATCCCTCACGCCCGGAGGTCGCCGCCTGTACGCGCTCATGGCGGGTGTGGTCTCGCACGACCTGGCTCCCGAGATGCGGGAGATGCTGGCGGAACTCGTGGCCAGTCCCGGCGAGCGCGTGTTGTTGCCCGGCATCTTCGCGGCGGGGGAGAAGCGAGCGGTCAACCTCGTGGCGGCCCCCGCCTACGATCCCGACGGTCACCAGTCGCTCGTGCTCACACTCCACCTCGAACGGAAAGTGGACGCCACCGAGATCGAGCGGTGCGGCGCGGCGCTCGTGGCGGTCGCGGATGCGATCACCGCCGATCTCGGTGGACGCCGACCGGCACGCTGACGGACGGTCGCGGCGGCCACCCGTTGACCTGGAATTGAAACTCGTTCTACTGTTGCGGGGTAATCTTCGACCGCGTCGGTACACATGTGTACCGCGCCGGGTGAGAGGGGCACGAGTGACCACGGTGCCGCCGCAACGACCACCGATCTACGAACTGCCGCTGCTCGGTGCGCTCGAGGCCCAGTCCGTGCACATCTTCCGCGAGGTCGCTGCGACCTTCTCCCGACCCGTCCTGCTGTTCTCCGGCGGCAAGGACTCCGCGGTGATGTTGCACGTGGCCGCCAAGGCGTTCTGGCCCGCGCCGCTGCCGTTCCCCGTGCTGCACATCGACACCGGACACAACTTCGACGAGGTCGTCGACTTCCGCGACCGCACCGTCGAGCGGCACGGACTGCGCCTGATCGTCGCCTCGGTGCAGGACGATCTCGACGCCGGACGTGCCGTGGAGGACCACGGACCGCACGCGACCCGCAACCGGCTGCAGACCGGAACTCTCCTCCGGGCCCTGCGAGAAGGCGGATTCGATGCGGTGTTCGGCGGCGCCCGCCGCGACGAGGAGAAGGCCCGCGCGAAGGAACGTATCTTCAGCCTGCGCGACGAGTTCGGGCAGTGGGACCCGAAGGCGCAGCGCCCCGAACTGTGGCAGCTGTACAACGGCCGGCACCGCCGCGGCGAGCACATGCGGGTCTTCCCGCTGTCCAACTGGACCGAACTCGACATCTGGCGCTACATCCGCGACGAGGGCGTCGACCTGCCGTCCCTGTACTACGCCCACCGGCGACCCGTAGTCGAACGTGACGGGATGCTGCTCGCCCACAATCCGTTTCTCACCCTGCAACCCGGAGAGGTGCCGCGCGAGAGTCTCGTGCGGTTCCGCACGGTCGGTGACGCGACGTGCACCGGCTGCGTCGAATCCGCGGCCGCCACCGCGGACGAGGTGGTCGCCGAGGTCGCAGCCAGTCGTGTCACCGAGCGCGGTGCGACCCGGGCAGACGACCGGATCTCCGAGGCCGGGATGGAAGACCGCAAGAGGGAAGGATATTTCTGATGTCCCACCTGCTGCGCATCGCCACTGCGGGCAGTGTCGACGACGGCAAGTCCACGCTCATCGGCCGGTTGTTGTTCGACTCGAAGGCGGTCTTCGAGGACCAGCTCGAAGCGGTGACCCGCACGAGCCTCGACCGCGGGTCCGACCGCGCCGACCTCGCGTTGCTCACCGACGGCCTGCGTGCCGAGCGGGAACAGGGCATCACGATCGACGTCGCCTACCGCTATTTCGCCACGGCGCACCGCACATTCGTCATCGCCGACACTCCCGGCCACGAGCAGTACACGCGCAACATGGTCACCGGGGCGTCCACCGCGGATCTGGCGCTCGTCCTCGTCGACGCCCGCAACGGCATCGTCGAGCAGACCCGCCGGCACGCCTTCCTCGCGTCGCTGCTCGGGGTGCGGCACGTGGTGCTGTGCATCAACAAGATGGACCTGGTGGACTGGTCGCAGAACCGGTTCGACGAGATCTGCGACGAATTCCGCAATTTCGCGGCGAAGCTCGACATCCCCGACCTCACTTTCCTTCCCGTCTCCGCGTTGCACGGCGACAACGTCGTCTCACGGACCGCGAACATGCCGTGGTACGAGGGCACTTCGCTGCTGCACCATCTCGAACAGGTCCACATCGCCTCGGACGTCAACCTCATCGACGCGAGACTGCCCGTGCAGTATGTGATCCGGCCGGGGGAGGGCGAACACCGCGACTTCCGTGGCTATGCGGGAACGATCGCCGCGGGTGGGTTCGCGCCCGGAGACGAAGTGGTCGTTCTCCCTTCCGGTTTCGGAACCCGGGTGCGCGCCCTGTGGGGACCGGGGGGAACGGCGCTCGAGCACGCCTTCGCCGACGCGGCGGTGTGCGTCGAACTCGACGACGACCTCGATGTCGGACGCGGCGACATGCTGTGCCGGCCCAACAACCGTCCCCTCGTCGGCCGCGAGATCGACGCCATGGTGTGCTGGTTCGACGAACGCTCCGCGCTCGACCCGGACGCCCGCTACGTCCTCCTGCACACCACGCAATCCACCACGGCGCGGGTCGCGCGCCTGGACTACCGGCTCGACGTCGACACACTGCACCGCGACGAGACCGCGACGACGCTCGGTCTCAACGAGATCGGCCGCGTGCAACTGCGCACGCAACAACCGCTGCTGTTCGATCCCTACCGGCGCAATCGCACCACCGGCAGTGTCGTACTGGTCGACGAACGCACCGGCAACACCGTCGCGGCCGGGATGATCACCGGCCCGACACTGGCCGACACCCGGGTGGTCTGGCACTCGGCGGCGGTCTCGCGGGACGAACGGGGAAGGACGGGAGCGACGGTGTGGCTCACCGGCCTGTCAGCCTCCGGGAAGTCCACCCTCGCCGTCGAACTCGAACGACGACTGGTCGCCGAAGGTATTCCGGCCTACCGCCTCGACGGCGACAACCTCCGGCACGGACTCAACGCCGACCTCGGGTTCGGTCCCGAGGACCGCGCGGAGAACGTCCGTCGTGTCGGCGCGGTCGCCCAACTGATGGCGGATGCCGGGCTCGTCGCGATCTGCGCGCTCATCAGCCCGTACCGGGCGGACCGCGACCGTATCCGCAGACAACACGAAGAAGCCGGGATCCGCTTCGTCGAGATCTTCGTCGACACCCCGCTCGCCGACTGTGAAGCCCGCGACCCCAAGGGCATGTACGCGCGGGCGCGGGCCGGCGAGATCACCGGCTTCACCGGAATCGACGATCCCTACGAGCCGCCGCGACATCCCGAACTGGTCCTGCACCCCCACGACGGCACGCCTGCGGTGCAGGCGGGTCGCGTCGTGGAATTCTTGACGGCATGACGGACGACACGCTCGACGATGCCCGACTCGCTGCCGAGACGGCCTCCGGCGCAGGTGAACTGTTGCTCACGGTCCGCGCCATCGAATCGGATTCGCTCACCGGGCGCGAGTTGGGCCGGCGCGGCGATCATGCCGCCAACACCTACATCCTCGAGCGCCTGGCGGCCGCCCGGCCCGGTGACGCGGTGCTCTCCGAGGAGTCGGCGGACGATCCGGCACGGGTCGGCGCCGACCGCGTCTGGATCATCGACCCGCTCGACGGGTCCAAGGAATACGGGATGCCCGAGCACGTCGACTGGGCCGTCCACATCGCGCTGTGGGAGGCCGGACGGGGGCTCACCGCAGCCGCAGTCGCGCAACCGGCCGTCGGGGTCGTCCACAGCACCGCCGATCCGGTTCCGGCGCCGCGTCCCCCTCGCCGTCGACCCCGCATCGTCATCAGCGGAAGCCGCCCGCCGGCCTTCGTGTTCGACCTGGCCCGAGACCTCGGCGCCGACCTGATCCGGATGGGCTCGGCCGGTGCCAAAGCGATGGCGGTGGTCCGCGGGGAGGCCGACGCCTACATCCACGCCGGCGGCCAGTGGGAATGGGATTCGGCGGCACCCGTCGCGGTCGCGCACGCCGCCGGTCTGCACTGCGCCCGGATCGACGGCAGCGAACTCGAGTACAACCGGCCGCATCCGTATCTGCCCGACCTGGTGATCTGCCGCGCCGACTGGGCGCCGGAGGTGATGTCCGCGTTGGCCGTGCACGCCACCGGGCCGACCGACAGCCCCCGGGTGGCGATGGCACGCGCGTACATCCGGTCCCTGGTCAGCCACGACGCGTCCCATGTGCGGCTCGCCGAGGACGCCTGGCGGGTCGAGAACGGTGAGCGCACCGGCGACAGTGGCATCGAGATCCGCGACCGCCTCGAGCACGGCCCGGAATACCGGCCTATCCGGCGTATCCGCGACCTGCAGTTCCACGAATGGCACCACAGCGTCGTCGCGCGGTTCGTCCTGGACATCGCCGCGGGCCCGAAGGCCGAGACCTCGGTGGCGGTGACGGAGCACTTCGACATCCCGGCCGGGGAGATCAGGTCCATCGTCGCGATCATCGAACCCGTCTCGGGTAACCCTTGAACTCATTGCTGTAGCTTTCGAACGAAAGTCACCATGATCGAGAGGCATGACCATGGCCGAAGCGCGTGATATCGGGGACGGCATCCACGTCGTTCCCGTCCCGGTGGCAGACCTGCCCGTCGGCGACACCCAGGTCTACGTGATGGAATCCCCACGCGGCGTCGTCCTCGTGGACGTCGGCTGGAACGACGACAGGTCCTGGGCGGCGCTGCAGGACGGCCTGGCGACGGCCGGCCTGTCGGTCACCGACGTCGAGGGCGTGGTCGTCACCCACTTCCACCCCGACCACGTCGGTCTCACCGGACGCGTCCGGGAGGCCTCCGGCTGCTGGGTCGCCATGAACGAGGCCGACTTCGCGCACCTCGAGGTCATGCTCTCCGACGTCGATCGCCGTCCCCAGGAAGCCGAACTGCTGCGCCGCGCCGGCGCCCCCGAGGACGCCATCGAGGAGGCGCTCGCCGCCGTCGTGCCGGCCGTCGGCCGTCCCGACTCGCTGCCCGACCGCAAACTCGGTGCCGGCGAGACGATCCCGCTGTCGGGTCGGTCTCTGCGCACCGTGCTGACCCCCGGCCACACCGCAGGCCACGCGTGCTTCCTGCTCGAGGAACACGGCGTGCTGTTCAGCGGCGACCACGTCCTCGCCACCACGACCCCGCACGTCGGCGAGTTCGACTTCCCGCTGCCGCAACGCGACGCGCTGGGGGAGTACCTCGACTCGCTGCGCGCGGTCGCCGACCTACCCGTGCGGCGCGCACTTCCCGCACACCGGCAGCAGATCGACGACCTGCCACACCGCGTCGGTGAACTGATCGACCACCACGACCAGCGCCTCGACGATCTCTACGACGCATTCGGCGACGAGGAACTCACGCTGTGGGAGGCCACCGCCCGCATGCGCTGGTACCGGCCGTGGGGCGAGACACCCTTGCACGGCAAGAGGATGGCGCTCGCCGAGGGGTCGGCGCACGTGCGGCAACTCATCGAACGGGGACGGGTCCGTCGAGTGGCAGGCACCGAACCCGCTCGCTTCGCGCGCGTGCAGACCCGATGAGCCCCGACGAGGTCGTCACCGAGTTCTGCCGGCGCTGGGCCGATCCCGATCCGGCCGAGCTCGCCGCGTTCTTCGCCGAGGACGCGGTCTTCCACAACATCCCGATGGAACCGATCCGCGGTAGGGCAGCCATCGAGGAGTACATCGCGGGCTTCGTGACGTCGTTCGGGGCCATCGACTACCGCATCCACCACCAGGCGGTCTCCGGCAACGTCGTGCTCAACGAACGCACCGATGTGTTCACCATGAACGGCCGGACGATCGAACTCCCCGTCACGGGCGTGTTCGAGATCGTCGACGGAAGGATCGCGGCCTGCCGGGACTACTTCGACCCCACGCCGTTCACCGGCAACTGACCGACACCGACAAACCGAGTCGACCGAAAACGCCGAAGGCCCCGCTTCGTGAGAAGCGGGGCCTTCGTGGTGCCCTCGGCAGGATTCGAACCTGCGACTTCTTGCTCCGGAGGCAAGCGCTCTATCCCCTGAGCTACGAGGGCATCCGGACCGCCGGATGACCGGAGGTGCGGGAGTTAGCCTAGCGCATCGAACGCGCAACTCCACATCGCCAGGTCAGAGCCGGTTTTCGACCGGAATTCCGGTTTCGCGCGGTCGGGCGGCTCAGTTGAGCGACAGCGGTTCGGCGCCGCGCTCCGTGAGCAAGGTCCTCATCAGATCCGATTCGCCCTGCTGTGTGGCGACCATCGTGCCCGCCAGATTGCGCACCGCCGGGGTGCTCGCATACTGCTCGCCGTACTCCATCATCGGCAGGCCGCCCTCGTGATGGCGCAGCATCAATTGGAGGAAGAGCACGTCCAGTTCGGGTCCGCGGGCGGACCGGAGATTCGCGAGATCCTCGGAAGTGGCCATGCCCGGCATCAGATGCGAGTCGCTCGCACCCTCCGCATTCATGGCCGTGCCGTGACCGCCGTGATCGTGGCCACCGGATTCGGTCATCCACGTCATGTACTCGCCGGTCGGAAGCAGCGGCTGCCCCCACAGCGACAACCAGCCCTGCATCTGGCCGATCTGGTTCTGCTGGGTGGTGAGGATGTCGTACGCGATGTTGCGGATCCGATCGTCCTCCGAGTTGGAGACCGCCACGGCGGCCATCTCGACGCCCTGGTCGTGGTGCACGATCATGTCCTGCGCGAATCCGACGTCCACCGAGCCGGCCTGCGGCGCGGCCGGGGCGGAATCCTCGAAGGGGATCCGGGCCAGGAAACCCGCGAGGAACCCTACGGCGACCGCGGCGACGGTGAGCAGCACCAGCAGCAGCCGGTTGTGCCCACCGTGCTCGGGGGAGGAGATGTCCGAGGAGGTCGCGCTCATGATCAGCTCCCGGCCGGTGCCTGCTGCATGCCGCCGGCGGTCTCCGCGTTCATCGGCACCGCGTCGGGACCGGGCTCGGAGGCGTCGAAGGCCGGCGGGTTCGCCGGATCGAACGAACCGGGGATCGTCGAGCAGCTCGCACCCACCTCGGGGTAGGTGTACTGGTTCAACCGCAGCGCGCTGATGAACTGGTCGACGCGCGGATCGTCGACGCTGTCGACCTTGAGCTGGTGACCCCACGACTGCAGAGAGATCGGACTGTCGAGACCCGGGTAGGGCGACATCAGCGTGTACGTGCGGCCGTCGACCTTCTGCCGGAGAGTATCGACCGCGGCGTCGTCGAGCAGGTCGGGGTTGTACGCGACCCACACGGCGCCGTGCTCGAGGGAGTGGACCATGTTCTCGGTCCGGACCGGCTGCTCGTAGACCGTTCCGGTGCAGGTCGCCCAGACGGAGTCATGGGGACCGCCGAACGGCGGAGACTGGTCGTAGGCGACCCGCTGGCCCGGCGCGACGTGCACACCGGCGGGATACTCGATCTTCAGGACACCCTCGATGTCGTCCGACGGATCCTGGTTGGACTCCGACGGCGTCCACGCCGACATCTCCTGCTGGTTCTGGTACTTCGGGATCAGGCTCACAGCGATCACGGCGACCAGGACGACGACCAGGGCCACGCCGCCGATCGTCAACCACGGGATCTGGCGCTGGGCGGGGACCCCGCGAGCGCCGCCGCTCTTCTTCTTGGCGGCCTGGATGGCCTTCGACGACTTGGCTCCGGTCTTCTTGTTACCGGAGCCGCCACTAACCGAACCGCTGGGCATCGCTGTGTGCTCTTTCGACGGGTGGACAGGCGGACACGCGCCCATCGGGCGCACAAACACCCACAACTCTACGGGCGTGCTCGCGCGCGGCGGTCGGAGCTGCCGGTAGGGGGAGCGTCGGCGCCGCGATCGACCAGCCAATAGGATGGATACCTGTGACTCCCTCCGACCTTGCTCAGCTGCTCCGCGGAACCGCCGCCGGTGTCCTCACCGACCGTGGTCTCGACGCGTCCGTTCTTCCCGAGACCCTCACCGTCGAGCGCCCGCGCAATCCGGAGCACGGCGACTACGCGACCAACGTCGCGATGCAGGTCGCGAAGAAGGTCGGTGTCAATCCTCGCGAACTCGCCACCTGGCTCGCCGAGGCCCTGACCGCTGCCGAGGGCATCGACTCGGCCGAGGTCGCAGGTCCCGGCTTCCTGAACATCCGGCTCGCCGCCGACGCCCAGGGCGCGATCGTCGCCACGGTGCTCGCCGAGGGCGACGCCTACGGCAACGGCCGCGAGCTCGCGAACACGAAGATCAACCTCGAATTCGTCTCCGCCAACCCCACCGGTCCGATCCACCTCGGTGGCACGCGCTGGGCCGCGGTCGGCGACGCCCTCGGACGCATCCTCACCGCCCAGGGCGGTGAGGTCACCCGGGAGTACTACTTCAACGACCACGGCGCGCAGATCGACCGCTTCACCCGGTCGCTCATCGCCTCCGCGCTCGGACAGCCCGCCCCCGAGGACGGCTACGCCGGCGCGTACATCGTCGATATCGCCTCCTCCGTGCTCGAGCAGCGTCCCGACGCACTCGAACTCCCCGAGGACGAGCGGCACGAGACGTTCCGATCGATCGGCGTGGAGTCGATGTTCGCGCACATCAAGCGCACCCTCCACGAGTTCGGCGTCGACTTCGACGTGTACTTCCACGAGAACTCCCTCTTCGAGAGCGGAGCCGTCGAGAAGGCCGTCGAGACCCTGAAGGCGTCGGGCAATCTGTACTTCGACGACGGCGCGTGGTGGCTCAAGAGCACCGATTACGGCGACGACAAGGACCGTGTCGTCATCAAGTCCGACGGCAACGCCGCCTACATCGCCGGCGACATCGCCTACTTCCAGGACAAGCGCTCGCGCGGCTTCGACCTGTGCATCTACATGCTCGGTGCCGACCACCACGGCTACATCGCGCGTCTGAAGGCCGCCGCGGCGGCGTTCGGCGACGACCCCGACACCGTCGAGGTGATGATCGGCCAGATGGTCAACCTCGTCCGCGGCGGCGAGGCCGTGAGGATGAGCAAGCGGGCCGGCACCGTGATCACCCTCGACGACCTCGTCGAGGCGATCGGCGTCGACGCCGCCCGCTACTCGCTCGTGCGTTCCTCGGTGGACCAGAGCATCGACATCGACCTCGAGCTGTGGGCGAGCACCACGAACGAGAACCCGGTCTACTACGTCCAGTACGCCCACGCGCGGCTGTCGTCGATCGCGCGCAACGCCGCCGATCTCGGCCTGACCGCCGAGGGCGCCGACTTCTCGCTGCTCACCCACGAGCGCGAGGGTGACCTCATCCGCACCCTCGGCGAGTACCCCCGGGTGCTGGCGAAGGCGGCCGAACTGCGCGAACCGCACCGCGTCGCCCGCTATCTCGAGGAACTCGCGGGCACCTACCACCGCTTCTACGACGCCTGCCGGATCCTGCCGCAGGGCGACGAGGAGGCCGGACCGCTGCACACCGCGCGACTCGCGTTGTGCGCGGCCGCGCGCCAGGTCCTCGCCAACGGCCTCGGTCTGCTCGGCGTCAGCGCTCCGGAGCGGATGTGAACGCGCACCCCGCGGGACCGCGTCACGCCCAGATCCCGCACGCCCCGAACCTGCCCGAGCGCCCGGCCGACACGGCGGCGCTCAACGCGCTGGCCCCGCACGTGTGGCCCCGCAATGCCGCGCGCGGCGAGGACGGCGTCATGCGCATCGCCGGTATCCCGGTGACCGAGCTCGCCGAGAAGTACGGCACCCCGCTGTTCGTCGTCGACGAGGACGACTTCCGCTCCCGCTGCCGGGAGATCGCCGAGGCCTTCGGCCCGTCGGCGAAGGTGCACTACGCGTCGAAGGCGTTCCTGTGCAGCGAGATCGCACGGTGGGTTCATCAGGAAGGGCTCTCGCTCGACGTCGCGTCCGGCGGTGAACTCGCCGTGGCCCTGCACGCCGGTTTCCCCGCCGAGAAGATCGCGATGCACGGCAACAACAAGTCCGTCCGCGAACTGCAGGCCGCCGTGACCGCCGGGGTCGGGCACATCGTGCTCGACTCGCTCGCCGAGATCGACCGACTCGACGCGATCGCCGGCGAGGCCGGCGTCGTCCAGGACGTGCTCATCCGGGTGACCGTGGGCGTCGAGGCCCACACCCACGAGTTCATTTCCACCGCGCACGAGGACCAGAAGTTCGGGCTCTCGCTCGCCGGTGGCAACGCGATGCAAGCCGTGCGCCGGGTCTTCGCGACCGACAATCTCCGTCTCGTCGGTCTGCACAGCCACATCGGCTCGCAGATCTTCGACGTCGACGGCTTCGAACTCGCCGCGCACCGCGTGATCGGCCTGCTGCGCGACATCGTCGCCGAGTTCGGTGTCGACAAGACCGCGCAGATGAGCATCGTCGACCTCGGCGGTGGCCTGGGCATCTCGTACGTGCCGAGCGACGACCCGCCGCCGGTCGCCGATCTCGCCGCCAAACTGGGCGACATCGTCCGCAACGAGTCCGCACTCGCCGGGCTCCCGGCTCCGACCCTTGCGGTCGAACCCGGGCGGGCCATCGCCGGACCGGGCACCGTGACGCTCTACGAGGTGGGAACGCTCAAGGACGTCGAGGTCGGTTCCGGTCACGTCCGCCGCTACATCAGCGTCGACGGCGGCATGAGCGACAACATCCGCACGTCGCTGTACCAGGCGGAATACGAATCGCGCCTCGTCTCCCGCGTGAGCGAGGCCGAACCGGTGGTCTCGCGGGTCGTCGGCAAGCACTGCGAGAGCGGCGACATCGTCATCCGCGACGCCTGGATGCCCGCCGACGTCGCAGCCGGTGATTTACTGGCGGTCGCGGCGACGGGTGCATACTGCTACTCGATGTCGAGCAGGTACAACCTGCTGCCTCGCCCCGCCGTCGTGGCGGTCAAGGACGGTGTCTCGCGCGTCCTGCTGCGCCGCGAGACCGTCGAAGATCTGCTCAACTTGGAGGTTTCGGAGTGACCAGTGCAACGGCGACCGATGCTTCGGACCGGCGTCCGGTGGGTGTGGCAGTTCTCGGGCACGGCACCGTCGGTGCCGAGGTCGCGCGGATCATCCGCGACGACGCCGCGGATCTCGAGGCGCGCATCGGTGCCCCGCTGGAATTGCGGGGTGTCGCGGTGCGCGACGCCTCCCGTGACCGTGGCCTTCCCGCGGAGCTGATCACGACGAACGCCGAGGCGCTGATCCGTCGCGACGACGTCGACATCGTCGTCGAACTCATCGGTGGCATCGAGCTTCCTCGCAAGCTGGTGCGCACGGCGCTCGACGCCGGTAAGTCCGTCGTCACGGCCAACAAGGCGTTGCTCGCCGCCTATACCGGTGAACTCGCCGAGGCGGCCGAGGCCCGCAACGTGGACCTGTACTTCGAGGCGTCCGTGGCCGGCGCGATCCCGGTGATCCGCCCGCTCACGCAGTCGCTCGCAGGCGACCGGGTCAATCGGGTCGTCGGCATCGTCAACGGCACCACCAACTACATCCTCTCGGCGATGGACGAGACGGGCGCCGACTACGGCGAGACGCTCGCCGAGGCGAGCCGGCTCGGATACGCCGAGGCCGACCCCACTGCCGACGTCGAAGGTTTCGACGCGGCCTCCAAGGCTGCGATCCTCGCGTCGATCGCCTTCCACACCCGTGTGACGGCAGCCGACGTCTACCGCGAGGGCATCTCCTCGATCACCGCGGCCGATCTCACGTCGGCGCGTGCGCTCAACTGCACGATCAAGCTGCTCGCGCTGTGCGAACGCGTTCCGTCCGCCGACGGCAAGGACCGCGTGTCCGCCCGCGTCTACCCGGCACTCGTGCCCCGCGAGCATCCGCTCGCTGCGGTCAACGGCGCGTTCAACGCCGTCGTCGTCGAAGCGGAGTCCTCGGGCCGCCTGATGTTCTACGGCCAGGGCGCAGGTGGCGCCCCCACCGCCTCCGCGGTGATGGGCGACCTCGTGATGGCCGCCCGCAACCGGGTTCAGGGTGGGCGTGGTCCGCGCGAGTCGAAGTATGCGCAACTGGAGATCGCGCCCATGAGCGACATCCTCACGCGTTACTACGTCAACCTGAAGGTCGCCGATCGCGCCGGCGTGCTCTCGGCGGTCGCCGCCGAGTTCGCCACGCGGGACGTGAGCATCGCAGCGGTCCGCCAGGAAGGCGCCGGCGACGCCGCCCGCCTGGTGGTACTCACCCATCAGGCCACCGACCGTGCGCTGGCGGATACCGTCGCAGCGCTCGACAAACTCGAATCCGTGATTGCTGTGACCAGCGTCCTGAGACTGGAGGGATCCGCCGAATGAGCGCGGCCGAGAAGAACACCACCCCCGTGCACACGCCGTGGCCGGGCCTGATCGAGGCGTACCGTTCGCGCTTGCCGATCGGTGACGACTGGAAGACGGTCACGCTGCGTGAGGGCGGCACGCCGCTGCTCCCGGCTCCGCGCCTGTCGGAGATCACCGGCTGCGAGGTCCACGTCAAGGTCGAGGGTCTCAACCCCACCGGTTCGTTCAAGGACCGCGGTATGACCATGGCGGTCACCGAGGCCCTCGCGACCGGCAAGCAGGCGGTGCTGTGCGCGTCCACCGGCAACACCTCGGCCTCGGCCGCCGCCTACGCCGCGCGCGCCGGCATCGGCTGCGCTGTGCTCGTGCCGCAGGGCAAGATCGCGATGGGCAAGCTCGCCCAGGCCGTCATGCACGGCGCGAAGATCGTGCAGGTCGAGGGTAACTTCGACGACTGTCTGGAGCTGGCACGCAAGACCACCGCGGAGTTCTCCACCATCGGTCTGGTCAACTCCGTGAACCCGGTGCGTATCGAGGGCCAGAAGACCGCCGCCTTCGAGATCGTCGACGCGCTCGGCGACGCCCCCGACGTGCACGTGCTGCCCGTCGGCAATGCAGGCAACATCACCGCCTACTGGAAGGGCTACAGCGAGTACGCCGCCGACGGCCTCAGCACGCGCCGCCCGCGCATGCTCGGCGTCCAGGCCGCTGGTGCCGCGCCGCTCGTCCTCGGCCATCCGGTGAAGGATCCCGAGACCATCGCGACCGCCATCCGCATCGGCGCTCCCGCATCGTGGAACGGCGCGGTGGCCGCCAAGGAGGAGTCGAACGGCGCGTTCCGCGCAGCGACCGACGAGGAGATCCTCGAGGCGTACCGACTGCTCGCGAAGTCCGAGTCGATCTTCGTCGAGCCGGCTTCGGCCGCGTCCATCGCCGGTCTGCTCGCCGCGAGCAAGGAAGGCTGGCTCGAACGCGGCCTGAAGGTCGTGTGCACCGTGACCGGCAACGGTCTCAAGGACCCCGACACGGCTCTGCGTGATGTGCCTGTGGTCGAGCCCATCCCGGTCGACCCGGTCGCGGTCGCCTCCGCGCTCGAGTTGGCCTGAGTTGACCGCCACGCCTTCCTCCGTTGGGAATCAGGACATGACGCAGACGTTGCCCGTGGGGCTTTCGGTGACGGCACGGGTTCCCGCCTCGAGCGCGAATCTCGGTCCCGGCTTCGACTGCCTGGGCCTCGCCCTCGGTCTGTACGACGAGATCACCGTCACGACAACGGCTTCCGGACTCGATGTACAGGTGGAGGGGGAAGGCGCGCAGGAGGTTCCGTGGGGACCTTCGCACCTCGTCGTCCGGGCCGTCGAGCGCGGACTCGAGGCCGCCGGTGTGTGGGCCGACGGATTGGACGTCGTGTGCCACAACGTCATCCCGCACTCCCGGGGGCTCGGATCCTCCGCCTCCGCGGCGGTGGGAGGGCTGGCAGCGGCCAACGGACTCGTCCGCAAGATCGCCCCGGAGCGGGTGCTCGACGCCGAGCAGCTCGTGCAGCTGGCGTCCGAGTTCGAGGGACATCCCGACAACGCCTCCGCCAGCGTGCTCGGCGGAGCCGTGGTGTCGTGGACCGAGGCGGAGGTCGACTCCGAACAGCGGACCTACCGCGCGGTGAACCTGCGCGTGCACCCCGACATCAAGGCGTACGCCTTCGTCCCGTCGGTCCGTTCCTCCACGGCCCACACCCGGGGCCTGCTGCCCGAGCTCGTGCCGCATCGGGACGCGGCGTTCAACGTCAGCCGGGCGGCCCTCGCGGTCGTCGCGCTCACCGAGCGACCCGAACTGCTGATGCCGGCGACGCAGGATCTGCTCCACCAGGCACAGCGGGCGCCCGCCCTTCCGCTCACCACCAAATGGGTGGCCGCACTGCGCGAAGCGGGTATCCCCGCCGTCGTCTCCGGTGCAGGGCCGACGGTGCTCGCGCTGACGACCTCTGCGCTGCCCGATGAACTACGGGCCGCGGCCGAGGCCGACAATCTGACGGTGCTCGATCTCGAGATCGCCGAGGGAGTCCAGGTCGACTGAGACCGACGCGCGGTGCCGGATGCGGGGGTGGACGGTGGTGCAACACACACGTCCCATCCGGCATGGCGATTCTTGCCCTACGTACAGATCGTCGCTATTCTGTGGGGTGTCCGCACGTCGTGCGTATCAGTCGCCGGATTCTCCAGGGCAATCACTCCAGCTCCATCGGGGCGTCGAGCCTGGATCGATCCTCACCTGCTCCCGGATCCGGGAGGGGGACAGACCGCACCCACCGGATTTCGGTGTGGTGGCGGACGTGCCGACCGTTCGTTTTCCCTGAACTCGTACGGCAAATCCCAGCTCAGTGGACGAACTGATCTGCGGGACGAACCCTCTGCTGCGCATGAAGCGGGCGAGGGAAGGAAGGATCTCCGTGACAGATACGGACCTGATCGCTACACCTGCTCTCGACATTCCCGAGGCCGGTAGCCGGACGACCACACGCGGTCGCCGCGGAGCAGGCCTTTCGGGCATGGTGCTTGCCGAGTTGCGGACTCTTGCCGCCGAGCTCGGAATCAAGGGCACCTCCGGGATGCGCAAGGGCGATCTCATCGCTGCGATCAAGGAGCGGCAGGGAGGCGGCGACGCCGCACCCGCCACCGAGCGGCCGGTAGCCGCGTCGAACACCGGCGCCGAGAAGACCGAGGTGGCAGACAAGCCCGAGGGAGCGCCCTCGCGTGGCACCCGCGGTCGCCGTGGCCGTGCCGCCGCCGACGAGACCGCTGCGCCCGAGCAGAAGGTCGACGCGAAGTCGACCGAGCAGAAGGCCGATGCGAAGTCGACCGAGCAGAAGGCCGATGCGAAGTCGACCGAGCAGAAGGCCGATGCGAAGTCGACCGAGGACGGCTCGCAGGAGAAGCAGCAGGGCGGCCAGACCCCCAGCGGCGACAACGAATCCGACGGAAACCGTCGCGGCCGCGGCCGTCGTGGACGTCGTGGCGGCGACAACGCCGACCAGAACCAGCAGGCCGAGGGCACCGAGTCGTCCGAGGACGGCCGTCAGGACCGCGACTCGCAGCGCGAGAAGTCCCAGGACCGCACCTCCGGCGACGGCTCCTCGCGGCGCGACCGCAACCAGGGTGAGCGCAATCAGGGCGACCGTAACCAGGGTGATCGCGGCCAGGACGGTGGCGATCGCGACGGCGGAAACCAGGGTCCGCGTCAGAGCCAGGACAACCGCGGGGGAGACGACGAGGAAGGCGGCCGCGGCCGCCGGGGCCGTCGCTTCCGTGAGCGTCGCCGTGGACGCGACCGCAGCGAAGGCGGTTCGGACTCGCGCGAACCCGAGATCCGCGAGGACGACGTCCTGCAGCCGGTCGCCGGCATTCTCGACGTGCTCGACAACTACGCGTTCGTGCGCACGTCCGGCTACCTCGCCGGTCCGAACGACGTCTACGTGTCGATGAACATGGTGCGCAAGAACGGCCTGCGCCGCGGCGACGCCATCACCGGCGCCGTGCGGGTTCCTCGCGAGGGCGAGCAGAGCAACCAGCGCCAGAAGTTCAACCCGCTGGTCCGCCTCGACACGGTCAACGGCCGCGACGTCGATTCGGCCAAGCGCCGCCCCGAGTTCAACAAGCTCACGCCGCTGTACCCGAACCAGCGACTGCGGCTCGAGACCCAGCCGAACATCCTCACCACGCGCGTGATCGACCTGGTCATGCCGATCGGTAAGGGGCAGCGCGCGCTCATCGTGTCGCCGCCGAAGGCCGGTAAGACCACGGTCCTCCAGGACATCGCGAACGCGATCGCCGTCAACAACCCCGAGTGCTACCTCATGGTCGTGCTCGTCGACGAGCGTCCCGAAGAGGTCACCGACATGCAGCGTTCGGTGAAGGGCGAGGTCATCGCCTCGACCTTCGACCGGCCGCCGTCAGACCACACCTCGGTCGCCGAGCTCGCCATCGAGCGTGCGAAGCGTCTCGTGGAGATGGGCCAGGACGTCGTGGTGCTCCTCGACTCCATCACCCGTCTCGGCCGCGCGTACAACAACTCGTCGCCGGCATCCGGACGCATCCTCTCCGGTGGCGTCGATTCGACTGCGCTGTACCCGCCGAAGCGTTTCCTCGGTGCTGCCCGCAACATCGAGAACGGCGGGTCGCTCACGATCATCGCCACCGCGATGGTCGAGACCGGCTCCACGGGCGATACCGTGATCTTCGAGGAGTTCAAGGGCACCGGCAACGCCGAGCTCAAGCTCGACCGGAAGATCGCCGAGCGGCGCGTGTTCCCGGCGGTCGACGTCAACCCGTCCGGTACGCGTAAGGACGAGCTGCTCATGAGCCCCGACGAGTTCGCCGTGGTGCACAAGCTGCGCCGTGTGCTCTCGGGCCTCGATTCGCACCAGGCGATCGACTTGCTCATCGACCGGCTCAAGAAGTCCAAGACGAACATCGA
Organism: Rhodococcus sp. B50; assembly: GCF_013602415.1. Classification (NCBI taxonomy): domain Bacteria; kingdom Bacillati; phylum Actinomycetota; class Actinomycetes; order Mycobacteriales; family Nocardiaceae; genus Rhodococcus; species Rhodococcus sp. B50. The sequence goes on along the minus strand of NZ_WPAG02000002.1, from coordinate 2,015,119 downwards.
GTTCCTCATGAATGTGGCGAAGACCGCACCGGGGGCTCTCGACGACTGACGTCGGCGCCCCGGGGAATTTCTTCCCGGGGCCCTACGTTTGGCATAATCGACAGGCTCAGTCCGGCTCCGGTTCACGTCTTCGACCCGCGAAGGCGACCCGGCGGCCACGAAAGGGACACCATGAAGGCAGGAATCCACCCCAACTACGTGACGACGACCGTCGTCTGCGGTTGCGGAAACACGTTCGAGACCCGCAGCACGTCGGAGTCCGGACGGATCACCGTCGAAGTCTGCTCCAACTGCCACCCGTTCTACACCGGCAAGCAGAAGATCCTCGACACCGGTGGTCGTGTCGCGCGCTTCGAGGCTCGCTACGGCAAGCGTGCATCGAAGAAGGCCGACTCCGACAGCTAGCTGTCACGCCGACGCCCGGTACTGCCCTCGTGCAGGCCGGGCGTCGGCATTTTCGTTGCACGGACCGAATCAGAGCGGAGCACACTCATGGCGGGGCAGACCAAGCCGTCGGCCATCGACGACATCCTGGCCGAATACGCAGGTCTGGAGCAGCAGCTGTCCGACCCGTCGCTGCACGACGATCCCGCGGCGGCCCGCCGGGTGGGCAAGCGGTTCGCCGAACTCGCCCCCGTGATGTCGACCTACAACGCCCTGAAGCAGGCCCGTGACGATCTCGAAGCGGCGCGCGAACTCGCCGCCGACGACTCGTCGTTCGCGTCCGAGGTCGACGACCTCGAAGCGCAGGTCGCCGAGCTCGACCGGTCCCTGACCGACCTGCTCGCTCCCCGCGACCCGCACGACAGCGACGACGTCGTCCTCGAGGTCAAGTCCGGTGAGGGCGGCGAGGAGTCCGCTCTGTTCGCCTCCGACCTCGCCCGCATGTACACGCGCTATGCCGAACGCGCCGGTTGGCGCGTCGAGGTTCTCGGCGCCACCTACTCCGATCTCGGCGGTTACAAGGACATCACGCTGTCGGTCAAGTCGAAGACCGACGTGCGCGACGGGGTGTGGTCCCGCCTCAAGTTCGAGGGCGGGGTGCACCGCGTCCAACGAGTGCCCGTCACCGAGTCGCAGGGACGCGTGCACACCTCCGCGGCCGGCGTCTTCGTCTACCCCGAGCCCGACGAGGTCGAGCAGGTGCAGATCGACGAGAGCGACCTGCGCATCGACGTCTACCGGTCCTCCGGCAAGGGCGGACAGGGTGTCAACACCACCGACTCGGCCGTGCGCATCACGCACCTTCCCACCGGCATCGTGGTGACCTGCCAGAACGAACGCTCCCAGCTGCAGAACAAGGCCCGCGCGATGCAGGTGCTCGCGGCGCGCCTGCAGGCGGCGGCCGAAGAGGCGGCCGACGCGGAGGCATCGGCAGGTCGCGCCAGCCAGGTGCGGACCGTCGACCGGTCCGAGCGCATCCGCACCTACAACTTCCCGGAGAACCGGATCACCGATCACCGCATCGGCTTCAAGTCCCACAACCTCGACGCGGTGCTCGACGGCGAACTCGACGCGCTGCTCGACGCCCTGGGTGCTGCAGACCGCGAAGCCCGGCTCGCGGCGGAATAGCCGCGAACCGGGCTCGTCGATAGGGGATCAGGCGTCGCCGAGGCCGGCGTTGTCGTCCTCGCCGCTTCCGTCGTTCGGAGCCGGCGCAGAGGGTACGTCTGTGAGATCGATACCGGGAAGCAGGAAGCATCCCTGGCCACCGGCATTCTGATGGGCCCCCCAGACTGCGCTCACCACGAGGCCTGCGCCGGTGTCGACCACCTTGGCGGGTTCGTCGTCCTTCACCGGTCCCGGGAGGGCGTCGGTACCGAGCTGCAGCGTGCCCAGATTCACCCAACCGATCTGGCCGCCGCCGCTACCTTCCTGCTCGATTTCGTACTCGATCTGGCCGGTCGACGCATCCTCGTCGTCGACGACGGTCTCCGTGTCGGCCAGGCCGATCCCCGCCGGGCATCCGACGGGGATCGGCTGGAAGTCGATGGGGTCCGCGCTCGCGAGAGCGGGGGCAGCGAAGGCGGTCGCGCCGGCAGCGGCGAGAACGGTGATTCCACGCACAGTCCGTGTCTTCATGGGCAATCCCTTTCTGTCGATGAAACCGACCGGAAGGTATCGGTCCCCGTTCGGGTGCCCGCCTCTTCGCGCCGTCAATCACCTCGCCGGAAACACGTCGAATGTCCGGTCTGCGCAGTGTGCGTGCAATGCGAGGGATACCTCGGCGTAGTGCAGGGTCGAAGTCGTGGCACGCTGTAGGCGTGAGCCGTCAACCTCTGCGCCTGGCCATCATCGAAGCGGCATCGGTCCTCGACGAAGCAGGAGTCCCGAGTCCGCGGGTCGACGCCGAACTTCTCGCCGCGCACCTGCTCGCCATCGAGCGTGGGCGACTCGGACTGGTCCCGCTCGTCGACGCGGCGACCATCGACGCCTACCGATCCATGGTCGAACAGCGGGCGAAGCGGATACCGCTGCAGTACATCACCGGCACTTCGCCGATGGGGGAGATCGACCTCGCGGTGGGGCCGGGTGTGTTCGTGCCCCGGCCCGAGACCGAACTGCTCCTCGGATGGGCCCTGGCCTTCCTCGAGCGCCACGGAAGCCGCAATCCGGTCGTGCTCGACCTGTGCACCGGATCCGGCGCACTCGCCCTGGCGATCGCGCACGCCCGTCCCGACGCCGAGGTCCATGCCGTCGAACTCGAAGCGAAGGCGCTCGGGTGGGCGCGACGCAACGCCGAGACCCGCGCGCAGGAAGGCGACACCCCCATCCGGCTGTACCAGGGCGACGTCACCGACCGCACCCTTCTCACCAACCTCGAAGGCACCGTCGATCTGGTGGTCGCCAACCCGCCCTACATCCCCGAAGGCGCCGAACTGGAACCCGAGGTGATCGAGCACGACCCGCATTCGGCGCTCTTCGGAGGGGCAGACGGTCTATCCGTCATCCGGCCGATGGTGTCGAACATCGCGCGATGGCTGCGGATCGGGGGAGCGGCCGCGGTCGAGCACGACGACACGCACAGCCTGCTCGTCGCCGAACTGTTCGAACAGCGTCGCGTGTTCGGCGATGTCGTCCGGCACCCCGACCTCGCCGGTAAGGCCCGGTTCGTCACCGCCCACCGGGTTCCCACCGCGGTGGAGGCCGACCGCATGAAGTCGGTACGGTCTGCTGCGGACGGCTGACGGGCAGGACCCGTCCGGTGCCGATTGCGGCCGGAGTGGAAGGATGAGCGCGTGAGCACCGTGTACGACTGCAACAACGAAGCTTCGCGCGCCGCCGGACTCAACGCGGCGCGCGGTGCACTCAAGGCCGGACGACTCGTCGTCGTACCCACCGACACGGTGTACGGCATCGCGGCGGATGCGTTCGACTCCGACGCCGTGACGTCGCTCCTGCGCGCGAAGGGCCGCGGCCGCGACATGCCGGTGCCGGTCCTCGTCGGCTCCTGGACGACCATCGACGGCCTCGTCGCCTCGGTGCGTCCCGAGGCGCGGGAGTTGATCCGCGCCTTCTGGCCGGGTGGGCTCAGCCTCGTGGTGCATCAGGCGCCGTCCCTGGCCTGGGATCTCGGGGACACTCGCGGTACGGTCATGCTCCGCATGCCACTGCACCCCGTGATCCTGGAACTGCTGCGCGAGGTCGGTCCGCTCGCGGTGTCCAGCGCCAACGTCTCCGGCCGGCCGGCCGCGACGAACGTCACCGAGGCGCGCGAGCAACTCGGAGCGTCGGCGAGCGTCTATCTCGACGGTGGCCCCGCCGAACACGGCGTCGCATCTACGATCGTCGATCTCACGGGTGACCGTCCGCGCATCCTGCGCGAAGGCGCTGTGACGGCCGAAGCGCTCGCGAAGGTGCTCGGCGACGATCCCGAGCGCCTTCGTTCCGGCGGGGAGTAGCGGCGGAGGAACGGAGCACGTGACTGCAGCCGACACCACCGCCGTACTGCTCGCTCAGGCCGGGCGAGGCGCCGGCGTTCCCATCCGGGAGCTTCTCCTCGTTCTGCTCACCTCCGCGGTGGTGACCTTTCTCGCCACCGGTGTGGTGCGGATCCTCGCATTGAAGTTCGGGGCGGTCGCCGTTCCCCGCGATCGCGACGTGCACGTGACCCCGACACCACGGATGGGTGGGGTCGGCATGTACATCGGTCTCGTCGCAGGGATCATCTTCGCTCAGCAGTTGCCTGCTCTGACAAGGGGTTTCGAATACACCCCGGATATGGGGGCGGCGCTCGTCGCAGCGTCGATCATCGTCGTCGTCGGGATCGTCGACGACCGGTGGGGTCTCGACGCGCTCACCAAATTCGTCGGGCAGGTCACCGCCGCGGGCGTGCTCGTGGTCATGGGCGTGAGCTGGATCGTCATCTACGACCCCTTCAGTGCGTCGACGCTCGTGCTCGACCAGCTGCAGGGCGGCCTCATCACCGTCGCCGTCGCCGCCGTGATGATCAACGCGATGAACTTCGTCGACGGGCTCGACGGACTCGCGGCCGGGCTGGGTCTCATCGCCGCGCTGGCGATCTGTGCGTTCTCCGTCGGCCTGCTGCTCGATCAGGGTGGCGACGTCTCGGCTTATCCGCCGGCTCTCATGGCCGCGGCCCTCGCGGGCGCGTGCCTCGGCTTCCTGCCGCACAACTTCCAGCCCGCCAAGATCTTCATGGGTGACTCGGGATCGATGCTCATCGGCCTCATGCTCGCCGCGATCTCCACGAGCGCCTCGGGCCTCATCCCGCTGAGCGCGTACGGCTCGCGCGACCTGCTGGGCCTGCTCTCACCGCTCATCCTGATGGGCGCGGTGATGTTCATCCCGATCCTCGACCTGCTCCTTGCGATCGTGCGCCGCACGCGAGCGGGCGTCAGCCCGTTCAGCCCGGACAAGATGCACCTCCATCACCGCCTCCTGCAGATCGGGCATTCCCACCGTCGCGTGGTGCTGCTGCTCTACTTGTGGGTCGGCATCCTCGCGTTCGGGGCCGTCGGTTCCTCGTTGCTCGATCGGAGGGCTGTAGTGCTGATCCTCGCGGGCGGTCTCGTGTTCGCCCTCGTGGTGACCGCTGTGCCGTCGATGCGGCGGCACGACGAGTCGGGGGAGACGCCCCCGGAGCGCTCCCGAGAGGTCGGTTAGGCTCGGATATCGTGACGAACCCGGATCATCCCGAACCCGACCACGGTCTGCCCTCGCTGCCCGACCCGATCGCACCCATGCGCGCGGCGGTGCGGTACGGCATCCTCGGTCTTCTCGCGCTCGCCGTCGTGGCCTCGGTGATCTCGGTGCTCGTCGCCGGGACACCCGGCCTGTGGGGCGCGCTGATCGGCGCGGCCGTCGGCGGAGGATTCATCCTCTTCACCGCGCTCGGTGTGCTCCTGACGTCGAAGATGCCGGCGATGACCGCCGGTGCCGTTCTTCTCGGCACGTGGCTGCTGAAGCTGATCCTCGCCATCGTCGTGATGGGTTCGCTCGACTCGCTCGACTTCTACAACCGCAACGCGCTGGTGCTCACGATCGTTTTCGCGCTGGTCATCGTTCTGGGGGCAGAGACCTACGGCGTGCTCTCGCAGCGCGCCCTGTACGTCGATCCCCAGCCGTCGTCCGAGGCGAACAACGACGATCGGTAGTAGTGCCGGATGTCCATAACCCCCCACGTAGGAACCCACCTACGCGCTGTCGTAGAGCAGTTGGTAGGGTGAGTTCTGCGAGAGTGACACTGACCGCATCAGGTTTGGACAAGGTGCGCAGTTGTGACTTCGTAGGCGGTCGTGTTCAAATGGCCGCCGAGTCGACGAGAGTCGCCGACACCGGCAGGAAGCGGGACCGCCCACGCGGTTCGGACCACTGGCGAATACGCGAGCCGACCTGGTCGACTTCTGGATCGTCAATGTCCGATCGAACCGCAGACGGCATGCCTGCGGCCGACTACGGGAGAGAGCGCTGAGCGTCACCACCTTGGCAGCCGGAGAATTCCACGCGCCGTCACTAGCTGATTTTTTCCCACCGGCAGTCCTGTTCGAAGGCACCCCCTTCGAGATGGACCGGCTGATGCTCATCCGCGTCGCCGTCGCCCTGATCGTCGCGCTGTTCTTCTTCTTCGCGCTGCGGAGTCCGAAGATCGTGCCGCGGGGCGTGCAGAACGTCGCCGAGATCATGCTCGACTTCGTCCGGATCCATATCGCCGAGGACATCCTCGGTAAGGAACAGGGACGCCGGTTCCTCCCGGTGATCGTCACCATCTTCTTCCTGGTGGTCGGTCTGAACCTCACATCGGTCATCCCGTTCCTCAACATCTCGTCCAACGCACGGATCGGTATGCCGATCGTGCTCGCGGCACTCGCCTACATCGTCTTCAACTATGTGGGCATCAAGAAGTACGGATTCTTCCGCTACGTCAAGAGCAGCATCGTCATCCCGAACCTGCCGCCCGCTCTCCACGTGCTGGTGATCCCGATCGAGTTCGTCTCGACGTTCATTCTGCGGCCGTTCACGCTGACCATTCGTCTCATGGCCAACATGTTGGCCGGTCACATCATGCTCGTGCTGTTCTTCAGTGCCACGCAGTTCTTCTTCTTCGATTCCGACGGCTTCATGAAGGTGTTCGGCATCGGTTCTCTCATCGGCGGAATCGCGTTCACCTTCTTCGAGCTCCTGGTGATCGTCCTGCAGGCCTACATCTTCGCGCTGCTCACCGCGGTGTACATCGATCTGGCGCTGCACGCCGAAGAGCATTAGCTCGACGAGCGGCACGACCCACATCTACACAAAGACTGACTCGGTTGCCGACTCCCGGGGCCGAGCCACAAGAAAGGGAATGGAACACCAATGAGCGTTGCGCTTCAGGCAGCAGACGTCCTCGCCCAGGAGACCTCGATCTCGGGTGCCGGCGCCATCGGCTACGGCCTCGCCGCCATCGGCCCCGGCATCGGCATCGGCATCGTCGTCGGCAAGGCGATCGAGGGCATGGCTCGTCAGCCCGAGATGGCCGGCCAGCTGCGCACCACGATGTTCCTCGGTATTGCATTCACCGAGGCCCTGGCGCTGATCGGCATCGTCGCCGGCTTCATCTTCTGATCCGACGATCACCATGGCTGACAGCATCCTGATTCTCGCGGCAGAGGAAGGGGAGACTCCCAATCCCCTCCTCCCCGCGACATACGACATCGTCTGGTCGCTGGTCGCCCTGATCCTCGTCGGATTCGTCTTCTGGAAGTTCGTGCTTCCGATGTTCCAGAAGGTGCTCGACGAGCGTTCGGAGCTGATCGAAGGCGGCATCAAGAAGGCAGAGGAAGCTCAGGCGGAGGCTGCGGCCGCGCTCGAGCAGTACCGTAGCCAGCTCGCCGAGGCCCGCACCGAGGCGGCGCAGATCCGTGAAGAGGCCCGTGCACAGGGTCAGCAGATCATCGCCGACATGAAGGCGCAGGCCCAGGAGGAGAGCGACCGCATCGTCGCTGCCGGCCACAACCAGCTGCAGGCCCAGCGCCAGCAGATCGTGGCCGAGCTGCGCAGCGATCTCGGACGCAGCTCCGTGGATCTCGCCGAGAAGATCCTCGGTGAGACGCTCGCGGACGACGTGAAGCGTGCCGGCTCGATCGATCGGTTCCTCGACGAACTCGACTCCCTCAGCGCTGACTCTGCATCCGGAAAGTGAGCACCATGTACGCAGCAAGCCGTGAGGCACTCGCTCATACGCGTTCCGCGTTGCAGTCCGCCCTGGGCTCGGGTGCCGCGACTGCCGCTGCGGCTCAGGCCGGTTCCGAATTGTTCTCGGTGGTCGAGGCGCTCGACAGCCAGCGGGCTCTTCGGACCGCGCTGGCCGACGCCTCGGCCCCGGCTGCCGTTCGCGAGCGGCTGGCCGAGCAGGTCTTCGGCGGCAAGATTTCGGCTCAGACCCTCGCGACCGTCAAGGCCGCAGCGGGGCAGGACTGGTCGGCCCAGTCCGATCTGACGAACTCTCTCGTCCAGCTGGGTCGGGAGGCGCTGCTGAAGGCTGCGGCGGACCAGAACCAGCTCGACACCGTCGAGGACGAACTGTTCCGCCTCGGTCGCATCGTGGCCGGCAACCCCGACCTCGAGCAGACGCTCTCCGATCGCGGAACGCCGGCTTCGGCCAAGCGCGATCTGCTGACGCGCCTGCTCTACGGGAAGGTGACCGCGGTCACCGAGGCGCTGGCGGTGCACGCGGTCGGTCGGCTGAGCGAGTCTCCGGCCGGCACGTTCGACGAATTGTCGGCACTCGCAGCAGCCCAGCGGGATCGTGCCGTTGCGCATGTCCGCAGCGCGGCACCGCTCGATGCGCGGCAGGAGGAGCGGCTCTCCGCGACCCTGACCCGCATCTACGGGAAGCCTGTGACGGTGCACGTCGAGGTCGATCCCGAGCTTCTCAGTGGATTGGTCGTCCGGGTGGGCGACGAGGTCATCGACGGTAGTGCCGCGGGTCGACTCGCTGCAGTGCGCAAGAGCCTCACGTAGTCCACTACCGAACACACACATAGATCTTTTCGAAGACCAGATACCGAGAGCAGGAAGAACATGGCGGAGCTGACGATCTCCTCCGACGAGATCCGTAGCGCGATTGACAATTACACCGCGAGCTACTCCCCGGAGGCCTCCCGCGAGGAGGTCGGCGTGGTCGTCGACACCAGTGACGGCATCGCGCACATCAGCGGTCTGCCGTCGGCGATGGCCAACGAGCTGCTGGAGTTCCCCGGTGGCGTCCTCGGCGTGGCCCTCAACCTCGAGGCCACCGAGATCGGTGCCGTTATCCTGGGCGACTTCCAGACGATCGAGGAAGGCCAGGAAGTCAAGCGGACCGGCGACGTTCTGTCGGTGCCGGTGAGCGACAACTTCCTGGGCCGCGTCGTGAACCCGCTCGGTCAGCCGATCGACGGCCTCGGCGACATCCAGGCCGACGAGACCCGCGCCCTCGAGCTGCAGGCCGCGACCGTGCTGGAGCGCCAGCCGGTCGAGGAGCCGCTGCAGACCGGCATCAAGGCCATCGACGCGATGACCCCGATCGGCCGCGGCCAGCGTCAGCTCGTGATCGGCGACCGCAAGACCGGCAAGACCGCGGTCTGCATCGACGCGATCCTGAACCAGAAGGCGAACTGGGAGACCGGCGACCCGAAGCAGCAGGTCCGCTGCATCTACGTCGCGATCGGCCAGAAGGGTTCGACCATCGCGGGTGTCAAGCAGGCACTCGAGGAGAACGGCGCGATGGAGTACACCACCATCGTCGCGGCTCCCGCCTCCGACTCCGCCGGCTTCAAGTGGCTCGCCCCCTACACCGGTTCGGCCATCGGCCAGCACTGGATGTACCAGGGCAAGCACGTCCTCATCGTGTTCGACGACCTGACCAAGCAGGCCGAGGCGTACCGCGCCATCTCGCTGCTGCTGCGTCGTCCGCCGGGCCGCGAGGCGTACCCCGGCGACGTCTTCTACCTGCACTCGCGTCTGCTGGAGCGCTCCGCCAAGCTCTCCGACGAGCTCGGTGGCGGTTCGCTGACGGCCCTGCCGATCATCGAGACCAAGGCGAACGACGTGTCGGCGTACATCCCGACCAACGTCATCTCCATCACCGACGGCCAGGTCTTCCTCGAGTCCGACCTGTTCAACAAGGGTGTCCGTCCCGCCATCAACGTGGGTATCTCGGTTTCCCGAGTCGGTGGCGCCGCCCAGACCAAGGGCATGAAGAAGGTCTCCGGCTCGCTGCGTCTGGAGCTCGCGCAGTTCCGTGAGCTCGAAGGCTTCGCCGCTTTCGCCTCCGACCTCGACGCCGCGTCGAAGGCTCAGCTCGAGCGCGGTCAGCGTCTCGTCGAGCTGCTCAAGCAGGACCAGTACGCACCCATCGCGGTCGAGGACCAGATCGTGTCGATCTACCTCGCCGGCGAAGGTGTCTTCGACTCGGTTCCGGTCGGAGACGTGCGTCGCTTCGAAGCCGAGCTCCTCGAGGATCTGCACCGCAACGCCGCAGGCGTCTACGAGCAGATCGCCGGTGGCAAGGCCCTGTCGGACGAGTCCATCGAGGCTCTCCACGCCGCGACCGCCAAGTTCAAGGAGGGCTTCATCGCCTCCGACGGCAGCCGTGTCGTGAACGAGGCCGAGGCCGATGCTCTCGGTGCCGATGAGGTCGAGCAGGAGCAGGTCTCCGTCAAGCGCACCACCGTTCGCAAGTGAGCGGGGAGTCCATGACCCAGCGTCCAGTGAAGGGAGTGTGATCGACGAATGGCGAACTTGCGCGAACTGCGCTCGCGGATCAAGTCGGTCAACTCGACCAAGAAGATCACCAAGGCGCAGGAACTGATCGCGACGTCGCGTATCACGAAGGCCCAGGCCCGAGTGGCAGCGTCCAAGCCGTACGCCGAGGAGATCACCAAGGTGCTCTCCGAGCTGGCGAGTGCGTCGGCCTCGTTGGATCACCCCCTGCTCAACGAGCGTGAGAACCCCAAGCGTGCCGCAGTGCTGGTCGTGACCAGCGACCGCGGTATGGCCGGCGGTTACAACTCCAACGTCCTCAAGGAAGCCGAGGAGCTGCGTCAGCTGCTCCTCAGCGAGGGCAAGGAGCCTGTGCTGTACGTGATGGGCGGCAAGGGTCTCGGTTACTACACGTTCCGTGAGCGTGAAGTGGTCGCTGCCTGGACGGGCTTCTCGCAGGATCCTCGTTACACGGACGCCGCGAAGGCGAGCCGCCACCTGGTCGAGCTGTTCATGGCGGGATCGGGCGCCGAGGTGCCCGCCCCGAACGGCGAAGGCACCGTCGAGGGCGTCGACGAACTGCACATCGTCTACACCCGCTTCGTATCGATGCTGACGCAGACCCCCCAGGTCCGCAGGATGGCTCCGCTCGAGGTGAGCATCACCGAGGACGAGATCGACCTCGGCGAGGACATGCTCACCGACGGGCACCGAGGCACGGACACCGGGGGACCGCAGGCGGTGTACAACTTCGAGCCCGAGGCCGGAGTCCTGCTCGAGGCTCTCCTGCCGAAGTACATCAGCACGCGTATCTACGCGTCGCTGCTGGACGCGGCGGCCTCCGAGTCGGCGGCCCGTCGTACCGCCATGAAGGCCGCGACGGATAATGCCACGGAACTGGTGAACACCCTCAGCCGTCAGGCGAACCAGGCCCGCCAGGCCCAGATCACCCAGGAAATCAGCGAGATCGTCGGCGGTGCCGGTGCGCTCGCCTCGAGTGCAGGAAGTGACTGAACCACAATGACCGCAGCAGTAACCGACAACAACGCCGGTGCGGCGTCGGCCCTTGCCGGGCGCGTCGTCCGCGTCATCGGCGCCGTCGTCGACGTGGAGTTCCCGCGTGGCGCCGTGCCCGAGCTGTTCAACGCCCTGCACGCAGAGGTCACTCTGCCGTCCGTGGCGAAGACCCTGACCCTCGAGGTCGCGCAGCACCTGGGTGACAACCTGGTCCGCACGATCTCCATGCAGCCCACCGACGGCCTGGTCCGCGGTGCCCCGGTGTCCGACACGGGCAAGCCGATCTCGGTTCCCGTCGGCGACGTCGTCAAGGGCCACGTGTTCAACGCGCTGGGCGACTGCCTCGACGCGCCGGGCACCGGCCGCGACGGCGAGCAGTGGGGCATCCACCGCAAGCCCCCGGCCTTCGACCAGCTCGAGGGCAAGACCGAGATCCTCGAGACCGGCATCAAGGTCATCGACCTGCTGACCCCGTACGTCAAGGGCGGCAAGATCGGTCTGTTCGGTGGCGCCGGTGTCGGCAAGACCGTTCTGATCCAGGAGATGATCACCCGTATCGCGCGTGAGTTCTCCGGCACGTCGGTGTTCGCCGGCGTCGGTGAGCGCACCCGTGAGGGCACCGACCTCCACCTCGAGATGGAAGAGATGGGCGTCCTCCAGGACACCGCCCTCGTCTTCGGTCAGATGGACGAGCCGCCGGGAACGCGTATGCGCGTCGCCCTGTCGGCCCTGACGATGGCGGAGTACTTCCGCGACGTCCAGGGACAGGACGTGCTCCTGTTCATCGACAACATCTTCCGCTTCACGCAGGCAGGCTCGGAGGTGTCGACCCTCCTCGGCCGTATGCCGTCGGCCGTGGGTTACCAGCCCACGCTCGCGGACGAGATGGGTGAGCTCCAGGAGCGCATCACCTCGACGCGTGGCCGCTCGATCACCTCGCTGCAGGCGATCTACGTGCCCGCCGACGACTACACCGACCCCGCGCCGGCCACGACGTTCGCTCACCTCGATGCGACCACCGAGCTCTCGCGTCCGATCTCGCAGATGGGTATCTACCCCGCTGTGGACCCGCTGACGTCGACCTCGCGAATCCTCGAGCCGGGCATCGTCGGTGCCGACCACTTCCGGGTGGCCAACGAGGTCAAGCGCATCCTGCAGAAGTACAAGGAACTGCAGGACATCATCGCCATCCTCGGTATGGACGAGCTCTCCGAAGAGGACAAGGTCACGGTTGCCCGTGCCCGTCGTCTCCAGAAGTTCCTCGGCCAGAACTTCATCGTCGCCGAGAAGTTCACGGGTCAGCCGGGTTCGGTCGTGCCGCTCGCCGACACCATCGAGGCCTTCGACCGCGTGTGCAAGGGCGAGTTCGACCACCTGCCCGAGCAGGCGTTCAACAGCTGTGGTGGACTCGACGACGTCGAGGCTGCAGCCAAGAAGATCGCCGGAAAGTAGGCCACCGTGGCTGAGATGAGCGTGGACATCGTTGCCGTCGAGGAGCGTGTGTGGTCCGGATCGGCGACTCTCGTCACCGCCCAGACCACCGAGGGCGAGATCGGCATCATGCCCGGTCACGAGCCCGTGCTCGGCCAGCTCGTCGAGGGTGGCGTCGTGTCCGTCAGGACCGCGGACGGTGAGCGGATCGTCATGGCCGTCCATGGCGGATTCCTCTCGGTGACCGCGACGACGGTGACGGTGCTCGCCGAAGCCGCCGATCGCGTGGAGGACATCGACGTCGAGGCAGCCAAGTCGGCTCTGAGCGATGAGAATCGTGACGAGTCGGAGATCGCAGCGGCCCGAGGCCGCCTGCGGGCTGTCGAACGAGCCTGATCGTCGAACAACGAGAAGCCGCGACGGAGCCGACGAGCAGTGTCACCTGGATTTCTGATTCTCAATATCCTTGTGGTGCTGCTCGCGGTCTCCGTCGCGGCTTTGTTGTACCGCCTCTTCACCCTGCGCGGCGGGGGTACCGCCGCGATCCTGCGAGTGATGCCTCAGAACGAGGGTTCCGGCTGGAGGCACGGAATCGTCCGGTACGGCGACGAGACACTCGCGTTCTACAAGCTCTCGAGCCTTCGGCCCGGACCCGACGTGCGCCTGACCCGTCAGGGCATCGACGTGCGGTCGCGCCGGTCGCCGGAGAACAGCGAATTCGACATCATGACCGAGGACATCGTGATCCTCGATGTGGTCGACTGCGACAGCTCGTACGAGATCGCGCTCGACAGCGGCGCCTTGATGGCCTTCATGTCCTGGCTCGAATCCAGGCCTGACGGCCGGTCGCAGCGCCGCCGCCCCCTCTAGAGGGACTTCCTCACGCCCCCGCTCCGGGCTTCCACAGGACGTCCCCGTCCGGGTTCGCGATCCGGCACAGGATGAAGAGAAGATCCGAGAGCCTGTTCAGGTACTTCGCCGGCAAGACGTTCGTGTCGTCCGGAGCCGCATCCACCGCTGCCCACGCCGACCGTTCCGCGCGTCGCGCGACCGTCCTGGCGGTGTGCAGCAGAGCAGCCCCCGGGGTGCCACCCGGAAGAATGAACGAATCGAGCGGTTCCAGCTCTTCGTTGAACTCGTCACACCAGCTCTCGAGCCGATCGACGTACTGCTGCGTGATGCGCAGCGGCGGGTACTTCGGGTTCTCGACCACGGGGGTCGACAGATCGGCGCCGGCATCGAAGAGATCGTTCTGGATCTGCCGGAGGACCGCGACGAGCCGTTCCGGAAGCGCGCCCAATGCGAGGACCACACCGATCGCCGCGTTGGTCTCGTCGCAATCGGCGTAGGCGACCAGGCGAGGGTCGTTCTTCGAGACGCGGGAGAAGTCGCTGAGCCCCGTCGTTCCGTCGTCTCCGGTGCGCGTATAGATCCGTGTGAGGTGGACTGCCATGGGCGTCACGGTACCGGCTCTGCTCTTCCGGCGGACACGCCGTTACGCTGTGTCGTTGTGAGTGAACGCTTTCTTGTCACAGGTGGGAACCGCCTTTCCGGCGACGTCGTCGTCGGGGGTGCCAAGAACAGTGTCCTCAAGTTGATGGCCGCAGCTCTGCTCGCCGAGGGCACGACCACGATCACCAACTGCCCCGACATCCTCGACGTGCCACTGATGGCAGACGTCCTGCGCGGCCTCGGATGCGAGGTCGAACTCGAAGGCGACGCGGTCCGCATCACGACACCTGCCGAACCGGAGTATCGCGCCGACTTCGCGGCCGTGCGCCAGTTCCGGGCATCGGTCTGCGTGCTCGGTCCGCTGGTCGCCCGATGCCGTAAGGCAATCGTGGCTCTGCCCGGCGGTGATGCCATCGGCTCTCGGCCCCTCGACATGCACCAGGCGGGTCTGCGCCTGCTCGGCGCGCATTCGACGATCGAACACGGATGCGTCGTTGCCGAAGCGGACGATCTGCACGGCGCCACCATCCGCCTGGCGTTCCCCTCGGTGGGAGCGACGGAGAACATCCTGATGGCCGCGGTCCTCGCCAAGGGCGACACGACGATCGACAATGCTGCCCGCGAACCCGAGATCGTCGACCTGTGCACCATGCTCGTCCGGATGGGCGCACGGATCACCGGTGCGGGCAGTACGACGCTCCGAGTCTCGGGCGTCGCCTCGCTCCGGCCCACCGAGCACCGCTGCATCGGCGATCGGATCGTCGCGGCGACGTGGGGGATCGCGTCAGTGATGACGCGAGGCGACCTCAGCGTCCGCGGGGTGAACCCGAAGCACCTGGGGTTGGTGCTGGACAAGTTGCGCAGCGCCGGTGCCGAGGTCACGCCGCTGGCCGACGGATTCCACGTCGTGCAGAAGGAGCGGCCCCGTGCCGTCAACTTCGCGACGTTGCCGTACCCCGGATTCCCCACCGACCTGCAGCCCATGGCGATCGGATTGGCGGCAGTCGCCGACGGGACGTCGATGATCACCGAGAACGTCTTCGAAGCCAGGTTCCGGTTCGTCGAGGAGATGGTGCGTCTCGGAGCGGATGCCCGCACCGACGGACACCACGCTGTCGTGCGGGGAGTGGAGCAATTGTCGAGTGCTCCGGTGTGGGCGTCGGACATCCGTGCGGGCGCCGGACTCGTACTTGCCGGCCTCTGCGCCGACGGGGTCACGGAAGTGCACGACGTCTACCACATCGATCGTGGTTATCCGCGGTTCGTCGAGATCCTCCAGGAACTCGGCGGAACCATCGAGCGGGTGGGTGTCGAGGAAGGCCGGCTCCTGTCCCGCTAGGCGACGATCCCTGGTCGGAGGCCTGTGTCGGGCGTCACGAGAGGGGATTTCGTTCCGGCAGGCAGATTGCGGACCCGCCGACCTGGGGATTCCTTGAGGTTCACCCACTCTGACCAGGCGATTTGGCGAGCAGTTGATCCTCGCGTAACTTAATCCAGGTCAGAGCGACACGGACACCGACCCGGGCCGAAAGGAACGGGACAACGAGGTTGGACGAAGGCGCCTGAACTTGTTTACGAGTCTCCGATTCTTCTGGTAAGGTCGGTGGCCGCCCCGGAAGTTGAAAAGACTTCCGGATGGAACTTCTCACCCCGGAGTGAACGGGCCGCAAGGTTCGGGATCGATGGTGTGTGCGTGTTCTTTGAGAACTCAACAGTGTGCCGATGAATGTCAGTGCCAAATAATTTTTGGTGCGGCCATCGAATTTTGTTCGGTGGTTGTTGCTGGACATCGCATTCTTCCGTCTGCGGTGGTTCAGTGTTTTGCTAGTTTGAGTTTTTTGCTAGTGATTTGACTCTTTGGTCTTTGACTGATTGCCCTTTCGGGGGTGATTGTGAGTCTTCAACGGAGAGTTTGATCCTGGCTCAGGACGAACGCTGGCGGCGTGCTTAACACATGCAAGTCGAACGATGAAGCCCAGCTTGCTGGGTGGATTAGTGGCGAACGGGTGAGTAACACGTGGGTGATCTGCCCTGCACTTCGGGATAAGCCTGGGAAACTGGGTCTAATACCGGATATGACCTCTTGCTGCATGGTGAGGGGTGGAAAGTTTTTCGGTGCAGGATGAGCCCGCGGCCTATCAGCTTGTTGGTGGGGTAATGGCCTACCAAGGCGACGACGGGTAGCCGGCCTGAGAGGGCGACCGGCCACACTGGGACTGAGACACGGCCCAGACTCCTACGGGAGGCAGCAGTGGGGAATATTGCACAATGGGCGCAAGCCTGATGCAGCGACGCCGCGTGAGGGATGACGGCCTTCGGGTTGTAAACCTCTTTCAGCAGGGACGAAGCGCAAGTGACGGTACCTGCAGAAGAAGCACCGGCCAACTACGTGCCAGCAGCCGCGGTAATACGTAGGGTGCGAGCGTTGTCCGGAATTACTGGGCGTAAAGAGCTCGTAGGCGGTTTGTCGCGTCGTCTGTGAAAACCCGCAGCTCAACTGCGGGCTTGCAGGCGATACGGGCAGACTCGAGTACTGCAGGGGAGACTGGAATTCCTGGTGTAGCGGTGAAATGCGCAGATATCAGGAGGAACACCGGTGGCGAAGGCGGGTCTCTGGGCAGTAACTGACGCTGAGGAGCGAAAGCGTGGGTAGCGAACAGGATTAGATACCCTGGTAGTCCACGCCGTAAACGGTGGGCGCTAGGTGTGGGTTTCCTTCCACGGGATCCGTGCCGTAGCCAACGCATTAAGCGCCCCGCCTGGGGAGTACGGCCGCAAGGCTAAAACTCAAAGGAATTGACGGGGGCCCGCACAAGCGGCGGAGCATGTGGATTAATTCGATGCAACGCGAAGAACCTTACCTGGGTTTGACATGTACCGGACGACCGCAGAGATGTGGTTTCCCTTGTGGCCGGTAGACAGGTGGTGCATGGCTGTCGTCAGCTCGTGTCGTGAGATGTTGGGTTAAGTCCCGCAACGAGCGCAACCCTTGTCCTGTGTTGCCAGCACGTGATGGTGGGGACTCGCAGGAGACTGCCGGGGTCAACTCGGAGGAAGGTGGGGACGACGTCAAGTCATCATGCCCCTTATGTCCAGGGCTTCACACATGCTACAATGGTCGGTACAGAGGGCTGCGATACCGTGAGGTGGAGCGAATCCCTTAAAGCCGGTCTCAGTTCGGATCGGGGTCTGCAACTCGACCCCGTGAAGTCGGAGTCGCTAGTAATCGCAGATCAGCAACGCTGCGGTGAATACGTTCCCGGGCCTTGTACACACCGCCCGTCACGTCATGAAAGTCGGTAACACCCGAAGCCGGTGGCCTAACCCCTCGTGGGAGGGAGCCGTCGAAGGTGGGATCGGCGATTGGGACGAAGTCGTAACAAGGTAGCCGTACCGGAAGGTGCGGCTGGATCACCTCCTTTCTAAGGAGCACTTCTCCCGGCGAGGGTTCACACAGGTGAATTCCTCACGGGCAGAGACTGTTTCGTTCCCACAGGTGGAACGGCAGAAGCTCATGGGTGGAACGCTGACAAGCATCATCGCAATGTGGGAAGGCCATGTTCTTCTCCGCGGTGGTTATATCGGTGCACTGTTGGGTCCTGAGGGAACACGCGATGTGTTTTTTCAGCGACGATGTCGAAGAAAGTTCCGTTGTAACGGCGGGGTGAGTATTCGGTGTTGTGTGTTGTTTGAGAACTGCACAGTGGACGCGAGCATCTTTGTTGTAAGTGTTTATGAGCGTACGGTGGATGTCTTGGCACCAGGAGCCGATGAAGGACGTGGGAGGCTGCGATATGCCTCGGGGAGCTGTCAACCGAGCTGTGATCCGAGGATTTCCGAATGGGGAAACCCAGCACGAGTGATGTCGTGTTACCCGCATCTGAATATATAGGGTGTGTGGAGGGAACGTGGGGAAGTGAAACATCTCAGTACCCACAGGAAGAGAAAACAACATGTGATTCCGTGAGTAGTGGCGAGCGAAAGCGGATGAGGCTAAACCGAGTACATGTGATACCTGGCAGGGGTTGTGTATTCGGGGTTGTGGGGTTCGTTGTGTCGGCGCTGCCATGCCGGCCGACAGTGAGAAATCGTCGTGTTAGTCGAAGTGGTCTGGAACGGCCCGTCGTAGAGGGTGAGAATCCCGTAGACGAAAACACGGCGACTGTCGATACGAATACCCGAGTAGCACCGGGCCCGTGAAATCCGGTGTGAATCTGTCGGGACCACCCGATAAGCCTGAATACTCCCTGGTGACCGATAGCGGACAAGTACCGTGAGGGAAAGATGAAAAGTACCCCGGGAGGGGAGTGAAATAGTACCTGAAACCGTGCGCTTACAATCCGTCAGAGCCGATGCACGATTCAGTTCGTGGTGGGTGATGGCGTGCCTTTTGAAGAATGAGCCTGCGAGTTAGCGGCATGTCGCGAGGTTAACCCGTGTGGGGTAGCCGTAGCGAAAGCGAGTCCGAATAGGGCGACCTGTAGTGGCATGTTCTAGACCCGAAGCGGAGTGATCTACCCATGGCCAGGGTGAAGCGACGGTAAGACGTCGTGGAGGCCCGAACCCACTTAGGTTGAAAACTGAGGGGATGAGTTGTGGGTAGGGGTGAAAGGCCAATCAAACTCCGTGATAGCTGGTTCTCCCCGAAATGCATTTAGGTGCAGCGTCGCGTGTTTCTCACCGGAGGTAGAGCTACTGGATGGTCTAGGGGGCCCACAAGCTTACCGAAATCAGCCAAACTCCGAATGCCGGTGAGTGAGAGCGCGGCAGTGAGACTGCGGGGGATAAGCTTCGTAGTCGAGAGGGAAACAGCCCAGATCGCCGGCTAAGGCCCCTAAGCGTGTACTAAGTGGAAAAGGATGTGGGATCGCTGAGACAACCAGGAGGTTGGCTTAGAAGCAGCCACCCTTGAAAGAGTGCGTAATAGCTCACTGGTCAAGTGGTTCTGCGCCGACAATGTAGCGGGGCTCAAGTACACCGCCGAAGCCGCGGCATTCACACAACACCCACTTGTTTCTGCGGAAACTTGTGCAGTGGTGTGGATGGGTAGGGGAGCGTCGTGTGGCCGTGGAAGCGCCGGAGTGATCCAGGTGTGGAGGCCATGCGAGTGAGAATGCAGGCATGAGTAGCGAAAGACGAGTGAGAAACTCGTCCGCCGGATGACCAAGGGTTCCTGGGCCAGGTTAATCCGCCCAGGGTGAGTCGGGACCTAAGGCGAGGCCGACAGGCGTAGTCGATGGACAACGGGTTGATATTCCCGTACCCGTGTATCCGCGCCCAATGGCGAATCAGTTGTGCTAACCGTCCAAAAGTCTCCTGTGTCCCTTCGGGGGCTCGGGGGATGGCTGCACGGGACCCCGATTGTAGTAGTCAAGCGATGGGGTGACGCAGGAAGGTAGCTGGGCCAGGTGATGGAATACCTGGTGTAAGCCGGTAGGGCGAATGGTAGGCAAATCCGCCATTCACACAGCCTGAGAGGTGATGCGTACCCGTTGAGGGGAATTCAGTGATCCTATGCTGCCGAGAAAAGCCTCTAGTGAGTTGGTACACGGCCCGTACCCCAAACCGACACAGGTGGTCAGGTAGAGAATACCGAGGCGATCGAGAGAACTGTGGTTAAGGAACTCGGCAAAATGCCCCCGTAACTTCGGGAGAAGGGGGACCACGCTCGGTGACCGGACTTGCTCCGTGAGCTGGGGGTGGTCGCAGAGACCAGAGAGAAGCGACTGTTTACTAAAAACACAGGTCCGTGCGAAGTCGTAAGACGATGTATACGGACTGACGCCTGCCCGGTGCTGGAAGGTTAAGAGGACCGGTCAGCCATTTCGGTGGCGAAGCTGAGAATTTAAGCCCCAGTAAACGGCGGTGGTAACTATAACCATCCTAAGGTAGCGAAATTCCTTGTCGGGTAAGTTCCGACCTGCACGAATGGCGTAACGACTTCTCTGCTGTCTCGACCACAGACTCGGCGAAATTGCATTACGAGTAAAGATGCTCGTTACGCGCGGCAGGACGAAAAGACCCCGGGACCTTCACTATAGCTTGGTATTGGTGTTCGGTTCGGTTTGTGTAGGATAGGTGGGAGACTGTGAAGCTCATACGCCAGTATGGGTGGAGTCGTTGTTGAAATACCACTCTGATCGTATTGGACCTCTAACCTCGGACCATGATCTGGTTCAGGGACAGTGCCTGGTGGGTAGTTTAACTGGGGCGGTTGCCTCCCAAAATGTAACGGAGGCGCCCAAAGGTTCCCTCAGCCTGGTTGGCAATCAGGTGTCGAGTGCAAGTGCACAAGGGAGCTTGACTGTGAGACTGACAGGTCGAGCAGGGACGAAAGTCGGGACTAGTGATCCGGCACCGGCATGTGGAAGCGGTGTCGCTCAACGGATAAAAGGTACCCCGGGGATAACAGGCTGATCTTCCCCAAGAGTCCATATCGACGGGATGGTTTGGCACCTCGATGTCGGCTCGTCGCATCCTGGGGCTGGAGTAGGTCCCAAGGGTTGGGCTGTTCGCCCATTAAAGCGGCACGCGAGCTGGGTTTAGAACGTCGTGAGACAGTTCGGTCTCTATCCGCCGCGCGCGTTAGAAACTTGAGGAAGGCTGTCCCTAGTACGAGAGGACCGGGACGGACGAACCTCTGGTGTGCCAGTTGTCCCGCCAGGGGCATGGCTGGTTGGCTACGTTCGGAAGGGATAACCGCTGAAAGCATCTAAGCGGGAAGCCTGTTCCAAGATGAGGTTTCTCACCCCCTCGAGGGGGTAAGGCCCCCGGCAGACCACCGGGTTGATAGGCCGGAACTGGAAGCCCAGCAATGGGTGGAGGTGACCGGTACTAATAGGCCGAGGACTTACCACGAAGATGTTACGCGTCCACTGTGCGGTATCTGAAACAACACACACATCAGAACCGGAAACACCCCGCGGGGTGAACCCGGTTCGGTGCGTGGTTACTGTTTCATAGAGTTACGGCGGCCATAGCGACAGGGAAACGCCCGGTCCCATTCCGAACCCGGAAGCTAAGCCTGTCTGCGCCGATGGTACTGCACTCGACAGGGTGTGGGAGAGTAGGACACCGCCGAACACCCGTTCCGAAAGGGGACCCACAGCAGTGGGTCCCCTTTCGCGTTTCTCGAGCAAGATTCCACGTCCCGAAGCACTTTCGGGTACGGTTCGCCCGATCGTTGCTGCTTGCTTCCCGGGGATCACGACCTCGTAACAAACACGCTCTGTTCCAGGCTATGCCTACTTATGTCGGTAACGTCCGCTCATGCACGATCGCACGGTTCGTGCGGGTTCGGCGTGTGAGCGCCTGTCGGGGGCGTTCTCGTCGACGACGAGGAGGGGCGAGGCGATGACGAATCGATCGACTACGGGTACCGCCGGCAGGTTCACGGCGGTGATCGCGGGACTGGGACTCGTCGGCGCGGCCGTCACAGGATGTACGAGTGTCGAGACCGACAGCGAGGGATCGACCCTCGACCAGCTCCGGGAGGAAGGCACCGTCACCGTCGGTTTCGCCGGCGAGGCACCCTACAGCTTCATGCAGGACGGCGAGCTCACCGGTGCGACCGTCGCACTCCACCGCGAGATCTTCAAGAACCTCGGAATCGACAACGTCGAGGGTGTGGCGACGGACTTCGGTGCGCTCATCCCCGGTCTGCAAGCAGGACGCTTCGACGTCGTCAGCGCCGGTATGTCGATTCTGCCGCAGCGATGCGAACAGGCTTTGTTCAGCGAACCGGAGTTCAACTACACCACCGCACTCATGGTCCCGCAGGGCAATCCGGAACAGCTCGACGATATGCAGTCGATCGCCGAGAGCGGGGTCCGGATGGCGGTCATGACCGGCGCCATCGAAGCCGACTATGCCTCCTCGCTCGGAATCGACGCGATGCAGGTGGCGTCTCCCCAGGACGGGATGGATGCTGTCGTCAACGGACGTGCGGACGTCTTCGCGCTGACCGGCATTTCGCTCAACTGGATGAAGAAGAACAACGAGGGCGCGCCCGTCGACGTCACCGAGTCGTTCGTCGCGGAGATCGACGGTGTTCCCCAGGTGGGTGCCGGCGGAACGGTGTTCCGTAAGGAGGACACCGAACTGCGCGATGCCTACAACGAGGAACTGGCCAAGATCACGTCCGACCCGCAGAAGTACCTGTCGATCGTCGGCGAGTTCGGTTTCACGGAGGCGGAGATGCCCGATCCGGAACTGACGACCGAGATGCTCTGCGAGGGCATTTCCTGAACTCGGCTGCGTCGTCATGGATTTCGCTTCCAAGATCGAACTGCTGTGGAACTCCCTCCCGCAACTGTTCGACGGCCTTCTCGTCACCGTCGAATTAACCGTCGGGAGTGCGGTCTTCGCGTTCCTGCTGGCCGTCGCGCTCGGACTGGCGGCAGGCGCGAAGAACATCGCCCTGCGTGGTAGTGCGCGGGTGTTCATCGAGTTCTTCCGTGGCACTTCACTTCTCGTGCAGCTGTTCTGGCTTTTCTACGTCCTGCCGTTGTTCGGGTTCCGGCTCGAATCGATCGTATGCGGGATCCTCGCGCTGTCGCTCAACTACGGTGCCTACGGTGCGGAGGTGGTGCGCGGTGCGATCGCGTCGGTGCCCACACCACAACTCGAGGCAGCGACCGCACTGAATTTCGGCTACTGGCAACGCATGCGACGGGTGATCTTCCCCCAGGCATGGGCCGAGATGATCCCGCCGCTGACGAATCTGCTCATCCAGCTGCTCAAGGGAACGGCGTTGGCGAGCTATATCCTGCTGCAGGACCTCACATTCCAGATCGAGCAACTCCGTCGGGGAAGCGGCGACACCATCTTCGCGTTCGGTGTGGGTCTGGTGTTGTACTTCGTGCTCGGCTATGTGCTGACCCTGCTGATGAACGCGCTCGAGGTGCGCGCCAAGAGCCGCCTGGGGACCGGTCCGACACTGCGTGAGATCTTCGGGCTCGCCCCGGTCTTCGACCAGCCGGTGGGAGCGCGATCATGAATGTCGACTGGAGTTGGGAACGGGCGGCCGACGCGCTACCGGTGCTGCTCGAGGGATTCCGGATCACCCTGCTCGCCACGGTCCTCGGTTTCGTGGTGGCCGCGGTGCTCGGGTTGCTCGTGGCCGTCGCGCGACGCGCGCTGCCGAAGGTTCTCGCGACTGCGTTGTCCGCCGTCGTCCAGTTCATCCGGCTGACACCGCTCGTGGTGCAGTTGCTGTTCGTGTACTACCTGCTTCCTCAGTTCAGTGCGCTGCAGATCGGCATCGCGGTACTGGGGATCCACTATGCGACCTACATGGCCGAGGTGTACCGGGCGGGCATCGACGCGGTGCCGAAGGGGCAGTGGGAGGCTTGCCGTGCGCTGTCGCTGTCGCCGCTGCGCACCTGGCGCGCGGTGATTCTCCCGCAGGCCGTGCGCCGGGTCGTGCCCGCACTGGGCAACTACGCGGTGTCGCTGTTCAAGGACACCCCGTTCCTGTTCACCATCTCCGTCGTGGAGATGGTGACGGCCGCCCAGCAGTTCGGTGCGCGCAACTTCCAGTATCTCGAGCCGCTCACACTGGCCGGTCTGATCTTCCTCATCGCCAGTTACCCGACATCGTTGCTCGTCCGCCGATTGGAGCGTCGCCTTGCCTATTGAGACGAATAAGGAAGCCGGCGCGGACGGCGACTCGCTGCCGGCCGCCACGTCCGACGGTGCCATGATCCGATTCGATTCGGTCGTCAAGAGATTCGGCGATCACGTGGTCCTCGACCATCTGGACTTCACCGTCTCCCCAGGAGAGCGGGTGACGTTGATCGGTCCGAGCGGGTCCGGCAAGACGACCATCCTGCGCCTGCTCATGACCCTCGAGAGGATCGACGACGGCGTTGTGTGGGTGAAGGGCGAGCCGCTCGGCCACGAACGCAAGGGGTCACGTCTCGTCCCGGCCTCCGAGCGCTACCTCCGATCGATGCGTCGCAGTATCGGGATGGTGTTCCAACAGTTCAACCTGTTCCCCAACATGAATGTCATGGAGAACCTCACCGAGGCCCCGGTCCACGTGCTCGGCCGTAGCAAGGCCGACGCGCGCGACCGTGCGCGGGAACTGCTCGCGATGGTCGGCCTGTCCGACAAGGAGAGCGCCCATCCGACGCAACTGTCGGGTGGCCAGCAGCAACGGGTCGCCATCGCTCGTGCCCTCGCCATGGATCCGGAGATTCTGCTGCTCGACGAGGTCACCTCGGCTCTCGATCCCGAACTCGTGGCCGACGTGCTGGACGTGCTGCGGACGATTGCGGAGACGACCGACATCACGATGCTGATCGTGACGCACGAGATGCACTTCGCCCGCGACGTCTCCGATCGCGTGCTGATGTTCGATCGTGGTCGCATCGTGGAGGAGGGACCACCCGATCGCATCTTCACCAGTCCGCGGGAAGAACGCACGCGCAAGTTCCTCGACGCGGTGCTGGCGGGGGAGTGACGTCCGGGTAGTCAGGCGCAGGGATGTCGGTCTGCGCGTGGAGTCGCCAGCCGGGTCGGCTCCGAACGGCCGCGCAGGGTGATCTCCTCGCCCTCCTCCCACCGGGGACGTTCCTCGTCGGGTGCGAGCTGCACGGTGCGCGCCGACGCCGCGACACAGCCGGGAACGGTCTTCGCGAGATCCGACAGTCGTGCGGCTTCGTTGACCGGATCGCCGATCACCGTGTACTCGAAGCGTTCCTGCGCGCCGATGTTCCCGGCGACCGCGCGACCCGCCGTGACCCCGATGCCCGCACGGCACTCGGGCACTTCGTCCGCGAGGCGTCGCGCCATCCGTCTCGCGGCACGGAGAGCGGCTCCGGCGGCGTTGTCGAGGGCGACCGGCGCGCCGAAGATCGCGAGCGCCGCATCGCCCTCGAATTTGTTGACGAAGCCTTCGGCGGCGTGCACCTCTTCGACGACGACCGCGAAGAACCGGTTGAGCAAGGCCACCACCTCGGTCGGTGGGCGGCTGGCGGCCAGTGCGGTGGACCCGACGATGTCGACGAACAGCACCGCGACATCCCGTTCCTCACCGCCGAGCACACCCGGATTGGCGAGCGCCGCAGCCGCGACCTCCCGTCCGACATGTCTGCCGAACACGTCGCGCAGTTTCTCGCGTTCGCGCAGGCCCTCGGCCATCCGGTTGAATCCCGTCTGCAGTTGCCCGAGTTCGGTTCCGTCGTAGACGACGACGGCGGTGTCGAAGTCGCCCGACGCGATGCGTTGCATCCCGGCCCGCACCGATTCGATCGGCGCGATGGTCGACCGGATGGTGAGGAACATCAGCAGCGAACCGGTGAACAGGCCGAGCCCGCCGATGGCGAGGATCGTGATCGCCAGTCGCGTGGGCGTGACGGGACGGATGAAGCTGAACACCGCGATGAACAGCAGGCCCACGACGGGTACCGCGCTGCCCAGGGTCCACGCGAGCATCACCCGTCCGGTGGTGCCGGCCAGGCGCGGACGACGCGGCGTTCCGGCCTCGAGTGCGCGCGCAGCGATAGGGCGTAGCGCGAAATCGGTGAACATGTACGCGAATCCGCACACCGTGACACCGGCCAGGGTGATGGTCAGCGCTACCTTCGGGATGGTCTGTGGATCGATGATCCCGAAGCCGACGGTGAACATGATCAGCCCGATGAACCACAGCGCTCCCTGCTGGAGGGTGGTGCGCCAGGGCATCCGCAGCGCGATCCGTTGCTCCTCCGGGGTGGGAAGGCGGTCCTCCAGCGCCCAGCGCAGCCGGCGAAGCGTCGCCCGGGTGCCGAGGACCGAGCCGACCACGACGGCCGAGACCACGTAGACCGGGGCGAGGATCGCGGTGATCACGAGGAAGTCGGAGGTCAGCACGGACGGGCCCGGGATCACGACGTTGATGAGTGCGGCCACGATGAGAGCACCGACGAGATGCGTGCCGATCAGGGAGAACGTCAACAGGCTCTGGATCCTGATGCGTTGCCGTCGGATCGGTTCGGCAGGCTCTCCCAGGATCGCCGATCCGAGTGGGGCCGTACGGTGACTGCGTGCGGGCATGGTCGTTCGAGACTAGTCGAGTCGATCCTCTAGGGTGGCTGTGTGCGTCTTGTGATTGCCCGTTGCCGTGTGGACTACATCGGACGCCTGACGGCTCATCTGCCGACGGCCCGACGTCTCCTCCTCGTCAAATCCGACGGTTCGGTGAGTGTCCACGCCGACGACCGTGCCTACAAGCCCCTGAACTGGATGAGCCCACCCTGCTGGCTCGAAGAGGAATCGGCCGAGGACGCCGAGGCCCTGTGGGTGGTCACGAACAAGGCAGGCGAGCAGCTCCGGATCACTCTCGAAGAGATCGACCACGACTCGAGCCACGAACTCGGCGTCGATCCCGGTCTGATCAAGGACGGTGTCGAGGCACACCTGCAGGAACTGCTCGCCGAGCACGTCGAGACCCTCGGGACGGGTTTCACCCTCATCCGGCGCGAATACCCCACGGCGATCGGGCCCGTGGACCTGCTGTGCCGCGACGCCGACGGCGCGACCGTCGCTGTGGAGGTGAAGCGTCGCGGGGAGATCGACGGTGTGGAGCAGCTCACCCGTTATCTCGAACTGCTCAACCGGGATCCGCTGCTCGCTCCGGTCAGCGGCGTGTTCGCGGCGCAGCAGATCAAGCCGCAGGCACGAACACTGGCCACCGACCGTGGCATCCGCTGCCTCGTGCTCGACTACGAGGCGATGCGGGGCACCGAGAGCACCGAGTTCAGATTGTTCTGATCGTGCCGCGCCGCAACAGATCCCGCACCGGCCGCAAGAGCGGCGGGGCGTCCGGCGAGTCCCCGACCTATCTCGGGGCGACGGTGCGCTCCGAGAACGGACCTGCGGGAGCCGAGGGCGAGCGCTTCACCGTGCGCACCGTGCCGGGCTCGCGCGCCACGAAGCCGTACCGGTGCCCGGGATGCGATCACGAGATCGCGCCGGGAACGCCCCACGTCGTCGCCTGGCCGACCGATGCGCTCGGCGGTGCGGAGGACCGGCGGCACTGGCACAGCGGATGCTGGGCGGGACGCGGAACCCGCCGTCCTACCCGGCGCTGGTCCTAGTCCCAGCCGGTTCGCACTCGCAGGGCCGGCAAGTTCGTGCCGTGTTCAGGGGGCGCTGCGGGGCATGACGAGTGTGGTGAGATCACCGTTGTCGGCCGACCGCACCGTGACGGGCAGATCGGTGCCGCGCAGATCGAGCATCAGGTCGTCGCCGAGCGCGTGACTCCATGCCGGATACAGCGTGATCAGGTCGAACCAGATCGTCAGGTCCGGTCCGGTGGCCGTGCCGTCGAGCGGCATCTCGTACCCCTCGGGGAACACCAGGGCCGGCCGGTCGGGGGCGGTCCGCAGGCCGACCGTCTCCGGGGCCCGCTGCTCGAGAGCCCTGACGACCTGCTGTTTGCCGAGAGTGACGCGTTGCGTCACCGGCGGGAGCGATTGCATGAGGAGACGGTGGTCGGGGAACGGCTCGGTGAGCAGACGGCAGCGGAGGACGTCGCCGCCGGACGTGCGGAAGGTGACCGACCGCGCGTCCGCTTCGACGGTGACCGCCGGACTGCGACGGATTCGGGACGTTACGACACGCAGGTCGTCGCCGGCGAGCGTGCCGGTCCAGGACCGGGCTGTCGTGTCGGTGGGCACCAGCGTCCGCGTGGCGAGCCGATACCGGTCGGTGGCGGTCAACCGCACGCAACCGGATTCGGCTTCCATGTGCACGCCGTTCAGCACGGGGATGTCCGGGTCGTGACCGGTGGAGCTCGAGACTTGATCGACCGCGCCCGCGAGGACCGGCCCCGGCACTGTACAGACCACGAGGCATGATTCGGCATGGAGAGACGCCCCGAGAGTCTCGGCGGCCCGTCGGAGCCTGTCTGCCTCTGTGGTCATCCCGGCGATGTGTTCGTCGACCAGTCGCGTCGCCTCATTCACGTCGGCGGCGAAGAACTCGCCGATGACGGGCAACGGCATCCCGATCTCGCGCAATTGGCGCAGACGACAGGCGCGGTCGACCTGGGAACGGCTGTAGAACCGGTAGCCGGTCGACGGATCGACCTGCTCGGGGCGTAGCAGGCCTGCGTCGTCGTAGAACCGCAATGCACTCGCGGTCAATCCGACAAGTTCGGCGAACACACCGATCGACATCATCTCCGGGTCGGTCACCAGCCCATCATGGAGCTTCGACCGACTCGAAGGTCAATCCCCCATAAGGAGATCGACGACCGTCAGTTGCGCACCTTGCTGGCCACCGCGGGGGAGCGGCCCTGCACGCCGGCGCCGACGGTGGGCGAACGATGTGGCGCCGAGGCGTTCGGCGTACGCGGGGCGCCTTGGGCGCCGGTGCTCGACTGGCCGGCCGAGTTCGAACCCGGTCGTTCGGCCCGGTCGTCGCCGGACCGCGGGGCGTCGGCGTTCGGGATACGCACGGTCCTGTCGGTCTGCGGCAACGGCGTGGTCTTGTCGGTCTTCGCCCCGCCCGTCTTCGCCCCGCCCGTCTTCGCCCCGCCCGCCTTCGCGTCACCCGTGTCGGACTCGGCGGGTGACGGCTCCGTCGAACCATCGCTGTCCGGGACCTTCGTGTCGCGCGCGGCGCCGAGCACGGTCGTGCGGGGTTCGTCGAGGGAGATGTCCCGGTCGAGCAGCTCGCCTTCGCGGGTGATCGCTGCGAGCAGGGTGGGGACGTCGTCGAGCTGTTCGCGAACCGCGTCGAGCTGGCCGAGGATGCGTCCGCGCAGCACCCGGAGTTCCTCGGTGAGGTCGCGCGCGTTGGACACCTTCCGCTCGGACTGTTCGGTGGCCTGGGTGAGTCGCCGTTCGGCTTCCTGGGTGGCCTCCTCGAGACGACGCTCGGCTTCGGCCTTGCTCGTCCGTTCGAGTTCGTCGAGGGCGCCGAGCAGCTTGGTGCGGCGTTCGGCCATCGTGATCTCGAAATCCTGCTGCACCTGCTCGCGCTTCGCCTCGGCTTCGGCCGCGAGTCGCTCGGCCTCCGCGCGGGCCGCGGCGACGATCCGTTCGCCCTCCGCGCGCGCCGCGATCATCGTCCGCTCGTGCTCGGCCGCGAACGCGACACGGGTGTCCTCGAGTTCGGCGAGCTTCTTCTCGTAGTCGCCCCGCAGGCGGATGCCCTCCTGCTCCGCGAGCGAAATCATCTCGGCGGCGTCGGCCTCGGCGCGGGCACGCAGCTCCGACGCCTCGTCGGAGGCGAGACGCAGCATCCGCGAAATGCGGTCGCTCATACCCTCGGCGGTGGTGGGAGGCACCGACAGTCGGTCGACGTCCTTGCGGAGTTCGTCGATCTCGTTGCGGGCGTTCTCGAGCTGACGGGCCAGATCACGGGCCTGCGCGGCGGCGGCGTCGCGGTCGGTGGCGGTCACGCGCAGCTCGGCTTCGAACCGTGCGAAGTAGTTGGTCACCTCGTCGCGGTCGAAGCCCTTCCGCACGATGGAGAACGGCAGGTGACTGGGTGCGCGATCACGATCGAAGACCATGGAGACAATCTACCCGTTGGACGCGGGTACGACCCGGATGCGCTCCCGCCCCATCCGTGTTCGGGAGCGCACCGGAACGACCGTCAGTGAGCGGGGTGCGCTGCGGGCTCGACGAGCTCGACGAGGACGCCGCCCGCATCCTTCGGGTGCAGGAAGTTGATGCGTGAATCGGCGGTGCCGCGACGGGGTGCGTCGTACAGCAACCGGACGCCGCGCTCGCGCAGCGCCGTGGAGACCGCCTCGATGTCGGAGACGCGGTAGGCGAGCTGCTGCAGGCCCGGGCCGTTGCGGTCGATGAACTTCGCGATCGTGGAGTTCTCGTTCAGCGGGGCGAGCAGCTGGATCATGGTGGCCCCGTCGGGGGTCCCCGGAACAGCGAGCATCGCCTCGCGCACGCCCTGCTCCTCGTTGACTTCCTCGTGGGTGGACACGAGGCCGAGGTTCTCGGCGTACCAGGTGAGAGCGGCATCGAGATCGGGAACTGCGATTCCGACGTGGTCGATGGCGGTGACGAGCCCGGAAGCGAGAACGGACGCCGCCGGAGAGGATGTGGGAGAGGTCTCGGTCATGCTCTAGACGGTAGCGGTACCGTTGAGAGCACTCCTACCGGGATTCAGGTGAATACCCGGGTGGTGTTTTCCTATCGCATGCCGATCTTCCGGAGGAATGTCCCGTGAGCAGTTCTGTCATCGTCGCCGGAGCCCGTACGCCCATGGGGCGTCTGCAGGGTTCGCTCAAGGATTTCTCCGGTTCGGATCTCGGTGGCGTGGCGATCTCCGGTGCGCTCGAGCGCGCCGGTGTGGCTCCTGAACAGGTCGAATACGTGATCATGGGTCAGGTGCTCACCGCCGGTGCCGGTCAGATCCCGGCCCGTCAGGCGGCGGTCGCCGCCGGTATCCCGATGGACGTCCCGGCGCTGACGATCAACAAGGTGTGTCTGTCCGGTATCAACGCGATCGCGATGGCCGATCAACTGATCCGCGCGGGCGAGTTCGACGTCGTCGTCGCCGGCGGCCAGGAGTCGATGAGCCAGGCTCCGCACATGCTCGAGAAGTCCCGCGCCGGCTTCAAGTACGGCGACGTGACCCTGCGCGACCACATGGCCTACGACGGCCTGCACGACATCTTCACCGACCAGGCGATGGGCAACCTCACCGAGTCGGCCAATTCCGGCGACCGCTTCGTCTCCCGCGAGGAGCAGGACGCCTTCGCCGCCGCCTCGCATCAGAACGCCGCCCGCGCCTGGAAGAACGGGTTGTTCGACGACGAGGTCGTGCCGGTGTCGATCAAGCAGCGCAAGGGCGACCCGATCGTCTTCGCCGCCGACGAGGGCATCCGCCCCGAGACCACCGCCGAATCGCTCGGCTCGCTGCGTCCGGCCTTCTCGAAGGACGGCACCGTCACCGCCGGTTCGGCCTCGCAGATCTCCGACGGTGCCGCCGCGGTCGTCGTGATGAGCAAGGCCAAGGCCACCGAACTCGGGCTGAGCTGGATCGCCGAGATCGGCCGCCACGGCGTCGTCGCCGGACCGGACTCGACACTGCAGTCACAGCCGGCGCGCGCGATCGCCAAGGCCTGCGAGCGCGAGGGCGTCGACCCGACCGATCTCGACCTGATCGAGATCAACGAGGCGTTCGCCGCCGTCGGCATCGTCTCGGCCCGCGAGCTCGGTATCGATCCGGCGAAGGTGAACGTCAACGGCGGTGCGATCGCGCTCGGTCACCCGCTCGGCATGTCGGGCGCGCGCATCGTGCTGCACCTCGCGCTCGAGCTGAAGCGCCGCGGTGGCGGCATCGGTGCTGCCGCCCTGTGCGGTGGCGGTGGCCAGGGCGACGCCCTCATCGTCCGGGTGCCCAAGGCCTGACGTATCCCGAGAGCACGAACACGGCCCCGGCGCGTCGCGTCGGGGCCGTGATGTCTCTCACGGCACTACGGGTCGTCGTAGAAGCTCCTGCACAATGGGCCCCATGACGAACATCTTCGACCTGTCCACGCCCGCGAAGCGTTTCCGCCTCGTCGCGATCTGGGAGGCCGTGACCTGGCTCGCCCTGCTGATCGCGATGTTCTTCAAGTGGGTGCTCGGATACGAAGAGGCGATCGCCATTCCCGGCATGGTGCACGGTGTCGCCGGGTTCATCCCGTTCGTCGCCATCGCCCTGATCACCGCTCTGCAGCTGAAGTGGGACCTGAAGACCACCTTCCTCGCGCTCGTCTCGAGCGTTCCGCCCTTCGGCACCATCGTCTTCGAGCGCTGGGCCGTGCGCACCGGGCGTCTCGGAGAGCTGTCCGCTCCCGCGACCCGCGAGGAAGCCACGGCCACCGCCTGACCTCGCGGGCGCACCCCCGGACCGCACAGCACGATTCCGGTCACTCGTGACAAACTGGTGTACGTGACTCGACCCGGTTCCCGTCCAGCACGTTCTACCGCCGTCGCCGCGGCGATGTCCGGCGCGGTGGATCTCTCACCGCTCAAGGAGAGGGCCACCGCGCCGCCTCCGCCTCCGGCCGGTGGCGACGGCGCCGCGCCCGGTGCCCTTGCCCCGATCGTGGACGTCACCGAAGCGACGTTCGAGACCGAGGTGCTGCAGCGTTCGATGCAGGTGCCTGTGATCGTCGACCTGTGGGCCACCTGGTGTGAGCCGTGCAAACAGCTCTCACCCGTCCTCGAGAAGCTCGCGAACGAGGCCGGCGGTGCGTGGGTCCTCGCGAAGGTCGACGTCGACGCGAGCCCGCGCATCGCCCAGGCGTTCGGTGTCCAGTCGGTGCCCACGGTCGTCGCGATCGCCGCCGGGCAGCCGCTCGCCGACTTCCAGGGCGTCCAGCCCGAACCCGCGCTGCGTCAGTGGCTCGATGCCATCCAGAACGCGGTCGTCGGCAAGCTGTCGGGCCCGCCCGGCGCCGAACCGGAGGAACAACCCGTCGATCCGCGTTTCGAGGCTGCCGAGCAGGCGCTCGAGAACGGCGACTTCGAAGGCGCCGAGGCTGCCTACCAGCTCGTTCTCAATTCCGAGCCGGGCAACACCGAGGCTCAGGCCGCTCTGCGCCAGGTGCGTTTCCTGGCCCGCGCGAGCATGCTGCCGGAGGATGCGGTCGAGCGGGCCGACGCCGCGCCGACCGATCTGGAAGCCCAGTTCGCGGCGGCCGACGCCGAACTGTTCGCGCAGCAACCGGAGGCGGCGTTCGGTCGTCTCATCGAGTTCGTACGTCGCAGCGCCGGGGACGAACGCACCGCGGCACGCACCCGGCTCCTCGAACTGTTCGAGTTGTTCGACGCCGCCGACCCGGTCGTGGTGGCGTCGCGGCGCAAGCTCGCGATGGCGCTGTACTGATCCCTCACCGACCCGTCGTACAAGTCGTACCGGCCGCTCACCCCCAGGGTGGGCGGCCGGTGTCGTCTCAGCGGTAGCGCCCGCTGCAGGCCGCTTCGCCGCCGAGAACCCCGGTCCGGAAGGCGTCCACGCGGGCGAATCCGCTCGGCACGGTGTTGCCGTTGACGTCGCTCGCCGCGAGACCATCGGTGAGCAGGCCCGAGACCGCCTCGTCGAGGTCGCCGGGAGACAGCCACACCAGCACCTGGCTGGGGTCGACATGCGACGCGACGGTGCTGTCCGGGCTCAGCGCCGCGCTGATCACCCCGGACAGGCAGGCGGCCCGCAGTGCCGTGCGTGGTTCGGTGAGCGACTGACCCGCCTCCTTCTGCACCGCGAGGGCGTAGCGCGACGCGACGAGCACGTAGGCGTTGTAGTCGCCGCGGACACCGGAATCGAACCCACTTCCCGACGGGGCGGCCGTCCCGCGTTCCGAGAGTGCTTCCATGTCGACGCCGACGGTGTTCGTCGCGGGGCAGTACGACACCGGTGAGGTGGCCTGGGCGTCCGCGCAGTCGAGGTCGGCACCCGACAGATCGAGTTGCGGCAGCGCACCGAGGTCGAAGACCTGATGGAACGACTCGAAGATCATCTCGACCGATTCGCCGGTGACCGGCAGCTCGCCGTCGTCCGCGCTGTCGTAGTACTGCGGCAGGTCGGCCCGCCGCGACTCGACCTCGGCGGCGTCGATACGCGCACACGAGGCAGCCCCGTCGGTGAAACCGATCTGCACGGCCGTCACGCGTTCGAAAGCGGAGCCGTGGATCGAGTCGGGATCGTTCGGGTCGACGTCGCGGAAAAGCACCATCGACGCGAGCACGTTGTTGAGACCGTCCGAGGTATCGAGCTGGAAGTGCGTCGCGCGGCCCTCCGCGACGTGCCGCATGAACGCACCGGCGAAACAATCGGCCTGCTGCTCGAACACGATGCCGGGATCGTCCTCGGCGACCAGACCCGCCGTGTGCTGAACGGCATGCCCGTACTCGTGGGCGAGGACCGTCACCGCCGCCATCGGACCGAAGCTGTCGATGAGCTGCGGCATGAGGAAGGTGCGGTCCCAGCCGATCTCGTCGCCGCCGCTGCAGTACGCCGCATTGACGAAGTCGTAGGTGGGTTTGCCGCAGAACCGCGGACCCCGCCGTTCGGAGGGATCCCACGACACGATCGTCTCCACCGGGCGGAAGGTGCCGCGGGCGACGGACGCGAACTCCTGACGCCAGTACTCCTCGATGTCGGCGATCGCGTTGCCGGCGAGGACGTCGACGGGACCGCCGTCGGTGTTCTCGATCTCCACGTCCGCATCGGGCACCCCGCTGCGCGGACCCGACGCCCCGGAGGTGACGGGCAGACCCGCCACGGTAAAGGGGTTGTCGTAGATCGACACCGCTGTTCCTTCGATCTGCTGGGCGCATCCCGCCAGCAGGACGACGGTCAGTGCGGGCACCACCAGTCGCGTGAACCGGTGCGTCCGTCGCATGTCGTTGTGCTCCTGTCGTCGGGCAGCGTCACCTCCGCAGCGACAACCAGATCGCGCCGTGCGCAGGCAAGGTCACCCGAGCCGATGCGGGGCGTCCGTGCCACGAGTGCTCGCCCGCTTCCACGGCACCGAAGTTACCCGCTCCGTTGCCCTGATAGTCGGTGGCGTCCGTGTTGAGGACTTCCTCCCACGTGCCCGGTTCGGGCAATCCGACACGATAGTCGGCGTAGGTCGTGCCCGAGAAGTTGTGCAGGCACGCGATCACCGAGCCGTCGCTGCCGTAGCGCAGGAACGACAGGACGTTGTTGTGCGCGTCGTTCGCGTCGATCCACGAATACCCGCCGGGTGTGGTGTCGAGCGTGTAGAGCGCCGGATGCGAGCGGTAGATACCGTTGAGGTCGCACACCAGACGGTGGATGCCGGCGTGGAGCGGCTCGTCGAGCTGCCACCAGTCGAGCCCGCGTTCCTCCGACCACTCGGCGACCTGTCCGAACTCCTGGCCCATGAACAGCAACTGCTTGCCGGGATGTGCCCACATGTAGGCGAGCATCGACCGCAGGCCGGCGGCGCGCGTCGCGTCGTCGCCCGGCAGGCGCGTCCACAGCGTGCCCTTGCCGTGGACGACCTCGTCGTGGCTGATGGGCAGCACGAAGTTCTCACTCCACGCGTACACGAGCGAGAACGTGATCTCGTGGTGGTGATAGGTACGGTGTACCGGGTCGCGGCCGAGATACCCGAGGGTGTCGTGCATCCAGCCCATGTTCCACTTCATGCTGAAGCCGAGGCCGCCCACGTTCGTCGGGCGGGTCACGCCCGGCCAGGACGTCGATTCCTCCGCGACGGTGACGATCCCCGGGTAGTGCTTGTGGACGGTGGCGTTGAGTTCCTGCAGGAAGGCCACGGCCTCGAGGTTCTCGCGTCCGCCGTAGATGTTCGGTGTCCATCCGCCCTCGGGACGCGAGTAGTCGAGGTACAACATCGAAGCGACGGCATCGACACGCAGACCGTCGATGTGGAACTCTTCGATCCAGTACAGGGCGTTGGCGACGAGGAAGTTGCGAACCTCCGGCCGGCCGTAGTCGAAGACGTAGGTACCCCAGTCCAGCTGCTCACCGCGGCGCGGATCGGGATGTTCGTATTGGGGGCTGCCGTCGAACCGCGCGAGGGCCCACTCGTCCTTGGGGAAGTGGGCGGGCACCCA